>JBOIDC010000006.1:0-70075 GCA_050740315.1 Gammaproteobacteria bacterium | reverse complement strand
CCGGGGACGTCAGCGCCTACACCAAGGCCGCGCTGTTCCAGCCTGGTGCCGAAACCGACATGCTGATCCGATTCTCCACCGTGGCCGGCGAGCGGGGCAGCCCCGACACGTGGCGCGACCCGCGCGGCTTCGCAGTAAAGTTCTATACCTCCGAAGGCAACTTCGACCTGGTCGGCAACAACACGCCGGTGTTCTTCGTCCGCGATCCCATGAAGTTCCAGCACTTCATCCGTTCGCAAAAGCGCCGCGCCAATAACAACCTGCGCGACCACGACATGCAGTGGGACTTCTGGACGCTATCGCCCGAGTCCGCCCACCAAGTCACCTGGCTGATGGGCGACCGGGGCATCCCCAAGACCTGGCGCAACATGAACGGCTACTCCAGCCATGCCTACATGTGGGTTAACGCCGCCGGCGAGCGGTACTGGGTGAAGTATCATTTCAAGACCGACCAGGGCATCGACTTTCTCACTCAGGAGGAGGCCGATAAGCTGGCCGGCTCCGACGCCGATTACCACCAGCGTGACCTATACGACGCCATCGAGCGCGGTGAGTATCCGAGCTGGACGCTCAAGATGCAGATCATGCCGTTCGAAGACGCCAAGACCTACCGCTTCAACCCGTTCGACCTGACCAAGGTGTGGCCACACGGCGACTACCCGCTGATCGAGGTCGGCAAGATGACGCTGAATCGCAACGTCAGCGACTACCACACGGAGATCGAGCAGGCGGCATTCGAGCCGAACAATCTGGTTCCTGGCACGGGTCTGTCCCCGGACAAGATGCTGCTCGCCCGCGGGTTTTCCTACGCCGACGCGCATCGTGCCCGGCTGGGCGTCAACTACAAGCAGATCCCGGTCAACGCGCCGAAGGTGCCGGTGCACAGCTATTCGAAGGACGGCGTGATGCGCGTGAAGAACGTCACCGACCCGGTGTACGCGCCCAATTCCTACGGCGGCCCCGCCGCCGACGCGGCGACCTATCCCGAGGCGGCGATCTGGGCGGCCGACGGCGAGATGGTGCGCACCGCGTACACGCTGCGCAAGGACGACGACGACTGGGGTCAGGCCGGCACGATGGTCCGCAAGGTGCTGGACGACGCCGCGCGCGCGCGGCTCGTATCCAACGTGGTCGGTCATCTTAAGGAAGACGTCTCCCCGCCGGTGCTGGCCCGTGCCATCGAATACTGGCGCAACATCGACAAGGACATCGGCGATCGCATCGCCAAAGGCGTCAGCGGCGCCGCCGTCCCTCAACAGCCCGCTGCCAAGGCCGGTTATTCTACGGCTTGACGCAGACATGCGAGCCCCCGGGCTTCGCCCGGGGGCTCTGCCTTGCCGAACCGCCTTGTGGTTGTGCACGGTGGGTGCCGCTGGCTGCCTGTAAATCGTGGCCGGCCCGGCCGTCAGTGCCGGCTTACAGCAATCGATCACGGTTCATACAAATGCCGCTGGAACCCCGTGAAAAGCTCGCGAATCCCGGCGACACTGCCAAGCTCGACCGCCGCGTCGCTCACGCTGTGATACTTGAGTTCCAGCAGCGCGTGCAATTTGTCCTGATCCAGTTCGCTCACGCCTTCCTTCTCGTACTGCGAAAGCACGAAGTCCAGAAACGTTTGCTGCCTGTAGTCGTACTGTGAGTAGCTGCGCCCCTTGCAGCGGGAAGCGCGCTCCTCCCGCGTCATCGTCGGCAGTTTGTACGCGACATAGGCGAGCACGTCGAACAGGTCGCTGTTTTCCGCGTCGACCATTTGCTGAAGCTCCGCCAGTTGCGTCCGGCCATAGCCTTTCTCGGCTAGGCTTTCCAGCAGCGCCTTTCGCGTGTCCGGCCGGCTCCAGATTTCGCGAAGCTCGTCTTCATCACGAAACAGGGCGGGCAACTCACCGAACATGCGATCCATAAACTCTGCTGACGACAGCGGCTTGCCGTCCGGCCCCCAGAAGCTGGTCGCCATCATATGCTGGATCGTGCGCTCCTTGCCGTCAGCCAGCCTGATCTTGATCTTCTTGCGCGGGCGGTCGTCATCTTCATCTTCGTTGCCCGATTCGCGCTCGTCGGGTTGCGCCTCGTCTTCGTATTTTACGTCTTTCGGCCTCGGTGCCGGCTCCTCCGGCTCGATGGGTTCGCCGTCCCACTCGGGATCGTTGAAGTGCTCGTAGGCTTTCACGAAGTCGTAGATGGTGAAGTAATCCTTGCCGTCGAACAGCCGCGTGCCGCGCCCGATGATCTGCTTGAACTCGATGATCGAATTGATCGGCCGCATCAGCACGATGTTTCGCACGTTGCGCGCATCCACACCGGTGGAGAGCTTCTGCGAGGTGGTCAGAATGGTGGGAATGGTCTTGTCGTTGTCCCTGAATGTCTTCAGGTGCTGCTCGCCGAGCGCGCCGTCGTTCGCCGTCACGCGCACGCAATAGTTCGGGTCACGGATTTCCTTAATCTGGTTGATCAGATCCCGCACCGCCAGCGCGTGCGCCTGGGTCGCGCAGAACACCAAGGTCTTTTCGCGCGGGTCGATCTGTTCCATGAACAGCTTCACGCGGTACTTCTCGCGCGCCATGATCTCGATGACGCGGTTGAAATCCTCCTCGGCGTATCGCCGGCCGCCCTCGACCTCGCCCTCGATCACCTCGTCATCCGAGGTGTAGACGTAATCGTCCAGGGTTGTAGCAATCTGCCTGACCTTGAACGGCGTCAGGAATCCGTCGTTGATCCCTTGCTTCAGGGAATACACATAAACTGGCTCACCGAAATAGCGGTAGGTGTCCACATTGTCCGTGCGCCGGGGCGTGGCGGTGAGGCCCAGCTGCGCGGCGGGTGAGAAATATTCCAGAATGCCGCGCCAGTTGCTTTCGTCATTGGCGCCGCCGCGATGACACTCGTCGATGATGATGAAATCGAAAAAGTCCGGCGGATAGCTGCCGAAATTGGGTGCGGGCTGGCTCTGCGCATCCGTGCCTGTCATGAAGGTCTGGAAGATCGTGAAGAAGACGCTGCCGTTGGTGAGCGCGCGCCCTTTCTTGCGTATCTCGTCCGGGCTGATGCGCACCAAGGCGTCTTCCGAGAATGCGGCAAACGATGAAAACTCCGTGAACGCCTGATTGGCCAGCGTATTGCGGTCGGCCAGAAACAGGATGCGCGGTCGCCGCGTCGGCTTGCGGCTCAGGTTCCAGCGGCTCTCAAACAGCTTCCAGCAGATCTGAAAAGCGATGGAGGTTTTGCCGGTGCCTGTCGCCAGCGTCAACAGAATACGCGGCTTGCCAGTGGCGATTGCCTCCAGAGCGTTGCGGACGGCGATGTCCTGATAATAATGCGCCTGCCACGTGCCGCTCTTGTCCGCAAACGGCACGGCGGCGAAGCGCTCGCGCCATATGTTGTGTTCTGCGAACGTCTGGTTCCAGAGTGATTCCGGGGTAGGGTAGGCCGCGATGTAATCCTCGCGCCCCGTGTGCATATCGACTTGGTAAATGCCGACGCCGTTGGTGGAGTAGGCGAAGCGGACCTGCAGCTTCTCGGCGTATTTCTTCGCCTGCCCGAGACCTTCAGTATCCTCAGAGTCGCGCTTCTTGGCCTCGATCACGCCGAGCTTATGGCCGCGGTAGATGAGCACGTAGTCGGCCACGTCGCGCTCCCCGCGCTGGCCCGCGCCGAGCAGGCGACCACGGGTGATCTGCTCGCGCCGCACGCGGCTGGCTTCCACCACGCCCCAGCCCGCCACCCTCAAAGCCGGATCGATCAGCTCGGCGCGGGTTTCGGCTTCGTTCATCCAAGCGCCTCTTTCAGGGTTCGCTCGAGTTTGGACGTGAGTTCGCCGGAAAAAGCTTTTTGGAGGATGGATTGTTTGAGCTGGCCGAAGTTTTCAAGCTTTTGTCGATATATAGTTTCAAGGCTTTTGGATTTGAGCAGAACATCATCAAGACTAGCTGCAATTCGTTCCTGCTCCGATAGCGACGGAGGATAGGAAATCATCAAACGTCCTAGTTTCTTTGGAGATGTATGCCGCACCTTCACGCCGGAAGCATCATCGTGTACCGCCTTTCGAAATTTTTTCGTATTAAAGGCATGAAAGAAAAACTCATTGCACCAACAAGTAGTGGGTTTCACTATCACTAGGCCTAGCCGCTGGTTGTGGAGAAATTTATCTTCCTGCGGAACGATCATTGAGCTCCCCAGCAGACCCGCTGCCTGCTCTGTCATCGCGATTAGAAAATCGTCTTTTCTGAGTATAAAGTCACGAGGAATTTCGCCAACATAGAACTTCTGTTTCTCACCTCGATCTCGATAACCGCCTTCTTCATAGAAGTTCCCAGGCGTAAGTAGTACATACTTGCCCGCGCTTTTGAAAAATTCGCTCTTGAAAGCGAACCCGTGTTTTATCTCAATAAGATCACCGAGGGCGCTTTCCACCCACCCTTCGCCCTTCCGGGTGAAGACGGAATTCAGGTAGCTTTCGAACAGTTCGCGGGCGTTGGCAAGGTTCTTTTCGGCATTGGCGACCGCAGCCGCGATCCCCTCAAATGCCTCATCGAGAATGGCGACAATGCGCTTTTGTTCTTCTAGAGATCGAGGGAAGCAGACTTTGAATTTCTGCTCAAGGGTGCTCCGAGAAAGTTCTGTTTGGCCGCTTGCTCCTTCGCCGCTAGAAGCAATGTCCTCCTCGATTGTCGTAAGCATGTAGCCAAAAAAATCAGGATAGAACTTTCCGGGGAGCGGCCGCACAATCGTAACGTGGGTGTCTACAGTAGCAGATTGTTGTGGCAATTCACGAACCTGCGCGAGGCGACCTAAGGTTCCTGTGCCCGTAGAGTTAACGAGCACGTCACCTACTTGGATATGCCTTTCCTTGTCGACCGGCTTAGCCAGAGGATTATGTCTTCGAGCTAAACTGAAGTTGACCAAGTGATTTCTAATGCACTTTTGATTAATCACTGGCATTCCGCCCGCTTCAACATACTTGGGCGTGACGCCTCTCTTAATCATCTGGCAAACCTCACCAAGCTTTGCAGTCTCCCAACTTCCCATCAAAGCATCTCCCGAATGCCTTCCAGAATCTTCGCGCTCTCCTCATCGAGCAGGGTCATCTCCTCAATAATTTCCTCCGGCTGACGCAGCGGCGCCTCCTCGGCCTTGTTCGGGTTCTTGACGGACAAATCGAAATTCGCCGGATCGATGTCGGCCATATCCACTGACCATGATTTGGGCGATTCCGCGAAGCTGGCCTGCAGCGCGACGAACTCTTTCAGGTCGTCGTCATTGAGCGGCGTGGTCTTGCCGAGGCTGCGGCCGGGATCGAGCTGGTAGTACCACACCTTGCGTGTCGGCGCGCCTTTCTCGAAGAACAGCACCACGGTCTTCACGCCCGCGCCGAGGAAGGTGCCGCCCGGGCAATCCAGCACCGTGTGCAGGTTGCAGCTTTCCAGCAGTTCCTGCCGCAGCGCGCGCGAGGCGCCGTCCGAGTTCGACAGAAACGTGTTCTTGATGACGATGGTGGCGCGTCCGCCGGCTTTGAGCATTTTGATGAAGTGCTGCAGAAACAGAAACGCCGTCTCGCCGGTTCGGATGGGGAAGTTCTGCTGCACCTCCTTGCGTTCCTTGCCGCCGAAGGGCGGATTGGCGAGGATCACGTCGAAGCGATCCTTGTCCTGAATGTCGCTGACGTTCTCGGCCAGCGTGTTCATGTGGACGATGTTGGGCGCCTCTATGCCGTGCAGGATCATGTTCATGATGCCGATGACGTAGGCGAGGCTCTTTTTCTCCTTGCCGTAGAACGTGTGGTTCTTGAGCGCGTCGAGCTGCGCCGCATTCTGCACCTGCGGGCGCATGTAGTCGTAGGACTCGCACAGAAAGCCCGCCGAACCCACGGCGCCGTCATAGATGCGCTCGCCGATTTTGGGCTTGATGACCTTGATCATGGCGCGGATGAGCGGGCGCGGCGTGTAGTATTCGCCGCCGTTGCGCCCGGCGTTGCCCATGTTCCTGATCTTGGCTTCGTAGAGGTGCGACAGCTCATGCTTTTCCTGCTGCGAGCGGAAGCGCAGCGCGTCCACGTGCTCCAGTGCATCGCGTAGCGAATACCCGCTGCGGAACTTGCTTCGGATCTCGCCGAAGATTTCGCCGATCTTGTATTCGATGGTGTCCGGGCGGGTCGCGCGCTGCTTGAAGCCCATCAGATACGGGAACAGCTTGGTATCGACGTAATCGATCAGGTCAGGGCCGGTCAGCGCGTTGTTATGGTCGAATCTGCCGTCGGCGGTCTTGGGCGCGGCCCAGCGCGACCAGCGGTGTTCGTCATCGATGATCGGGGTGTAAGGCTTGCCGAGCAGTTCGGCTTTCGCCGAACGCTCGTGCTCCAGGTCGTCCAGATACTTCAGAAACAGCATCCACGACGTCTGCTCGGTGTAGTCCAGCTCGGTGGTGCAGCCGGCTTCCTTCCACAGCACGTCGTCGATGTTTTTGAAGGCTTGCTCGAACATGAGTGTCCGATTTATTTTAGGGTGCTTAAACGGCTAACGCGTTCGCGGCGCGCTTCCCAGTTGTGGAGGCGCATTGCCGGATTCGCGGGTCTTAATCAGGTGCGTTCATCCGCCAATCTCGGCCACAGACAGTCGACGACGTATTTTTTTCGCGAGGAGGCACGGCCTCAACTGACCCCGTCGCCGGATTGCACCAGAGAGAATGCGAGGTGCCTTCGCGCTTAAGATAACAGCCGTTGCGCCGAAGGTGCCGAAGCAGAACGCCTCGCTTCACCCAACTCGCACCATGTCCTGCTCAGCGTCAGCGGGGAGACCTCGAAGCGCGTCTTCCCTGCGGTCATTCAAAATCAGTGCGATGGCCGCGGCGAGGCTTTCCCGGGCTTCTTCTTTCGTCCGGCCCTGACCGTTGGCGCCTGGAATCTCTGGGCAGTAGGCGATATACCACTCGCCATCGCGCTCGAAAATTGCTGTGAATTCATTGATCATGACAAGAGTATACCCGTAAACACTGGTGCACTCGTTTGTTAAGTGCCATTTGCCACATCCGGTTCCGCCTCGTTACTTTTTGATATCGCTCGGATCAGAGAACATGTGGACTAGCCTTTCAATCCGTGCGTTAGTATACAAATAGTCTGCTGTCAAGCGGCCTCGCCCGGCGGCCTGTAGAACTCGACGAAAAAACGGACCATTCCCAAAGGTTCCACACTGTGGGCGACTTCGGGCACAACAATGCCAGGTTTGTTCTGAGAGAGATTCACGTCCGTTTGCAGCGCGTCTACCCGATATCGAAGTGTGCCCTCTATGACGACGATTTTTGCCCAGACGCCGGCTTTTGTTGAGTGATCTTTCTTCAGTCCCGCAGGGACGGATTCCTCGGTAAAGACAGGTGTTCGCTTGTACGGGATGAAGCTTGCCGGCAGCTCGAATCGATCGCATCGCACGCAATTGAGCGTCGCGCCCAACTTACTATTGCGACCCGGCTCGGTCGTCACCCAGGGCCGGTTGATGAACGGCGGCCTGTGTCGTACGTGCTGCGGATGGCCGCAACTCAGGATCGCAACCCAGTCGCCCTCGTCGTCACGCCCAAATCCCGTAATGGTTCGTTCCATAATTCCCATCCTTCCGCGGCCCAATCGCGGTCAGGCACACGATCGATGCGTCGTGCTCGACCGCTGAGTCCGCCAACGGCCATTCATGCATTCAATGCGGCTGCGAGATCGGCGGCCAGCACCTCATACGGCTCGATCCCGAACGAGAGTCGAATGAGGCCATCGGCAATGCCCACGCTTTGCCGCTCGTCAGCGGACATCGTCGCATGCGAGGTATGGAGCGGAATGGAGGCCAATGTTTCGACGCCGCCCAAGGATACGGCGCGCGCGATGACGCGCAATCGATTGTAGACTTCCACGGCGACGGGCAGGCCGCCCGCAACCTCGAAGGCGAGCACAAAGCCGAACGTTTCCATGTACTGGCGTGCTATGTGGTGGTCGGGATGCTGAGCCAGTCCCGGATAGTGAACGCGCGCCACTCTGCCGCCGTTACCGCGCCGCTCTTCGAGAAAATGCGCCGCCTTCGAAGCGTTTTCCGTCGCCTTGCGCGCGCGTAAATCGAGTGTTGCGAGTGAACGAACCAGTAGCCACGCTGTATCAGGCGCCAGAACAGCCCCGGTGCGGCGACGGAATGCCTCGAGTCGCTCCAGTAGTTCGTGACGGCTGGAAACGATCCCGGCCTGAGCATCCGAATGGCCGCCGATGATCTTCGTGGCGCTGTGCATCACGAGATCGGCCCCGTGAGTCACAGGGCGCTGGAATGGCGGCGGGAGAAAGGTCGCATCCACAGACAGCCAGGCGCCGCACCGGCGAGCTGCGGCGGCGATTCGCTTCAGATCGACGACCCGGCACAGTGGGTTGGTCGGCGTCTCGACATGGATCAGCCTTACGGTTCCTGCGACGGCTTGCTCCAGTGAGCGTTCGTCGAATGGGTCGAAGCGACGCACCTCGATGCCAAAGCGTGGAAGGTCCTTCGCGACGAGCCCCTCGACGCCGCCGTAAACATGGCGGCTGACGGCGATGACATCCCCTTTCTGCAAGAGGCCACAAAAGACGCCGTGGAGCGCCGCCATGCCTGAGCCGAAAGACACGGCGCCGTCGGCGCCTTCGAGTTCGGCGACCTTCTGTTCGAAGAGGCGGCCGGCAGGGTGGCCGTAACGGGGGTAGAACTCGCCGGGCAGTTCGCCGGCGCCAACGGCGCGGACTTCTTCGGCGGTCGGGTACGCAAAGGTCGTGGCCCGCGTAAGGTCCGGCGCCAGCGGGCCCAGCGGCGCGGCCGGATCCTCGCGGCACCCGTAAGGTCGAAGTGCGGCCACTCGTTGATTCCTATGGCTTCATGTCCGCGATTTCAAGGCAGATTGTCCGATCCCGCGCCCAACCAACCAAGTTCAGCCGCTGCCGGCCACAGATGCTTGTGCAAAGCGAAGGTTCCCCGGGCGATCGGCTGCAGCGGAATATTAGGTTCCACTATTCTTAAGATGTCCGCTATTTCGGACTACTACGCGCAATGAGCGGAGTCTGTACAGTTCATCGATATCCCTCGATTTAGCTTCATCAAGCGTGCGTTCGATCCACAGCTTAGCTTCAATGCAAACCCGCCTCGATAGGGCGGCCGCGAAGTCTCCAAGGCTGCTCACGAAAGTTGGATCAGCAAAAGAAGCGTCCTGCGTTCCGAGATTACCGACACCCAAAACCCGTCGTTCTGTTTCGGTAGGGTCGCTCAAGATCACGCCTGCTTTCACTTGATCAATTGGATTAACTTTATGTGCAATGTGTTTGTTTCTGTAATTGAGAAAGAACTGAAATGCTTCGTGAGCTCCCTCAGGCATTTCATTGAGAAGATTGAGCTTGAGGGCATTTGGCCCATCAAACACACTAAATAGCCTCACAATCGCCGCGTTCCATAATGCCTCGCGTAAAAGCGGGTCACTATCCACGCATTGATTCATCTCCCGGAGACGGCTGAGGCACTGCAACGAGAAGTTGATCTCGGCTAACGCCATAACGCGCTTCGCGTACTCCGTACTCGCCTCGCAACGGAAGATTCGGAGGGGAAGCCCTGCTTTTTGATTGGGATCTTGTTCCATTGGTAAACATCAAGGACGCAATTACTGATTCGGCGCCCCAATGTGCCACTGCTTAAGACGCGGAGAAGATGCACATCCAAAATGACTCGCCGCTCGCTTCCCCAGTGTAGTTGCCGGATTTTTATGCACGGCATCATGATTGTCAAAGGCGACTTTGTCAGTCGGTAGCCGGGGCTTCGTGTCTTGCCCGGCACACACGCAACGGGCTGGTTGAATGAAAAGCAGCGGCGGCACTGTCTGGCGTGGCTTGGGCAGGCTGCGTCGCGAATCGGGGGGCGATTGTATGCGTTACATCAAGCCTGAGGCGCAGTAAGTCGCAGCGTGCATGACCTTGTCTTCGGTCGCCGATGCCGCATCGAATTCCTCGACGATGCGCCCTTTTCGCGCCACCAAAATCCGATCGGAGACGCTAAGAATTTCGGGCAGGTAGGACGATATCACTACCACGGCCTTGCCCTCGCGCGCGAGCATCCGAATGATCTCGTGGATCTGCGGAATGGCTCCGACGTCGACACCGCGGGTGGGCTCGTCAAAAAAAACAATTTGCGGTTCCTGTACGAGTGCCTTAGCCAACACGGTTTTTTGCTGATTACCGCCAGAATATCCGTTGAGCTTGAGCCTGCGGTCCGAGGATTTGATCGACAGCTTCTCGATCCAGTAATCGCTAATCCGTTTTCGCGCCGTGCGCGAATACAGGAAGCGCCAACCACGGTGGGCCGTCAGCGAGCCAAGATAGATGTTATCGTCGGCAGTCATCGTCTCGAAGAATCCATTGAGTTTGCGTTCCTCGGTGATGTAGACGATACCATCGCGAATGGCCCGGGCCGGTGTTCGGTAACGGACCGGCCTGCCGCGCAGACAGATCATTCCTCCACGCACGCGATCGCGCTGGAACACGCCGGCGACAATCTTGGCGATCTCGCTACGGCCGGAACCGATGAGCCCGGTGATACCGACGACCTCCCCCGCGTAGAGCGAGAAAGACATGTTCTTCACCAACGTACCCATGGTCACGCTTTCAACCGCCAGCACCTTCTCGCCGCGTGTACCTCCCTGCGTTGTGTGGCGCGTGTTTACGAAGTCGCGTCCGACCGTCAGCCGGACCAATGTCGGACGGTCGAACGCTGCGACTGGCGCGCACGTCAGGCGTTTGCCATCGCGTAACACGGTGATCCGATCCGAGACCTTTAGTGCCTCTTCCAGCGCGTGGGTTATGAACACTAACCCTAAGCCCCGCTTGCGCAGCGTGCACAGCAGGCCGAAGAATCGTCGGCGTTCCGCGGGTGACAGACTGGCGGTTGGCTCGTCGAAGATAATCACGCGAGCATTCGACTGGACGGCGCGCGCGATTTCGACCATCTGGCGTTGTGCCAGGCTTAGCTTTTCGACCACCGCGCGCGGATCGACGTTGAAGTGCAACGATTGAAGTATTCGCCGTGCGCGGTCGTTGATCGAGGATGAGCGATTGATCCACGGCTCATGCCCCAACTGCAGGTTCTGTGCGACGGTCATCGTCGGGATCAAGCTGGTTTCCTGATAGACCATCGCTACACCGGCGCTCAAGGAGTCAGCCGGTGAGCGGAAATGCTTTACCTCTCCGCTGATGGTCAAGCTGCCGCAGCTTAAGCGTACTGCCCCAGCGATGATCTTGGCCAAGGTCGACTTCCCCGCGCCATTCTCGCCCAGGAGCGCGTGGACTTCTCCGGCATAAATCTCGAAATCAACATTGTCAAGAACATGAGTACCGCCATACCTTTTGCTGCCGCCCGTAATACGCAAGATCGGTGCACCTTCGCGCGTTGCGCATGCCGCTGCCTCAACGGATGATTTCAATGGGCCGCGCCTTTGTTCTTTACTCGCTGGAGGGTAATAGCTACAGCCACAAGCAGGATCAAGCCGATGAGCGCTGAGGTCAGATCGCCTGGCACGTTCATGCGCAACAGTCCGCTTGAAAGAATGAATAGTATCGCCGCGCCAATGATCGCGCCAACGATGGTGCCACGACCGCCGGCGAGGCTTATGCCGCCCACGATGACGGCCGTCAGCGCGGTGAGCTCCCAGCCTTCTCCTGCGTCGGAACCGGCGCTGTTCTGGCGCGCGGCGTAGAACAATCCGGCCAGTGCCGTAACGAGCCCACTGAGAACATAGGCAAGGAACAACGTACGCTGCACGTCAATGCCGGCGTGGCGCGCCGCCTTGCGGCTGGCGCCGACGGCCATGATGTGCAACCCGGGGCGAACGCGAGTGAGGAATAAATACGCCAGCGACCCGACGACGATGAGCGCGGCCATGTTCACCGGGATACCGAGCATCGTTCCCATGCCTAAGAAATCCCAAGTGCGGCTCGTGTGCATCGCGCCGGCGATCTCAAGGACGTACGCGTTCGTCACCATGTCGTAGCTCGCGCGCAGAATCAGCAGCATCGCCAAGGTCGTGAGGAAGGGCCGGGCATTGACATAGGCCACGAGAAAGCCGTTGATCGCGCCGATCACCAGTCCGACGGCCAATGTGCCGAGCACCGCGGCCTCCAGCGGCAGGCCGTGGATCCTAAACAGGTAAAGCGCCGCGAAGTTGGCAAGCGCGAACGTCGCCCCCACCGAGAGATCGATACCGCCCGCGAGAACCACGATGGCCATGGCGATCGCCACCAGGCCCGGCTCGGCGAAGTCGCGCGTGAGTTGCTGCAGGTTGACAATGCTCAAGTAATTCGGCACCTCGAGCGCAAATACGCCGAACAGAAGGCACATCACGAGAAAGGGTACGGCAGGCTTCAGCCAACGCATTGCGAGCAACTCCGCCTTAAGTGACATGTGCCTTCTTTGGCTTCCGTGCCTTAACTCGAACGGTGGCATGGTAGACGGCCCAAGACGTAGGATTATCGGCCAATCGCACGAAGGTCTCGAGATCGTTAGCCGTGACTCGCATAGTTTGCAGGTACAGATCTCTAAGGTGAGCGGCGGACTGCCCCATCATCGAGCAATCCTGGTGCCTCCTTTGGATAAGGGCGCCTCTTGCCCGGCATACAAGTCCGCACATCCAGCGCACCGCCCGAGCCGTGGTAACTCAAATCCCATTGACCAATCCTTACCTTTGGCGGGCAATGCCCACCCTTGCGAGCCGGCTGTTTGGGTGAGCAGGCGGCGCGAGTAAGGATCGAAAATGGCTTCGATGGATGTATTGCACCCCGAAATACGCCATCACCGCTTGCAAGACTGCTCATGGGTTTGGGCCGATCTGGATCTCTAATTAGACGCCGGAAGGTCGTAGCAATAGCTGCGATCCGCTTCGTTCTCGACCCAGTAGTTGTTGGAGAGGTAGACGAGGTTCTTTGTGCCGGGCTCATCGTCGCCTTGCAAAAGGGTGAGGACGGCATCCGTGATTTGCTGACCCTGGAAATCTGCCCGATATGACAGGACTTTGTGGAAAAGCCCCTGCTCGACCATGTCGCAATCCGAGCTGACCCCGCCGCTGGACGCATACACCTTGACCTTGCCTTCAAGCCCCGCCGCCTCGACCGCGCGGGCCGCACCCTGCTGCATGACACCCCAGAAGCCATAGGTCGCGCAGAGGTCCGGATGCTGCTGGAGGACGGTCGCGGTGATTTGGTAAGCCTTGTTGCTGTCCCAGTTCGCCGCCTGGGTCGAGACCACCTCGATCGAATCATTGGCATCGAACACCTCCATCGCTCCCTTGAGCTGCTCGAGGCTGCCCGCGGAGGTCGGCTCGCCCGCCACGAGCGCCACCTTGCCGGAGCTCTTGCCCCCGCCGCATTCGGCCACGATGTCCGTGGCGATGATCCGGCCACTGTCGACGTTATCCACACCGACGTACGCGTCCGACGTCTGATTCGACATCATGTTCACCTGTATCACAAAGATGCCCTCGTCCATCGCCCGCTTCAGCTCTCTGGTGAGCAGGGATACATTAGCGTTCTGCACGACCAGGACATCGGGCTTTTCGTTGATTAGCGAGGTGACCGCCTGCAGTTGGGCGTCCGTGTCGAAATTCGGGTCACGGACGATGAATTCGATGCCGTACTTCTCGAAGTTCTGGCGCATGACGTCAGTCCATATGATGCCAAGCGGGGTGCTGAGGGTGAGCGGAACCCAGGCAACGGTCTTTCTTTTGATCGCATTGTCGAAGTCGATCGGTATCTGGGCGCGCGGATCCGGCTGAGCGAGTGCCACTGCGGACAACGTCGCTGTGGCCGCCAGCACGAGGGACTTGACTGACTTTTTGATTCTCATGGAATCTCCTGTTTCTTAATTGGAAGAGCAACCCATAACACTAATCGCCTTGCCGAGCTGTCTCTTCATCACGCGGATGAAGCCAGCTGTCCAACACGATTGCGATCAAGAGCACGCCGCCCGTGATGATGTTCTGGAGCTGATAACTCAAGTCCATCAGGATCATGCCGTTCAGCAGCACACCGATCAGCAGCGTGCCCGCCAGTACACTCCCGACGCTTCCACGCGCGCCTGCGAGGCTTACGCCGCCCAGGATCACGACCAGAATCACTTCGAAGATCAAGGTTGAGTTGGCGGTGTTTAGGTCGACCATTGCAGTCGAAGCGATCATGAGCAGACCGGCGACGTAGCCAATGATGGCGGACATGCTGTATTCGAGCAGGGTAATGCCATGCACCGGAAGCCCGGACAGTCGGGCAGCCTCTGCGTTGTCGCCATGGGCGTAGATGAAGCGTCCGGGCACCGTGCGCGACAAGAACAGGTGCACAACGAGCGCGCACACGATGAAGACAATCAGCGGAACGGGCGCACCCAGCCATTGCTGCCCGAGCGCTAGAATGGCCGCGCTGTCTGCCGGAACACTGATGATTGCTGAATCAAACAGCCACACGCGGGCAATACCGATAAAGAGGAATGCGCTCGCCAGGGTCGTTAATAGCGGAGGCACCTCGAGATACGCGATGATGGCGCCATTGAGCGTGCCTGAGCCGAGCGCGGTCGCAAATCCTGCAAGAAGCGCGATGGGCATGGCGATACCATTGATCATTAAGCTGACGGCAGTTCCCGCGGAGACCAGGGCGATCGCGACCTGCGATAGATCGATGCCGCGGCCGATCATGACTAAAGCCATACCGAGCGCGAGCACGCCCAAGACGGACACGCTGCGGAACAGCGCCATGGCGTTGCCCCAAGAGACGAAATCGGGCAGCATGATGGCGAAAACAACTGCCAGCATCACGGCGATCAGCACGACGGTTTGTTCTTGACCGAAGCGTGCAAACCCTTCCCGAATGCGCAAGACAGACGTCCGACGGCCAGTGGGTGGAGTGCCTTCTACTACACCGCCACGGGGTCTAGCAACAAGCAGTTGCCTCCTTCTCAAGCGGTTTGCCATCGCCGTAAGTAAATTGGATAATTTTTGGGAAAGGCCGAGATCACGAGTTGTGCATGCGATGGTATAAACCATGCCCCAGAAACAGGCCCTAGCGTAAACGGCAGCCACCGAACGTTCTTGTTCGGTAGTGAATCAATCGTTGATCGAGAGTCCACTTTGCTCAAGGAGAAAACATGGGATGCGCCGAGAGATTTTCCACCCTAAACGTGCCGCCGGGTCAGCGCTTGGCGGCTTGGAAAGAGGCCGCTAGCGATCGGTTGGTCGAACTGGATTTCCGCATCTTCAACCGCGACGAATTTACGGGCTCGATACTGCATCGGGACCTCGCGATGCTTTCACTGACCCAGGTTCTCGCCGTGGCACACTTTGCTAAGCGAATCACGCGTTCGCGCCGGCAGATCGCCAGGTCAGCCGAGGATTTCTTTCTCGTCTGCCTTCAACTCAAAGGCGTTTCCCGTTTACATCAGGATGGGCGCGAAGCGATTGTGAATCCGGGCGAGTTCGTGCTTTCTGACAGCACGCGCCCCTACGAGCTGGTAATGGACGAGGATTACCAGCTGATCACACTTAGAATACCGCGTCCGACATTGGCCTCGCGGTTAAGAGGCTGCGAGACACTTACGGCAATAACGGCTCCGGCTGCGGACGGGCCGGCCCGGATGTTGCTGCAGATGGTGCATACCGTTTGCGATGAGGGCGGATCGTGGCATCCTGGCGTCGCGTTGGATATCGCGGATGGCCTACTGGGCGTGCTTGTCGGCGAATTGCGCGCCCTGCGCGATATGGATCTCCCGGCTGCGAGATCGAGCGATAAACAAGTGGCGCGTATCAAGGCTTACGTGATCGCGCACCTTGACGACCCCGAGCTTAAGGTCAGCACGATCGCCCGCGATCTTGGATTGTCTCCTAGCTACCTGCACAAGGTATTCCAGCCGGAGGCAACCACGCTCGACCGCTGGATCTGGGCGCGGCGACTCGACGCGTGTGAGCGGGCGCTTGGCGACCCAAGCACCGGCAACCAAAGCATTACGGAAATCGCTTTCACCTGGGGGTTCAGCGATGTCGCCCATTTCAGCCGCAGCTTCCGGCGGAGATTCGGAATCTCGCCTCGCGAGCGCCGAAAGTCGCTGTCGTCATGGGCAATAAGAAACGGGTAAATTGTGATACCGGGGAGGGTAACGGAAAAACCGCAACGTTCTGAGCCTCTTCGCGCTAAAAAATAGAGACTAGTCTTTCGGATTGCGCATAGTCGCTATTAAGAGGGGTCCCTGTCCTGGCGGATTAGCTCCCGCCGCTAGCCAATCCTGTTGACACCGGCGAGGCGTGGGCGTAAGAACCACTGATCCGTTCAAGGCCCTATACAATAATCAGGAGGCAGCATGGCGACCGCGACACCTCTGGAACAAACCTTCTTTGGCGGTTGTCCGCACGACTGCCCGGACACCTGCTCGATGCTTTACAAGGTAAGAGACGGGCGGCTGGTGGAGGTGCGCGGCAATCCCGATCATCCGTTCACGCATGGGAGCCTGTGCGTGAAGCTCAAGGATTATCACGATCATCATTACAACGCCGAGCGCGTGCTGTATCCGCTCAAGCGCAACGGGCCCAAGGGCAGCCGTCAGTACCTGCGCATCACCTGGGACGAGGCGCTGACCACGATCAAGCGGCGCTGGACGGAGATCATTGACCAGCACGGCGCGCAGGCCATCCTGCCTTACAACTATCTCGGCAACGAAGGCTTGTTGCAGGGCCTGACCGTGGGTGACGCGTTCTTCAACAGGCTGGGCGCGACGGTGTGCGAGAAAACGTTCTGCGCGTCCGGCTCATCCACCGCGTGGCTGCTCACCGTGGGCCCGACCGGCGGCGTCGATCCGGAGAGTTTCGTTCATTCGAAATACATCGTGCTGTGGGCCTGCAACAGCGTCAGCACCAACATTCATCACTGGCGCATCATCCGCGAAGCCCACAAGCGCGGCGCCAAGGTGGTCGTGATCGATGCCTTCCGTTCGCGTACGGCCAAAGAGGCCGACTGGCACATCGCGCCCAGGCCCGGCACCGACGGCGCGCTCGCCATGGCGTTCATCAACGTGCTGATCAACGAAGACCTGCTGGATCACGATTACATCGAGAAATACACGGTCGGTTTCGATCAATTGAAAGAACGCGCGCGCGAGTTCACGCCGGAGAACGCCGAGAAGATTACGGGCGTGGCCGCGGACGACATCCGCGCGTTAGCGCGCGAGTTCCATCGCGCCGGGGCTTCGGTGATTCGCCTGGGCGTGGCGCTGGAGCGTTCCGCCGGCGGGGGCCAGACCATCCGCGCCGTGTGCTGCATTCCGGCGCTGACGGGCGCGTGGCGGCACGTGGGCGGCGGGCTGTTGCAGATGCCGATCTGGGAATTTCCCGCGCATTGGGATCGCGTGTGCCGTCCCGAGTGGATCAAGCCCGGCACGCGGGTGGTCAATACCTTGCAGCTCGGCGCCGCGCTCACCGGCGAATTGAAGCTCGATCCGCCGATCAAGTCGCTGATGGTCTATAACGCGAACCCGATGTCGCAGGCGCCGGAGACCGACAAGATCGCGCAAGGCCTCGCGCGCCAGGATTTGTTCACCGTCGCCGCCGAGCACTTCATCACCGACACCGCGTCGTATGCCGATGTCATCCTGCCCGCGACCATGGCCGGCGAGCACGACGACATGATGTTCTCCTGGGGGCATTTTTACTGGACTTTGAACCAGAAAGCCATCGAACCGCAGGGCGAGTGCGCGTCGAACACCGAGATCTTCCGGCGGCTGGCCGCCATGTTCGGCTTCGACGATGCGCAGTTCAAGCGCTCGGATAAGGAAATGATCGAACATTACGTGGACTGGAGCGCGCCGCAGATGCAGGGCATCACCATGGAGACTTTCCTGAGCCGCGGCTACGCGCATCTGAACAACGGCGCGCCCGACAATCGTACGCCGCACCAGAAAGGTAATTTTCCGACGCCGTCCGGCAAGTGCGAATTGGTATCCAGTCTGGCGGCGAACGGCAACTTCGTGGCGCCGACGTTCCGGCAGATGTACGAAGCAGAGCAGGGCGGCGAGCCCATCGATCCGGTGCCCGGCTACGTGCCGCCAAGAGAGAACGCGCACAACGACCCGGCGCTTGCGCAGAGATTCCCGCTCAACATCGTCTCGCCCAAGAGTCACGGCTTTCTGAATTCCTGCTACGCCAACGAGGCGAAGAAGGTCAACGGTCAGGGGGCGCAGTTCGTGCTGATCAACGCGGCCGACGCGGCCGCGCGCGGCATCGAGGAAGGGGAGTGGGTGAAGGTCTTCAACGACCGCGGCGGCTTTCAGGCGCAGGCGCGGATCACCGACGACGTGAACGCGGGTGTGGTGGTCGCGACGTTAGGCTACTGGCGCAGCCGGAACCGCGGCGACGGCTCGGTGAATTGCGTGAGCTCCAACGCGTTCGTCAACATGGGCCACGCGCCGACTTACAACGATAATCTCGTGGAAGTGACGCGGGCGGAGTAGTGTCCTCATCGGGGATGGAAGAAATCCCTCGCCTCAAGGCAAAGTTCGTTGCTGCATAATGTGCTCCCAACGACCATGAGCCTCCTTCCCCCTTTGAGGGGGAAGGTGGGATGGGGGTGAGCGCGTAGCGGCACGGCATTTGTCACCGCCGCGGTGACGTCATCAACCGTAATCGCGCCCCGTTTCGTCGCTCTGCCCGCCACTTCTTTACGCAATTTTTATGCGCCTCAGCCCGTTTTGATATAGCGCTTTTACGCGGCGTGACTCTAATCCGACGGCCACATGCGCCAATGCGCACGCTGGCTGATCAAGGAGTGCCGTGTCCCTGTTTCTATCCCTCCCCAGTGATGGCCTGTCCGATCATCTGCCGCGCCCGGCGAAGTTGGTGATGGCGCTCGTCGGCATCGCGATCTTTCTGGCCTTGTATTCGCCGTGTTGAGAAGGAGATTTCAATGTTTGATCTGATCGTGCTGGCACTTGGGCTCGCCTTTTTCGCGGCCTTCATGGCCTACGTCGCGGCCTGCGACCGACTGTGAGGTTGACATGCTGATCTTCGACTACGTCTTGGGCGGGCTGGTAGCGGTCGTGCTGCTCGTCTATCTCATCTACGCGCTGTTGCGACCAGAACAGCTTTGAGGCGTTGCGATGACCTTCAACGGATGGCTCCAGATTGCGCTTTTCTGCGCGATCATCGTCGCCCTGGTGAAACCGATGGGCGGCTACATGACGCGCCTGTTCGCGGGCGAGCGGACGTTTTTATGGCCGGTGCTCGCGCCGATCGAGCGCGGCCTTTACCGTTTGGCCGGTATCGATCCGAACGAAGAGCAGCACTGGACGCGCTACGCGATGGCCATGCTGCTGTTCAATCTCGCGGGCTTCCTGCTGCTCTATGCGCTGCAACGGCTGCAAGGCGTGCTTCCGCTGAATCCCCAGGACTTCGCGGCGGTGGACCCGGATCTCGCCTTCAACACCGCCGTGAGCTTCACCACCAACACCAACTGGCAGGCCTATGCGGGCGAGAGCACCATGAGCTACCTGACGCAGATGATGGGGCTGACGGTGCAGAATTTTGTCTCCGCGGCGACCGGCATCGCGCTCGCGGTGGCGCTCATCCGCGGCTTCGCGCGCCGCTCGGTCCAGGGCATCGGCAACTTCTGGGCCGATCTCGTGCGTGGCACCTTATACCTGCTGCTGCCGATCTCGTTTGTTGTTGCCTTGTTCATGGTTTGGCAAGGTGTGCCGCAGAATCTGAGCGACTACGTCACGGCCACCACGGTCGAGGGCGCCACGCAGGTCATCGCCCAGGGACCCAACGCCTCGCAGGAAGCGATCAAGATGCTGGGCACCAACGGTGGGGGATTTTTCAATGCCAACTCGGCGCATCCGTACACGAATCCGACGCCGCTGACGAACCTCGTGCAGATGGTGCTGATCTTTGCGATCGGCGCGGGACTGACCAACACCTTCGGCCGCATGGTCAAAGATGAACGCCAGGGCTGGGCGATCTTCGCCGCGATGGGCATTATTTTCGTCGCCGGGGTGGCCATCGCGTATTGGGCCGAAGCCGCCGGCAATCCGCTGATGGCGCCGTTGGGCGTGGACATCGCCGCCGGCAACATGGAGGGCAAGGAAGTCCGCTTCGGGCCCGCGCTGTCGGCGCTCTTCGCCACCGTTACCACGGCGGCGTCGTGCGGCGCGGTCAATGCCATGCACGACAGCTTCATGCCGCTGGGTGGGCTCGTGCCGCTCGTCAACATGCTCTTGGGCGAGATCATCATCGGCGGGGTCGGCGCCGGCCTCTACGGCATGCTGCTGTTCGTCGTGCTGGCGGTGTTCATCGCGGGCCTCATGGTCGGGCGCACGCCCGAGTATGTCGGCAAGAAGATCGAGGCCAGAGAGGTCAAGATGACCATGCTCGCCGTGCTGATCCTGCCGCTGTCGCTATTGGGCTTCCTCGCCATCTCCAGCATCACGCCGGTCGCCCTGGCGAGTCCGCTGAATGCCGGCCCGCACGGCTTGAGCGAGATGTGTTTGCGAACTTCGCGGAGGCCGTCGCCGAAGGGCGGGGCAAGGCGCAGGCCGCGAGTTTGCGCCGTATGCGCCGCGAGACCATGGCCAAGCGCCTCGCAGCCAGCGATTCGGACCGCTTCGATCAAGTCCCCGCGCCCGAGCTGAAGGTCGGCGACGTGGTGCTGGTCGAGACCAACGACCTGATCCCGGGAGACGGCGAGGTGATCGACGGTGTCGCGTCGGTCAACGAGGCGGCGATCACCGGCGAATCGGCGCCCGTGATCCGTGAGTGTGGCGGCGATCGTTCGGCCGTGACGGGTGGCACCCTGGTGATCTCTGACTGGATCAAGGTGCGCATCACCTCGGGCGCCGGTTCGACCTTCATGGACCGCATGATCGCCCTGGTCGAAGGCGCGCAGCGGCAAAAGACGCCGAACGAGATCGCGCTGGATATCCTGCTGGCGGGGCTCACCATCGTCTTCCTGCTGGCGGTCGTCACCATCCCGAGCCTTGCGAGTTATGCCGGCGGCGTGGTGCCGGCGGTGGTGCTGATCGCCCTGTTCGTGTGCCTGATCCCGACCACGATCGGCGCGCTGCTGTCGGCGATCGGCATCGCCGGCATGGACCGGCTGGTGCGGTTCAACGTGCTGGCCAGCTCCGGACGCGCGGTGGAGGCCGCGGGCGACATCGACACCCTGCTGCTCGACAAGACCGGCACCGTGACCCTGGGCGACCGCCAGGCGACCGAGTTTATACCGCTGCCAGGTGTGGAGGAGCGCGAACTGGCCGACGCGGCCCAGCTCTCGTCCTTGAGCGACGAGACGCCGGAAGGTCGATCCATCGTCGTGCTCGCCAAGGATAAATACGGCATCCGGGGCCGCGACATGAAATCCCTGAAGGCGCGCTTCGTGCCCTTTACCGCGCAGACGCGAATGAGCGGCGTTGACCTCGCGGGCGAGGAGATCCGCAAGGGCGCGGTCGACGCCGTACTGGCTCACGTGGGCCAGCGAACCAATCCCCGAGCCGAAACGGCGGAGTCCCGCCACATCCAGCAAACCGCCGAACGCATCGCTAGGTCGGGCGGCACGCCGCTGGCCGTGGCCAGGGGAGGGCGATTGCTGGGCGTGGTGCACCTGAAGGACGTTGTGAAAGGCGGCATCAAGGAACGCTTCGCCGAGCTGCGCCGCATGGGCATCCGCACGGTCATGATCACCGGCGACAATGCGACGACCGCAGCCGCCATCGCCGCCGAAGCGGGGGTGGACGACTATCTGGCAGGAGCCACGCCGGAGGCAAAGCTCAAGCTGCTGCGCGAGGAGCAGGCCGAGGGCCGGTTGGTGGCGATGTGCGGCGACGGCACCAACGACGCGCCGGCCCTCGCGCAGGCCGATGTGGGTGTCGCCATGCAGACGGGCACGCAGGCCGCGCGCGAGGCCGGCAACATGGTCGATCTCGACAGCGATCCCACCAAACTCATCGAGGTCGTGGCCATCGGCAAGCAGCTCCTGATGACCCGCGGCGCGCTTACCACGTTCTCGATCGCCAACGACGTGGCGAAGTACTTCGCCATCATCCGGCAATGTTTCTAGGTTTCTATCCGCAGCTGGCGGCGCTGAACGTCATGGGGCTGGCCACTCCCGAAAGCGCAATTCTGTCGGCGGTGATGTTCAATGCGCTGATCATTATCGTGCTGATTCCGCTTGCCTTGCGCGGTGTGGGATACAAAGCCACTGGTGCTGCCGGTCTGCTGCGGCGTAACGTGCTGATCTACGGCCTGGGCGGTCTGGCCGTGCCCTTCGCGGGCATCAAGGTCATCGACCTGCTCGTCAATGCCATCGGCCTTGCGTGATACGTGTCATGAGGGCCCGAGCAATAAATCCTGGCATTCCTCGTCATTCCGGCGCACGCCGGAATCCAGTTGAAACATTGGTTTTACTGGATGCCGGTTTACACCGGCATGACAAGCTTCTGAATTGACCAGAGCTTTCGGAGATTTGAGCTATGTCAAACCATATCCGTCCCGCCCTCGTGATGATCTTAGGTCTGACCGTCATCACCGGCCTCATCTATCCCTTTGCCGTGACCGGCGTCGCGCAACTCATTTTCCCTGATCAGGCGAACGGCAGCCTGATCGAGCGCGATGGCAAGATCATCGGCTCGGGACTGACTGGGCAAGCCTTCACGGGCGATCAGTATTTCCACCCGCGCCCATCGGCCGCCGGCGACGGCTACGACGCCGCGGCATCCAGCGGTTCGAATCTCGGCCCGACCAGCAAGGGTGTGATCAAAAGAATTCGCGCCGAGGCCAAGCGGCTGCGCGCCGAGAACCCACAGGCGGGCTCGGTGCCGGTGGATCTGGTTACCGCATCCGGCAGCGGCCTCGACCCGCACATCTCGCCCGAGGCGGCCGAGTTTCAGGTGCAGCGCGTCGCGCGCGCTCGCGGTCTGCCGCAGAAGCGGGTGCGCGAGATCGTTGCCGAATTCACCGAGGGCCGTACCTTGGGGCTACTCGGCGAACCGCGGGTCAACGTGCTTAAGCTCAATCTCGCTTTGGACGCGATAAGGCGTCAATAGAGCCGGTAGCCGGGATGAAACACAGTGCACGGTGAGCTTTTTGTCATTGCGTGCGACTGGATGTAATCCGCGCGAGATTGTCACGCATGCCGCGCGTGCTCGCAACAGGTCAGGCGACGTTGCCGGGAGCCGAGGCGTCGCGCGCTCAAGATTTGTTCCGGCCGGCCGCGCGGTTGAGGTATTCACTAGGCGGCAAGACAAGGACGCCACCCAATCTCTTGCCAAAATGGCGCCCGAAATCCTGTTTGTCACCGGTCACCAAATGGCTTGCTTTAGCGGCCATCGCCGCGAGTAAAATGGGACGATCCTTCTCCGGCAGATCGATATCTTGGGGCAGCGGCGCCGACGTAAGCTCCGCTACCACGCGCACATTGCGCAGGAGTTTTTCCAGGCGATCTCGTTGGATCTCTTCTGCAAGATTAAGCCTTGCCTCTTCAATCGCGTAACGAGAAGTCAGCAACTCCACATCGGCCGTCCATAATCGAGTCAGCCCGGCATTGGCTCGATACGCCGCGGAAAAGAGAACATTGGCGTCCAGGAAGATCCGATCCATCTAAGAACGCTTGCCGCGCGTCGGCTTGTGGTGTGGAATATCCGATACACGCAACCCCATTTTCTTGATTTCGTCCACGGCGGCTTTATAGTCTTCGGCATCGACCGCATTCGAAAGCAGGAACTCCGCCTTGCGTCTCGCGCTATACATTTCGATCGGGAGCGCCATGGCGGGACGAATCAAGATGCCGTCCTGACGTTCTTCGGCGATCACCAAAGAACCTTCTTCGATACCGAACTTACGACGCAGACGGGCGGGCACCACTACCGTTCCGCGCTTACCGACCTTGCTGGTTTCCATGATGCTTTGCCTGATTGTCTGATTTACGGACAATCATACATGGCAGGGTCTCGCGGGGGAAGCTCGAACGCGCACAGAGCTGATACGTCAATACGAGAATTGTAGTTTGCGGGCTGGCGCGGCCCGGCGTACAAAGCCCACATGCTCCCGTCACGCTGGACGGCCGGTTACCAGTCTTGTGGCTGGGCACTCACAGGGTCACGAGCAGGGCACAAGGGGCCAGGCTCGCATTTCTCTCAATCAGAACTCCAACCCTCCTTGCCCAGTAGCCGCGTGGTCTCCTTAAACCTTGGCCGCCACGCGGCCTTTTACGAAACTTTTACGCGATTACATTCAATTCGCAGTAGCGTTTTTACGCGCCTGCGTCATAAGCTGCCGTATCGAGCTATGACTGCGCCCAAACGTGCCATTATCATCAAGTACAACTTCTCCGAGGCCGGACATGATAAAAAAATTCAAACTGACGGAAGGTTCGCTGATACCTGCTGAGGTAGAAGACAGTTCCATTCACGTCTGCGTCGATCCCGATTCATACGAGCGGACCTCACTCATAACGAAATTCAACCTGACGACCATACCGTGTCATCCGCCCTCGATCCGGACGAGGCCGCGCGCCACGAGTCGTAGAGTCGCCGCCGCGGTTCTGCGCGGGGCGAATTTCAGCAGAAGTTCGGTGAGGAACAGTCGCAAGACCGCGCGTTTGGCCAACAAGAAAAAGGCGATGAGTAGATGACTGATTGAGACTGTTATGAGCGATGGCAAGACCGGAAGATAATCGCCCCGACCCGGACGCGCTGCTCGCGGGCTTGGCGCGCGAGCAGCGCGGCGGCCTCAAGGTTTTCCTTGGCGCCGCGCCGGGTGTTGGCAAGACCTACGCCATGCTGCTCGCGGCGCTGGAAGCGCATCGGGAAGGCCACGACATCGTCATCGGCGTGATCGAAAGTCATGGACGCCGTGAGACTGAGGCGCTGTGCGAAAGTCTGGAACACGTGCCCCTGTTGCCGGTGACGTATCGAGATCGTGTATTCAAAGAGTTCAATCTCGATGCGGTGCTCGAACGCAAGCCGCACATTGTGCTCGTCGACGAGCTGGCGCACCGGAATATTCCGGGCACGCGTCACCCCAGGCGCTATCAGGACATTCAGGAGATTCTGACTCAGGGGATCGATGTCTGGACCACGGTCAACGTTCAGCACGTGGAGAGCCTGAACGACACGGTCGCCAGGATCACCGGCGTCCGACAGCGCGAGACCGTGCCCGATTCGTTGCTCGAACAGGCGCGCGACATCGTGTTGATCGATCTCACCCCGCGCGAGCTCATCGAGCGGCTGGAGCGTGGCAAGGTCTACGTGCCCGAGCAAGTGCGTCCGGCGCTTGAGGGTTATTTCAATCCTTCCAATCTCACGGCGCTGCGCGAGATGGCGTTCGCGGCCGCATCGGCGCATGTCGATGCGGACCTGCGCCAAGCCATGCAGCGCCACGGTAAACAAGGCCCGTGGCCGGCGCGCGACCGGGTCGTCGTCGCCATTGACGGCAGACGCAATTCCGAACAAGTGGTGCGCGCCGGCAAGCGGCTCGCCGAGCGCCGGCGCGCGCCATGGACAGTGGTCTTCGTCGACACCGGACGGGTGCGCAATCCGGCGACGCAGGCGACGCTCGATCGCGCCTTCCAGCTCGCCGAACGCTTGGGCGGCGAAACCGTAACGCTGCGCGGCGCTTACATCGACGCGGAGATTCTCAGCTACGCCCGCGAGCGGAACGCGTCGGCGATCGTCATCGGCCGCACACGCGAGCGGCCGCTGGCGGGCGTGCTCGGCCGCACCTTGACGCAGAAGCTGCTGCGTCACAACACGGACTTTGAGATTACGGTGATCGGTTCCGAACCCGAGCAGCCGGCTGCGCTTCTGCGGCGCTGGGAGGGGTGGATGGAGGCGCTGCGCCGCACGCCGGTCGGGCATTATGTTCTGGCCGCGTGGGTGGTGGTGCTGTGCGTGCTGGTCTCGATCCTGCTGGAGCAGTTGCTCCCGCTACCGCTGCCGAATCTGTCCCTCGTTTTCCTGACCGGCGTGCTGATCGTTGCGGCGCGCACCTCGCTGGCGCCCGCACTGGCGGCGGCAGGCATCAGCTTTTTTGCGTATAACTTCTTCTTCACCGAACCACGGCTTACTTTTCGCATTCATGACACGGGCGAGATCCTGAGTGTTTTCTTCTTTCTGGTCATGGCGATCATCGGCGGCAATCTGGCGACCCGCCTGCGCGCACAGCTTACCGCCCTGCGCGCAACCAACGATCAGAGTCAGATGCTGCTCACGCTCAACAAGAAGCTCGCCGAGGCGCCGGAGCCGAACGCGGTGCGGCGCGCGGCCGTGGAGACCATCGCGGCCTTTGAACACGCACCCGTTTGCCTGCTGGTTATGGATCCGGCGGATAACGGGCTGGATATCGTCGCGGCGGCGCCGGAACCCATCGCGCTGGAGGAAAAGGAACGCGCGGCAGCGAACTGGACGTACAAACACGCGCGCGTGAGCGGCTATCAGAGCGACACCCTGACCAGCGTCGGCTGGCGCTTCCTGCCGCTCGATCTCGATGAAACATGCTACGGCGTGCTCGGCGTCAAGCTCGCGGCGCTCCCGAACCGCGCCCCGCCGGAGCAACTCCTGCTGCTGGACGCGCTGGCAAACCAGGTTGTGCTTACCCTGGCGCGAACCCGGCTGACTTCCAGCTTGGAACAGGCGAGGGTCGCCGAGGAGACCGAGGGGCTGCGTTCGTCGCTGTTGTCGTCAGTCTCGCACGATCTGCGCACGCCGCTATCGAGCATGATCGGCTCGGCCAGCAGTCTCAAGGAACTTGAAGCGCAACTCTCCGAACAGGATAAACGAGAACTGCTGGACGCCGTGCTCTCCGAAGGCCAACGCCTGAATCGATATATCGAGAATCTGCTGGACATGACGCGTCTCGGGCACGGCGGACTCAAGCTGCAACGCGACTGGGTGGCGGTGGCGGATGTCGTCGCCTCGGCGCTGCGGCGCACACGCGAGCTGTTCACCGAGGTCAAAGTGGTGCGCGATATCCAGGACGATCTGCCGCTGCTCTATGCGCACCCGGCGCTCATCGAGCAGGCGCTGGTCAACGTGATCGAGAATGCCGCACGGTTCTCGCCCAGGGGCGGCGAGGTGCGCATCACTGCCCGGCGCGACCATGAAGGTTTGCTCATCACCATGACCGATCAGGGGCCCGGCATCCCGGAAGCGCAGCGGCGCCAGGTTTTCGATATGTTCTTCACGGGCGGCGGCAGCGACCAGGGTCCTTACGGCAGCGGGCTCGGCCTCGCCATCTGTCACGGCATGGTCGGCGCGCACGGCGGGCGCATCGAGGCGCTGGCCGGACGCAATGGGAAAGGCACGACCATCGCCATACACCTGCCGTTGCACGAGCCGCCGGGCGCGTCTGACGAACCTGTCAATAATGGGCGCGGCAACCCGTAACCCAGCGCAACCCGCGGCGCGCATTCTGGTCATCGACGACGAGGCCCAGATCCGGCGTTTGCTGCGCATCAGTCTCGCGAGTCAAGGCTACGAGGTCGTCGAGGCAGGTACGGGCGAGCAGGGCCTTGAGCTGGCCGCGACCCAGTCGCCGGATCTGGTAGTGCTCGATCTGGGCCTGCCCGGCATGGACGGCAAGGAAGTGCTGGCGGAACTGCGTGGCTGGTCTTCCGTCCCGGTAATGATTCTCTCGGTACGCGCCGATGAGGGCGAGAAGGTCAAGGCGCTGGACAAGGGCGCTAAACCCTTCGGGATGCAGGAGTTTTTGGCGTGCGTGCGTAATCTGCTGCGAGCAGGAATACCGGACGGCGCTGCGAGCGGCACCTACGATGATGGCTACCTGCACGTTGATTTCGGCCAGCGACGCGTCACGGTTCGCGGACAAAATGTACGTCTTACGCGCAGGGAATTCGCCGTCCTCATGCTGCTGTTCAAATACCAGAACAGGGTCGTCACGCAGACTCAGCTGCTGCGGGAGATCTGGGGCCCGGCTCACATGGAGGATACGCATTACCTGCGCATCATCGTTCAGCGTCTGCGTCAGAAGCTCAACGACGATCCCAGCGACCCGCGATATATACTCACCGAGCCGGGTGTTGGATACCGGTTGCAGGCGCGGGAATAAGCGATGCGGTGTGCGCCCACGCAATGGGGCGTAAGCCTCTTGCCGCGCCCGTGGCGCGTGCCCGGTAACGCGCGCCAGTTGACCAACGATGGCGGCTACCCCTTGACCTCAAGCCCGATTCGCGAGGATCCAGTCGACCGCGGCGCCGATGTCGGCGACGTTAACAGCACGCGGGTCGATCTTGTCTTCGTCGCCCTCCCGGTATTTACCCGTACGGACGAGCATGCCTTGCAATCCGGCGGCGATCGCGCCGCCGACGTCGGCCTCCGCATCATCGCCGACCATCACCGCGTGCTGCGGCTCGCAGCCCAGCTCAGAGACCGCGGCTTTGAAGAATTCCGCGGCCGGCTTGCCCAGCACTTTGGCGTGCACGTCGGCGGCGAATTCCAGCGCGGCCACGAACGGGCCGATATCCAGGCTGTAGCCGTCGGGTTCCTTGAAATAGCGGTTGTAGCCCATCGCCAGCAGCGGCGCGCCGTCGAGTATTACCCGGAATGCCGGGTTCAGGTTTTCGTAGGTGAAATCGGCGCCCGCGTCGCCGACCAGCACCGCATCCCAGGTCTCCGGCGGATGCGCGGTGAACTCGCCGCGCAGGTCGGGGTGGATCAGCAGATACGGATGCAGATTCGATTTCTCGACGTACGCCGCCGCGGCCTGCGGCGCGGTGAAAAGCGTTTCATCGGAAACCGGAAACCGCATGCGTGCGAGCTTGTCCAGAATCGCGGCGCGCGGGCTGCGCGTCGTGTTCGTGACGAAGCGCACGGGGACGCGTGCCCCGGCCAGACGTTGTATCGCCTCATGCGCGCCGGCCAGGGGCTCGTCGCCCACGTAGAGCACGCCGCTCAAGTCCAGCAACACGCCTTCGATCATCGACTGCCCCAAGCTGCTGTATAACAGAAATCCTTACGTAGAAATTAGCACAGCCGGCGCAAACCTTCCCGTGCCCGTGCTTACTCCCTAGGGAGTACATCTTCCGTGCGATTGACGCTCCGAACGCGCCGGGACGATCATGCAGGAAACTTTGGCGACGCCCAGAGTTTAGTCCCATTCGGCCGATACGCGCAGCCGGCGTTTGAAGCCGCCGCGATCGCGGGTGAAAGTTCATAAACCAGGAGTACGCGATGAGCGAGAGCGAGCTGAGACCCAACGCGCTCTATGGCAGACACAAGGCCCTGGGCGCCAGCTTCGAGCAGCCGCTGTGGAACATGGGCGTGCCGTGGTCATACCACACCGATCCCGACGACGAGCACGTGGCCGTACGCGCGCGCGTGGGGCTGTGGGACGTAAGTTGTCTGCGGGTAATCAAAATCAAGGGTGCGGATGCGCTTGACGTGCTGAACGCGATGCAGGCCGCGGACATGTCCAGACTCGAGCCGGGGCAATCGCGGCTGGGCTGTGTGTGCAACGAGCAGGGCGCGCTCACCGATGATTTTCTGGTGTACCGCGACGGCCCGGACGAATACCGCGCCACCCACGGCGACGGCGACGCCGAGACGGTGATGCGGGAGATCGCCGAAGGCAAGGACGTCACGATCGCAAACGACGACGACGTACACGTGCTGTCGGTACAGGGACCGAAAGCGCTGGCGTTGCTCGAATCCTTTGCTGAGATGGAGCTGGCCACGTTGCCGTATTTCCACCACCAGACTACGAAACTTTTCGGTAAGCCGGTGTCGATCTCGCGCGCCGGCTACTCGCATGAACGCGGCTACGAGATCTTCTGCGCGTCGAGGGACGCGGTGGCGTTGTGGGACACCATTCTCGGTCGAGGCGAGAAGTTCGGCATCATGCCGTGCTCGTTCACCTGTCTGGACTTGTGCCGCGTCGAGGGCGGTCTGCTGTTCTATCCGTTCGATATGCCCGAAGGCGACACCACACCTTGGGAAGTCGGCATGGACTGGGCGGTGGATCTGAACGCGCGCGAGTTTCGCGGCAAGCAGGCGCTGCAGGACAAGCACGGCAAGGAAAGGATCAGACAAACCGGAATTATCTGCGACAGCGACCGCGCGATCGAAGAAGGCGCCAAACTGTTCAAGGATGGAGAAGAGATCGGTGTGGTGACCACGCCGGCGTACAGTCGATTTCTGATGCAATCGCTGGCGCTCGTTCACATCAAACTCGAGTACACCGCGCGCGGAACCGCGGTCGAGGTGCGCGGGCCGAACGTAAGCTGCGCGGCGCACGTGTGGAAGCCGCCGTTTTACGATCCGCTGCGCTTAAGGCAGCGCGGCAAATAAAAAATTCTATGGGTAGCCGCGGATGCGCGGCGTACAAAGCAGGTGAGGAGTGACGAACATGGCACGTGATCCCAAGTACGACATCCTGTTCGAGCCGATCAAGATCGGGCCGAAGACCTTGCGCAACCGGTTTTATCAGGTGCCGCACTGCATCGGCGCCGGCTCGGACAAACCGGGTTTTCAGGCGGCTAATCGGTCCATCAAGGCCGAGGGCGGCTGGGGCGGCATCAACACGGAATACTGCTCCATCCATCCCGAATCGGATGACACGCATCGTTTGTCCGCGCGCCTGTGGGATGAGGGCGACGTGCGCAACCTGCGCGCGATGACCGACTACATCCACAAGTACAACTCGCTGGCCGGCGTAGAGATGTGGTACGGCTCGTCGCACGCACCGTGCATGGAGTCGCGCTGCACGCCTTACGGGGTGGTGCAGTGGAACTCCGAGTTCGAGAACCTGACCTATTGTTGCGAGGCCGACGAAGACGACATCAAGCGCCTGCAGCAGATGTACGTGGACGCCGGGCTGCGCGCACGAGACGCCGGTTTCGATATTGTGTACATCTATGGCGCGCACGCCTACCTGCCCAAGCAGTTCCTATCCCCGTACTACAACAAGCGCACGGATGGGTATGGCGGTTCGCTGGAGAACCGCGCGCGGTTTTGGGTCGAAACCTTGGAGCAGGTGCGCAGGGCCGTGGGCGACGACTGCGCGATCGCCACGCGTTTCTCAGTCGATGATCTCTATGGTCCGGACGGCTTCGAGGTCGAGTCGGAGGGCGTCAAGTTCGCCGAACTGGCCGACCCCTACGTCGATGTGTGGGACGTGAACGTGGGTGACATCGGCGAATGGGGCGAGGACGCCGGTCCCTCCCGGTTCTACCGTCAGGGGCACCAGATTCCCTGGCAGAAGCACATCAAGAGCATCTCCAAGAAACCAGTATTGGGGGTCGGCCGCTTCACCGACGCGGAGAAAATGGCCGAAGTAATCCGCGCCGGCCATCTAGACATTATCGGCGCCGCGCGCCCCAGCATTTCCGATCCCTTCCTGCCGAAGAAGATCGAGGAGGGGCGCATCGACGACATCCGCGTGTGTATTGGCTGCAACGTGTGTATCTCACGCTGGGAGATCGGTGGTCCGCCGATGATCTGCACGCAAAACGCAACCGCCGGAGAGGAGTACCGGCGCGGCTGGCATCCGGAGAAATTCCCGAAAGCCGAGTCCGACGATGCCATGCTGGTGGTCGGCGCGGGGCCGGCCGGCGCGGAGGCCGCGCGCGTGCTGATGGAGCGCGGTTACACCGTGCATCTCATCGACACGGCGGACAAGGTCGGCGGCTGCGTCAACGATATCGCCACCCTGCCGGGCCTGGGCGAGTGGGGCTATCACCGCGACTACCGCGAGACGCAGCTCAACAAGCTGTTGAAGCGTAACAAGGACTCGCAGCTGGCGCTGGGCGCCAAGGCGATGACGGTGGACGACGCGCTCAACTACGGCGCGGAGAAGATCATCGTCGCTACCGGCTCGCACTGGCGCACCGACGGCGAGAACGGCCTCACGCACGCGCCGGTCGAGGGCATCGACGCCAGTCAGAAATGGTGTCTGACGCCCGAGCAGATCTTCGAGGGCAAGAAAGAAATCGGTCACAAGGTGCTGATCTTCAATGCCGACGCCTATTTCATGGCGCCCAGCCTGGCGCAGCGGCTGCGCGAAGCGGGCCATGACGTGACCATCGCCAGCGCGGTGGAACTGGGCCGCTACATGCACTTCACCCTGGAAGCGCCCAACCTGCACCGCATGCTGCACGAGCTGGAGATCGAGGTGCTGACCGACATGATGGCCTCGCGCTGCGAGGAAGGGCGCATCGAGCTTTACAACATCTGGGGCGAGGGCTACAAGCGCGAGTATCGCGGGCCCGGCAAGCTGCCGCGCAGCGAGAACAAGACCCAGAAGTGGTACGCGTTCGACTCGCTGGTGGTGGTAACCGGCCGCAAGTCCGACGATGCGCTGTATCGAGGGCTGAAGGCGCGCAAGAACGAATGGGCAGACAACGGCGTGAAAGGCGTGTACGTGATCGGTGACGCCTGGGCGCCAAAACTGATGGCGGACGCGACCTTCGACGGCCATCGGATCGCGCGCGAGATCGAAGAGAAAGATCCACAGTTCCCCAAACCGTACCGACGGGAAGTGGCGGTGTGGGGCACCGCGCACATGCCGGGCGGCGAGTTCGAGATCCGGTATCAGAGCTAGCCGACGCGGTTCGAAAGCGGCTTGATCAGCGTGCTTCGGCTAGGGTACGCCAGGGACGGTGTACCCGCCGGACCGAGGCTTCTCAAGATTCCAGCGGGCTGAGCCAGAGGATCGAGGTCGGCGATCCATTGCCGACAAACCGCCTACATCGACGAGCCGGTGCCAATGAACCCCACGCGGCACGACCCCGAACAAATCACCCGCATCCTGTTCCAGGCCTTTCCCGCCTGGATGGTGGTGGTGTTCTATCTGGTGGCGGCCGCGGCCATCGCCATATTCGCTTACGGTTGCTACGCGCAGATTCGCAAATATCGGCGCGGCGCTTCGTTCACGTGGCTCGACGCCGGTCGCGGCGTGGCGGACATGGCCCGCGCGCTGCTCAGTCATCGACCGGTGATGCGTCGCGATTCGGCCGCGGGCCACATGCATGCGCTGATCTTCTTCGGCTTCGTGCTGCTGTTCATCGGCACCGCCACGATAACCTTGGACTACGACATCACAGGTCCTTTGGGCTTCAACTTCTGGTACGGCGACTTTTATCTCTGGTTTTCGTTGATCCTGGATATCGCCGGGCTGGCCCTGATCGTGGGGCTCATCTACATGATGTACCGGCGCAAATGGCTCAAGCTGCCCAAGCTCGATTACGCGCGACCGGACCGCGTCCCGGACGATCCAGACTACGACCGCACGTTTTACCGGCGCGAGGACTGGGCATTTCTGTGGTTGCTGGTCCTCATCGGCATCACGGGCTTTATCCTCGAGGGTACGCGGCTGCTGTGGCTGCAAGATGACCCGACCGTATGGGATTACCGCTGGTGGTCGCCGGTCGGAACATCACTCGCCTATGTGTTCGAGGTACTGGCGCTCACGCCGGACGGCGCGGCGAACCTGCGGATGTTTACCTGGTGGTTCCATGGCGTGCTCGCCCTGGCCTTCATCGCGCTGATCCCGTACACCAAGGTCAAGCATGTTTTTACCGCTATGGGGTCGCTGGCCGTGCGCGATCCGAAACCCGTGGCGCGCCTGCCGCTGGCCGATCTCGAAGGCGAGAAGATCGGCTACAGCCTCATCACCGATTTCACCTGGAAACACCTGCTGCACCTGGACGCGTGCACCAGGTGCGGCCGCTGTCACGAGGCGTGTCCGGCCAATGCCACGGGTTATCCCTTGTCGCCGCGCGATCTGGTGCTGTCGTTGCGCGAGCTTGCCGCCGATACGCTGGAGACCACCAGGCTCCCAAGTCAAAACAAGCTGATCGCCGTGGGCGAGGGCGTCAACCAGATTCGCGCCGACACCTTGTGGGCCTGCCGCAGCTGCGCCGCCTGCGTGGAGATCTGTCCCGTGGGCATCGAGCACGTACCCATGATCGTGGAGATGCGCCGCACGCTGGTGGAAAAAGGCGAGATGGAGACGACCGTGCAAACGGCGCTGCAACAGATCCAGAAGAAAGGCAACTCGTTCGGCGAGAACAAGCGCAAGCGCGCGGTATGGACCAAGAAACTGGGCTTCGAGATCAAGGACGCGCGCAAGCAAGCGGTGGACGTGCTGTGGTTCGTCGGCGACTTCGCGTCGTTCGATCCGCGTTACCAGAAAGTCTCGCAGGCCTTCGCGCGCATCCTGCACGCGGCCGGCGTCGATTTCGGGATCCTGTACGAGGCCGAGATGAACGCGGGCAACGACGTGCGCCGCGTGGGCGAGGAGGGGCTTTATCAACACCTGGCGGAATCCAACATCGACACCTTGAGCCAGTGCGAGTTCAAGCGCATCGTCACCACCGATCCGCATTCGTTCAACACCATCAGGAACGAATACCCGCAGTTCGACGGCAAGTACGAAATCGAGCACGCCAGCACCATGATCCGGCGCATGCTGGACGAAGGCCGGATCCGGCTTAAGAAAAAACTCGATTACAGACTGACCTATCACGATCCCTGTCATCTGGGCCGGCTCAACAAGGGTTATGACGCGCCGCGCGAGTCCATTCGCATGCTGGGCGGCGAGCTCATCGAAATGCAGCGCAGCCGCGACAACTCTTTTTGTTGCGGCGCCGGCGGCGGGCGCATCTGGATGGCGGACCCGCCGGATCGCGAAAAACCTTCGGAAAACCGCATGCGTGAAGCGGCGCGCATCGACGGTCTGGAGGTGTTCGTGGTGGGCTGCCCCAAGTGCATGAACATGTTCGAGGACTCGGTGAAGAGCACCGGCCATGAAAATGCCATCAAGGTGAAGGAACTCATCGAACTGGTCGAGGAGTGCATGGAATTCGGCGAAGCCGAGCCGTCGGCGCGCGCCGCTGCCGGGGCGGGATCGTGAACTGATGTATGTGTCCGCGCCCAACGTCGCCGATTCTGTGCGTTCACTGCTGGATTTGGCCCTGGCGCGGGGCGATCCGTACCTCGCCGCCGCATTACACCCGTTCGCCAGGGGTGCCACGCGCTGCGGACTGGAGTCGCTCGCGCTGGCCACGCAAAAGCTCAAGCGGCAGTTCGCCAGCGCCGCTTACACGCCGCGTTCCCTCCTGGAAGCGCTGGCGACGGACACGAATCCAAGGATACGCGCGCGCGTCGCGAGGCATCCGGCGACGCCGGCGACGGTGCTCGCAAGGCTGTTGACTTCAACGGCTCACACGCGGCGCTGTGTGCGGTCGCCAGCCACCGCAACGCGACGCAAACGCTGCTGGAATCTCTTCCATGGCGGAGCTGCGCGGATCTGCGCCACGCACTGTGTTTGAATCCGCGAACCGGCCTGACCATGCTGCGCGCGCTTTCGCGAGAGGCGACGATCACGGCGCTCAAGGGTATCGCGCGAAACCCGCACGCGGACGGCGAGTTATTGCGCCGCTTGTGGAAAAGGGACGACTTGTATCTGCGCGCGGAAGTGGCGGCGCACCGTCATTGTCCGAGCGACATCCAAGCGCAGGCCGCGCGCAGTCCGGAGGTTCTGATACGCAGAAAGCTGGCCGGTTTCCACCGACACGCTGACACGCTTTTTGAGCGACGAGGCGTCGCAGGTGCGCGCCGCGGCCGTGTGCAATCTGAGCTTGCCGGATGCCCAGCTCGATGATCTGCGTGATGATCCGTCTGCGCGTGTGCGGCGCATGGAGGCGCGGCGTGAGGGTCTGGCTCCCGCGACCTTCGAGCGGCTGGCCAGCGACCCGGACGAGTGGGTGCGGCGCTGGGTGGCCCGCAATGCGCATTTGTCGGAGCGGATGCTGCGGCGGCTGGTGGTCGATGCTGCGCCCGCGGTGCGCCGCGGCGTGACGCGCAACGCCGCCTGCCCGGCGGAGCTGCTTTGTCGGCTCGCGCGGGATTCCCAACCGTGGGTGCGCGCCGGCGTCGCGCTGCGACCCGACGCGCCGGATGCCGCGATCGAAACGTTAGCGACGGATACCCATACACGTCGGGCCGGAGGAGGCCGATGACGGGCTGCGCCGCTGTCTGGCCAAAGGCGGCGAGCGGGGCATACGCGTCTGGGACGCGGCGCTGACCGGTTCCGATCCGGCCGCGACCGCGCGCGTGCTCGCCAAGGTCGTGGAGAAAGAGCGCGCGGACCTGGTGTTCGCCGGCACGCTGGCCGCCGATCACTCGTTCTCGCAGACCGGCGTCAGCATCGCGGCGGAACTCGGCTGGCCACACGTCGCGGTGGTGTCGAAGCTCGACTGCAAGCCCGGCGATACCACGGCGAAGCTGCGTCGCGAACTGGAAGGCGGTCTCGAGGAGGAACTTGCCGTGGAGTGTCCTGCCGTGCTCACCATTCAGCTCGGCATCAACACCCCGCGCTACGCGTCGCTGCGCGGCATCAAGCAGGCCAGGGCCAAGCCCATCGAGGTGTTGTCGCCCCGCGGTCTCGGTTTGAGCGACGAGGAGGTCGGCGAGCGGGGTTCGCTGTTCAGGGTCAGGCGCATGCTGATGCCTGAGAAAGGTCAGGCCGAGCTGATCGAGGGCACGCCCGCCGAACAGGCGGCGCGTGTGGCCGAAATCATCAAAGAATTACGAGGCGCGTGACCATGAGCGGAATACTGGTGGTAGCGGAACATCGACAAGGGACATTGAGCGCGGCGAGCCTGGAGACGGTCACCGCGGCCAGTCGGCTCAAGGCGGGGAAAGATCAGCCGGTCGCGGTGCTGGTGATGGCGCAAGACCCGGATCGGTACGTGGGGCAGGTGAGCGTCGACGGTGTCGATGAGGTCATTGCGGCGGCCGTGCCGACGGAAGATTTTCAATCCGATATTTACGAGGCCGCACTGGAAGCAGTAATCCGCGAACGCAGACCAAGCGTGGTTCTGATCCCGCACAGCGTCGATGCCTGGGGCTACGCGCCGGTGGTCGCGGCGCGCGGACGGCTGGGGTGCGTGACCGACGTGTTCGCCGTGCGCTATGAAGACGATCAATTGGTCGCCACGCGCGCGGCGTATGCCGAGAAGCTGCACATGGAAGTCGATTTCCCGGGCAAGGAGACGGTCATCCTCACGGTGCGCGCCAACACGTTCGAGGCGGCGGAAGGAACGGGCAGCCCGCGGGTTACGCGCTTTGATGCGCCGCAGACCACAGCCCGCACCACGCACATCGGTTACATCGAACCCGAAACCGGCGGCGACGTGGACATCTCGCAGGCTGAATTCATGCTGTCCATCGGGCGCGGCATCGGCGAGGAGGAAAACGTCGAGGAGTTTCAGGAACTGGCGGATCTGATGGGGTTCACGCTCGGCTGTTCGCGTCCTATCGCGGACAATGGCTGGCTGCCGAAATCGCGCCAGGTGGGCCAGTCCGGCAAGACCGTCGCCAACTGCAAGGTTTATCTGGCGATGGGCATCTCGGGCTCGGTGCAGCACATGGCCGGCATGAAGCACGTGCCCAACATCATCGCCGTGAACACCGACGCCGAAGCCTCGATATTCAACATCGCGCGCTATGGCGTGGTGGCGGATATCTTCGATATTGCCGGATGTGTAGCAGCAGCGGAGATGGATAAGAGATCGCACTCGCGGGCGACGAACTCCAGCGCGGTTCGGATGTGATGCTTCCGGAACGCGCCGCGAGCGACGCGGCCCGGCATGGTTCTCTTCTATCGCTTCTTGCTCAAGCAGCCTGTGGCCGCTGTACAGCTAACGGGGATTGCGAGTTCATGATCGACAATCCGCCATCGACGTTCAGCAACTGACCGGTCACGAAGCTCTCCAACTCGCTTGCCAGATAAACGACTGCGTTACCCACGTACTTGGGTGCAGTCAGGCGCCTCATGGGCGTCCAGCCGTTCCCATTCCGAAATTCTTCTATCTCAGAAATACTGGCAATGATCCGCCTTTGCGGCTTTTTCATTCAAGAACCAGGCTGAGTCCACGATGCCTTCCGCCTCGGGAATAAGGTCTTTTGCCTCGACCTCGAACGTGGCAGCCGCAAGACGACACCCGTAGAAACGAACATTCCCCGTCTCTCGTAGCATCTTGATGAAGTCGTATACTTCTACCGGATCGCCGTCACGCGCCAGCTTTTCCCGCAGCCATTCTTCCGCTGCGGCGTGGTGTCCGTCGATCCTGAGTGATCGCAATCCTGATGGCGTAAGCGCGCGAACAGCCCAGAGTACAAACAGAATATCCACCTCCGCGCCTTGTTTCGCTAACACGTAGGCAAAGGTAAGTGGAGTGAGTATCTTGTCGTATCCATCATCTCGAATGACTATGGCTAGTCTCTTCATCGCTCTTACTCCGTCTGGCACTTGTAATCTGAACGTTGTTGGGCTGGTCGCGCGCTGATCTTTTTTCACACACGTTCATGCTGCCGTCTGCACACCTGGCTCTCCGTGGGATATCGACGGCCATTCCGGCTCGTCGCGTTCCAAGCCCGCGGCCTGTCCGTTGGCATCTGCGTCCTTCAGCCACGTCAGCGGGCTTCCGTGTGCGCTTGCACGTTCCGTGACGAGCGCCGCAGCCAGCCGATCCTGACCCGCGCGCGACGCCGCCTCGATGAGCGTGAGATCGATCACGTCACGCTGAGCGTGACTGCCGCCAAAGCGGTGGGCGTAATTCCGAACAGGCCGTAGCAGCCGAACGGTCTCGGCGTAATTGCCGTCACCGAAGGCCTTGATCGCCTGCGTAGCGGCGTAGCCCACTTCGCGCGTGAACGTCGCATTGTCGCCCTCAGCATCCATCGCAGCCCGCTGCGCTTCGAGCACCGCTTCGGCGGCGCTGCTCCGACCCGCGCCCGCGAAAGCCATTATCGCGTGCATGTCGTTGAAGGCGTAGTTCCGGGCAGTTGCAACGGGTGCCCAATTGTCCGCAATGGCGTTCCAGCGGTTGCCGATCTCCACGCCTCGTAGATGCAGCCGCCAGAGCAACGCCGAGGCGTCGACCATCTCGAGAACCACGTTAGAGACCTTGCCGTAGATCGGGCCGTCGAATAGCGCCAGCACTTCTTCCACTTCATCCAAACCGAGATGAAAGAGCGCCAGATGCCACCAGTTATGCACGGCGAAGAAATTGTCGCGTGACCAGGCATCGGGATTGGCGCGCATCCAAGCGATGCCCTCGCGGCGACGGCCCTGCATTTCCATCACGTGCGCGACGGCGTGTTGGCCCCAACCGTCGCGCGGCTCCAGCTCCACGCTCAGCCGGCCCTGCGCTTCGGCGCGCGCGTAGTCGGCGGTCTCCTCCAGGCCGAAGGCATGCATGCCGAGCACCGCGTGGTAACCGGGAATGCTTCTGTCCCAGGTCGGCAGCACCCGCGCGATCCGGTCGCGCAGCATGCGCGAATCACCCGTGAAAAAGTCGATCTGGTGCCCCACCTGGAGCGCAAGCGCGTCGCGTGGGTACTCAACGCTGAGGTCCTCGAGCGCCCGGCCGGCAGCGCGCCAACCCCCCTCGGCGAGTTGCCCAATCGCTTGCACGTGACGGCGCTCGCGATCGTTGGCGGGAAGTGACTGCGCGGTTTCATATGCGCTGCGTGCCACCGGCAGCCCGCCGGGTTCTGTTCCCAGCAGATGGAGATAGGCTTTCAGGACATAGCCCATCACGAGTTCCGGGCTGTCCTCAAGCGCGCGCTCGACCGTGGCGACCGGGTCGCCGATGAAGCAGCGCAGTTCGTGCAACCCTTGTTCGAGCGCGCTTAAGCCTCGTGCGCTCGCTCCCGTGACTTCGTATCCGACAGAATCTTTCATCGCTTTTCTCCGGTGGCAGATTGATAATGAAGGCGAAGCACCGTGGCCTAGGCCGGCATCGGCACCGCAAACCTGGGTGCGACTGTAGCGCGCTCAAGGTATTGTGCGAATGACCATTGCGCCGAAAGACTTGCTCGATCCGCCGGAGCTTGGATTCAAAAATCATGGATGCCCTGTCTGATCTCTTGCGCGTCGTCAGACTCTCCGGCGGCGTGTTTCTCCACGCGGAGTTTTCTGCGCCTTGGTGCATTACCGCCAAAGTCGGGCCCGAGGATTGCCGCATGGTCATGGCCGAGCCTGCGCGCGTGATTGCGTTTCACTACGTTGTCGCCGGCCGGCTGCTGCTCCTGCAAGTCGCCGGCGAGCCGCCGATCGAACTCAAGAGCGGCGCAGTCGTCCTGCTGCCGCGCAACGACGAGCACACACTCGCGAGCGAAACTGGGCTGCCGGCTGTCAGCGGCGACCATCTGATACAGGCTGATCCCGATGGCGGTCTGGCGCGCATTCGGTATGGTGGTGGTGGAGAAACGACTCACATCGTCTGCGGCTTTGTCGGCACTGACGCGCGGCAGCATCCGCTGATCGATGCGCTGCCGCCAATGCTGACCCTTGATCTAAATGGCAAGCCCGCATGCGAGTGGGTTGCCAGCTCGTTCCGTTACGCCGCGGAGGAACTCGCCGCCACGCGCGCTGGCTCCGCCATCGCGCTGGCCAAGCTCTCGGAACTGTTGTTCGTCGAAGCCGTGCGACACTACGTCGAGACGCTGCCCGCAGACCGTACAGGCTGGCTCGCCGGCTTGCGCGACCCAGTGGTCGGGCGGGCCTTGGCCTTGCTGCACGCCGAGCTCGCGCGTGCGTGGACCACAGAGACCCTCGCGCGTGAGGTCTTTCTGTCACGCTCGGCCTTCGCAGAGCGCTTTACCGCGCTGATCGGCGTACCGCCAATGAAATACCTGACGACCTGGCGCATGCAGGTGGCCGCACAACGCCTGCGCGAGGCTCATCGGTCGGTCGCGCAGACCGCAGCGGATGTGGGTTACGAATCGGAGGCCGCGTTCGCGCGGGCGTTCAAGCGGGAGTTTGCGATGTCGCCGGGGATATGGCGAAAGAGAGGGTGACCCTTTCAGATGGACCTAACGGAATGGAAATCGGTATTTAACGAACCGCTGCTAAACCTCGCCTACGAGAATGGATCCAGATCAGACTACTGTGTGCGGCAGATTGCACTATAATGTATTAATCCGCTTGAGGAATTGATTACGCGCTTCAAGGCCACGGAGGATTAGGCCTGAACGGGACACTTATGAGCGTGCGTTGGTGCGTCTTCGGCTGGCGACCCATTCCGTTATCGAATCATCATCGCTGTCGCCGGTGGCGGCGTGCGCCGTCTTAAGGGGATTGTGCGTAAGTCTTCCCTACTCGAAAACGACATCAAAACCCGAGGAGTAAAAGGATCATGAGCATCACACGAAGAGTAGCTGCAGCTGCCCTTGGGCTTTCCGGGCTTACAGCAAATGGTTTCGCACTTGCACAGGAGGACGGCGGTTTTTTCGCGGCCGAGAACTTCAGCAGCACCCTTTACTTCACGACCGATTATGTCTTTCGGGGCGTCTCATTCACGGACGAGGATCCCGCCGTTCAGGGCAGCTTCGACTACGCGCATCCGAGCGGCGCCTATGTCGGCGCCTGGGCGTCGAACTGGGATGGCTTCGGCACCGAAAGCGAGTTCGAAATCGATTACTACGGCGGTTACGCAAACGCCTTAGGCCCTATCGATTAGCGCTCTATTACACCTTTCCTGGGGCCCAGGATCCGGGGTTCGAACTAGACTATTTCGAAGCGCACGTGGGGTTGAGTCACACCGTCGAAGCCATCCCACTAACGCCCACGGTTGGCGTGGGTTATAACTACTCGCCCGACTACAAACGGGCAAGACGGCGATAGCAACTACGTCCTTGGAACACTGGATTTGGTGCTGCCGGCGGAGATCGGACTGAGCTTCGGGTTTGGGCGTTTGGACGTGTCGGGCGGCGCGCTTGGTGCGCTTGTTGGTAGGCCAAACGGGTTTTCTTATACGCACTATCAAGTAGGTGTCTCAAAGGTCATTCAAAGCTTCACCTTCGATCTGACCTACCACGACACCAGCAGCGATTGTGAGGACGAGTACGGTGCGCCGTACTATGGAACCACCAGTGTCTGCACTCCAGGGGCTGTCTTCACGCTATCTCGTACATTCTGAGAAAAGGGCGCCGGGTTCCACCGGCCCGGCCAGCGTATGCATCGGTCCGCGAGCTTGCCACCGATTATCCACTGTAATCACGGGTAAGCTCATCTTCATGAGCTAACACAGGCCTAGTCGAGTTTCCATGGAACAGGACGCCGTTGTGCGGCTCGAGTCATAACCACAGCAGCGCGTAAACTTACGCGGCTTTTTCTAGTTCGCCTTTCGTCGGCGATGCGCCTGAAAACAAAATGTCGCCAATCGCTACTTGGATGTCACGGGGACGTGTGTTCCGGAGATTAGAAAATCAGGCGAACTTCTCGGCGTTCAACCGCACTTCATCAGTCTTTGCGAAGTGCTCCTGGATGTATTTCTCGCCTTCGTCGCAGAAGAGGGTGACTATCGTTTTCAGCTCGGGGTAGGCCACCATGATCTTTTTGGCGACGATCAGGTTCGCACCGCTGCTCGGCCCGACGAAGAGCCCGTACTGCTTGGCCAGGCGGCGCATGCTCTCCACGGCCTCCTCCGAACGAACCGCGAGCGTCATGTCAACTAGCTGGCGGTGGCGCTCGAAGATGCCGGGCACAAAGCCGTCCGCGATGCCCTCGATGAGGTGCTCGGCCACCTCCCCGCATAAGATGGTCGATGACTCAGAAGGCTCTATGGCGAAGAGCTTTACTTCAGGATTGACTTCGCGGAAGGCCTGCCCGACACCTACGAGGGTGCCGCCCGTGCCAACGCCCATCACCAGAGCGTCCGGAACCCCTGGGAGCTGGGCCAGGATCTCGGGGCCCAGGACCTCGCGGTTCTCCTCGACGTTCCACTCCGACTCGAACTGCGAAGGGCAGAAGTAGCCCGGCCTCCGGCCGAACTCTCTGGCCTTCTCTAGGGCGGCATCCACGTGGAAGTGGCCGACCTGGAGCACCTCGGCGCCATAGGCGCGGCTAATAGCAAGCCGCTCGTTGCTCCGGTTGCGGGCAGCCGGGGGCGTTGGATGGACAACGTATTCGTCGGGCCGGCTGTGCGAACGATCAAATACGAGGAAATCTTTCTCAGGACCTACGACACCCGTGGCCGAAGCCCGCGCGGACATCCGCAGATATCTAGGGTCGAAGTATCGGTTCGATCGTCATTGTCCCGATCTTTTGGCATGTGTAAAGCTAAAGCCGAATCCCGCGCGTCGCGCCGACGCCGCGCGAGCGGTAATGGGTCGCTTGCATCCAAAGCGTGTGGGGGCGCTAATAGGATGTCATGACAAGGCACACACAGCCGCCGCGTGAGGTGTGGGTCTCGCGAGTGGGCTTTCTGTTCGCCATGCTCGGCGCCATGGTGGGGCTCGGCAATATCTGGCGCTTTCCGTATCTCGCGGGCAGCAACGGTGGCGGCGCATTCCTGTTCGCCTACATCATCATGGTGTATCTGATCGCGGTGCCCGGGCTAATGGGGGAGACTGCGATGGGCCGCTTCAGCCGCTCCGCGACGGTGGGGGCGTTTCGGCGCATGGGTGGTCGGTCCGCGCCCGGTGTGCTCGTGGCACTCGGCACCTTCGGACTCATGACCTACTACTTCCCGATCATCGGCTGGGTCATTTATTACTTCGCCCATGCCGTGGCGGGTACCTTTTTCGACGCCGGCTTCGATCCCGAGTCGGCGTGGCAGGGCTTCAGGGTGAGCGCTTGGCTTAAGGTGGGCAGCCATGCGCTCGCGGTGCTCGTTTGCGCTGTGCCGCTTTACTTCGGCATCGTCAGGGGGATAGAGCGCGCTGCACTGCTGATGGTGCCTGGTTTCATACTGGCGCTGACCATCGCGGCCGCGCGCGGGTTGACCCTGCCGGGCGGTGAGGCGGGGCTGGCGTTTCTGTTCACTCCCGATTGGGTGCAGTTGCTTAAGCCGGGGCTCTGGGTTGCAGCACTGGGCCAGGCGCTGTTCTCCACGGGTCTCGGCTGGGGCATTGCGCTCACCCTTGGCAGCTACCTCCGGGCAGATGAGGACATTCCGCTCGGCGCGGGCATCTTCACCGCCGTCGGCGATTCCAGCATGTCGCTCCTGGCCGCATTGATGGTGTTGCCGACGGTGTTCGCCTTCGGCGCAGATCCGGCGGCCGGGCCGGAGCTGGTGTTTCTCGCGCTACCCAAGATCTTTCCCGAGATGGCCGGCGGCTATTTCTGGTGCCTGCTATTCTTCATCGGTTTTCTATTCGCTGCCCTCACCTCAGGTTTCGCCATCACCGAGGTGCCGGTCGCAGCCCTCAAGGAGGAGACCGGGATCTCACGGCGGCGGGCCGTGGTGTGGGTGATGGGTGCAATATGGTTGCTAGGACTACCGAGCGCGCTGGATCTCTCGTTCAATGCGTTGATGGATTTCATCTTCGGCAGCTGGGTGTTGCCACTTGCGACGCTTCTGACCGTGCTCGTGCTTGGATGGCGCTTCGGAGCGACTAAGGCGCGTGTGCTCGAAGTCAACTACGGCGCCGACATCTACATCGGCCGCTGGTGGGATCTGTTTATACGCTACCTGATTCCGGTGGTGATCGCCTTGTTGCTCGCCTGGTTTACGCTCGATGCGCTGCGAGGCGAGACGGCCCCACGGGTGGTAGGCGGGCTTGCGTTCGTGTGCGCTCTGCTCCTCGTTGCCTGGTTTCTCGGCCGCGCCATGGATTCCAGAAGGAAAGGCACATGACCACCGTATCGTGGATGATCTTCGCCGCGACGCTGATCCTTTTTTGGGGTGTAGCCATCTGGAGTCTGGTGAGGACGCTCGCCCGTCAGCGCCGCAAGCTGCCATTAAGGCGCGGGGCGGCGCGCTTTGACCTCTACGGGCCCCGCGCTCGGCGCGACCTCGAGGAATGGCTCGTTAGACACCCCCACGACCCAGAGGCCGCGCTCGCACGCGAGAGGCTAGAGCAACACCCGCAGTGACTTCTGCAGGCGTGCCGGCCTGAGCGGTCTTGCACTCGTCTAGCGCGTGGTGTGCCGGATGTTTCTGTGTCCCAAGTAGTGCTGAATGGCCCAGGTGTCCTAGCGATCATTGGCGAGCTTGTATCCCGTGCTATGTCGCAGCCCGTGCGGATGCACTGGGAAAACCAAGGCCCGCCCGCTCTCCCAGAGCGGGCGATGAATTTGCGGACTGTTGAAAGGGTGAGCGGCCGCTTGCGCTCAGTGACGAAGAGATAGTTCCTCCTCGGGGTACTCGCGCTTGCGGCGCAAGGCGCGCATCTCCGGATCCCTCAACGGGCGCGCGTAGAAGCCATGCCGTTCTTGAGGCGGCTCACGTGCAGCAGCCCTCGTTCAAAATCGACTGCTTGCTAGCATAAGGCAACGGCTTCAGAGACACGCAGAACGAAAGATGGCGACTTATAGTCAGGCTACCATTAAATCCGCCAGACTACTCCGTGGGCTTGACGCCAGTTGCCTTGCCCGGCCGCTTGCGGCCTCAAAGCCGCCGAATTGGGTTTGATCCAGTTTGTTGTCCACTCGTATCAAACCAATCAAATCATAAGCAACTATTTATGCAAAGATCCCCTTCTGGGAAAGGGGACTCTGCATTTCGAAACGGTTCTAGTCCGAGCCGGGCTGGCTCTGCGGTGGCAACACCGCCAGACCGTACTCCTGCGCCGCGTCCACGAGCCATCGCCACAGGTAGTCCGCAAAGCTCCGTCGTACCACCACACCGAAGGCGTCACGGCTACCGGCACGCAGGATCAACACCGGGCACTGAGCGACCAGGGTCTGCGCACATCGGCCCGGCGGGAATGCCCGCGGGCGCAGGTCGAGGGTACAGCCTTTGGCGAGCACGTCCCGCGCATGGCGGCCGGCGCTCTCGATCAGCGTCTGACCGCCGCTGACATCGCTGACCGCGGCATGCTGGCCGGTGAGGGCGGCGCGGAGCGCTTCGAGCACGCGACCTTGCTCGCCGGGCGCGGTGATCACCAGCCATTCGTCCGGACCGAGCCAGCAAGCCAACCGCTGACTCTCCAGCGTCACGGTGTTCGGCCGGAGCGGCAGGGACAGCGCCAGGACACTTTCGACCTTGTCGCGCAAGCCTGCAGAGTGCATTGCGCCGCGCAGATTCACGTAGCCCAGGAATGGGCGCTCCATGAGCAGCAACCCGGCCTGGTCCGGTGTGCCCATGCCCTCGCGGGCGGCGGGCAGCTCCGCGAGCGGGCTCTCCAGACCTACGGCCTCAGCCACGCTGGCGCGCCCCCTCCCGGTCGTAGAACACCGGGTCCGTGACGGTGGCGGCCAGCACCCGACCATCGGCCAGCGGGGCATGCAAGGTCTGCCCGCTGCGCTGGCGCCCGCCCTTCACCAGAGCCAGCGCTATACCCCGCCCCAGGGCCGGGCTGAAACAGCTCGAGGTCACATGCCCAACCATGGGTATGGGAGTGTGGACCGAGGGCTTTTCCACGAGCTGCGCGCCCTCGGGGAGCACCGTGCGCGGGCCCTGGCTCACTAGCCCCACGAGCTGGCGCCTGTCGGCACGGGTACACTCGGGTCGTGCCAGGGAGCGGCGTCCGAGGAAGTCGCCGTCGCGCTTGATCAGCCTCCCCATGCCGAGATCCAGGGGTGTGACCGCGCCGTCGGTGTCCTGGCCGACGATGATGTAGCCCTTCTCGGTTCGCAGGATCTCCATTGCCTGGGTCCCATATGCGGTGATGGCGCGGGACTCCCCGGCCGCGATCAGCGCGTCCCAGACGTGGCGCGCCTCGTTGGCCTGCACATTGACCTCGAAGCTGAGCTCGCCACTGAAGCTCACGCGAAAGATGCGTGCGGTAACACCCGCCACGATGCCCTCTCGCCACGCCATGTGGGGGAATGCCTCGCTCGAGAGGTCGCAGTCGCGGCAAACCTCGGCCAGGACGCGGCGGCTCTCCGGCCCGGCCAGCGACAGGGTCGCCCAGTGCTCGCTGACTGAGGTGAGATAGACTTCTAAGTCCGACCATTCGCGCTGCAGCCAGAACTCCAGCCAGGCGAGCACCCGCGCCGCGCCCGCGCTGGTGGTGCTCATCAGGTAGTGATGCTCGGCGAGGCGGGCTGTCACGCCGTCGTCCATGACCATGCCGTTCTCGTTCAGCATCACGCCGTAGCGGCAGCCTCCGACCTGGAGATTACGCCATTCGTTGATGTAGACGCGGTTCAGCAGCGTCACTGTGTCGCGGCCCTGAAGGTCGATCTTGCCGAGGGTCGAGGCATCCAGGATGCCGACCCCGCCGCGCACGGCCCGGCACTCGCGCCGCACCGCATGTTCCATGGGCTCGCCCGGCTGCGGGTAATACCAGGGACGGTGCCACTGGCCCACGACCTCGAAGCGCGCGCCCCGGGCCTGGTGCCACCCGTGCAGCGCGGTCTTGCGCAGGGGATCGAAGAAGGGCCCTGCCCTGGAGCCTGCGACCGCACCGAAGGTCATGGGAGTGTACGGCGGGCGGAAAGTGGTGGTCCCAGTGGTCGACATGTCCTGGCGCAACGTGTTCGCCAGGATGGCCATGCCGCCGATGTTGCCGAGCTTACCTTGGTCGGTCCCGTAGCCGAGGAGGGTATAGCGCTTGGTGTGCTCGATGCCCGTGTAGCCTTCTCGGGCGGCGAGCAGGATGTCGGCTGCGGTGGTGTCGTTCTGCAGATCCACGAACTGCCTGGGCCCGCGCTCCGGTGGTCCGGACATCGGGACGGGCCACAGGGGTTGCAGAGCCCCGCTACCGGCGTCTTCGGCATGCGGTGTCGCGGACATTCGGCCGTCGCCGAAGCCGGCGTCGCGGGCCGCTGCCGCCCCGGCTGCCAGTCCCTCGGCCAGTGCGGCACCCAGCTGGAAGCTCCCGCCCGCGGCGCCGGCCCAGCGGCAGGGCTGGGCCGCGGTGCGCGGCACGAAGCACGCGCGCTCCGGATCCCATTGCAGGCCGCCGCCGGACTGCGCGAGGAGGTGGATGGCTGGTGCCCAGCCGCCGGAGACTGCGAGCAGGTCGGCATCGATACGCTCGGCACGGCCCGAAGGCGTGCCGTCCTCGAGCGCCCGGACCCGGACGCCGGACAACCGTCCGGCGCCCAGCGCCTCGACGACGACCGCGCCGGTCAGGATACGTATGCCGTGCCGGCGCGCCTGAGCGGCCAGGGCTCCCTGAGAACCGGCACGTGCATCCACCAACGCGGCCACCGACACACCGACATCGACCAGGTCCAGAGCGGTGCGATAGGCGCTGTTGTTGTTGGTGAAGACCATGGCGCGCGCCCCAGGCGCCACAGCGTAGCGAATCAGGTAGGTGGAGACGGCCGAAGCAAGCATGATCCCCGGGCGGTCGTTGTTGCCGAACACCAGGGGCTGCTCGATGGCACCCGACGCGAGCACGACCTGTCGGGCGCGCACCCGCCACAGGCGCTGCCGCGCGCCCCGCTGCCGCCGCTCGGCGGGTGGAAGATGATCCGTGCGGCGCTCCAGTATCGTGAGGAAGTTGTGGTCGTAGTAGCCGCACACGGTTGCCCGCGTCAGAAGCCTCATCTCCGCCATCGACCGCAGCTCGGCCACGGTGGCCGCCACCCACTCCATGGCCGGGCGGCCGTCGATCGCCGCGCGGCTGGCAAGCAGGCCGCCGCCCGGTTCGCTCTGCTCGTCCGCCAATAGGACGCGGGCGCCGGTGCGGCCAGCGGCCAGCGCTGCTGCCAAACCGGCCGGCCCACCGCCGACCACCAGCACGTCACAGTGAGCGTTCATGTGATCATAGCGGTCCGGATCCGGTGCCTCGGGGGCGTAGCCCAGCCCTGCCGCCCGGCGGATGAAGCGTTCGTAAAACCGCCACAGCCGGGCGGGTTGCATAAACGTCTTGTAGTAGAACCCGGCGGGCAGCAGGCCCCCAATGACGCGGTCATTGAGCGCGAGCAGATCGAACCGGACGCTCGGCCAGCCGTTCACGCTGCGCGCCGTGAGCCCCTGGTAGAGCTCGACCTGAGTGGCCTTCTGATCCGGCAGGGTGTCGGGCCCCTGGTCCACCTGCAGGACGGCATTGGGCTCTTCGGCGCCCGCGGCGACGATGCCGCGCGGACGGTGGTACTTGATGCTGCGAGCGACCAGCATCTGGCCGTTGGCCAGCAGCGCTGAGGCCAGCGTGTCCCCGGCATAGCCCTCGTAGCGCCTGCCATTGACGGCGAACGTCACGGGTCGGCCGCGGTCGATACGGCCGCCGCGCGCCAGCCGCCGGCACTGGGTCACAACTCCTCCTCCCGTGGCGCCGCGGCGGGGGCGAAGGAACCCGTGATCCGGTAACTCACGGTGTCACGCTCGACGATGAACCAGCGCCGGCAGCCGTGAATGTGGACCCACTGCTCCCGTTGGATTCCCTTTATGTTACGCCGCATGAAGAGGTAGTCGGCCCACTCCAAATCGCTCAGTGCCTCCGGATCGCGGGGATAGTAGTTGCCGGCCTCACCGCCCCAGCTGAATTCACTCTGGTCTCGAAGACCGCACCACGGACATTCGATCAGCAGCACCGCCGATCCTTCGCGCCAGGCTGCGCCAGCCGGCCATCGCCACAAGGCGCGCTGCGGCCGCGGTATCTGGTGGCGGATGTGGCTGCCCGGTTGGTCGATTCGCTTCCCATTCAATGCGCCACGCCGGCGGCCCCGTGCTCGTCGATCAAGCGTCCGCTGGTGAAGCGCTCCAGGGAGAACGCGGCATTCAGCGGATGGGGCTCGTCGCGGGCAATGGTGTGTGCGAAGACCCAGCCGGAGCCCGGGGTGGCCTTGAATCCGCCCGTGCCCCAGCCGCAGTTGAAGTACAGTCCCTTGACCTGCGTCTTGCCAATGATGGGGCACGCGTCCGGGCACACATCCACGATGCCGCCCCAGTGACGCAGCATGCGCACGCGGCTGAAGCAGGGGAACAGCGCCTTGATGGCCGCTATCGTGGATTCGATGGTGTCGAAGCTGCCGCGCTGCCCGTAGCCGGTATAGGCGTCGGTGCCCCCGCCGATGACCAGCTCGCCCTTATCGGACTGGCTGAGGTAGCCATGGACCGCGTTAGACATCACCACGCTGTGCAGCACCGGTTTCAGGGGCTCGGACACCAGGGCCTGGAGCGGGCGACTCTCGATGGGCAGACGCAGCCCCACCATCGAGGCTAGGACGCTGGCATGCCCGGCGACGACGACTGCCACCTTGGCCGCCCGAATATGGCCCCGCGTCGTATCCACACCCATGACCCGGTCACCGTCACGCCGGATGGCGGTAACCTCGCAGTTCTGAATAATGTCCACGCCCCGGGCGTCGGCGGCGCGAGCGAAGCCCCACGCCACGGCGTCGTGGCGGGCCACCCCGCCACGCGGCTGGAAGGAGGCGCCGAGCACCGGATAGCGCACGTGGGGCGAAGTGTCGAGGATGGGGATGCGGCGCTTTAGCTCGACGGCGTCCACGACCTCGCCGTCGATGCCGTTCAGGCGGTTGGCGTTTACCCGTCGGTTGATGTCCCGCAGCTCCTGCAGCGTGTGCGCCAGGTTGTAAACGCCCCGCTGGCTGAACATGACGTTGAAATTGAGCGCCCGGCTCAAATCCTCCCACAGCTTCAAGCTATGTTCATAAAGGTGGGCCGCTTCATCGCTCAAATAGTTGGAGCGGACGATGGTGGTGTTGCGGCCGGTATTCCCCAGCCCGATCCAACCCTTCTCTAGCACGGCGACGTTGCGGATGCCGTGCTCCGTGGCGAGATAGAAGGCCGTCGCCAGTCCATGGCCGCCGCCGCCCACAATCACGACATCATAGGCGCGCCGGGGATCGGGGCTGCGCCAGGCGCGCGGCCAATGCTCATGGTGACGCAGGGCGTTACGCAGCAGGCTCCAGATCGAATAGGACTGCATGCTTCGCTCCGTGCGACTGGGCACCTCCTGCATCCGCGCGCCGCGACTGCGCCAGCAAGCGGACCGGGTCCGACGACCGTCGGAGAGCCGTCCCTCGCCTCTACTTCAGCGGCACCAGCGCGACTTTATGGCCGTCGAAGTCCGGAACGCAGAGCAGCTTGCCATCCGTGCTCACATTGATGTCGGCTGTCGAGGCGACACCCAGAGCCTTGAGGGTGTAGACCTTGCTTCGATCCTCGCTGTCCGGCTTGTCGAGCACATACACGCCCTCGTAGTAGGCCGACACATAGAGCTCGCCATCAGGGCCCCTTGCCAGGCCGTCGCCCGGCCCCCAACCGCCGTTGAGCTTGACGAAGGACTTGGTCTTCAAATTGAGGCGGTGCAAGTTGCCGGTGGTCCAGTCGAGGACCAGCAGGTTGTCGCGGTCCTCGAAGAGCAGGCCGTTCGGGCTGATGAGCTGCCAACCGCCGACCTTCTCGTCGCTGAACACCACGCTCACGTCGCCATCCTGCGTAATCTTGAAGATCACGCCTCCGCGACCCTCCCAGTCGCCGCTGTCAGAGACGTAAATGTCGCCGTTGCGCTCGTCGATCTCGATGTCGTTGAAGTTCGTGACCTTTCGCGGGAACATTCCGGAGTCGGCGACCTTGGTGACGGTACCGTTCAGATCGACCTTCCAGACCTGACCACGATTGTCCGCGCTGTAGAGTGCGCCCTTCCAGAGGTCGAGCCCGTGCGGATCGTTCAGTCCCTTGGCGACCGGCTTGAGCGTGTTCCCTTCAACCACGCCCACGTACCCGTCGCCGTACTTGTCGTACTCGTTGGTCACGGACACATACACCTTTCCATCCGGGGCGATCACGCATGACTCCGGGACGGTCCCAAAATCGGAGACGATTCTGATATCAGCGGCGGTCGCCACCGCCGAGATGCCGGCGAGGGCAAGACTGGCAAACAACACAGCCGACACCGACAGTAACCGGGCTTTCGTAGACATAGGCGTCTCCTGGACAAGCGGACTGATACGTTTCATGAGCCGTACATACTCCGGGGAGGTCGGATCCCAAGGGTCGCCGCTCTACCGCCGGGTCGCTGAATACTCTGCATACCGCGGCCCAGAGTATCTCGACGGTCTGCGGCGTTTGGCCGATGCCGGCCTCAGGTACTACCTACAACCGATCCCGAGACTTCGCCAAGGCGTACAGCTCCCAGACTTCGTGCTCCGATAGCGTCCCCTTCCACGGCGGCATGCCGGCGCCTCCCTCCATGACCACACTGAAGAACTCCTCCGCGGTCAGCCTGGTCGCGAAGATGTTGGGCCCCCGTCCGCCGGCGCGGAAGTGGCAGCCGAAGCAACGCTGACGATAGGTGCTCTCGCCGGCCCTGATGGCCTCCTCATCGCCGAAGTAATTCTCGAGCTTGCTCTCCGGGTCCTCCTCCTCCTCGCCCGCCTGCTCCTCATCCTCTTTTATAGGCTCGCGCTCAGGCTGCGGCGGGTAACCGTAGCCTTCGATCACCCGGCCGCCCAAGGTAGCGCCCGGCTCGCCCACCTTCGGCAGCGCACCCGGAATCACCTCCAGGTTGGAGGGCCCTTCGGGCAGCTTGCGCGCCCCTCCAGCGAGGGCAAACGCGATCAGATTGCCGACCTTCGGGTTGGTGTAATAGAAAGTCAGGTCACCGGCCATTCCCGACGGGAATAGGACGTATTGCGTGCCGTCCAGCTGGAAGGTGACCGGGCTGCCCGCGATGGGAGACCCGGTCGGGAACTTCCACAGCACCTTGCCGCTCTTCGCATCCAGCGCCAGCGCGTAGCCGTGGTTGTCACCGGTAAAGATCAGCCCGCTCGAGGTCGCCAGCGTGCCGGCCCAGAAGGGCTGCTCGTTCGTCAAACGCCACAGTTCCTTGCGGTTGGCGACGTCGAAGGCGACGAACGCACCGACCGGCACATCGGGTCGGATGTACTGCTGGTAGTCGGCACCGAGATACCACTCACCCTGGGTGGGTGGCTTGAAGGTGTCCTCCTCCCAGAACTTGTAGCCCATGGCCCAAGTGTTGGACATGAAGTAGACAACCCCGGTCTCCGGGTTGTAGGCCAGCGGCTGCCAGTCGATGGCGCCCTCGAGGCTCGGGATGATAGGTGCGACCTCCCGTCCGCCTGACTGCGCGATGAACTCCTCGTTCACGATCGGCCGGCCGGTCTTGGGATCCAGGCCCTTCGCCCAATTGATCCCCGGCACTATGGGCTCGCCGTAGATGAACTGGCCGTTGGTGCGATCGATAACATAGAAGAAGCCGTTCTTGTCGTGGTGCAGCAGCACCTTGCGCGCCTTGCCGTCGATCTTCAGGTCGGCGAGTACCGGCGTGCTGACGGCGTCGTAGTCCCAGCAGTCCCAGGGCGTGTACTGGAAGCCCCATTTGATCTTGCCGCTGCCGGCGCCGATGGCGATGGTCGAGGCTGCCCATTTGTTGTCGCCCTTACGTACCCGGCAGTTCCACGGGGCGGCGTTGCCCGTGTTCCAGTACACGAGGTTCAGCGCCGGGTCATAGGCCCCGGTGGTCCACGTGGGTGCACCGCCGTGCTTCCAGGTATCGCCCGGCCATGTCTCGTTACCCGGTTCGCCTGGCCCCGGTATGGTGTAGGCAGTCCAGCGCGCTTTGCCGGTCCTGGCATCGAAGGCCTTCACAAAGCCCCGGATGCCGAACTCGCCGCCGGCAACGCCGATGAGCACCATGTCCTTCACCACCAAGGGAGCGCCCGTGATGCTGTAGCCTTGCTGCCAGTCGATGACGGTGGAATCCCAGACGGGCTCGCCGGAGTCCTTGTTGAGAGCGATGAGACGTGCGTCCATGGTGCCGACATAGACCAGGTCACCGAGCAGTGCCACACCCCGGTTTTGGGATCCGCAGCAATAGACCCGCTCGGCCCCCCTGGCAACCTTCGGATCGTACCGCCACTTCATCATGCCGGTGCGCGCGTCGATGGCGAATACGCGCGACTCGTCGGCCGACATGTAGATCACGCCATCGTGGACCAGGGGCGTGGCTTCCAGACCGCGGTTCTCCCCGCCGGTCGGAAAGATCCACACCGGACGCAGCTCGTGCACGTTCTCTGGCGTGATCTGATTCAATCGGACGTAGCGATGACCGTGATAGGTGCGGCTGTACTGCAGCCACTCGGAGGTGTTGCCTTCGGCGTTGAGCAGATCGTCGTAGCTTACGGCATCGGCCTTACTGCTCGACAACGTTCCGATGCCGAGCGCCAGTGCGCATGCAATTGCCAGTGCCGGCCGTGCCGTGCCGGCTGTCACTGAAGAACCCCTCTTAGGGATGGTTGGGGATGAGCGCTCGAAATGCGCTTCAGTATTGCTCCCGTTACCATATAGTTGGTTTCGTGGTGCCATGATCGCCTCCAACTGCTTCAGGGCGAGGCGCTCCGCGGCCGATAGAACGGTTGATTGTGTTGCTTCCGCTGCCGTGGCGCCCCGGCTTCATAAGCAGTTTTCCGTGTCGTTGATGTGATCCCGGCGCCTGTCCTCCATGCGGCTTCGGGATCGAAGTCGCGCCCGTTCCGGCGCTTCCTGGCGGAGCGCTCCGGTCGACAACATGCGCATAGCGGTCTGTGCCACTAGGCATCTCACGGACCACCCGTCGGAATAGCGGTCATCCGGGGTCCCTTGCATCGCTACATAGAGCCCTATAGGAAAGTATAGCTCGCCTACCCCCATTTACGAGGGTGGTGTGCTACAGACCGCCTGGGTTCTGCGACTGACACCGGCGGGGCTTGCGATCCGCCCGCCGAGACTAGACATGAGAAATGAGGACCCGAAACTCATGATACTGAGGGCCGTAAGCGCCCTTGGTGACAAGGCCCCTAGCGGTCGTATCTGCGGCTATTTTCGCAAAGCGAGGTAAGGGCGTGCCCGAAGACAATCAACGGGCAGTCTACTGGTACCACGAGGCCGCGGAACAGGGAAATAGGAACGCGCAGTACGTACTCAGCGTGATGTATGACAACGGGGAGGGTGTAGCTGAAGACCATCAACAGGTATTGCGTGAGGACCTTGACCTGATGGGCACCAAGTTCGGCTGCGGCATCGCCCAGTGCGGTGCCTGTACCGTACACATTGATGGTGTGCATCGATAGCCGCCCGGTGTGCGCTTGCGATGGATACGGCCCGCGCGCGCTTTCAATCTCTTCCACGGTCACAACAAACCCGCCTAACGTGCCTCGGCAGTTCGGGAATCATCTTGAAGCTCGGGGCGGACACCATCGATGGCGCTCTTGCTTATTGTCAGCCATGCCTTCAGTGGTCCTCGTTCAGGAGTTCCAAGTTGTCTAAAAGGCTGAACTATTATCAGCAAGTAGGACCGGCGGCAGGAAGCCCCGGCCTCCAGAAGTCAAGCAAAGCAGGACGGTATCCGTGCGCGCGGGCGTAGGACATATATTCTTCTGTTTCAGGACAGCATCGAATCCATTCGCCGCGCATCTTGAAGGCGCGCAACTTTGCCAAAGTAAGTTTTTCTATGGTGGGAAGCTCATGCTCCCGATGGATAAATTCCACGCCGTATGGGACAGCGTACTGTATATCTCTGATTCGCCCGTAAACTGACGTACTACTAAATGGCAAGCCCGCACGCGAGTGGGTTGCCAGCTCGTTCCGTTACGCCGCGGGGGAACTTGCCGCCACTCGCGCTGGCTCCGCCATCGCGTTGGCCAAGCTCTCGGAACTGTTGTTCGTCGAAGCCGTGCGGCACTATGTCGAGACGCTGCCCGCAGACCGTAGGCTGGCTCGCCGGCTTGCGCGACCCTGTGGTCGGCCGTGCCCTGGCTTTGCTGCACGCCGAGCTCGCTCGTGCGTGGACAACAGAGACCCTGGCGCGCGAGGTCTTTCTGTCGCGCTCGGCCTTCGCGGACCGTTTCACCGCGCTGGTCGGCGTACCGCCGATGAAATACCTGACGACTTGGCGCATGCAGGTGGCCGCACAACGCCTGCGCGAGGCTCATCGGTCGGTCGCGCAGACCGCGGCGGATGTGGGTTACGAATCGGAGGCCGCGTTCGCGCGGGCGTTCGAGCGGGCGTTTTCGATGTCGCCTGGGATATGGCGAAAGAGAGGGTGACTATTTCAGATGGACCTATGCCGTAGCGGATTAATTAGCTACGGCGGACATGAGGCAGCGCGTGAACCGCACCATCGGTGAAGTCCATTCGATGCAAGCTCGCGAACCGATCCATAACCCTGCCCGGGCTGGTGGAGCCTCTACGCGGCGCCCTTTCCTCAGAATGTGCGAGACAGCGTGAAGACCGCCCCGGGCGTGCAGACACTCCTGTCCAACAAGATAGGGCCGCCATACTCGTCTTCGCATTGACTGGTTGTGTCGTGATAGGTCAGATTGAAGTCGAAACCATGGATGCTCTTGGAGAGGCTGGCGTAATAGTGGGTATAAGAAAAACCGCCCTGAAAGGCGGAAAGTGCGCCGCCGGCTACGTTCAGATTCCCGACTCCGAATCCCAGACCGAACCCTACCGGCAACGCCAAGTCGACTGCTCCATTGACGTAGTGGCTGTCGCCATCCTCGCCGTTGTAGTCGGGCGAATAGTTATAGCCCACGCCCACGGTCGGAGTAAAAGGCAGGGGCTCGATGGCGTAGCTCAGGCCCGCGTGTGCCTCGAAATAATCCAGCTCGAAGCCATCGTCTTCGGCGCCGGGGAAGGTGTAATACAACGCGGTCAGGTCGTAACCCACGTCGCCGATCGTGTTGGCGTAACCCAGGTAATAATCGATCTCGAGCTCACTCTCCGTGCCGAAGCCGTCCCAGTTGGATCCCCACAGACCGGCGTAAGCGCCGCTGGGATGCGTGTAGTCGAAGCTGCCCTGGATGGCGGGATCCTCGGAGGTGAACGATACGCCACGAAACACATAGTCGGTCGTGAAGTAAAGGGTGCTGCTGAAGTTCTCGGCCGCCAGCGGGTCGCCGTAATCCTGCGCCAGCGCCTGCCCGCAAGCGAAGAAAATCAGGCAAGTCGACAAGCTCCGCGCGGTAGTGATCGATCTTGATTTTTTACGCATCTCCACGTCTCCTGCCCTCGGGATGATCGGTGTTGAAGTTTGGCGATGAGTCTGGCGAGTGTCATGTTCAGCACACGCAAGTCGCCGATCAATTCCTCATACGAGTTAATACCTTATGGGTATGGCGATGAATGCGCGATTTGCCGGGCGCTCGAAGAGAAGGATCGCCCGGGCGGGATTCTGGTGAAATCACAGCAGCCTGATGTTCGAGTCCTCCAGCATCGACGTCAGGGTCGCGCCATCCACCGGCGGCGAGATGAACTCGCCCTGTGCGTAGTCGATACCCAGTGCCGCGAGGCTGTCCCTCTGTTGCGCATTATCCACGCCGTCGGCGATCACGCTGATGCAGAGCTCGTGCGTCAATGCCGTGATCGCGCGGATAAAGTGACCTTCCTGCGCATAGTTGGCGACCAGCGAGCGATCGAGCTTGACCATCTCGATCGGCATTTTCTTGAGCATGGACAGCGACGACAGACCCGCGCCGAAGTCGTTCAGCACCAGACCGATATCGCATGCCTGCATGCGCCGGAGCAGCTCCTGTATGACGCTGGGTGTCTGATTGAGCACGTCTTCCGGCAGACCCAGCGCGAAGATGTTGGGCCGCAGTTGCGCCGCGGTCAGATAGTCGCCCAGGCGCAGCACGGCGTCCACGTCGAGCAGGCTCTTGCCCGAGATCTGTACGTTAAAGGCAATGCCGGCCGCCTGTTCCAGTTCCACCCACGACTGCATCTGCCGGCAGGCTTCCTTCAGCATCCACTCCCACAACGGCACGATGACCTGCGTGTCCTCCGCGCGGCGCAGAAAATGCTCGGCGAACAGCAGTCCGCGCCGCGGATGCCGCCACACCAGCCGCCCTTCCAGCCCCGCCATCCTTTTGTCGCGCAGCGAGGCGATCGGCTGCCAGTACACCGACAGTTCGCCGATACGCATGGCGTCCTGCAGTTCGTTTTCAAGCTGAATTTGCGCCGTCGCCCGCGCGTGCAGGCGCAGGTCGAACACCTCGCGGCGGCCCCCGCCCAGCGCCTTTGCGCGGCTGAGCGCGGTCAAGGCGTCGGCGAGCATGTTCTCGCCCTGGGTGTAGCCGGTCGAACTCATCGCCACGCCGATGCTGGCGGTGGCGTAAATCGCCGAGCCGTCGATCACGAACGGTAGCAGGATGCGCTCCTGAATCTGGGCGACTGCCTTGCTGATGTCCTTGATCTGCGCAAGCCCTTCCAGCAGGATGCCGAAGCGATAATCGCGCAGGCGGCACACGGTCGCCAGCGGGTTCAGCACCTCGCCGAGGCGCCGGCTGATCTCTATCGCGACGCACTCCATGTGGGCGCTCCCGTATTTCTCCTGCAGATTTCGAAACCGGTCCATTTCCAGCACGATCAGGATAAACGGGTAATCGCCGGAAGCCGATTTCCGCGTGGCGGTCTGCAGACGATCCATGAACAGCGCGCGGCCGGGCAGGCCGGTGGCGGATTCGTACAGGCACTCATGCTGCAATCGGTGTTCGGTGAGCCGGGTCTGGGTAATGTCGATGATGTAACCTTCGAGCGCCAGCAGCTCGCCGGTGGTGGAATAAATCCCCTTGCCGCGTTCCCATACCCATTTCTCGTCGCCTGTCGCGGTCGTGATCCGGTATTCCAGATCGAAGTTGCCATCGTTGCTCAGTGCGCTCTGGACTTCGTTCCATATGCGCTGCCGGTCATCGACATGGATGAGCTGGGCGTAAGACAAGGTCCGGTTGTTGATCAGGCCTTCGGGCGGGTAGCCGGTCAGCTCCAGACTGCCTGCGCTGACGAAATCCATGGTCCAGTTTTCGTTGTTGCGGCAACGATAGATCATGCCCGGAAGATGGCCGATGAGGCTCCCCAGCATGCGGTTGCTGGCATGCTGCTGTCGCTCGTGCCTGACCCGCTGGGTAATGTCGTTGAGCATGCCGACCATACCCGCGAGCGCACCTTGCGCGTTTTCGCTGACCACCGGATTGGCAAATGCCTCAACCCAGCGGGAGCCGCCGTCGACCCTCAGCCAGCGCAGGGTTATACCGCTTTGCGGCGCGCCCGCGTCGCCCGCGAGTGAGGCGACATAGTCCTGCCAGCGCGCGCGGTCGTCGGGATGGATGAAGTTCAGCAGCGGCTTGCCAAGCGTCTCGCCAACACTGAACCCGGTGAGCGACTGCCAGCCCGGGTTGAGAAAAGTCCAGGTGCCGGCCTGATCGGTCTGGAAGACCACCTGCTGGAGGTTATCGAGCAGTGAATGAAGGTCTGCCTGCGCGGCGCTGTCCATTGCTGCCGTCACTTCGGGCGCAAGCCTTTGCTGAAGCCGGTCAAGCAGACCGCCCAAGGCGCCCATTCGCGTCCCTCGATGGTTGTGGTCTGCGCCCATACGCACGCACCGTGAATTGATTATGCCTGTGACCGTGCGGGTATGCTGACCGTAGCCACCCATTTGCAGGGGCCGATAAATTCGCGCGGCGAGATATATGCGATTATAGTGTGCGCCCCAAGCACGGCTGCCAATGCTACTCAATGGGTAGACCTTTTGGCGTACGGCCCGGCCAAATTACACCCGTCAGCGGTCTGGCCGATGAATGCGGGACGTGCGCGAGAATGATCGTGCTGGGCCGGGTCTAGCGCGCATTATCCGATGTCTTGCCCAGCGCCCAGATGGCCGCCTCCAGTCGTGAGCGCAGATTGAGTTTTCGCAGCAGGTTCTTGACGTGCACCTTGACGGTGCCATCGCTGATATCGAGCTGGCGCGCGATCATCTTGTTGCTTAAGCCCTCCGCGATCAGCGCCAGCACTTCGCCCTCGCGTTCCGTCAAGCTCGCGTCGGTGGTCGGCGGGGCAGGGCGTTCTTCGCGCAGCGCGTGCGCCAGCATGCCCACCAGCGCGGGATCCAGCATCATCTGCCCCCTGGCGGCGCAGCGCAATCTGTCGAGCAGTATCTCGGGCTCCATATCCTTGAGCAGATAACCATCCGCGCCATTGCGCATGGCCGCGACCAGATCCTCCTCGGTGTTCGATACCGTCAGGATAATGACCAGCGATTCCAGATCGGTCCCCTTGAGCGCGGCCAGGGTCTGAATGCCGTTCATGCCCTTCATGTTCAGGTCAAGCAGGATCAGTTGCGGCCGCGTGAACAACGCCAGCCGCACGCCCTCCTCGCCGGAGGCCGCCTCTCCCACCAGCTTGAAATGACTATCCATCTCCAGCAACTGAGCCACGCCCTTGCGGAACAGCGGATGGTCGTCGATGACGACGACGGAGCATGTAGCTTGATTAATCACCGCGCCTTTTCCGCAAGCGGCCTTGCCCGTGCCAGTGGCGTCGGCTGGGGCTTGCGGCCCGAGCCGGCCCCGCGGGCCGCAAATATCACTTGCACGCGCGTCCCGCCCCCCGGATTCGCCGATACGTGCATTTCACCTCCCAGACTGTGTGCCCGCTGCTGCATGATGACCAATCCGTGATGTTGCTCGCTGGCGATGGGCGCGCTCAGGCCGACACCATCGTCGTCGACCGTAATCGTAACGTTGCCGGCGCTGTCCGAACACGCCACAACAGTAGCGCATCCGGCATGGGCGTGGCGAACGATGTTGCACAGGCATTCGCGCACGATCTGCAGCACCTGCATCTCCTCATCGACCGACAGCAGGTCGGCGGCGATACGATTGTCGAGCGAGAACACGATGCTGCTGCGGCTCTCGAACTCTTCCACCGAGTCTGCGAGCGCCTGGGCGAGGCTGCGCCCGGCCATGGTGAGCCTGAATGTAGTGATCAATTCGCGCAGTTGCCGGTAGGCCAGATTGAGATGTGCCCGCAACTCCTGCAGGACCGCATCCGCGTCCTTGCAGTCCAGCGCCTGCTCCGGCGAATCCAGATGCAGCAGGCTCTCCAGCCGGCTGGCCTGAATCTTCAGATAAGACAAGGACTGGGCGAGCGAATCGTGCAGCTCCCGGGCAATCGCCGCGCGTTCGTCACACAAGGCAAGGCGCTGGTTCTGCCGCGCGCGCTGCGTGCTGTGGATGATGCCGGCCAGATTCGCGCTCTGTGTCTTGAGGAATCCAAGTTCGGTGGCCGACAATCTCGAAGAAGAAGCCAGTTGCAGCAGCAACAGGCTCTCGCCGATGGTATCGTCGTGGTGCAGATGCAAGACCATAAGCCGCGCGTTGGCTGTGGTCGGGTCATGGATCTGCACAAGCTCTCGCTTGCGCTCCCGCAAAACGGACTGTTGATCGCGCAGCAGACGAGCGAAACGTTCACATTGCCCACTGTCGGTACAGGCCAGCGCCAGCCAATGTCCGTCGGCATTGCCGGCAATGAAGATGGCGCTGCAGGTCGCGTTGATCAGCCCTTCGATCTGGCGCAAGAGTCGCAGGAAAGGCTGTCGCGCATGGGGATTATCCACGAACTCGGCCAGCACCGTTTGCAGCAGTTCCAGCGACGCCGAGACATGCGCCGGCGACTGCTCGTCGGCCGGTGGGGTATCGCCGGTTTTCTGTTGCAGCTTTACGGTGGGCGGCGGCCGATCGCCATGACTTGCCGCAACGGGAGACTGGATGTCGGAGGCGCGGCGCGAGATGATCACGGCGATCAGGATCGCGATCAGCGCGACAAGGTAGGCCGAATTGAGCGCCTGAACCGTGGTTGGCGCGCGCGTGCGCGAAGCGGCATGAAGCCCCGCCAGCCCCGCCCTGAAGTCGCGAAGGTCTCGCCTCAGTCGTGCATCGCCCCGATACAAGGTCACGCTGCCGGATTGATCCGGCTCGGCGTCTTGACCTTCAGGATCGCCGGACAGCGCCGTCAGTCGCGGTTCAATATGGTTGTGCCAGTCCGCCAGCAGCCGCCGAGATGTGTTCTGCTCGCCGTTTTGACTTGTGTCAGCAATCACCGACATATGGACAGCGCGCAGTTGCCGGTCGATGATGCCGGTCAGAGCCTGCACGGCCAGATTGAATTCGTCTTGCGACTGCGGGATTGACTGCAGAACACCGATCAGAGCATCGGTGCTGGCCAGCAGCAGGCCTGGTTCAGCAGGCGGATCGCTGCCGGTAACCTTGCTGGCAGGCGATGTCGCGATTATCCCGCTCACGCTCGCGACCACGGCTATGACCACCGCCGCTGTGAGCACAGTGGCATGAAAATAGGGCCACTTGCGGCTAGCGCGGACCCACATTCGCATCACGGCGCCCGACCGATAAGGCGCCCGTGAACGGCGCAATACTTTGTTCTGGCCTCATGGCTGAACGTCAACCCCGCTGTGCCAGGATCGCATGCCTTCAGCAAGCGCAAAACTGCGTGCCTGCCCACGTCGAGGATAGCATGCTGCATGGCGGATCGCCCACGCGCCAGCAGACGGTGGTGCGCGATTCATGACACTGACAGCAGGCAGCTTTTGACGCCGCAAGCGCCTTGTGCGCAAAGCCTGGATGATGTCGCGAGCGCGGGCTAAAGCGGGTCCGCCGCGAGGCTCGTTGGGTTGACACACCGACGAGCGCCACTTAGCATGCCGATTCCGCTCGTGGGGCTATAGCTCAGCTGGGAGAGCGCCTGCATGGCATGCAGGAGGTCGGCGGTTCGATCCCGCCTAGCTCCACCACATTATATTCCGCAGTAATCCAAGCAAGTCCATGCACTAGCGTAAAAGCTAGAATCTCAGTGACTTAGGCTTCCGTCCGCGTCCAAGATAGTCCGTTGACATCCATGCAATAGTTGGTATAAGTATGGGTATCAGTGATGACCCCAGCGACGAGTTATACCATGCGACTAACTGACGCCAGCGTAAAGAACGTCAAGCCCGCCGATAAGCCGGTGACCTTATTTGATGGCGGTGGTCTCTTTCTGCTTGTATCCCCAAAAGGCGGGAAATGGTGGCGCCTTAAGTACCGCTTCGGCGGCAAGGGAAAGTTGCTGTCCCTCGGTACATATCCTGACGTAAAGTTAAAGCAAGCCAGGGCAAAACGTGACGAATTGCGAGCGCAGCTAGCAGTAGGGATTGATCCGGGGCGGGCTCGCAAGGCGATGAAGGCAGCAAAGGGCGGTCTCGCTGCCGACAGCTTCGAGATCGTCGCTAGAGAGTGGTTCGCAAAACAAGCGCCAAACTGGGCGGATAGCCATTCAAGCAAAATTATTCGCAGGCTCGAATTAGACGTATTCCCGCATGTCGGCAAACAGCCAATTGGCAGTATTACCGCGCCGGAGTTGCTGACTGTTCTAAGGCGCGTTGAGAGTCGCGGCGCAATCGACACCGCGCACCGCGCACACCAGAACTGCGGGCAGATATTTCGCTACGGTATCGCCACCGGCCGATGCGAGCGCAACCCAGCCGCGGACTTGCGTGGGGCATTAGCGCCGGCCAAGGACAGTCACCTGGCCGCCGTTACAGAGCCCAAGGTGGCTGGCGAATTATTGCGCGCCATAGACGGTTATCAAGGCTCGTTTGTTACGAAGTGCGCACTGCGTCTATCGCCGCTCGTATTCGTTCGCCCTGGCGAGCTACGCAAGGCTGAATGGCCGGAGTTCGACCTGGAAAATGCGTGCTGGAATATCCCGGCTTCCCGGATGAAAACGAAGCAGCCACACCTGGTTCCGCTCGCCACGCAAGCCGTTGCGATCCTCCACGAGCTTGAGCCGCTAACCGGCTCAGCTAAGCGCGAAGGCGTATCTAATTACGTCTTCCCAGGCGCTCGCACTAGCGCCCGGCCGATGAGTGAAAACACCATTAATGCCGCACTGCGGCGCCTGGGTTTCAGCGGGGAAGAAATGTGCGGCCACGGCTTTCGGGCAATGGCGCGCACGATTATGGATGAGGTTCTAAACGTGCCGCCGCATCTGATTGAGCACCAGCTGGCGCACAAGGTAAAAGATCCGCTCGGCCGCGCGTACAACCGTACGTCGCACCTTTCCGAGCGCCGCCAGATGATGCAAGTCTGGGCCGACTACCTGGACAGCTTGCAGACCGACGCGAAGGTGATCCCGCTGCGTGCGAAAGGCGACTAGTAAACTAGTCGAGGTCGCGGAATGACCATCACCAGATACGGCCGCGCCGCGCTAGCCGTCAGTAATAAAAAGTCATAATATGACCGATGACCCGGTATCGCATCGAGATTACCCGGCGCGCGCATCGAGAACTTGGCCGGCTGCCTGCGCGAGTGCGCGAGCGCATCGCCGAGCATCTCGGGCTGTTAGGCGCGAATCCGCGCGATCCTGGCCTGAACATCAAGACAATGACGAACGATCCGGACGCGCGGCTACGGTTGCGGGTAGGCAGCTACCGCGTGAAGTACAACCGCGACGATCAGGCGCGCGTGATTCGCGTTATCCGCATCGGCCACCGGCGCGAGGTCTACCGATGAACGAGAAGGTACAAATCATCTACGAGAACGGCAAGCCGGCCTTCGCCGTGCTGCGCTACGAGGATTACGCAGCCTTGGCCGGGCGCGGGAACGACGATGAACTGATCCCGTTCGCGGTGGGTGACTTCATCCGCAACCCGATCCGCGTGCTGCGCATCGAGGCCGGCTTGAGGCAGGAACAATTGGCCGAGCGGCTAGGCGTGAGTCAAGGCTACGTAAGCCGCATCGAGGGCCGGAACTTCAAGGTGACGGACGCAATGCTCAAGCGCGTCAAGCAAGCCGTCAAAGGCCGCAAGTGAGCATGCGAAACCCTAAACCTCGGCCGACGCATCCGGGCGCGGTGCTGCGCGAGGATGTATTGCCGGCGCTGGCTATGACGCAGACCGAGTTCGCCCGCCGCCTGGGCGTGTCCCGCCTGAGCGTGTCCGAGCTGTTGCACGAGAAGCGCGCGCTATCGCCGGACATGGCGGCGCGGATTGGGCGGCTGTTGAATGCCACGGCGGAAAGCTGGCTGCGCATGCAAACGGCGGTAGACCTATGGGAGATCGGCCAAGAGCCGGAACGGCTGCAAGGCATCGTGCCGATCAAGCATCGAGCCGCCTGAAAGTTCGCCGCGCCTAGACCGACGGGCCGAAAACCGGGACACCCTTACCCGGCTGGCGCGGTTCCTACCTTAAGGGCAAGCGTGAAGGGAGCGCATCTATGTTCGGGATTGGACAGGAGCGAGACGACGATCCAGTAATTGCAAGGTTCCATTCCATTCTCGAACGGTTCGTCAAGCAGGCTAGTGGCATTCTACGGGATGAAGGATTTGATCCCGACGCGGTAATCGAAGAGGTCGATACCGAACTTAGCAGGCGCGGCCAACACCAAAGGCGCGTGACCACTTCGACTTATGCTTTTATCCCACCTGGCGACGGCAAGCTGGGCGATCCAACCGAACCGGCTTTTGCGGCACGCAACATGTTATGGGAGGCGCGGCTAATGCTTGAGCTAATGAACGAGCCCGGCATAGATGCCGTCGCCGTGGCCCACGCATTCAATCTTGGAAGGCTTGTCAAGCTTGCGGAATTGGGCATGCAGTTTCCCGATATTGCCTGCGAGATGAACCGGCGAAAGAACAAAATCGCTGCGGCTCGTCCTCGTCCTGATGCCTTGCAGAAGTTGATAAACCAAATTCTTGAACGCGAGCCGTCCCTTGATACCAACGAAGTACGAGTCAAGCTTGAGAATCACGCGCACCAAGGCATAATTTACTCCGTAACTGATGAAGTGATCGAATGGGAAGCTGGCAAGGGTCGTATCAAAACGACCAAAGCTGGCAAGGGTCGTATCAAAACGACCACCATCGAGCAGCTAAAACACCGGGTGAGTCGGGCTAAACGAATTATCAAGAAGTCGCTCTAGCCGGCTAGAGCAAATGCGACATGTTTTACTGCATGTACCCGTCCACACAGGTATATGCAGACATGTTGAAGCTACGGAGAATCGCCGACGTTATCGCGGCGCGTGGTTGTGCGAAGAGCACGCACTACGCTGACATTGCTAATGGTCTATGGACTAAACCCGTCAAGTTAGGACACGCCAGCGCGTGGCCCGAACACGAGAACGACACGCAGATTGCCGCGCGCATCGCCGGCAAGTCAGACGATGAAATACGCGCGCTGGTAAAGGAACTCGAAGCGGCGCGTACGGCGGACAGGGAGGCGCGCCAATGACAACGCAAACAAAAGCCGCCGGGTGCGAACACACCACGGCGGCCGATGAAACTGTCCGGACGGGACAAGCAAAGCATACCACACGCCGCGCTGATCCAGTCTCTTTCGTCCTGCCGATTAGTGACCGCTACCGGCTATCCGCTGACGAACGCTGCTGGCGCATAGAGCAACGCCGCAAGGATGGCGAATGGCGGCCGGTCGAGTATCACACCACCATTGAAGCAGCAGTTACCAGCCTTGGCGGCAGGCTGGTACGCACGTCAGATGTTCAAACCTTGGCCGAGGCCTTAGGCGCGGTAGAAAACGTCTCACGCACGCTCACGCGGGCGCTGGCGCCACGTTACAGGGTGGAGCGGTCATGAGCGCGCGGTTCCGACCGAGCGCGGGATTCTCGGATGCCTATGGCAAGTTGTACGGCCGACCTGAATCTCGTTATCGCCGCGAGCTGCTACCCGATCCACTGACCTATTACAGGCGGCATCTGCACACCCTGCGCATTCATGGTGATTGGGCCAATGCGCGCTGCCCATTTCACGAAGATAAGAACCCTAGCCTGTCTGTATCGCTAACTCACGGCGGCTACATGTGCCATGCCTGCGGGGGTAAGGGTGGCGACGTGCTGGACTTCCACCGGCGGCTAACAGGGATGGGATTCATCGACGCGGCCAAGGCGCTGAACGCATGGGAGGAAGCATGAGCGAGACACCACAACAAGCCGCGCGCCGCTTCTCTGCGAAAGCGATTCAAGACGGGTTTGTGCCTGAAGGCTTGTATCCCTACCGAGACGCTGACGGCAACATCGTCTATCACCGTATCCGCTGTAAGCGTGCAAGCGACGGCGCCAAGTGGATACGGCCGATGCGATCCAATGGGCACGGCTACGAGCTGCGCGAGCCGGAGTTTCCAAATGGCAAGCCGCTGTATCGCCTGCCTGACATCGCCGCGCGTCCCGAGGATCCCGTGTGGTTTGTGGAAGGCGAGACCTGCGCCGATGCGCTGGCGAAGCTAGGCGTCCTGGCGACCACCAGTGGCCCGGCGGACAGTGCCAAGCATGCCGACTTTTCTCCGCTGGCAAAGCGCAACGTGATTATCTGGCCGGACAATGACGAAGCGGGATTAAGGCACGCGCGGGAAGTTGCCGACCGGCTGATCGAGCTTGGCGCAACGGTGCGACTGGTGGACATCGCTAAGCTGAACCTGCCGGACAAAGGTGACGTGGTGGATTGGCTTGAGGCTCACCCAAAGGCGACGGCGGCCGATCTGGACGCGCTGCCGATGGTGGACGCGCCGACGGCCGACGATGCGCCCACAGCCTATACCGCAGAGACTATCGCGCGACTGGCGGGACTCGCGCCCATAGAGTACGACCGCGTGCGCCAGAGCGAGGCCGAGCGGCTGGGCGTGCGAGTCGGCACGCTGGACACCGAGGTGGCACGGCAGCGGCCGCAGTCCGAGACTGGCACCGAAGCCGGCGCGGCCGTGCTGTTCGACGAGCCGGAGCCGTGGCCGGAGCCTGTGGACGGCGCGGCGCTGCTGGACGCGCTGGCGGAAACCTTCGCGCGCTATCTGGTGTTGCCGCCTGGCGCGGCCGATGCACTGGCGCTATGGACGGCGCACACACACGTTTTCGATGCGTTCGAGTGCACACCACGCCTAAACGTCACCGCGCCGCAAAAGCAGTGCGGCAAAACGCTGGTGCTGGACGTGTTGCAACCGATCATCGCGAAGGGCTTGCGCACGGAAAGCGTCAGCACTGCTGTTCTCTTCAGGCTCGTTGACAAGGAAATGCCGAGCCTGCTGATCGACGAGTGCGACTCGTTCCTGCGCGACAACGAAGAGCTGCGCGGCGCGTTGAACGCGGGCCACCGGCGCGGCGGGCGGCACCTGCGCTGTGAAGGCGACAAGAACGAGGTGCGCGCCTTCAAGACCTTTGCGCCAGTCGTGCTGGCGGGCATCGGTACGTTGCCTGGCACGCTGGCCGATCGGTCGATCATCATCCGCATGCAGCGCGCGATGCCCGGTGAGGTGCGCGAAAGGTTTGATTCACGCAAGACCGCCGCGCTGCAAGCGATCAAGCGCAAGCTGGCTCGCTTCGCGCAAGACAGCCGCGCGCGGCTTGAGGCGGCTGATCCGGACACGCCTGGACTCTACAATCGTCGCGCCGATAACTGGCGGCCGCTGTTCGCGATCGCGGAAGTAGCCGGCGCCGACTGGCCGCAGAAGGTCAAGAAAGCCGTCACCGCGCTGGCGGACAAAAGCGACGAAAACGAATCGGCTGGTGTCCTGTTGCTGGCCGACATTTGCCAGCTATTCCGAGACACCGGGCGCGACAAGCTCGCGTCAAGTTACATTGTCGATCGCCTGATCGAGATGGAGGAACGTCCCTGGCCGGAGTTCAGGCGCGGCAAGGCGATAACCAAGCGGCAGATAGCAAGCCTGTTGCGGCCGTTCGGGATTATCAGCGGCACACGCCGCGAAGCCGGCAATGTGTTCCGCGGGTATGAGCTGAGACAGTTTGCCGGCGCCTTCTCTCGTTACCTGGGGGCTGATACCGCGGATCAAAGCGTTACACCGTTACAAGCCGCAATGCAGAGCGATTCCGAGGAAAATCTATCCGTTACAAACAGCCTCGATGTAACACTTGAAGGATCGCCGAAACCCGCGCCACACAAGGCATGTAACGCTGTAACGGATCGAAACGCCGGGTGCGGCGCGAGGGTATGGACTGCGCCTACATGGGAGGTCGTTTCGCACGCGCCGAAGCAACGCTGGAGCATGCGCATATGACGCCTGCGGAGATCATCCGCGACATTCACCAGCACCGGGGAAAGGTCAGGATCGAGGGCGCTAACCTGGCATTGACCGCACCGCAACCGTTACCGGCCGAACTGATTAAAGAGCTACGCGCGCACAAACGCGAGCTTTTGGCGCACCTGCGCGGCGACACGATCGCCGACCCGACCGACCCGTGTCCCGCCTGCGGTTCCGGTCGATGGTGGCAGCTACCCGGTCAACCCTGGCACTGCCGCGCGTGTGAGGCGGATATGCCGCGTGAGGCTACGACCCTGACCCTGCCATGCCAAAGGCGCTAGCTCGAACTATGGCGCGATTCTGCGGTGCGTGGCCGAACTAGCGAATTTACCGTAACTAGTACGCACACACGCATCATGGGGTCTGATTAGAATGCGAAAAAACGTCACCTGTAGAGCTAAAACGCGAAAAAACACACCTTGTCGGTGCAAGACATTGGCCAACGGGCGTTGCCGCCTGCATGGCGGGCTTTCCACGGGGCCGCGCACTCAGGCGTGAAACGGCGAGTGATCCAAGAATCTTGCCTGGGCGCACCCTGCGGTAGAGCGTGTCAAAAAAACTTTCATTCGCATGCCAGCGGGTTCGTTCAACTGGGCGACAGCGTTGCGGCCTTCCACTCCTTCATCCGCAAGCTTTTAGGCCGCTCTAAACGACGGCGGATAGCATAAGCGGATGAATTCGCTGGCGTCTTTGACATGGGATCCGGCTTGGACGACACTGCATGGCGTGGGAGTTGTCGCCTAATTCTAGTTAGGCCGCGGCATCGGATTCCGGAGTACCACGGAGATGTGATGGACGATCGCCTGGAGCGCAACAAACGTACTGTCACGGCGTTTTACGATCTCATGTTCAATCAGTGCCGCCCGGCCGAAGCGGTCGAGCGTCACGTGGGCGCTACATACACCCAGCACAATCCCATGGTCGCCGATGGGAAAGCCGCTTTCATCGCGTATTTCGAGCAGATGGCGCGGGAGTACCCGGGCAAGCGAGTGGAGTTCAAGCGGGTGATCGCCGAAGGCGATTACGTGGTCCTACACTGCTATCAGCAGTGGCCAGGGGACCGCGATTGGGCCGGGATCGACATCTTCCGGCTCGACGCCGACGGGAAGGTGGTGGAGCACTGGGATGTACTGCAGCCAGTTCCTGAAACTTCCGCGAACAGCAACACGATGTTTTGACGGATGTAGCTCGCGCGGGGCGCAGCCTAACCCGCGCATGCAGCCGACGGGCCGGAGGGGGCGCCACCCTCCGTTCGGCCACAGCGCGCCTCGAGCGCGCTGTGGAACGTAAGATTGTGCGGGAGCCGGCATGAGGGCCCGCAGCTGATGCGCAAGTCGTTAGGC
>JBOIDC010000005.1:0-70995 GCA_050740315.1 Gammaproteobacteria bacterium | reverse complement strand
CGTGTCCCTCTGTGTGCGCTCGAAGTAGCCCTTGTGCTGGTGGCTGGCGCCGGTGTAGCCGCCGCGGTCGTGGCCGAACAGTTCGTTGCCGATCAGCTCCTGCGGCACCGCGCCGCAATTGAGCGCCAGAAATGGCCGGTGGCTGCGCGCGCTCAACACATGAATGGCCTGCGCGACCAGTTCCTTGCCAGTACCGCTCTCGCCCTGCACCAGCACGGTGGCGTCGGTCTGCGCCACCTTGCCGATCATCTGGTAGACCCGGCGCATGGGTTCGGAATTTCCCACGAAGGCGCGAAACCGGCGCCGCTCTTCCTGCGCTTCCTGTACGGGGTTGTGCCGCGGCGTGCCGCACAGGCGCGTCAGGCAGGCGTGGAAGTGCTGCATGTCGATGGGTTTGGTCAGATAGTCCGCCACGTTGGCGCGCAGGCCCTCCACCGCCGTGTCCACGCTGGGATAGCCGGTCAGCACCACCACCTGGGTGTCGCCGCCGTTGCGGATTTCCTTGATCAGGTCCAGGCCGCTGCCGTCCGGCAGCTGCAGGTCGATCAGCAACAGCTCGGGCAGTTCCTCGGCCAGCACCGCGCGGGCGTCGCGCAAGCTCGCGGCGGTGCGCGCGGAGTAACCTTCCTGACGCACGTAGTTCGCGAGTTCCGGGGCGAACGCCGAATCGTCGTCCACGATCAAGACATCGGTCATGGGCTATTTCCCGTGATCGCAGCGCTACGCGCGACGCCGTTACGCGCCGCCACCGATGAAATCTGCTTGATTATCTTAAGCCTCTGACTTTGAATGCTTAATGCACGTTTCCGCGCCAGTGAGAATGCTGCTGCGCCGGATGGATTCTGTGCCAAGAGTATACGTCACGGATATGGCACGTTGAATCAAAAATTGTCATGCCGCAAAAGGCATCGACAGGAAAAGCGTCCGCCCGTTCGAATTCCGCCATACCGGGAGAATTGGATTACACTCCCGGATCGTGAGCCGACATTGAATGCGGCGCCGTTGCCAGGCCTATGGCGTCGCCCATTTGCACCAACTTTTAAGGACCAACGATGATCATCCGTTTACTGACTGGCGTGGCGTTGACCGCGGCGATGCTCTCAGGCTGCACGGTGGGTGGCGGCTGCGATAACCGGGTGGACGCGATCGTGGAGCGCGTAGAACAGGGCCCCTACCCCGATGTGCTCAAGACCGAAGTGCGGCAGTTGCGCGATGCGGCACTGGTGTTCCAGCAGCGCGGCCGCGAGAGAGAGTGCGCCAGCATCGCCAACGGCATGGATGAACTGCTGGACGATGTGACGCAAAGGATCGAAACCCGGCGCGAAATGGCCCGGCGCCGCGCTTACCTGAACAGCGCAAAGCCGGTCGCGAAGATCGGCGGGATACTGAAGGCCGAGGACATCATCGGCACACCGGTGCGCAATCTCAAGGACGAAGAGCTGGGCACCATCGAGAACGTCGCCCTGAATCCTGACAGCGGCCAGATCGCCTATGTGGCCATCAGCACCGGCGGCTTCATCGGTCTGGGAGAAAAACTGGTGGCCGTGCCCTGGAAAGATCTGCGCGCGCCCGACGATCGTGAAATCTTCGTGCTTGATCTAAGCCCTGAGATACTGGAGCAAATCCAGGGCTTCGACGAGAATCAGTGGCCCGCACAGGCCGCGCAAAAGCCGGCGCAGAAAGGGCGGCCAGATACGAACAACTAGGCGATTCGTCACGCCCCTCCCGAGCTTCCCCTTTCAAGGGCAAGGAGAACCCGTGTTCATCCCCTCCCCCGAACGGGGGAGGGTGGCGCCTCTCAGCCGCGCCGCACGCGCGAATGCCCCGCGATGGCGAAGCCCACCAGTAGCCAGAAGCCGCCGATCAGCAGGCCGGCGGCGATATCGCTTGCGTGATGGACGCTTAAGAATACGCGACTGAAACTGATCAGCGCGATCAGCGTCAGGCTCCAGAACACCACTTCGAAGCGTTCGCGCGTATGCCTGAGGTCGCGCGCCAGCAGATACGCGATGAACCCCAGCACGGCCATCGAACCCGTGGCATGCGCGCTGGGGAACGACGGCGAGAACGCCGTCACGGAGGTGGCGAACTGCGGTCGCTCCATATCGAAGCCGAATTTGCCCGCCCAGGTAGTGGCATTCGCGCCAAGGATGGTGACCCACAGCGGCAGGATCAAAAAGCCGCGCTGCAGCGCCCACAGAAAACCGGTGGTGACAAACGAGACCAGGGTCAGCGCGGGCATACTGCCCAGGTCCGTTATCCACGCAAAGATCCCGACCAGGTAGGGCGTGCGGTAAGGATCGAAGAAACCATTGACTGCCTCATTGAAGCCAACGATCTCTTCGGCCTCCACCACGTCCTCGATCAGGCCGCCCAGCAGAAAGATCAGGTAAAGCGCCGCCACCACGATCAGCGTCAACGGCAGGCCGTCGAAGCGCAGCGGGGTTAGACGCCTGACCATAAACGCATAACTGCGGGGCGCGCGCCGTGACAGCGCGGCGCGCAGCGGATGCGTGCGCGCCAGCATTTGCGAGGCGGGAAACCGCGCCGCCAGCTCGCGGGCGGCGCGCGTGGTCAGCCGCACCAGCCGCCATGACGCCTGCCATATCAGCAGGATACACAAGGCGGCCAGCACGATAATGATGGCGGGATGCGCGGGCGCGGCGTCCATGCGCGCGCAGTATAAGAGGTCCTGGGCGAATGTTCACGGCGCGTCCGCGACGCCGCGTAACACGCAGGCGCGCAAAGCTTTATACTCGGTGCCGTACGTTTACGCCACCAGCAAATCGCCCGTTTCGACTCAAGGGCCAGGACACTCGATGCTGCTCAACGATGCCCAAATCGCCCTCAACGACGTGCTGGTCAACGTCAAGGACGCCGCTGATCATTACGAAGACGCCGCCAACATGCTGGGAACGGGCGCGACCGCCGAGCTGTTCCGTGAGCTTGCGGACAGGCGCCGCACGGTCGCCGTCGGTCTGGAACCACACGTCCGCCGCGCAGGCAGCCTGCCGCGCGATGTGGATGGCGATCGGGAGACGGTCGCGCGCCTGCTTGCGCGGCTCAAGGCCAGTCTGTCGGTCGATAAGCGCATCGAGCTTTTGACCGTGCGCGAACACGTCGAAGGCGAGATCGATGCGATGATCGAAACGGCCTTGCAGCAGGAACTGCCCTCGGACACCAAGGATTACCTGAACCAGGCGCGTGCCGACATCGCGGACGCCCGCCGGCGCCTGGTGGAGGCGAAAGCGCGCCCTTCGTGATCTTTCCGAAAGGCGGACGGGAAACTGTGGCCCCTTCTAGCCTTCCCCCTCAACGGAGCAAGGAACTCAACCAATGTTTGCGCTGTGCGAATCTCCCGCCCGCGCCCGGGCAGCGTCAGGGCGGGGACTCGCGATCGACGGTGGCCAGAAATGCCTCCGCTTCCTCGATCGCAGCCTCCATCTCGGCCACGAGCGCCGCCACGTCGGCCTCCACCGTGGCGCGCTCGCCGCGCAGTGACGCGATCGCCCTGGCATTGAGGTTGTGCTTGAGCGCCAGCACCTGATCGCGCAGCGCCGCGAGCACCGGCGCCATGCTGTCCTCGGCGCGGTGCATGGCGTCCATCAGCAGTCCGTAGCGTTGCTGGGTCGCCTCCAGACTGCGTTCGCTGTCCGCGCGCAGGTCCGGATCGCTGTATTGATCCAGCTCGGCGGACCATTCGTCGAACAGCGCCTGGGCGACCGACTCCACGGCATCGATGCGATCGCTCACCGTCCGCGCGCGCGATTCGCTGCGCTCGTATTCGGCGTTCAGCTGTTCGTAGCGCACCTCCAGCTCGCCGCCGTCGACATCCACGACACTCTGAAATGCCTCCAGCGCAGATTTGAACTGTTCCTTGGCCGCGGCTTGGGAATCCTGCGCATGCTGCACGCGGCTGACGAGCAGATCGCGCTTGTGATAACCGAATTCCTCCAGGGCATTGTAGTAGGCGCTCTGGCAACCGGCCGCGCACAGCATGCACAACGCGCCAGCGTGCCATGAGTTGATAATGAATGCGCGATTCAACACTGTGAGCATTCGCCCGACGCCGTTGCCCAGCACGCCGGCTATCGGTTTGTCGGCGTCGCCCCTGCACCAGCCCGGCGCACGATGCGGGCGTTCATGCGTCGATTTTATGCGTCGCGTGCTCCACGACGGAACCCAGTTCAAACAGGCTGATCGGCTTTTCCAGGTAAGCCTCCACGTCCAGATCGGCGGTGATCGCACGCAGTTCCGCCATCGGATAGCCGGATATCATGATAATCACCATACGCGTGGCGGCGCCGGCCAGCGCCCGCGCGACGCTCACGCCGCTGCATTCGCCTTCCAGCAGCCAGTCGGTAATGAGCACATCGGGCGCAAACTCGTTACCGATCCTGATGGCCTCTTCGCCATCGGCGGCCCAGCGCACCTCGAACCCCTGGGTTTCGAAAAACATCACCAGCGCTTCCCGCGCATGGACTTCGTCTTCGGCGACCAGAATTTTTTTCACATCATCTGCGCGGTTGGTTAAATCCATGCGCAACAAATTACGCATCTGCGTCTGCCAGCGGCAGCCGCAAGATAAACTGCGTGCCCTCGCCCGCGGCGCTGTGCGCCTCGACGGTGCCGTCGTGATCTGCGACGATGCGGTGCACCAGGCTCAAACCGAGCCCGGAGCCGCCCTGCGAGCGGCGGGTGGTGTAGAACGGATCGAAGATGTGCTCGATCTCGCCCTGCGGAATACCGCGGCCGTCGTCGCTGATCGTCACGCATACGTGACGTGCGTCGCGTTTGGTCATGACCCTGACCCTGGAGGCGCCCGACTGCGCGGCATTGCTGATGAGATTGACCAGGGCCTGTTCCATCGCAATTTGATTCAGTTCGAGCCGGGGCAGTGTCGGCTCCAGGCTCAGCTCGAGAGTTACATTGTGCTTGTGCAATACTGGTGCCACATGATCGCGCGCCCGCGCGATCAGATTGTTCAAATCCGCCAGTCCCTTGGGCGAGAAGTGATCGGCCTTGGAAAACTGCAAAACGTTGCGGGTGATGGAGCCGCCGCGCTGCGCCTCCTTGATGATCGTGTCCAGAAGACCGGGCAGCTTTTCGTGGCCGCCCTCGCTCTGCAGCGATACCAGCCCCAGCTCGGCGTTCATGAGGATGGCGTTCAACGGATTGTTGACCTCGTGCGCGATGCCGGCCGCCAGGGTGCCCAGTGACGCCAGCCGTTCGGCCTGGCGCATACGGAACTCGGCCTCGGCCAGAGCCTGCCGCCGCTGATCCTGGCCGTGGCCGATTTCGAGCTGCTTGCGGCGCAGCACGCCGCCCAGCAGGTCCGCCACCGATTGTAAAAAGTTCATATCGTGCGGCAAGAATTGCCGCTGCAGATGATCGTGTACCGCGAGCACGCCCCACAGCGCGCCGTTCGCTTTCACCGGCACGCTCAGGCTGCGAATCATGCCCTGGGCTTGCAGGTGGGGAGGATACGTAAAGCGTGTCTCCGTGGCCGCGTGCTCGACTACGACCGCCTGCTCCGAGCCCAACGTGTAGCCGAACAGATTATCGGAATCGGCGGACACATCTTCCGGATCACCGGCCGCGTCGTCCGAGGTAGCCGCCAGCGACAGTGCATTGCGCTGCGCATCCAGCCGCCACACCTCACAACGCGCGCTGTCCAGCACCGCGCACAAGCTGGCAAGCACGCGCTGCAGGACTGCGTCGACGTCGTTTTCATTCAATGCGAACAAGCCCAGATCCGCGAGCGCCGATTGCTGAGCCTTCCACGTTTCGAACTCGCGCTTGCGGTCGGTCACGTCGTTGAACATGCTGACCACACCCGTGACCTTGCCAGCCTCGTCGAATACCGGCCAGGCCGATTGTTCGATGTCCCGGACAGAGGCGTCCGCGCGCCTAATGGATAGTTGCTCCGCATGCACGGGCCGGCCGTCGCGCAGCACGCGCTGAAACGGCCGCTCTTCATCCGCCAGCGGGCGGCCATCGCGAAACATGGTGAACAGCGCCGGCTCGCTGCGCCATGAGATGTCGGCATCCTCGGGCACGCCCAGGATCTCGGCGCCCTTGGCGTTGAGGCGTACGCGTCCGCGCTCGATGTCGTCGCAGACCTTCACCCCGACCGGCACCATGGTGAGCATCGCCTGTAGTTCCTTGGCGCGCCGCTCCTGAATCCCAGTGAGCCGCGCGATCTCGTCCCGCGCGCGCGCCAGCCGGTCGTTACGGCGGCGCAACCCATCATTGGCGAAGCTGAGTTCCCCCTTGACGGATTGCAACGCCTCGTTCGAGGTGTCCAGCTCCTCGGCCGTGGACTGCAACGCCTCGTTGGCGGACATCAGTTCCTCGTTGGAGGATTCCAGCTCTTCGACGGTGGCCTGCAGATGACGCCGCGTGCGGGCCAGCTCGGCCTCGAGCTGCTGGACCAATGATTTTTCCTGTTGTTCGGAAAGCGGCTCGGGCGGCCTGGTCGGGTTACCTTCCTGACTCATGGTTCACCTAAAGCGTCATTCGCCGTCCTGTAGCGCGAGAATCCCATGAACAGCACGCGCGGCAGGGCAGCGCTGGGTGTCCAAGTTTATCACCTGTGATTTGTATCAGTAACGGCGCGCAGCGGCGGCGATTCTACGGGTTTTGACATAGCTTGAGCTTATATTCTGACTGGCTGAATCTTGGGGCCCGGCATGGGAGTTGCTTCGTCAACAGGTGAAAACGCGCCCGGAACAGGAGAACAGGTGTGGGATACAACATCTTTTATATCATCGGGGTTATCGTCGTCATCATCGCGGTGCTGTCGCTTGTCGGTCTGGTGTAGGACCACCCCCTCCTAATCCTCCCTCTCCGTTGCCGTGGGCAGGGAGCAAATCGTCAGGATTCCGGCGGCTCATCCCCGTTAGTGCGGTGTTGTTTCTTGGATAATCTCCTCCCTCGGCTTGGCTTGGGACGCGCAAGCCCGCCGAAACGGTGCGTATCCCATAGTTCCCCCAGAAAACATTCGCCGCAAACGGATTCGAAACTCATGCTCAGACGCATCGACGAACAGGACTGGGAAGCGAATCAATCGTACCTGCTCGGAGTGGCGTGGCGCCGTGACGGACGCGAATTACGGCTGATGCTGCAGCGCTTCGACGGTCTGTCCTAACGGCCAGTTCTTCGACGCCCCGCTCGAATACTGGGGTCCGGGACTGTTTTTTTGATCTTTGAGCAAGCATCCCGCAGCTACGTTGTGATTACGAAATTGGACGCGCGCGACGAGCCGCAAAAAAAACGGGCCGGTTGTGTTACCAACCGGCCCAACATGACGGTCTTGAGGGGGAGGGGGGGATCGACCGTCATCGTAGACGTCACGCGCCGCGCTCGCCGTATGCTCTCGCGGTCAGTCGGCGGCCTCCTCCGCACGGTCGCCGGCTTCTTCGGCGGCCTCATCCATGTCCTCGCCAGCCTCTTCCATGGCGTCTTGCTCGCAACCGACGGTACCCAGGCCAACCAGCACGGCCAGGGTCGCGGGGAATATGATGTTTCGCATGCCGATCATCCTCGTGCTCCAGAATCTTGAACTAGTCGTGTGCAATATCCGTACCGCATTGGATAATACGCGAAAAGGCGTAAGAACCCCCCGGTAAACGACGCGCGAACGCGAGCGCGGTAGTTTTTACAATGCGACGCTGAAAATATTGCTCCAGCGACCGGCTAACGGATATCGAAACGTTCGGGCGTCAAGCGCTCGGCGGGCGGTGGTTCAGCGGGTACGGTGTCCACGGCGCTTACCTTTGCATTGGGCGGACCGCGCCACAGCCAGGCCCCCAGCGCATCGAGCTGGGCACGCTCCCCGCGCGCGTAAACCTCCACCCGGCCGTCCTTGAGATTGCGCACGTAGCCGGTGATGCCCAGCTGCTGAGCGTACTCCTGCGTGGCGGCGCGGAAAAACACACCTTGCACCCTGCCGCTCACAAAAAAACGCAGATTCTGCTCCGCCTCGGAGGTCATTTCAAACGTCAACGTGATGCTGGGGTCGCGCGAAACTTCGCGGTAATGAGGCTAGTTATCGCCTGCGGTTTGCGCCAGCGCCCGCTGACGCGCCTCCAGCGCGTGTGTCTTGGCCCAGGCGGCATGTTCGCGCGCGTCCCGGTAGTTGCCATTTTCCAGCGCCGTCTCGGCGTGCAGAATATGGGCCCGCGCCTTGATGTAGTCGCTTGGCGCCTTTTCGGCGGCATTGGCGGCCCTGGCCGCCTGCATGGCCTGGCGCGCGTCGCTCATCTCCTGCACGGGCGGCGCGGTCGCGCAGGCCGCCATCAGCGTCGCCGCGAACATCAGCGCCGCGCGGGCGGTGCGGCCGATAAACTGCCCCGCATGTGTATGAGGCGCCGATGCGTTATATTCCGAAGCTGCGTTCGTGATCATCGGGAAGGACTCGCTGGCTTGAACGTACACCCAAGTTTTCTATGCGCGGCGGATGAACTCTTGCCGCCGTAGCTTACGCAATATTGTTCAAGTCATTATCTATGATTATTCCGATAGCACCAAGCTTTCCGCGCCGCGCGTCGCGATGAACGACGTGCTGGTGCTGTATTACAGCCGGCACGGCGCCACCGCGGAGATGGCGCGCCGGGTAGCCCGCGGCGTGGAGGCGATAGCCGGCATGCGGGCGCGCCTGCGCACCGTGCCCGCGGTCTCCGCAACCCCGGAGGCGGTCGCCGATGATATCCCGCCGGCGGGACCACCTTATGCCACGCTGGACGATCTAAGCCAGTGTTCCGGGCTGGCGCTGGGCTCGCCGACCCGGTTTGGCAATATGGCCGCGCCGCTCAAGTATTTTCTGGATCAGACCAGCGCGCACTGGCTGTCCGGCGCGCTGGTGGACAAACCGGCCGGCGTGTTCACCTCCACGGCCAGCCCGCACGGCGGGCAGGAGAGTACCTTGCTGTCGATGATGCTGCCGCTGATGCATCACGGCATGCTGATCGTGGGCCTGCCTTACACCGAGGCCGCGCTATTCAGCACGCGCGGCGGCGGTACGCCTTACGGGCCCAGCCACACTGCGGGTATTGACGATCGAACGCCGCTGAGCGCCGAAGAGAAAGACTTGTGCGCGGCGCTGGGCCGACGCATCGCCCGCGTGGCGAAAGCGCTGCGGTCACCGCGCGAGGATTGACTCGCACAAGAAGCGAGCGCAGTGCGATTGGGTCAAGCAAGCAGGTGGATACGCTTCGCTTTATCCACCCTACGCCGCGCTCCAAGCTTGCCTGACCCAACCTTCGGTGCGTCTCCACGCGGCGAAGCACGGATCACAAACCCAGCACAGACTTGATGAAGGGCACGGTCACGCGCCGCTGCGCGGCCAGCGACGCCCTGTCCAGCCGCGTCAGCGCGGCAAACAGCGATGGGAGATCCCGCCGGCAGTTGTTCAGCAAAAAGCGTGCGGCCTCACTTTTTAGCTCCAGCCCGCACTCCCTGGCGCGCGCCTTGAGCGCGGTCAGCTTGGCCAGGTCATCGAGCGGCTTGAGATGAAACACCGGCCCCCACAACAGCCGTGAACGCAGGTCCGGCAAACCGAACGCCATGCTCGACGGATTGCCGCCGGAGGCCAGCAGCAGGCAATGGCCCGCGTCGCGCACGGTATTGATCGCGTTGAACAGCGCGCGCTCCCAGTGCGGCCGGCCGGCGATGACATCGAGATCGTCGATGCACACGGCGTTGATATCGAACAGGTCCTCCAGCACGCCGACATCCTCGGACCGGAATTGCGCGAGCGGCAGGTATACGCTGCGGCGGCGAAGCTGGCTGGTGCGGTGACACAGCGCTTGCAGCAGGTGACTCTTGCCGGTCGCCGGCGCGCCCCAGAGATACACTTGCCGGGGCTCGTCGCGCACGTCGCCGAGCGCCGCAACCGCATGCAAGGCGGTCTGGTTGGCGCCGGCATGATAGGCGGCGAAGGTCGCGCCTTCGTGCAGGCGGATGTTCAGCGCGAGCTGCTGACTCACTCCGTGTTATCCGGCTCGTACAAGGCGCTTTCCACGTAACGCCGGCGGGCGTAACGCGCCAGCACGGCCAGCACCGACGCCACCGGCAACGCCAGCAACACGCCGAAGAAGCCGAACAGCTGTCCGCCGGCCAGCACCGCGAAAATGACCATCACCGGATGTATGCCGATACGGTCGCCCACCAGCCACGGTGTGAGCACCATGCCTTCCAGAGTCTGCCCAACGGCGAACACCAGCGCAATCCACACCAGCTGCAGCAGATCCTGAGTCTGAAACATCATCGCCACGCTCGCCAGCGCCAGTCCCACGATCACGCCCAGATACGGCACGAAGCTGACCAGTCCAGCGACCATGCCGATCAGCAGCGCGAACTCCAGCCCGATCAGCCACAGCCCGAGCGAATAGATGACGCCCAGCGCCATCATGACCAGCAGCTGGCCGCGCAGAAACGCCCCCAGCACCTCGTTCGACTCGCGCGCCAGGCCGCTCACCGTGGGTTCGATGTGGCGCGGGAGCAGCGCGTTGATCGCGGCGACAATGCGGTCCCAGTCCCGCAACAGATAAAATACCACCATCGGGATCAGCAGCAGGTTGAACATCCAACCCAGCAGTACCGCGCCGGACTGCGTGATGTAGGACAGGATATTGGCCGCGGCGCTGCCCGCCTCGCGAAAGTTGGCCGACAGCGTGTTCTTCAGCGCCGCCAAATCGATCGCGGAGATGTTGACGTCCAGCCGCCGCTGCAGCCAGGGGATGAGGGTCGTGTTGATCCAGTCCAGATAACCCGGCACGGCGTCGGCCAGCGCCTTGATCTGCGCGCTGATTACCGGCACCAGCACGATAATGATCGCCGCCAGCAACACCACAAAGCCCGCGAATACCACCACGACCGCCAGGGTGCGCGGCAGCGCCAGACGTTCCAGCCTGTCGACCACCGGATCGCCCAGATAGGCCAGCAGCGCCGCGATCAAAAACGGTGTCAGGATGGGCGACAGAATGTAAAGCAGCCAGCCGCACAGCAACAGACACGCCAGCGCCAGCCAGGTGCGCGACTCGCGGTTCGTCATGGCTGGCGCGCCGCGCGCGTGAGCCGGCTCCACGCCAGCACGTAATGAAGCCCGCTGACCGCGGTGGTCGCGAATACGATCAGCACCAGGCCCTCCATAATCAGATTGGTCATGGTGAGAAACTGATCGGCGATCACGGCCACCGCCAGCGCGATCTGCGCCACGGTATTGGCCTTGCTGATCAGGGTGGGACGCATCTCCAGCCGGCGCGTGACGAAATGATAGGCCAGCGCGCCGCCCACGATGACCAGATCGCGCACGATGACCGTCGCCACCAGCCAGCCCGGCAACAGTCCCAGCCAGCCCAGGGTAAGATAAGCGCTGACCAGCATGGTCTTGTCGGCCAGCGGGTCCAGATATTCGCCCAGCCGGCTTTGCCAGTGGAAGCGCTTGGCCAGAAATCCGTCCGCCGCGTCGGAGACGCCCATCATCGCGAATAGCGCCAGTGCGGACGCGTATTGACCATTTATAAGCAACAGGGTCAGCGGCAGCACCAGCAGGAACCGCAATGCCGTGATCAGATTGGGAAGATGTCGTGCCTGCACCATTACAACCACGGGCGCCCGCGCTCCGCGCGATCGCCAGCGCTCACTGCCGCATCCGGAAATGCAGCGCCGGCAATTCCTGACCCGTGGCGACGACCGCGCGATTCGGTGCGGATGGCGCCCGTTGCGGCGGCGGCGCCTCTTCCAGCACATTGCCCAGCGCGATCAGCCGTTCGACGTCGGCCGGATCGCCGCTTACCTGCAGACGAAAACTGGCATAACCGGGCTCGACACTGTCAATGCGATAGCCTTTGACGAGCGCAAGATTGTCGAGGTAGGTGCGCAGTCTGGCGTAGTCCTCCAGCGAATCCACGCCCTCGACCGATATCACCAGCCCGCCCGACGCGCTGGCGGTTGCGATCACCGCCAGGCGCTGCGCCAAGGTGTCTGCCACAAAGTGCACGCCATCGGTCAGCACGGCTGCCATGCTCGCGCCCCCGAAGCTGCGTCCGGATGCCTCGCCGCCGTATCGCAACTGCCAGTCGGCGCGCCAGTTATTCTCGCCTGATTGCGTGACGCGGGTGATCACCACCGCGTCGGCCTCGTAACGCGCCGAGGCCTGGATGACGTTCTCATCGAAGCCGCCCAGCACATCGGCGACATTCACCCGGGCGCGGTCCTCCATATCCAGTAACGGGAACAACACCGGTATGCCACGGCGCGCCGCCGTTCTCAGCACGATTCGCGTGGCTTTTTTGCGGCGATCGTCATCCACCAGGTAGCGCTTGTCGCCGGACTGCACCGCCAGCCAGGCCAGCACCGCGGGTCGCTCATCGACCCACACCGGCAAATTGGCGTCGGTCAGGGCGGCGTCCACGGCCGCGCTGTCGAATACCACGTCGAGCGCGGTCCCCGCCCCCCTGTTGCGATAACCGAACTGCTGCACATAGTTCGAAGCCGAGGCCAGTAACGGTTCGGCCGCCGGCTGGCCGGCGATGTCGCGGCTGCCGGTCACCTTGATCAGCACCGCCTCCAGTGCCGCGCGAAAAGCCTGTTCGCGTGCGGCCGGCTCCTGGCTTTGTACCGGCGCCTCGGCCCGATAAAGATCGCGCACCTCCGCCGCGCGCGCATCCGGTGGCCAGCTCGAAACCGCCAGCAGGAAGACGACGCCCATGAGGAACACGACGCGGTTGGTCGATAAAGGAAACACGCGATCCTTATCTATGGGTCAGCTAAGGAGTTTTTTGACGAAGCTACGATAACATAGATGATTCGGCGGCATAGTTTACAGCCTCGAATGACATCGTTACCATCGATGCTCCCTGCATCGCTGTCTGTGCCTCCCGATGTCCGAGCCCGACAATCCAACGCATTCCTTGCGCTATCGCGACGCGGGTGTAGATATCGATGCGGGCGAGGCGCTGGTCGAGCGCATCAAACCCGCGGTCGCCGCCACCACCAGAGCGGGCGTGCTGAGCGGGCTGGGCGGCTTTGGCGCGCTGTTCGAGCTGCCCCTGCGATGTTACCGCCAGCCGGTGCTCGTGTCCGGCACCGACGGCGTCGGCACCAAACTCAGGCTCACTAACGAGCTCGACCGGCACGACACCATCGGCGTTGACCTCGTGGCCATGTGCGTCAACGACGTGCTGGTACACGGCGCCGAACCGCTGTTTTTTCTCGACTACTACGCCACCGGCAAGCTCGAGGTCGACACCGCCGCGCGGGTCATCGAGGGTATCGCCATGGGTTGCCGCGAGGCTGGCGCCGCGCTGGTGGGCGGCGAGACGGCCGAGATGCCGGGCATGTACGCACCGGGCGATTACGACCTGGCCGGCTTTTGCGTCGGCGTCGTCGAAAAAGACCGCATCCTGGATGGCTCCAGGGTTCAGGCGGGTGACGCGCTCATCGGGCTGGCCTCCTCCGGGCCGCATTCGAACGGCTATTCGCTGATCCGCAGGATTCTCAGCGACAGCAGCGCGACCCTCGATCAGCCGTTCGGCCAGACCACCCTGGGCGACGCGCTGATCGCGCCGACGCGCATCTACGTGCAGACCCTGCTGCCGCTGATGGGCGCGCAGAAACTTCACGCGCTGGCGCACATCACCGGCGGCGGAATTACCGAAAACCTGCCGCGCGTGCTGCCAGCGGGGTGCAATGCCGAGGTCAGCGCGCGCGCCTGGCCGCGCCCGGAGATCTTCACCTGGCTGCAGGCCCGGGGCGGCGTCGCGGAACAGGAAATGCTGCGCACGTTCAACTGCGGCCTCGGCATGGTGGTGGTCGCGCCCGCCGGTCAGCGCGGGGCGATCATCGACCACTGCGCGCAAGCCGGCATCGAGGCCTGGACGATCGGTACGGTGACCGCGGGGGACGGCGAGCCGCGCGTCGTTTACGAATAACATGACCGGCGCGCAAGCACTGTCTATCGTGGTGCTCGTGTCCGGCCGCGGCAGCAATCTGCAATCCCTGATCGACGCACAACAGCGCGGCGAGATCCGGGGCGCGATCCGCGCGGTCGTGAGTAACCGTGCGGACGCCTTCGCCCTGATCCGCGCCCGCGAGGCCGGCATCGCCACCCAGGTGGTCGATCACAAGGCTTTGCCCGATCGTTCGAGCTACGATCAAGAACTCATGGCGCGCATCGAAGTCTACCAACCAGGATTGATCGCCATGGCCGGTTTTATGCGCATCTTGAGCGCCGAATTCATCACTCGCTTTGCGGGCCGCATGCTCAACATTCATCCTTCCCTGCTACCCGAGTTCCGCGGCCTGCACACCCACCGGCGCGCCCTGGCGTCTCGTGTCGCCTATCACGGCTGCAGCGTGCATTTCGTCACCAACGAGGTGGACGCCGGCCCGGTGGTGATTCAGGCGCGGGTCAGGGTCGAGCCGGGCGACGACCCGGACACGCTGGCGGCGCGCGTGCTGCGGCGCGAACATGTCATTTACCCGCGGGCGGTAAGCTGGTTCTGCGCCGGACGCCTGGCGTTGCGCGGCGACGCGGTGTATCTGGATGGCGCGCCGCTCAAACGTCCGGTCATGCTGGACGAGGCGGACGCTTGAGCCGCTGGTTATCCGCTGTTCTTGCGGCCGCGCTGGCGATCGGGTCCGCGGAGCTTGCCGCCGCCGGGCGCATTGCGGATTTCAGCGCACGCTACCACATCAAAAAGGCCGGCCTGAACGTCATCGCCACAACCATCACCCTGACCCGCGGCGCGGAAAATATCGTGTACCGTTCGGAGGCCGAGCCCATCGGCATGGCGTCCTGGTTGTTCGGCGACCACCGGATCTACGAGCAGGCCGTGCTCGAACAGGTGGACGGGCAGGTGATCCCGCTCAACTACCGTTACACGCACAAGGGCAGCGACAAAAACCGCAACGAATATTATCGCTACAACTGGGACCGCAACGTCGCTCAGGTCAATTTCCGCGGCGAACACAAGGCGTTGAAGATTCCGGACGGGACACTGGACAACTTCTCGCTGCAACTGGCACTGATCCAGGACGCACGGAACGGCCGCACAAAGCTCACCTACCCCGTGATCTCCAAGGGCGAACTGAAGACCTACACCTTCACCAATCTGGGCCGGGAAACCATCGAGACGCCGCTGGGCGAGTTCGAGGCGGTCAAGCTGGAGCGGCGCAAGCACGACGACGAAAATACCACGTACACCACCTGGTACGCGCCCAGGCTCAACTACCTGCCGGTCAAGGTCGAAAACCGTGAGGACGGCGACGTGGTGCTGAGTCTGTTGCTGGAGGAGGTGCAGTGGTGATGAGCCGGCGCCAAGCCTAGTCGGTGACAGCCGGCCCGGCCGCAGACTTCATGTGTACCGCCAAACCATAGCGCGTTCAAGCCCGTGGCGCCTGCCATCGCGCAGGCGCGGGGCCTGCAGGCTTGCGGCCGGCCTGCGCTGGTTTTGCGCAGTGGCGGTGCTGGCCGGCTGCACGGCGCCGCCGTCTCAGTTGCCGGTCAAAGGCGAGCTGGCGGGCCAGGCAATCGACACCACGGTCGATTCACAAATCGCGCGCTATTACCTGACACATTACATCCCGGGCGAGCGGATCAACCCCGCACTGGACGCTCGAATCCGCGCGGTGGAGCAGCGCACAAGGCACGCCGATTTCAGCCGTCACAGTCTGCGCCAGATCTCGAAACGATTTTCGCCCGACTTCGCCACCTTGCTGTTCACCCGGCAACTGCTCAGACAAGACCGCAACAGGCGCCTGCACCGCGCCGTACAACGCGAGGTAGAGCGGTTGGCGGACGAACCGCTGCCCGAGACGAACGATGCCGCTTACATGCTGTTGTTCGCGCCGGGCTGGTTTTACGTGACGACGGATTCCGGCGCGGATTTCGCCCGCCAGCGCGAAACCCTGACGCGAATGGGCTATGACACGCGCCTGATCGGAGTTAAGGAAAACGGCCGCGTCGAAGAAAACGCGGCGATTATTGCCGCGGACGTCAGGCGGCTCAGCCGCAAAAACCGCGACATTATCCTCGTCAGTGTCAGCAAAGGCGGGCCCGAGGCCGCGTTCGCTCTGGGACATTTACTCGCCCCCGCGGAAACCCGCCGCGTAAAGGCGTGGATCAACGTCGGCGGCCTGCTGCGCGGCACGCCGCTGGCGGATCGGGCCTTTCGCTGGCCCAGAAGCTGGCTGGCGCGCACTTATTTTGGGTACAAGGGCTGGGACATGGCCGGCGTGCGGAGCGTGACCCGCGCGCGCAGCGATGCGCGCCTGCGGCAGATTCGAATTCCCAACCACATTTTTGTTCTTAACTACGTCGGCGCGCCGCTGTCGGGGCAGGTCATGCCCGGCCGCACGTTTGACAATTATCGATCCATGCACCAACTGGGCCCCAATGATGGTCTGACTTTACTGGTCGATGAGCTGGCCCTGGGTGGCGTGACCCTGGTCGAGCCGGGACTGGATCATTATTTCCTCGATCCGCTGATCGACCTCAAGACCGCCGCACTGACGCGAGTGGTGATGGATCGGCTGAAAGAATAGCCCTATTCCCCGGCCACGGTCATGCGCTCGATCAGAATCGAGCCGCTGCGGATGTTGCCGCGCTTGTCCACGTCGTTGCCGACGGCCTGAAACGACAGGAACATATCCTTGAGATTGCCCGCGATAGTGATCTCTTCCACCGCGTACCGAATTTCTCCGTTTGCTACCCAGAAACCGGCCGCGCCGCGCGAGTAATCGCCGGTCACCGGATTGACGCCGTGGCCGATAAGCTCGGTCACCAGCAGGCCCTCGCCCATCAACTTCATCAGGCCCGGCAGGTCGTGCGGGCCCGGGTCGATGATCAGATTGTGCACGCCGCCCGCATTGCCGGTGGATTGCAGCCCGAGCCGGCGCGCCGCATAGCTTCCGAGCACGTAGCCTTGCAACACGCCGCCAGCGATCAGGTCGCGCGGCTTCGTCGCCACGCCTTCGTTGTCGAAGGGCGCGCTGCCCATGGCGCCTTTGAGATGCGGTTGCTCGTGAATATGCACGAATTCCGGGAACACCGGCTGGCCGGCCTGATCCAGGAGAAACGACGCCTTGCGATACAAGGCCCCGCCACTGATCGCGCCGACGAAATGCCCGAGCAGACTGCGGGCCACGCCGGCCTCGAAGATCACGGGCGCCTGGCAGGTGCCAAGCCTGCGCGAGTTCAGGCGACGCAAGGTGCGCTCGGCCGCGATACGCCCCACCGTTTGCGCGGAGTCCAGATCTTCGCTCTCGCGCGCCACGCTATACCAGTAGTCGCGCTGCATGTGCCCGTTCTGCTGGCCGATGACGGCACAGCTCAGGGAATGCCGGGTGCCGCGGTAACCCCCAATGAAGCCGTGACTGTTACCGTAGACGGACACGCCGCGCAGCCGGCTGACGCTCGCGCCCTCCGAGTTGGAGATGCGCGGGTCCACCGCGCGCGCCGCGGCCTCGCATTCGACCGCCATATCGACGGCCTGTTCGGCGGTAAGGCCCCACGGATGATCAAGGTCCAGATCGGGATAATCGCGGCTGATAAGATCCGGATCGGCAAGCCCCGCGCATTCGTCCTCGGCGGTGTAACGCGCGATGCGGCAGGCCGCTTGCACCGCCTCCCGCATGGCCTCCGCGCGCAGATCCGAGGTGCTGCTGGAACCCTTGCGCGTGCCGAGATACACGGTCACGGACAGCCCATGATCCTTGTGATGTTCCAGCGTCTCGACATCGCCCATGCGCGCGGTTACGGACAATCCGGTATCCACGTTGACATCCACTTCCACGCTGCTGGCGCCCTGTCGCTTGCCTTCCTCGAGCGTCTGCGCGGCCAGGCGCTTGAGGGCGTCCATATCCAGCGCGGTGGTTTGCAACTGGCTCATGTTTGACCGGTGCCGCCGACGGTGAGACCGTCGATGCGCAAGGTCGGCTGTCCGACGCCCACCGGCACGCTCTGCCCCTCCTTGCCGCAGGTGCCCACGCCCTCGTCCAGCTTGAGATCATTGCCGACCATGGACACGCGCGTCAGCACGTCGGGGCCGTTGCCGATCAGGGTCGCGCCCTTGACCGGGCGTGTGAGCCTGCCCTTTTCGATCAGATAGGCCTCGGAGGCCGAAAACACGAACTTGCCCGACGTGATGTCGACCTGCCCGCCGCCGAAGTTCACGGCGTAAAAACCCTTGTCCACCGAGGCGATGATCTCCCGCGGGTCGTGCCTGCCCGCCAGCATATAGGTGTTGGTCATGCGCGGCATGGGCAGGTGCGCGTAGGACTCGCGCCGCCCGTTGCCGGTGGAGCGCGCGCCCATCAGCCGCGCGTTGAGCTTGTCGTGAATGTAGCCGGTCAGCACCCCGTCCTCGATCAACGTGGTGCACTGCGTGGGCGTGCCTTCGTCGTCGATATTGAGCGAGCCGCGACGCCCCGGCAAGGTGCCATCGTCGACCACGGTGACGCCAGGACTCGCCACCCGTTCACCCATGCGGCCGCTGAAGGCCGAGGTGCCCTTGCGGTTGAAGTCGCCTTCCAGGCCGTGACCTATGGCCTCGTGCAACAGCACGCCCGGCCAGCCCGGCCCCAGCACCACGGTCATGTTGCCGGCCGGCGCATCGACCGCTTCCAGATTCAGCAACGCCTGCCGCACGGCCTCGCGCGCGTAGCCCAGCGCGCGGTCGTTGTCGAGAAAAAACGCATAGCCGGTGCGGCCGCCGCCGCCCGCGCTGCCCTGCTCCCGGCGCCCGCCCTGTTCGGCGATCACGCCCACATTCAGCCGCACCAGCGGCCGCACGTCCGCCGCCAGGGTGCCGTCGCTCGCCGCCACCAGCACCACCTCGTGCACGCCGGAAAGATTCACCATCACCTGTGTCACGCGCGGATCCTGGCGCCGCGCCTCGGCATCGACCTGCTGCAAGAGATCCACCTTGGCCTGCTCGCTCATGGTTTCCAGCGGGCTGTCGGGCAGATACAGGGCATGGCCCTGGTGCCCGCTCCAGGCGGCCAGCCGGCCGCTGGCCGGGCAGCGCGCGATCGCCCGCGCGGCGGTCGAAGCATCCATCAGGGCCGGCAGCACGATATCGTCCGAGTACGCGAAGCCGGTCTTCTCGCCGCTCATCGCGCGCACACCTACGCCGCGCTCGATGTTGTAGCTGGCGCCCTTGACGGTACCGTCCTCCAGCGACCAGCCTTCGTGCCGGCTGAGCTGAAAATACAGATCGCCGCTGTCGATGGCCGAACCCAGCAGCGCGGACAGCACGTTGCCGAGTTCGTTCTCGCCGAGCCCGGAAGGCTCCAGAATATGCTGGCGCGCGATTTCGATAGCTGTCGTCATAAGCTCCTGACCTGATTCAAGTGATTCAACTTGCGGTGGGCGATGGCTGGAAAATTGCGCCGCGTGGATTCCAGCCGGCTTCTGTCCACACCCGCCACGACGATTCCCGACCCATGCCGCAGGCGGTCCAGCACCGCGCCCCAGGGATCCACCACCATGCTGTCGCCGAAGGTTTCGCGGCCGTTGACATGATAACCGCCCTGCGCGGCCGCCAGCACGTAGATCATGTTCTCGATGGCGCGCGCCCGCACCAGGCATTCCCAGTGCGCCTTGCCGGTCATGGCCGTAAACGCCGCGGGCAACGCCACGATCTCCGCGCCGCGATCCAGCATGGCGCGAAACAGCTCCGGGAACCTCAGGTCGTAGCAGACCGCCAGCCCCAGCCGGCCAAATGGTGTGTCCGCCACCACCACGTCATTGCCGCTGGCGATGGTTTCGGATTCGACGTAACGCTCGCCGCTGTCGACGATATGCACGTCGAACAGATGTATCTTGTCGTAACGGGCCACCTGCTGACCGCGCGGGTCGAACAACAGACAGGCGGCGAAAATCTTGTCGGGGTCGTCGCATTCGAGCGGGACGGTGCCGCCGACAATCCACGCGCCGTGCCGGCGCGCCTGGTCGGACAGATAATTCTGGATACGACCCTTGCCGGGGCGCTCGCGAATGGCAACCTTGTCTGCTTCGGACATGCCCATGATGGCGAAGTTCTCCGGCAGCACAATCAGTTCCGCACCCGCCTCCGCCGCCCTGGCGATGAGCCGTTCCGCCTCCAGCAGATTGGCCTCCACGTTGGGGCCGGACGCCATCTGGATTGCCGCCATTTTGCGCATTACTTAGTCTCGCACCCTCAACGACGCGTACCGCGTGAGCGTCGGGCGCGTCTCACAATGTTCGCGCCACGCCTGCGCACACGCCACCCGACCGGTTTGAACAAATCAGCACCATATTATGAGCTATCGTATGGTATACGGGAATTTTTTCGCTGGTGGCGCCGTCTGCGCGCGCGGTTCGGCCGGGTCGATCCGCGGGGTTTCCCACGGACCGGTAACCGTGTAAAGGATACCTTCTGCCTCATCGATGCCTGGATCTTCCAGTTCGTCGAATACCTTTTCCGCCATGAACAGCCCCGCACCCACGGCCGGGCCACCCAGTAACGCGCCGGCGAGCGGCAGGCCCGACATGATTTCAGGCACCACCACAACCCGCTGATCGTAATCGCGCGCGACCAGTCCGGTGCGTCCGGTGATCTTGATCTGCGCGGCGGGACCATCGATCACCAGATTGTCCGTATACATGTTGGTGTCGTGAAACCTCAGGTCGCCTGTCATGGTATCGAAGCTGAGGCCGGTTCTGAACAGATCGCTGAAATCCAGCGACAGCCGCCGCGATATGGCGCCCAGATTGAACAGGCCCAGCAGACGGCCCGCACCCGGGTTGACATCACGCAGCCTGCCGTCCTGGACCCGCAGCCGAGCGCGCCCCTCAAGTCCCGCCAGATCGATGCGACTGGGCGCGTCCGGCCAGGCGAGGTGTGCCTCGACCCGGGCCACGCCATCGCGCACGCTGTGCTGTAAATCCCAGCGCCGGAGTATTTCGCCGAGGTTCCCGCTATCCAGCGCGAAATCGAAACTGGAAAGATGACCCGCCTCGCCGAAGCGCCAGCGGCCCCGCGCCTGCCCCTTGAAGTCTGGCGCCGAAAGTTCCAGCTTGCGCACCAGCATGCCATCTTTCAGGCGCGCCGTCTCCAGATGCAGGCCGTTGAACTCGAAGCCGTCGATGCGCAACGCCTGGCTGGTCACCCGCAACGGCGGCAGCTTGCGCGGATCCATCACCGAGGTCGCGCCATTGACTGTCTCCAGATAGAGGTGCCGCAGATTAGCCACCAGAAGCGCCCCTGAGGTCATGTCGACCGGGACGCTGATCCGGCCGGCAACCTGCGCGGACTCGACAGTGGCCGCCCAACGCGCGTTTTTTTTCACCGCGGCAAGCCGAACATTGTCGAAGCGTCTTCCCGACCACTGCAAATGACCGGCCGTCACGTCCAGTTCGCGCAGGATAGAACCGCCCGCCGGCGGCGAGTGGCCGCTCGCGTCCACCCACGGCGCCCAATCCGACACGGAAAATTCAGCCAGCGCGGCCTTCACCTTGACGCCCGCGCGCGGCAATGTGGCCCTGCCACGGGCGACGCGAAGCTCGCCGCGCGCCAGCCGCAGGCCGTCGGGATCCCTGCTCAGGGCGAATACGGCGGAGAGGTCTCGCCCGTACTGCACGCGGATGGGATGCTGACGGGCGTCGCCGAACGCGGTGACCAGGCGGAAAGGCCGGCGCGCGGCCGCGGGTTTTGTCAACGGCTGCGGGAGCCTGACTGCGGTGCCCTGCAGACTGGATGCGAGGCTGAACCCTATCGGCCGCGGCTGGTGCTGAGGTTCGGCTTTTTTGAACGCGGGCAGCCGTAGCCGCGCGCGCCAGTCCGACTGGCCCTGGACCTGCTCGAGGGCGGGATGTTCGAATCTGTCCAGCAGCAAGCTCGCCGGCAGACCGCCGCGCACCAGTACGTCCGTGCGGCGGTCGCCAGCCGGCGCTACATCGGCGCTGACCTTCCTGCCCTCAAAGCGCCCGGTCAGGGCTTCGCCCCGGAATCCCTCGGTTCCGAACGCCAGCTCGCCCTCGATATCGGTAAACTCGATGTCCGGCGGCGTTATGCGCAGCGTCGCGCCGTCGAGCCGCACGCGCCCCGACACCTGCGGCTGCTCGTCTGTTTTCTCGGGGTCTGTTTCTTTGAGATCGGCAAGCGGCAACCGCAGATCGAGCGCGAGCCGGCTGTCGCCGGCGACCGTCAGCCGCTCGAAAACCTTGGACTCGACCAGGATCGATCGCTGCAAATACCGCGCGATGTCATTCACCGGACCCCGCCCCTCAAGCTTGACGTGCAGGTCGCCTTCCCGCAGATCGGGGATACGAATCGCCGCCGACTCGATTTGACTATCCAGTACGCGCGCACGGGTACTGGTGACGGACAGCGACGGGCCACGGAACACGACTTGTGCCTGCGCCGCTTCCACTTTCGGCCAGCCCGGGCGGTAATCGAGGATGCCCTGCTCGAGATCAAGGCGCGCCTCGAAGTCGCCGCCGCCATCGCGGAACGGGAAACCGGCGATCCGACCCTTGAACCGCACGTCGCCGCCGATAAGCTTTCCCGCGACCAGCGCCTGTCGCAGCCACTCAATGGCGCGGGGCGAGAGGATTTTTACAGGCAGGTAATCCGCGGCCTTCGCCACATTGCCGCGACTGAGCGCGATTCGCATATCGAGATACGGTCCGTCCATGTCGACACGCAGTTCGAATGGCCCGCGGGCGGCAAAGTCTTCGTTGCTGATGGCAAGACCCGGCGACCGGATAACCATGCGGCCGCTTTCCCGCTGCCAGCGCAGGTCGCCGCGCAGATCATCGAATCTCAGGGTATCGGCGAACAGTCGCGGATACCTGACTTCGAGGCGACGGGTGCGCAATGCCAGCGCCCCTTCATTGCGGCTGAGCGCGAAACATCCATCCGCGCCCGCGAAACCGAGGGTATCGGGATCGGCGGCCAGACTCAAGTCGTGAAACCGGCCACGAACGTGGTAGTTATCGATCTCGCCGTCTTTGAGCCGTAGCTCGAAGCGGGTTTTCGATAACCCGCCGACGGGCGCGCGGGCAACAAGCTTTTGCGCGAGCGCGCCTGGATCCGTGTGCGGCAGCAAGGCCAGCAGGTGCTCGACTCGTGCGTGGCTCAGCCATCCTTGGTAATTCGCCTGCCCGTCCTGCGCGATTCGATGATCGAGCGCCGCTGAGGCCATGCGCCAGCCGCGACCGGCATCCATGACCTCAAGGTCCGCCAGCTGCAGGCGCCAGCCGCGCATCCGCGCCTGCCATGCAAACTTCGCCGCCACGCGCGCCAGACGATGTCCACCGGCAACCACGGCGTCATTGATATCGCCATGCCCGATAACGCGCGTGACTGTACCATCCGCCAGATCACCCCAGACCTCCAGGCTGGCCGCACCGCGCTGCACATTCGCGTGCGACCACGCAGGCAACCTGGCCAAGGGCAGATCTCGCGCCCTGGTATAGAAATTACCGCGCAACTCCTCGCGCCGCGCCAGCATGCCGCGCAAATTCGCGGCCAGCATGATGTGACCGTCGCTGTCGCCGGCCAGCGCCGCCCTTGCGCGCACACGGGTCTGCCCGCCGCGGGCATCGAGCGTGGCATCGACACGTTCCAGCCGATAATCGACGTCCAGGCGGCGATCCTCCCAGCGAATCCGGCTGTCCCAAAGCGATACGACGAGATCGGCCGGGTCGAAGTCGCTGGCTTGCCGCCGGTTGATGCCGCGCACGATAACGCGCCCGTCGGCGCGGCGTACGAGTTGAACATCCGCGCCCGCCACGTACAGCCGACTCAATTGCGCGCGACCGCGGAGCACGCTGTTGATCAGATCGGGCGTAAGGCGGGCTTCGTCGAAACTCAGCAAGATGTTTCCGCTGCGATCTTTGACCTTGACATGCCGCAGCCGCAGGTCCGGCGCCAGTCCGCGCCACTCGGCGGCGATCGCGCCTATCGTCACCGGCCGGCCCAGCGACGCGCTGGCCAACGCTTCGATGGCTTCGCGTTGTCCGGCAAGCCACGGTGTGGCCAGGCGGATTCCCGCGAACGCGACCATCGACAGGGTGACCAGCAATAACAACAGCGTGAAGCAGCGCTGCAGCACGGCGTTCATGACAGGGAAAGGAAATAAAGTGACATCATCGCGATCCGTGCGGAACCTCAGCGGCCTGCTGGCAAAGTTATCGAAACACGGGCATACACCGGTTGATGAGCGTTTCGAGCGGGGTTTTGACGCCCCGTAAACGGGCGTGGCGCGCCCGGCTACATGGGAACGACATCGAACTGCTCTTGAGTATAAAGCTGTTCGACCTGAAATTTGATCGGCTTGCCGATAAATTCCTCCAGCTCCGCCAGGCTGGTGGACTCCTCGTCCAGCAGCATGTCCACCACCTCCTGCGCCGCCAGCACCAGCAGCTCGTTGGCCTCGAACTGGCGCGCATCGCGCAGGATCTCGCGAAACAGCTCGTAGCACACCGTTTCCGCCGTCTTCAAGGTGCCGCGCCCGCCGCAAGTCCCGCAGGGCTCGCACAACACGTGCTCCAGGCTTTCGCGGGTGCGCTTGCGCGTCATGGCCACGAGCCCCAGCGGCGACACCTCGCTCACGTGACTTTTGGCGTGATCCTTTTCCAGGCTTTTCTCCAGCGCGCGCATCACCTGCCGCCGATGGTCTTCCTGCGTCATATCGATGAAATCGATAATGATGATGCCCCCCAGATTACGCAGACGCAGTTGCCGCGCGATGGCCTGCGTGGCCTCGAGATTGGTCTTGAAGATAGTCTCTTCGAGGTTGCGGTGACCGGTAAATCCGCCGGTGTTCACGTCGATGGTGGTCATGGCCTCGGTCTGATCGATGATCAGATAACCGCCGGATTTCAGTTGCACCTTGCGCTCCAGCGCCTTCTGTATCTCGTCTTCGATCCCATACAGGTCGAAAATCGGGCGTTCGCCCGGATAGTGCTCAACCCTGCCGGCCATTTCCGGCATCAGCGACTCGATGAACTCATTGACCTTCTGGAACGTCTCGCGCGAATCGATGCGCACCTTTTCGACGTCATAGCCGGCCATATCCCGCAGAGTGCGCAGCGCCAGCGGCAGCTCGGCGTACACCGCCGACCCGGGCGCGGCGCGCTCTGCGTGTTCGCTGATGGTCGTCCATAGCTTTTCGAGGAAATGCATATCCCGCGCCAGGGCGTCCTCGGTCGCGCCGTCCGCCGCGGTGCGCACGATATATCCGCACGGACGGCCGGCTTCAGCGACCAGCCGCTCCACGATGCTCTTGAGGCGCAGGCGCTCCGCGTCGTCCTCAATCTTGGACGAGATACCGATCATGACGCCGCTGGGCGACGACACCAGATAACGCGACGGGATGGTCAGATGCGTGGTCAACCGCGCGCCCTTGGTGCCCAGCTGGTCCTTGACCACCTGTACCAGCAACTGCTGACCCTCGTGCAGCAACCGGCCGATGGGTTCGCGGTGCGTGGTCACGCCGCCTTCTGCCAGCTCCTCCACCACCACGCCCACATCCGAGGCGTGCAGAAACGCCGCTTTCTCCAGCCCGATGTCCACGAACGCCGCGTCCATGCCCGGCATCACGCGGCTGACCTTGCCTTTGTAGATGTTGCCGACCAGACCGCGCTTGCGGCTGCGCTCGATCCAGATCTCCTGCAACACGCCGTTCTCGACGATCGCGATGCGCGTCTCCTGGGGCGTGACGTTGATCAGAATCTCTTCGCTCATTGTTCAGTCCGTTCAGTCCTGCTGCCAATCCGACGCTGTTTAACGCCAGGTTTAGAAAATTCCGATGCCGAAGGCCCGCATCAATTCGCCGGTTTCGGCGAGCGGCAAACCCATCACCCCCGAATAACTGCCGTGCAGCGCCGTGACAAAAACCGCGGCTTGGCCCTGGATCGCGTAGGCGCCCGCCTTGCCCCTGGGTTCACCGGTCATCCAGTAGGCCTCGCGTTCGGCGGCGCTGATTTCGCGAAAACGAACCCGCGTACAGGAAAGCCGCTGCGCATGCCGCCCGGCGGCGCTCATCGCGACACCGGTATACACAAGATGATCGCGCCCCGACAGCGCCGCCAGCATCGCCAGCGCCTCGCGTTTATCCGCGGGCTTGCCCAGCATCGCCCCATCGAGACAGATCGCCGTATCCGCGCCCAGCACGGGCAGACCGGACCTCGCTGCGCACACCGCCGCCTGAGCCTTGTCGAGCGCCAGACGCAGCACGTAGTCTCGCACAGGTTCACCCGCGCGCCGGGTCTCGTCAATGTCTACCGGCAAGACGTCGAATTCGATGCCGATCTGCCGCAACAACCGGGCGCGCCGGGGCGAAGCGGAAGCGAGGATCAGCTGCGGTCGACGCATGAGGGAAACGCGGCGGCTAACGGCGATGGTAGGGATGATTGCGCAACATCGTCGAGGCCCGATAGAGCTGCTCGGCCACGATGACCCGCACCAGCGCATGCGGAAGGGTCAAGGCCGATAACGACCAGCGCTCATCGGCGCGTTCGAGACAGACGGGCGCGAGCCCGTCCGGCCCGCCGATCATGAAAGCCACGTCCTGGCCGGATTGCAGCCAGGCCTCGAGTCGCAAAGCCAGGTCCTCGGTACGCCAGGCGCGCCCCCTTTCATCGAGCGCGATCACGCGAGCAGGTGTGGTCAATGCGGCCAGCAGCCGCGCGCCCTCGTCGGCCTTGCATCGAGCCGGGTCCGGCGGCCGGCGTTTGGAAGCCGGAATTTCCTTGAGCGAAAAACCCCATTGCGGCGGCAGGCGCCGCGCGTAGTCCTGAAATCCGGCGCTGACCCAGTCCGGCACGCGCGTGCCCACGGCCAGCAAGCGAAGGCGCATGCGCGCGGATGACCTGCGGATGTTTACCGGGCGCGCGGCGTCAGGACCGCGCGCGGGATTCCATGGGCTCGTCCATCATCCAGAGGCGTTCCAGATTATAAAAATCGCGCACGCGCGGCAGCATCACGTGCACGATGATGTCGTTCAGATCGACCAGCACCCACTCGGCCTCACGCGCGCCCTCGATCCCGAGCGGCTGCACACCAGCCTGTTTGGCCCTGGCGATAACGCTGTCGGCCAGCGCTTTGACGTGACGATCCGAGGTGCCCGACGCGATCACCATCAGATCCGTAATGGGCGTCTTGTCGCGTACGTCGATTACCCGAATATCCTGAGCCTTAAGGTCGCCGAGCGCGGCGACCACGAGTTGCTGCAAGTTTTCTATTTCCATCACCTACCTTGGGACGTTGGGTTTAGGGGGAGTCGCTTGATAAAGGCCATGTTCCTGGATATAGCGCAACACGGCGTCGGGAAGCATGGCGCTCACGTCGTTGTCGGCCGCGATATCTCTGCGTATGGCCGTGGCCGAGATGTCGCGCAGGTACAGTGAACGCGGCAGGATGCCGCCGCAGGGATGACGCGTGAGATCCTCGGGCGAGCGCAGGCGCCGCGCCTGCAGCAGCCGTCCCACCTCTCCTTCGGCCCGCAGCGCGCTGCCGGGACGCGCCGTTACCACGATATGAACCAGCTTTAGGATCTCCTGCCAGCTCTGCCACGACGTAAAACCGGCAAAGGCGTCGGCGCCGAGGATCAGGCACAGAGTCTGTGTGGCACCGAGTTCCGCGCGCAGTTCGCGCAAGGTGTCGATCGTGTAGGATAGGCCGTCACGGCGCAGTTCTCGATCATCGGCCACCAGGCCCGGGTGCCCTTGCAGCGCCAGTTCTAACATCCGCCACCGGTGCGCGGCGCTGGCGAGCGGGGGCTCGCGATGGGGGGGGTTGCGTGCGAGGACGAAGCGAATTTCCCGCAACGGCAACGCCTGCAACAAATCCAGCGCGGGGTTGATGTGCCCAAAGTGGATGGGATCGAAGGTGCCGCCCAGGACACCGATCATGAAACCGGTATCAGCGCAGTCACTCCCGGATCTGACCGTCGCCGAATACGACGAATTTCTGCGTGGTCAGGCCCTCCAGCCCCACTGGCCCGCGGGCGTGAAGCTTGTCAGTGCTGATGCCGATCTCGGCGCCCAGCCCGTATTCGAAACCGTCGGCGAAGCGGGTGGAGGCGTTGACCATGACCGAACTCGAATCCACCTCGCGCAGAAAACGCCGGGCCCGCGAGTAGTCCTCGGTGACGATGGTATCGGTATGAGCCGAGCCATAAGCCGCGATATGCGCCATGGCCTCGTCTACGTCCGCGACCACGCGGATCGCCAGGATCGGCGCCAGATATTCGGTGCGCCAGTCGGCTTCGGTGGCCGCCGCGATGTCCGGCAGGATGGCGCGGGTGCGGGCGCAACCCCGCAGTTCGACGCCCTTCGTGTCGAAACGTTTTTTCAGTCGCGGCAGCACCTCGCCGGCCACGCCTTCGGCTATCAGCAAGGTCTCCATCGCGTTGCAGACGCCAAAGCGCTGCGCTTTGGCGTTGAAGGCGATCTCTTCGGCCTTGCGCAGATCGGCGCGGTCGTCGATATACACGTGGCAGACGCCGTCTAAGTGCTTGATGACCGGGATCTTCGACTCGCGGCTCACGCGCTCGATCAGCCCCTTGCCGCCGCGCGGGATAATGACGTCCACATACTCGCGCATGGCGAGCAGCTCGCCGACCGCGGCGCGATCCGTGGTTGCCACCACCTGCACGGCATCGCGCGGCGCCCCCGCTTCGTCGAGACCGGCGTGAATGCAGCGCGCGATGGCCTGGTTTGAATGAAATGCTTCGGAGCCGCCGCGCAGGATGGCCGCGTTGCCGGACTTGAGGCACAGGCCGGCCGCATCGGCGGTCACGTTCGGACGCGACTCGTAGATGATGCCGACTACCCCCAGCGGCACGCGCATGCGGCCCACCTGGATACCCGAGGGCCGATAGCACAGATCGGTGATCGCACCGACGGGATCGGGCAGCGCCACGATCTGGCCAAGCCCCTGGGCCATGGCGGCGATGCGCGATTCGGTCAACGCCAGCCTGTCGAGCAGGGCTTGATCCAGCCCCCGCTTGCGGCCCGCTTCGAGATCCTTCTGATTCTCGGCGGTAAGCTCCGTCGCAGCGTCTTCGATCGCGCGCGCGATGGCGGCGAGCGCGGCATTCTTTGCGCCGCTGTCCATCCGCGCGAGCTGCCGGGCCGCGGCTCGCGCTTTGCAGCCCATCTCCCGCATGTGGTCCTGCACTGTCGAACCGCTTATCTCAGGTCTGGCACTCATTCAAACAGTCGCGTGAATATTCTCGTCTAACGGGAATCGAACAGCGGCCGCCCGCACATTCCCATGGTTAATATTAGCAGTTCATCCCAGGGGTTGCCCGGTTCCTGGCCCTTGATAACGCGGTCGGCCCGCGCGCAACGCCGCAACCATCCCGCGCAGGTCGCCGCCGTTACACGCGTAAGCGCCCGCCTTAACACCGGGATTCTTGTCGCCGGCTTGATCTCACGGGTGGCCTGGTCCGGCGATACGCCCTGGCTGATCTGCCACGCGATCGCCGCCAGTGTCCGCGCCTGATCGGCCAGTGCCCACAGTACCAGCGCCGGGGTGATGTCTTCGGCGGCGATTCTTTGCAGGATCCTCGCCGCCTGCCCGCAATGCCCCGCCAGCGCGGCATCCGCCAGTTCAAACACATTGAAGCGCGCACTGTCGGCTACGTCGGCCAGTATCTCTGTCACGCCCAGCGCTTCACGATCGCGAGTCCCGCCATACAACAGACTCAGTTTTTCAACCTCCTGGTTCGCCGCTAACAGATTGCCCTGGCCGCGTTCCGCCAGCAGGGCCAAGGCGTCCTGACTGACCTTCAGATTCTTTTCTGTCAGGCGCGCCTTTATCCACTGCGCCGTCTCGCGCGCCGCCAGCGGCCACACCTGCAGCATCACGCCCGCGCGCTCCAGCGCCTTGGCCCAGGCGCTGTTGGCTGCGGCCCGATCCAACTTGCCGCACTGCGCCAGCAATACGGTATCCGGCGACGGCCGGCGGGCATATTCGGTTAACGCGGACGCGCCGGCCGCGCCGGGTTTAGCCGGCATGCGCAGATCCAGCACACGCCGCTGCGCGAATAGCGAAAGGCTGGTCGCGGCTTCGCGCAGCGCGCCCCAGTCGAAGCCGATTTCGGCGTCCAGTATCAGGCGCTCGTCATAGCCGCGCGCGCGCGCCGCTGCGCGTACCGCGTCGGCCGCCAGCATGGCCTGCAATGGCTCGTCACCCGTAATCAGATAGACCGGCGCCAGGTGTTTGTCGAGACTGGCCTTGAGTTGGTTGAACCGCAGTTTCATTCGGGCCTTTTCATTATATCGCTACACAGGCGCCGCACGCATGACGCTGAAGCCGACCGGTGGCGTTAATCGTGCGATCCGGCGGCCGCGCGGGCCGGCATTGCCAGGAACCGCTGCAAAACCGTTTACTTTACAATGATTCCAGTCGCGCAAGCGCCGGGCGCGGCGGCGTCATCCTCATCAAACTGGCACAAGGACACGGCCATGAATCGCACGATTAAAACAGAGCCCGCTCGCCGGGCTGGCGACGACGGCTATCTTGTCGACGATCAGGTCCTGGCGTCCATTGTACGGCCTTATCCACGTGGCAGCGGCAGCGCGTCGACCCCTTACCAGCGCGAGATGGTCATCCAGGCGCTGTCCGTTCTGCAGCGCGAGTCGCCCGCCGAGGGCCTGGGCACTGACGCGGCGGCCATCGAGTCGGCGCTCAAGGTCGCCTTGTACAACGCAGGCTGCAATATCGCCAATCAGATTGTCGATAACGAAAAAAAAGTCATCGCGTTTGTCGACCACGTTTTCCAGGTCCTTTATCAGGAAACCGGGCTGGCGGCGCCGGTCAGGCGGCTGTTATCCAGACTGCAAATTCCGGTCATCAAGCTCGCGCTGACCGATTTCGCGTTCTTCCGGCGGGCCGCACACCCCGCGCGCCGGCTGCTGAATGCGCTGGTCGCGCTGAGCGCGGGCATCACTGACTGCGAGGAGCCGCTGTTCGCGAAGCTTGCGGACATCGTCACGCGCCTCGTTGGCGACTTCGAGGCTGAACTGGACCCCTTCGAGGAGGCCTTGCGCGCGATCGACCGGGCGCACAGCGTCGAGAGCGAGAAAATCCGCGAGATCGAGGCGCGTTTTCAACGCGAGGCCCGCGTGGAGGCGCGCCGGCTGGCCGTCAAGCGCACGGTGGTTGCTGTGCTGAATCAGCATACACAGAATGTCGATCTGCCCGACGAGGTATCCCGCTTCGTCGTCAAGAGCTGGGCCCCATATCTGGCGCAGATCTGCCTGCGCCAGGGCACGCAGTCCGAGGCCTGGCGCGAAGCCGTTGATATCCTGCGCCAGATCGTCACGACTGCGGCCCTTGCCGACATACCGGCATTCGGCATTCCGGTCGACGCCTATTTCGGACAGTTGCGCGCGAAGCTTGAGAAATGGGGCAGTTTGCGCGAACCGCAAGCCGCCGCTCTGGAAGGTGCGCGCCGCTGGTTCATCAATCACTGTGCGAACGCCGCGCCTCTGACTGCGGCCGCCGGGCCCAAACCCGAAGTAGCAACGCAAGTCCGGCGGGAAACGCTGCGCGACGAGGAGCACATCTCCCGGCTGCTGGCCAGCGCGCCGGCCGAACTCAAACCGGGCGCCTGGTTCGAGATCTACCGCGGCGAAGGCAAGACCAGGCGCCGCCTCAAGTTATCCATTGTACTGGAGGATACCGGGCGCCTGCTGTTCGCCGATCGCAGCGGGCGCGGCGTGCTGGAGCTCGAACTCGAAGGCTTTCTGCTGGATCTGGCCGCTGGCCGCACCCGGCTCATCGACGACAACAATCGCTTCGATCAGGCGCTCAGTCTCGTCATCGACAGCATCCGCGCGGGTCAGGCCCGACTAGAGGCGTCGTAGCCCGATTCGAATCAGACTCGACAGGCCACCGGCGCCGGTTGCCTTGCGCGCCTGCTTTGCGCGAAGATTCGCGTTCTCGTTAAAGCAGAAATCCTCATGCCCGCCAGCAAGCCTGCGATCGGTTTCATCGGACTTGGAATCATGGGACGTCCGATGGCCCTGAACCTCCTCAAAGCCGGCTATGCGCTGGCTGTTTATGCGCGCCGGCCGGCAGCGACCCAGCCGCTGACGCAGGCAGGCGCGAGCGCCCACCCGACACCTGCGCAGCTGGCCGCCAACACGGACATCGTCATTACCATGGTGGCGGACACGCCCGATGTCGAAGCGGTCGTACTCGGCGAGCAGGGCATTGCACAAGGGGCCAGGCGCGGCAGCGTCGTGGTGGACATGAGCACCATCGCGCCCGCGGCGACGCGCAGGCTCGCCGAGGAACTCGCGGCGCGCGGCGTCGATATGCTGGACGCGCCGGTTTCCGGCGGCGAACAAGGCGCCATAGACGGCAGCCTGTCGATCATGGTGGGCGGCAAACCGGACGTGGTCGCGCGCGTGCGGCCCCTGTTCGAGTGCATGGGCAAGAATATCGTCCATGTCGGTGACGCGGGCGCGGGTCAGGTCGCCAAGTGCTGCAATCAGATCCTGGTGGCGCAGACGATCGCCGCGGTCGCCGAGGCGTTGCTGCTCGCCCGCGCCGCAGGCGCCGATCCGGCGCGCGTGCGCGAGGCGTTATCGGGCGGGTTTGCCTATAGTCGCATCCTTGAGGCGCATGGCCAGCGGATGCTGGACAACAACTATAAACCCGGCTTCAAGAGCACGCTGCATCTCAAGGACATGCGGATCGCGGCACAAACCGCGCAAGAGGCCGGGGTGCGAACGCCCGGCGCCGAGCGCGCGCTCGCTTATCTGGCCGAGCTGGTCGAGGCCGGTCACGGCGATCTGGACTCGGCCGCCATCGCGCGCCTGGTGTGGGGCCGGCAAAGTCTGGACCGGTAACATGCCCATTGTGGCATCCGCGCGGAACCGCCAGACGCCGGTTCCCGCCGCGACATTCGTTGAAGTTGCCGGCTAGCGCGGCTTCAACGTCTCCAGGCGATAAAGCATAAGCCGCACCAGTTCGTCTTCCATGTCCTCGTACAGCAATTCCGCCTCCGACGTGTTACCGAGAACATCGGTCTCGTCGAACAGAAAATCGCGGGTTACGGTGAGGATTTGTTTTTTTAGACGCAGATCGTTGCCGCGCCCTTCGACCTCGAAGTTCACGGTCGTATACAGCTCGAACTCGCGCACCTTGCCGTCGGTTCCCACCGACAGCACGCGCCGCCCGCGTCGCTCGGCCTTTATGCGCAGAATGGCCGCCGCGCGCTCGGGATTGACCACAGCCACGCCGTTGGCGCGCAGCGCACGCTCCAGTTCGACCCGGAAGTGATTGTACGGGCTCAGGCCTGCGATGTGCGTGCGGTTCATCGCCGCCGGCAGATCGGCCTGATCGCGCAACTGAAATCCGCACGCCGCCACCACGCATAACGAAGCGAGGACGAGCCATACGGTGCGCACGCGCCCCGTGCCCGCGTCTGGATGGCTCGGCTGGCCGGCGACCACGTTATCCAGCCACGATGTTGATCAGCCTGCCGGGCACCACCACCAGCTTGCGCACCTGTTTTCCTTCGAGGAAGCGCTGCACGTTCTCATTGGTCAGCGCGGTTTTTTCGATCACCGCGTTATCGCTGTCTGCGGCTACCTGGATATGGCCGCGCAGTTTGCCGTTGACCTGCACCACCAGCTCCAGCGTGTCGCGCCGCAGGGCTTTCTCGTCCGCCTGCGGCCAGCGACAATCGACAATGGCTTCATCATGACCCAGCGCCTGCCACAGACTGTGCGCGATGTGCGGCACGATGGGCGACAGCATCAGCACGATCGAGTCCAGCGTCTCCTGCGTCATGGCGCGGCCCTGCGCGCTGCGGTCTTCGAAGCGGGCGAGTTCGTTCAGCAATTCCATGTTGGCGGCGATGGCGGTGTTGAAGGTGTAACGCCGGCCGACGTCGTCGCTGACCTTGGCGATGGTCTCGTGCAGCCTGCGGCGCAATTGCTTGATCTCGTCGGCCGACGGCGCCCCGTTCGCGTCTGTCTTGTCGCCGTTCACGTGGGCGTAAACCTGCCGCCACAAACGCTTGAGAAAGCGGTGCGCGCCCTCGACGCCGGATTCCGACCACTCCAGCGACTGATCCGGCGGTGCCGCGAACATCACGAACAGGCGCACGGTGTCGGCGCCGAAACGTTCGATCAGCGTCTGCGGATCCACGGTGTTGCCCTTGGACTTGGACATCTTCACGCCGCCGTTCAGCACCATGCCCTGGGTCAACAACCGCGTGAACGGCTCGTCGCCCTCGACCAGCGCCGCGTCGCGCATGAGCTTGTGAAAGAAGCGCGCGTACAGCAGATGCAGCACCGCGTGCTCCACCCCGCCGATGTACTGATCCACCGGCAGCCAATACGCGGCGCGCGCGTCCAGCATGGCCCCGTGATTGTCCGGCGCGCAAAAGCGCGCGTAGTACCATGAGGACTCGAAAAACGTATCGAAGGTATCTGTCTCGCGCTCAGCCGGCCCTTTGCATCCAGGACATTCGGTGCGATAAAAGTTCGGATCGGTCTTGAGCGGCGAGGTGACGCCTTCGAACGCCACGTCTTCGGGCAGCACCACCGGCAGTTGCGCATCCGGCACCGGCACCACGCCGCACTGCGGACAGTTGATGATCGGGATCGGGCAGCCCCAGTAGCGCTGGCGCGAGACCCCCCAGTCGCGCAGCCGGAACTGCGTGCGCTTTTCGCCCAGTCCTTTGGCGGCGAGGTCCGCGGCGATGGCATTAATTGCCTCTTCGGAGCTTAAGTCATCGTATTTACCTGAATTAACCAGAAGCACGTCATCTACGCTCTGAGACGCGTACCAATCTTTCCAAATCGCGGGATCAAACCTGTAGTACTGGTACTCTGTAGAACCAGGATCACGTTCTCTCCAGGGCTTCGTTCTCCAGAGGACATGCTCGAGAACCTGCTTGATCGGCAGTCCATACTGCTGTGCGAATTCGAAATCACGCTCGTCGTGCGCCGGCACCGCCATCACGGCGCCCTCGCCGTAGGCCATCAGGACGTAGTTCGCGACCCAGACCGGGAGCGGCTCGCCAGTCAACGGGTGCTGTACCGTCAATCGCGTGGGGACGCCCTTCTTTTCCTGCGTGGCGAGCTCCGCCTCGGCCACGCCGCCCTTGCGGCACGCATCAACAAACTGGGCGACTTGCGGATCATCCTGCGCGGCGCGCAAGGCCAGCGGATGCTCGGCCGCGACCGCCACGTAGGTCGCGCCCATCAAAGTGTCGGCGCGGGTGGTAAACACCTTCAGCACGCCTTCGTCGTATGGAAAACTGATCTCTACGCCTTCGCTCTTGCCGATCCAGTTGCGCTGCATAGTCACGACCTGCGCGGGCCAGTCGCCAAGCGCGCCCAGATCGTCAAGCAATTGCTCCGCGTAATCGGTGATCTTCAGAAACCACTGGGGAATCTCGCGGCGCTCGACCACGGCCCCGGAGCGCCAGCCTTTTCCGTCGATCACCTGTTCGTTGGCCAGCACCGTCTGGTCGACCGGATCCCAGTTGACTGTGGCCTTTTTCTTGTAAACCAGGCCTTTTCCCAGCAGCCGTAAAAAGAACCATTGTTCCCAGCGATAATATTCGGGCCGGCAGGTTGCCAGTTCGCGCGCCCAGTCGTAGCCGAAGCCCAAGCGTTTGAGCTGCGTGCGCATGTAGTCGATGTTCTCGTACGTCCAGCGCGCGGGCGGCACGCCATGCTTGATGGCGGCGTTTTCCGCCGGCAGACCGAAGGCGTCCCAGCCCATCGGCTGCAACACGTTTCTGCCTTGCATGCGCTGATAGCGGCTGATGACGTCGCCGATGGTGTAATTGCGCACGTGCCCCATGTGCAGGCGGCCGCTGGGATACGGGAACATGCACAGGCAGTAGAACTTCTCGGCGCCCACCTGCTCGGACGCACGGAAGGTATCCTGCGCCTGCCAATAAGCCTGTGCCTGGCGCTCGACGGCGGCTGCTTCGTAGTGTTCCTGCATCGGATCGCGCCAGTGATTTGAACCGTTTACGGGTCTCGATAGACAGGCCGGCATTGTAATCGGGCGCAAAACAAAACCCAAACCGGCACCGTGCGCCATGCACCGCCCTTGAATCGGCTAAAATCATGGTAGATGGTTAACCCTCTCGGGAGCATCGGCAATGAGCGAACCGGAACATCAGGACCTTCAAGACCATCGGGTCGGCGTCTATAACCGCATGATGGAGCGTGTCCGGCATGCGCTGGAAACCGCCGAGCACCGGGCGCGCCCCAGCCTGGAGCATGCCATCGATCGGGCGCGCGAACGCGCGGTGGAGCTGGGCGAGACCACGCGTGAAGAGGCCGAGCGCGTGGCCGATTTCCTGCGGCGCGACCTGGGCGAGATGGGCCGCTACCTCAACGAAACCGGCAAGGAATACAGCGACTGGTTTCATATGGACGTGGAGCTGATCGAGGCGAAACTGCTGGACCTTTTCGCCAGCGTCGCCGACCAGACCAAGCTCGAACTGGCGCAGTGGGCCGCGCAAGCGGACGACAGCGGTGGCTATCGCAGCGGCGAAATCACCGCGCCGGGCACATTGGAGTGCACGGCGTGCGGCGAGCAACTCAGGTTTGCGAAATCCGGACGCATTCCCTTGTGCCCGAATTGTCAGGGCGAGGCGTTCAGACGCGTATCGAGGTAAGCGTGTCCTGAAAAAAAAGACACCAACGGCGCCGAAACGGCGACGGCTGGTCGCATTTTCAGGGAACTTCTCACTTAGACTGACACGCGCGACAAGAAGCGCAAGCCGCAAAGCGGCAATCAAGCAGCGCTCAAAAGCAACGCTTTTCCAATTCATTACGGGATATGCGCCTGTGAAACTCCTTCACCGCTTCCGGGCGGCGGCTGGCGCGCTCGCCTGCGCCAAGCTGCTCGCGTTGAGCCTTTATCCTTGGGTTGCTTCGGCGGCGCCTTCAATCACTTGGCGGCCGGACGCGATTAACCGCGAAATCCCCGCCGGCGCCACCGTTGCCTTGCGTGCTTCGTTCGTCGCGTCCGAAGAGATTCAAGATGCAACGCTGCGGGTCGTACCTTCCTTAGCGCACTATGTTCAGGCCGTTCAGATTTACCCCGAGGCGGGCGCAACCATTCAGCCCAATGACCCTGCGCGGGTCGTGCTAAACGTCTCCATCCCGCGGGACGTTGAGCCCGTCACCTTCAGTGGCGTCGTCCAGCTAAAGAGCGCCGGCAAATCAAATAAAACCTATGCAAAGCCCCTTCCGGTGACGCTAGGCGTGCGGGCGCACGACGAAGGGCTGCCGCCGGATCCGGGTGAGGCAGGCAAAGCAACGCTGCTCGGCATCGACAGCAATGACAACGGCATCCGCGACGATGTGGAGCGCTACATCGTGCTCGAGAATCGCGATAACCCAGAAATCATCCCGCTGCTTCTTAACTACGCTGCCCTAACCCAGGATGAGTTTCGACGACACGCGCAGGGTGTCGCCCAGCCCGAAGGTCATCTTGAACGAGCGCTCCTCAACTTGGATTGCATCGACTACGTCGATCCATCGCAGGGGGGCGAACGAGTCCTGGCGATGATTGATGTCGTTACCAACACTCCGGAACGATGGATCACGAAGCTCAAGATCGACAAAGAGATTGCGGGAGGGAAGGGAATAAGCATTCAGAAAGTCTCTGAGGAAGAATGCCGGGGAATGCTGGTTTTTCCGTCCAAATAAGACGGTCTCCTCACCTCTGCATAGGTCGTTGGACAAGTTCCATAGGCGCGTTTCAGCGAACCTTCTCCAGTTCAAGAGGACGTCAACGTGAAAAAGATAAGGTGCATAGTTGTCGCTACTGTTTTTGGCCTGTAGTTTTAGCTCCGCTTCAGCGCATTGTCCAAATACGGGCTCAAATCTGCACGCCGGCTATATCAACGGTATGCTCACGACCAGGGAGGGAGCACGCGAAAATTTAAGGCATATCAGCGGCGAACTTGATTCAACACTGGCAGCCCAAGGGCACGACACGGAATGGGAACTTTACTTCAACCAAGATGAAGAAACTCGTGAACAGATCAAAGAGGTCCTGTACCAAAAGCTAGAAGACGAAGGCCTTTTCAAGGCGATGAAGATCTTCATCACGTTGATCAACAGCAAAGTGGACTCCATTTCTCTTGAGAAGCTCCCCTTTGTCGGCGTCGAAACCAAGGCGCAGCTAGAAGCCGCGATCAAGGGTTGGGTGAAGCGCCAGTATGCGGAGCTCGAGCGCTTGATCCTGGCAGCGGCCGATACGCCCTATGCGGGTGATGTCGATGTTGGAAGTGCTGTTGCTGCAATCCATACGGAAATCGTGAATGACTGCCGTAAGGTTCTCTTGCTTGCGCATTCACAAGGAAACTTCTATGCCAATGCCATCTGGGATGGCATTTACCCAAAGCCGCTCGACAAATACCGAGTGGACCAGTTCCGAATTGTCGGGATCGTCGGGCTGGGCTCTCCGGCCAGTCGCGTCGGGAATGATCTCGCCTCCGGGCTCGACAGCTCGAATCTCCGCGTTCACGTCAATCACGAGGGCGACATCGTCAAGGTGATTCTCGATACACTGGGGCTGCGCACCTTATCTGCGACGACCAACGCTGGTACCTCAGATCCTACAGCACATGCGCTTATAGATACTTACTTCGGGGTCCCTGAGGTGCACACGCAGGTCACGCAGAAGGTCGCGCACGTGGCGGAAAATCTTGAACCATGGGCGCTGACCCGGCAAGGCGTGAGTTCATCCGCCATTGCCTCCGCGGGTTACAATGACTTCAACGAACTGCTTGATATCGAATTTACAGGCAGCGGTTCCGAGTATCGCTACGAGGACGTGCCGGCACCGGTTTACCAGTCCATGCTCTCGGCCTCTTCAGTCGGAACCTATTTCAACGCGAACGTTCGCAATAACTACTCCACTCGCAAGATTTATCCTTAGGAAGCAGCGCCACGATAGAATTCGTGAATCCAATAATAAAAATTACAAGCGAACGCGAGGGCTAGCGCCCATAATTATCCTCAAACCGCACGATGTCGTCCTCGCCCAGATAGCTCCCGCTTTGCACTTCGATCAGTTCCAGCGGGATCTTGCCGGGGTTTTCCAGCCGGTGGCGGGTGCCGGTGGGGATGAACGTGGACTCGTTTTCGCTCAGCAGAAACACCTCATCGCCGCGCGTCACTCTGGCGGTGCCGGTGACCACCACCCAGTGTTCGGCGCGATGGTGGTGCATCTGCAAGGACAGGGTCTGGCCGGGATTGACCGTGATACGCTTGACCTGAAAACGGCTGGAGAGATCGATGCCCTCGTAATCGCCCCACGGCCGGTACACCTTGCGATGGGTATTGACTTCCTCGCGGCCGCGCGACTTCAGCTGCTCGACGATTTGTTTCGTATCTTGCGCGCGGACGCGCGGCACCACCAGCACCGCGTCCGCGGTTTCGATGATGATCTGATCCTTGAGGCCCACCGCGCTCACCAGCCGGTGGGCGGCGTTGATGTAGCAGCCCTCGCAGGCCTCGCTTAAGACGTCGCCGACCTCTACGTTGTCGTTGGCGTCGCGCCTTTCTGCCTCCCACAGCGAATGCCAGGAACCAACGTCGCTCCAGCCGGCCTGCAACGGGATGACCACCGCCGATGATGTCTTTTCCATCACGGCGTAATCGATGGAGTCGCTAGGCGAGGCCTGAAACGCGGCCTTGTCCAGCCGGATAAAATCCAGATCGCGCGCGCGCGCCTCGTGCGCCTTGACGCAGGCGTCGAAGATTCGCGGCGCGTACTGCTTGAGTTCATCCAGATAACGCCGTGCCGCGAAACAGAACATGCCGCTGTTCCACAAATAATCGCCCCCCGCCAGATACGATTGGGCCGTGGCCTGATCGGGTTTCTCGCGGAACGCGTCTACCTTGTACGCCGCCTCGCCATCGCCGTGGCCATCATCATCGATCGGCAGCGCCTCACCGCGATGGATGTAGCCATATCCGGTTTCCGCGCGCTCGGGCACGATACCGAACGTCACCAGATGACCCTTGGTGGCCGCACGCCGCGCGGTCACGGCGGCGGCGCGAAAGGCTTGCGCGTCCTTGACGATATGGTCGGCCGGCAGCACCAGCATGATCGCGTCTTCGACCTGGGCGCAGATTTCCAGCGCCGCCCCCGCGATGGCGGGCGCCGTGTTGCGCCCGACCGGTTCCAGCATCAGGCGCACGTCGTGTGCCTCGATGGCGCGCACCTGCTCGGCGGCCATGAAGCGGTGCTCGTTGTTGCATACAACCAACGTGAAGGCGAGGTTTTCCAGTCCTTCCAGCCGCCGCAAGGTCGCCTGGAACAGGCTGTGATCGCCAGTCAGCGGGATGAACTGCTTGGGATAAAGCTGGCGCGACAGGGGCCACAGCCGCGTGCCCGAACCGCCGGACAGAATCACGGGAACAAGGGCCAGATTCGGCGCGGATTGACTCATGACGTTACCCCCGGCTAGCTCGTATTCGTGCGCGCATTGTCTGGCCTTGCGCGCATCAAGACAAGCGCCGCCAGCAAGGACGACAGCGACAGCAGGACCGCGGGCCAGTTTTCCCAGCGGCTGAACGGCGTCATGCCGCGGCGCGGCCGCGCCGTCGCGGTCAGCACTTGGGTTTCGAACTGCGGTGAGCGTTTCGTGATCTCTCCCTGCGCATCGATCACCGCCGAAATCCCCGTGTTGGTCGCACGCAGCAGAAGGCGCTGCGTTTCCGCCGCGCGCAGGCGCGCGATCTCCAGATGCTGATGCGGGGCCAGCGAATCGCCGAACCACGCGTCGTTGCTGACGTTGATCAGCAGCCCGGCCCCGGGCAGCGCATCGTTGACCTCGGCGCCGTAGGCGGCCTCATAACAGATCGATATGCCCACCGCAAGGTTATTCAGACGTGGCAAGTGCAGCAGCGGCCGGCCGTCGCCCGCGCTCAGATCGGACATCGGTATCACCAGCATGCCCTCCATCCATTCGAGCCACCCGCGCAACGGCATGTATTCGCCGAACGGCACCAGATGGCGCTTGAAGTAAAACTCGGGCGGCTCGCCCAGACGCGCGACCGCGTTGTACGCCTTGCCGGTACGGGGATCGAACACGAACACGCCGGTCACCAGTTCGGTGCCGTGTCGCCGCGCTTCGCGCGCCAGCGGATCGAGAAACGATTCGGACACCTGGCCGTACCAGGTCGGCACCGCGGTTTCGGGCCACACGATGAGATCAGAATCCCAGTGCGCGCGGGTCAGCCGTCGATAAAGCCTCATGGTCGGCCGGCGGCTGTCCGAGCTCATTTTATCGTCCTGCGCGATATTGCCCTGGATCAAGGTGACGGTCAGCGCTTCGCCGTGCGGCTCGGTCCAATTCACCGTGTCAAGCCACGCGGCCATCGCCCACAGACCGGCGATGCCAGCCAGCGCCATCCAGCGACGAGGCCCGCGCGCGATCAACAGATACACCAGTACACCCGCCGTCAGCATGCAGGCCCAGCCCGCGCCGGTCGCGCCCAGCAGCGGGATCAGGCCCGCCAGCGGCCAGTCCAGTTGCGCCTGCCCCAGGGTCAGCCATGGGAAACCGGTGAGCAGCCAGCCGCGCGTCCATTCGAGCAAGGCCCACACCGCGGGGTACGCAAGCAGCAGACGTATTGCGGCCGGCGCCTTTACATAACGGTTGACCAGATAGCCGGTCAGCGCCGGAAACAGCGCGATGACCAGCACCAGCGACGCCGTAATCAGCGCCGCCAGCGCTGCCGGCGCCTCGCCGAACACATGAATGCTGTTGAATACCCAGGATACGCCACAGCCGAAAAACGCCAGGCCGAACAGATACCCGCGCCCCAGCGCGCGCGCCGGCGAACTGTGCAGCCACAGCCAAATCAATACGCCGGGCGACAGCACCGCCAGCGGCCGCCACGCGAACGGCGCGAAGGCCAGCACGAGCGCCGCACCGGCCAGCGCGGCCAGCCAGTCGGCCACGACGGGATGGCGCGTGGGCCAGGCCGGACCGGGCTGTGTGTCTGACTTATGATTCATGCGGCGAATGCTGCGAGATTCTCATCGTTGCGAGCAGCAGTTGCAGGCGGGTCAGGCGTCTTGGGCCGCGGCCCAGCATTTATGCCGGGACTGGCGCGCTCATGCCGCTACAACCGTTTAAGATTTATAAGGATTCGGATAACCCAGTGCCGCCAGGATCTGCGTTTCGCGCGCTTCCATGACCTCGGCCTGCGCATCGATCTGGTGGTCGTAGCCTTGCAGGTGCAGCATGCCGTGCACGATCATATGCGCCCAGTGGGACATGTCCGGCTTGGCCTGCGCGCGCGCCTCACGCTGAACGACCGGCGCGCAGATTACCAGATCGCCCAACAGCGATGAACTAACCTGCGGCGGTGGCTCGAAGGGAAACGACAACACATTGGTCGCGCCGTGACCGTGGCGGTACTGCTCGTTTAACCGCGCGCCTTCTTCTTCGCCCACCACCCGCACCGCCACTTGCGTGCGGCGACGGCCCGCCACGCACGCCGCCGCCCAGGTTCTGAACTGCTCGGGCGACGGCACGCCCGGCGCATCGCACGCGACTTGTACGTCAACCTCGATGGGCACGTCGACGTCGATGATGTGCGTTGCCGTCAAGGCTCCGCGTCGCCGGATGGTTTGCTGTCCGCCCGCTCGTACGCCAGGACGATGCGTTGCACCAGCGGATGCCGCACCACGTCGCGGGCGGTGAAGAAATTGAACGCGACGCCGTCCACGCCCTTGAGCACCTCGATCACGTGGCGCAGCCCGGACTTGCGATTCGACGGCAGGTCGCTCTGCGTGATGTCGCCGGTGACGATCGCGGTCGAACCGAAGCCGATGCGGGTCAAAAACATCTTCATCTGATCGATCGTCGTATTCTGCGCCTCGTCGAGGATGATCATGGCGTCGTTTAAGGTGCGGCCGCGCATGTAGGCCAGCGGCGCCACTTCGATGACGTTGCGCTCGATCAGCTTGTAGACCTTCTCGAAGCCCAGCATTTCGTACAGCGCGTCGTAGATCGGCCGAAGATAGGGATCGATCTTCTGACTCATGTCGCCCGGCAGAAAACCCAGCCGTTCGCCCGCCTCTACCGCCGGGCGCACCAGCACCAGCCGGCGTACCTTGGCGGTTTCCAGGGCTTCGACCGCACACGCCACGCCGAGAAAAGTCTTGCCTGTGCCCGCCGGCCCGATGCCGAAGGTCAGATCGCGGTTGCGAATGTTTTCGACATACTCAAGCTGATTGTTACCGCGCGCGCGGATGGCGCCGCGCCGCGTGCGGATCGCGGTCTCGCCGCGCGGCCGTTGTGCCGCGTCCAGCCGGGCTTCCACGTCGGATTCCTGCAGGAAAAGATGAACGCTGGACGGCGTCAGCACTTCCTGCGCGGTCGCGGCATACAAATCCTTGATCACCTCGGCCGCCGACTGCACGGGGCGCGCCTCGCCGACGATGTTGAACTGATTGCCGCGATTATTGATCTCCACGCCCAGCCGGCGTTCGATCTGGCGCAGATGCTCATTGAGCGGACCGCACAGATTGGCCAGACGCGGATTATCGGCGGGCTCCAGCAGGAAGGCGACGGATTCGAGACGGTCGTTCAAGCGGACGGCATCGCGCTATGCGCGCGGCTGATGTTCGGCGCGAACGCTTCGCATCAGCCGGCGAGTTCCCCGCGCAGGGAGTTGCTCATGGCCCGCGTGATGCGCACGTCCGCGAACTGTCCGATCAAACTTGGGTCGCCCGCGAAATTCACCACGCGGTTGTTCTCCGTGCGGCCGGCGAGCCACGCCGGGTCCTTGCGGGATGGCCCCTCGACCAGCACGGACTGGCGGCTGCCGAGCATGCGCCGGCTGATGGTCTGCGCCATGTGGTTGATGCGCGCCTGCAATCTGTGCAGACGCGCTTTCTTGACCGCCAGCGGCAGCGGGTCCGGCAGCGACGCCGCCGGCGTTCCCGGGCGCGGACTGTAGATGAAGCTGAACGACTGATCGAAGCCGACGTCGTCGATGAGCTTCATCGTGGCCTCGAAATCGTCATCGGTCTCGCCCGGGAAGCCGACAATAAAATCCGATGACAGGCTGATGTCCGGCCGGATCGCGCGCAGTTTGCGAATCTTCGCCTTGTACTCCAGCGCCGTGTGACCGCGTTTCATCAGCGCGAGAATGCGGTCCGAACCGCTCTGCACCGGCAGATGCAGATGATTGACCAGTTGCGGCACGCGGGCGTACGCGCCGATCAAATTATCCGAAAACTCGATCGGATGCGAGGTCGTGTAACGGATGCGCGCGATGCCGTCGATGGCGGCGATATACTCGATCAGCGTCGCGAAGTCCGCGATCTCTCCATCCGCCATGGCGCCGCGGTAGGCGTTGACGTTCTGGCCCAGCAAGGTGACCTCGCGCACGCCTTGCGCGGCGAGTTCGACCACCTCCGTGACGACATCGTCGAACGGCCGGCTGACCTCTTCGCCACGCGTGTAAGGCACCACGCAGAACGTGCAGTATTTGCTGCAGCCCTCCATGATCGACACGTATGCCGTCGGCGCTTCCGCGCGCGGCTCCGGCAGCCGGTCGAATTTTTCGATCTCCGGAAAAGAGACATCGACCACCGGCGCGCGGCGCTGCATGACCTGATCCAGCATCTCCGGCAGGCGATGCAGGGTCTGCGGGCCAAACACGATGTCGACACAGGGCGCGCGTTCGTGCAGCGCCCGGCCCTCCTGGCTTGCCACGCAGCCCCCGACGCCGATGACCAGCCGCGGGTTGTTGTCCTTGATCCTGCGCCATTTGCCCAGCTGTGAAAACACCTTCTCCTGCGCCTTTTCGCGAATCGAGCACGTATTGAGCAACAGCAGATCCGCCTGCTCGGGATCGTCCGTGGCGGTCATGTCGTGCGAGGCGTGGAGCACGTCCAGCATCTTGGCCGAGTCGTACTCGTTCATCTGGCAGCCGTGGGTCTGGATGAATACCTTGCGGGTCATGGCATGCTGGAGGTGTGGCAACCGGATCGAGTTTAGAGGCCTAAAATCACACGGGTTCCGTGAACCGCGAGCGATCGCCGGCGCGCCGCTCCCACGCCCAGGCGTGCGCGATGATGGTGTCGAGATCGACATAGCGCGGATTCCAGCCGAGCCTGGCGCGCGCGCGGGCGGAATCCGCCACCAGTCGCGCCGGATCGCCGGCGCGGCGCTCGCCGCGCACCACCGGTATCTTAAGACTGGTCACGCGCGCCGCGGCGTCGATGACCTCCTGCACCGAATACCCCTGCCCGTTGCCCAGGTTGAAGCGGTCGCTACCCCCGCCGCTCAACAGGCCCTTCAACGCGCGCAGATGCGCGTCGCACAGGTCCTGGACGTGGATGTAGTCGCGAATGCAGGTGCCGTCCGGCGTGTTGTAATTCGTTCCGAATACGGTTACCGATTCCCTGCGTCCGCTCGCCGCTTGCAACACCAGCGGGATCAGGTGCGACTCCGGATCGTGACGCTCCCCCAGCCGGCCCTCGGCGTCCGCGCCGGCCGCGTTGAAATAGCGCAGCGCCACGGATTTGAGGCCATAGGCGCGATCGTAATCCTCCAGCAGCTGCTCCACCATCCACTTCGAGCGCCCGTACGGATTGACCGGTGCCTTCGGGTGTTTTTCGTCGATGGGCACGTATTCCGGCTCGCCGAAGATCGCCGCGGTGGATGAAAAAATGAACGCGTTAACGCCGTAGCGCACCATCGCGTCCAGCAGATTTTGCGTGTTGCAGACGTTGTTGCGGTAATACCTGGCGGGATCGCGCACCGACTCGCCGACCTCGATGTGCGCCGCGAAGTGCATGACGCCCACAATGGCGTGCGCATCCAGCACGCGCTCCAGCAGCTCGCGATCCTGGAGGTCGCCCTCGATGAATTCGCCGGCGATGACCGCGTCCCGATGGCCCGAATACAGGTTGTCCAGGACTACGGGTTTGTAGCCGGCGTCGCTCAAGGTGACGACCATATGCGAACCGATGTAACCGGCGCCGCCGACGACCAGTATGTTGCCCACCGGGGTTCAGTTTCCCTTGGGTTCGAGTGTTGTCACGTTTGATGACACGTGCAAAGCTGATGGAAATTCAACGGATCCGGCCGCGCGCGGCGCGGGCCCGATTAAGACTCTAAAGTATGGCGAGCTTTTCAGCGCTCGGCAACATCGCCGGCGCACACGGATGCCGGTTTAGTGAACGGAGGACGATGCGGTCTCCGCCGCCAGGATCTTGTCCTGCTCCAGCCACACGTGGTCTTCTATTCCGTTGCGCGGCGCGTAACCCTGCACCGAGTCCAGCAGCAGGCGCCGGACAGCGGCGTGATCCAGCGCCTTGACCGCCGCGTCGAACAGGCCCAGCAGAGAATCGATGCGCTCGGCGGATACGACCTCTTCCTGCGCGCGCAGGATCATCGGGTGATCGGTGGGCAACACGTTCTCACCGATCAGCAATTCCTCGTAGAGCTTCTCGCCCGGCCGCAAACCCGTGAACCGCAACTCGATGTCACCGTCCGGGTTGTCCGCGTCGCGCACCTCGAAGCCGTACAGACGGATCATGTGCTTGGCCAGATCGACGATCCTGATCGGTTCGCCCATGTTAAGCAGGAACACGTCGCCGCCCTGCGCCTTGGCGCCCGCCTGGATGACCAATTGCGCCGCTTCGGGAATGGTCATGAAATAGCGCGTCATTTCCTCGTGCGTGACGGTCACCGGCCCGCCCCTGCGGATCTGCTCGCGAAACAGCGGCACCACCGAACCGCTGGAGGCCAGCACGTTGCCAAACCGCACCATGCAGAAACGGGTCGCGGGCTTGCGCTGCGCCAGCGCCTGCAGTACCAGCTCGGCGAAGCGTTTGGTCGCACCCATCACGTTGGTCGGCCGCACCGCCTTGTCGGTGGACACCAGCACAAAGGTCTGCACGCCGCTGGCGAGCGCCGCCATGGCCGCACTGTGAGTGCCGAAGATGTTGTTGCGCACCCCCGCCAGCGGATTGTGTTCGACCAGCGGCACATGTTTGTAAGCCGCTGCGTGATAAACGGTTTGGACGCCGAAGGCCGTCATGATGGACTGCAGGCGCTCGCGATGACACACCGAGCCCAGTATCGGCACCAGCTCGACCGAGTGACCGGCTGCTTTAACCAGCCGGATCAGCTCACGCTCGATCTTGTACAGCGCGTATTCGGAGATCTCGCAGATGATCAGCCGCCGTGGCTGCTGGCTGACGATCTGACGACACAGCTCCGAACCGATTGACCCGCCGCCGCCGGTGACCATCACCGACTTGCCGCGAATGCACGAGCTCAGCAGCCGCGGATCCAGCTTGACCGACTCGCGCCCCAGGATGTCCTCGACGTCCACGTCGCGGATATCATCGACGCGCTTGATGCCGCTCGCCAGTTCGGTCAGCCCCGGCACCACCATTACGTGCACGCGCAACGGCTCCAGACTCTTGATGATCTCGCGCCGCCGCTCGCGCGATATTGAAGGCATCGCGAGCAGCACCGCGGTCACGCGGAAATACGGGATGACAATCGCCAGCTGCTCGGGCGGATAGACCTTCAGGCTCAGGATTTCGCCGCCCTGCAGCTCCTTGCGATCGTCGAGAAACAGCATCGGGCGAAATTCGCAGCTGTGCTGCAACGCCTGGGCAAGCTGTATGCCCGCCTCGCCGGCACCGTAAATCGCCACGCGCTTGCCCATGCTGATGCGCGTATTGCGATTGTGCAGAATGGAGCGCGCCACCAGCCGAGAGCCGCTTATAAGCACGAACGTGACGAACCAGAAATTGACCCACACCGAGCGCGGCATAGTCGGGCCCTGGCCGAAGACCCAGACGGCGATCATGAGCAGCAGGCTGATCGTCGCACCTTGCGCGATCCCGACAAAGGCGTGACCGTTCAGAAAGCGGATGACGGAGTGGTAAAACCCGAGCCCGTAAAACACGGGGATGGAAATCACGACGGCCAGCGGGAAAAGCAACACCCGCTGTTCCAGCCACAGCGGCCAGAAATTATCGAAACGCAGAACAAACGCGGCCCATACGGCAAATAGCAGAATACCGGTATCAAGCGTAACCAGAAGCAGGCGTTTTACGCCTCTGGGCAGATTGACAAGCATTGCCTTAAACATTTAAGGCGCTAAGTTCCTGAGATTAGAGCCAGACAATTCAAGATTGCGTCCTTACCCGTTTTTACCTGCCCCAAGCGCCAACGCCAAGATGATCAGCGGCGCCAGCGCAAGTCCGGCCACGACAACCCCCGAGTCAGAATGGTTATTCACATACCATGCCAATGGTAGCAGCCATACAACATCGATGGCGAGCACAGCCAGCGTAACCGACTGGTGCGAGCGCCACCTGATAGCCGCGTGCTGATAAGCGTGACTGCGATGAGCCAGGTACCATCGTTCCCCGTTTATGATTCGTCTTAGCAGGGTGACAGTTGCATCGACGATGAATACGCTCAATAGGATAACCCAGCTCCAGATCGAAAGCGCGCCCGAATTTGCCGTGTAAATTGCCAACACGGCCAGCCCGAAACCCAAAAACCCGCTGCCGATATCCCCCATGAAGATGCGTGCCGGCGGCCAGTTCCAGGGCAAAAAACCCAAAGTGGCCGCGCCCAGCAGGCCAAGATACAGCAAACTCTCATCCGGATTGGCGGCGGCAATAATAAGGCAGGCACACCCCAACACCGCGATAGCCTCGCCGGCCGCGAGACCATCGATGCCGTCCATGAAATTGTAAAGATTCAACAGCCATGCGCCCGCAACCGCTCCAGCAACATAACCCGCGGGTCCCAGATCCAAAGAAATGTCGCCAAACGGCAACGGCGAAAGACCGCCCAGACAATACATCGCCCAGGCGCTGGCCGCGAAGTGCACTGCGATTCGCAAACCCGCGGGCACCGGTGTGCGGTCATCCCACAAACCGATAGCCGCCACGGCCGCTCCGCCGCCGAACAGTGCCATGAAAAGCATGGACGGCATGGCGCCGAACAGAAACAGCACCAATGCAGCGCAGAGAAACGGCACCACGATCGCCGCTCCGCCGCTCTGAGGCATTGGTTCGGAATGCGAGCTGCGCGGGCCGGGCGCATCCAGATGGCGATGCCTGAGCGCGTACCGGCGAATGTTTCCGGTGGCGGCAAAAGAACCGGCAAACGTCGCGGCCAGCAACAGCGCTGCCAGCGCCTTATCCAAGTTTTTGCAGCTTCATGGTCCGGGTGTCAAAATCCCCGCCTCAGCCCCCGCGCGCGCGTGGCGCGAGAGGCAAGATACCAGGCTACACAGCGCGCGATCGCCGCGTCGGCGCGCACGCGCGGCTGCCATCCGAGCACCTCACGCGCTTCGCTCACATCGACTTGTAACGAGCCGCACAGGCGCTCGAAGGTCTCGCGCCGGCCCATCGCGCGCGCCATCAGACGGATCATCGAAAGCGGCGCCGGCCACAGACGCAGGCGGCGATTCATCGCACCGGCGATCAGGCGCAGCAACTGCGGGGTGGACAAATCCTCGCCATCGCTGATAAGCCACGTCCGGCCGGCGGCAGCCGGATGATGAACGCACTGCAGCAAAACGTCCACGAGGTTATCCAAGGCGATGAGACTGCGCCGGTTGCTCACGGTCGCCACCGGTAGCGGCAGGCCGCGATCGACCCACTGCAGCAGGCGCAGGAAGTTGCCGCCTACTCCCGGCCCGTATACCAGCGGCGGCCTGACCGACACGACTTCCAGACCGGTCTCGGCGGCGACGCTTTGCAACCGCTGCTCGGCGTCGCGCTTGGAAACCGCGTAAGCATCCATCGGTGACGGGGCATCGCCGGCAGTGAAACCGCGACCATGCGTCAGCTCGCCGTTGACCTTGATGCTACTGGCGAAAACAAAGCGGCGCACGCCCGCGGCCGCAGCCTGACGCGCCAGATTTTCAGTGGCGTCGACGTTCGTCCGGCGCAACTCGGTCAGATTTTCAGCGCCGCCGGCGGCCTGCGTGCGCGCGGCCAGATGCACGATTACGCTCACGCCTGCGAGGTGATCGCGCCAGTCGGTGGCACCAGCGATATCGCCGATGAAAACCTGTCGTACGCCATCCACGGCTCGCCCTGGTGCGCGCGCCGCGCCCGTAACGCGGTATCCGCGCGCGGCCAGCAACGGACACAACGCCGACCCGACAAACCCGTTGGCGCCGGTAATCAGCACGGTCTTCATCGCACGGACTCGGACGCGGCTCAGACCCATTTCCAGCCGTGCCGGGAAAAAAAAGTGAACGCCGAGCGCCCGAACATCCACCAGTGCTTGAGCCCTTTCCTGCTCGCGTAGCCGCCCTTGTGCACGATCCGCACGGTGGGAACGTAGGCTATGGTCGCGAACTCAGCCGCCCGCAGCGACAGGTCAAAGTCTTCGAAATACAAAAAATAGTCTCTCGAAAAGCCGCCCGTCAGCGCCAGCACGCGCCGCCGGAAAAACATAAAGCTGCCGCTGATGAGCGGCACGCCGCGACGCGCCGCGTAGGGATCGATGGCCTGCATTTCGTAGCGGGCCAGGCGGCGGCGCGCGACGTTCTTGACCGGGCCCGGGGCGAAACCGCGCAAGGCCAGATCGATGACCGTGGGATACGACTTGCACAGATGATGCAAGCTGCCATCTGCCGTGACGAACGCCGGCGCCAGCAATCCAACGTCAGGATTTTGAACCATGAACTCGACGGCATTAACGATCGCGTCCTCCGCGACCAGCACGTCGGGGTTCAGAATCAGATGATAATCGGCCGTCGATTGTGCGATCGCCATGTTGTGACCCTGACCATAGCCGACGTTGCCGTGGCCGGTGATCACTTGCCAAACCACGTCGGGATACGCACATGACGCCTCCATCAACGTAGACAGTTCCCGCGCAGAGCCCAATGCCGGCCCGTTATCAACGATGAACAGGTTAGCGACACCGACGGCATTCTTGTCCCTCGCGTGATTCAGCGATCGCATAAGACAATCGACCGTATCGCTTAAGGTGCAAAAATCCGGGGCGTGAGTAACTATAGCGACAGCGAGCGTAGACGACACAACAACCGGTGTCTGAACATTTCCAGATCGCGCTCCTTAAGAAGATTTCGCAGCGAATGAGACTATCGTATTGCCGCAAACTCGATCGATTGAGCGAGCCATCCGCCGTTTACGAACTGGTGGTTTCCCAGAAGTGTTTCCTCCACGGGTTCGACTTGTCGAACATTTTATCATCCGCATATCGGAGATGCTTGAGTTGCTCATTGCCGGGCAGCGAAATCCGCTCAAAATCGATATTCAGCCGTTTGCCATGCCATCCTTTGTCGAGGTCTTCTTTAGCGTACACCCGCGAAGCATATTTACTCCGCATATGCTCAGCGCTTAAACAGATATAGTGGCGTAGTATGAAATTTTCGGGGCAAAGGCTCAGATCGCTCACGCGCAACCGATGCCCTCCTCCAGCCTGCGCAGTGCCCGGCTCATTTTTCCATGCCCTCATGAGCCTGCGCGGTTTCGGCTCAAAAAAATAATAAAGCAGCATTTCTTGATAGAAATCTTGATACGCGAACTTATCCTCAATCCCGCCGGGGATAAAGACAAATTCATCAAAGTTGATGACGTTAAATCCTTCTCTGGCGCTGCGCAGGATACCGTCCCTCAGATTTTCGTTCTTGCGGGGCGATTGCAATATTTCGTCCGCGTCCTGATGAATAAACCAGTCGGAGGAAATGTTGCGCATTGCCTCTGCCTTGGCTGCCAGTTGCTCGGTTAGGCTGAATGCGCCTGTGTACCGCAGCTTTGCCTCATAAACGATGTGCTTACGGTATTTGGCGTATATCGCGGAGGTCGCATCGGTTGAATCATGATCGATAATTGCCAACTGAATATCGGACGACACCAGGTGAGTCAGCGTAGTGTCGAGATGCCTTTCTTCATTTCTTACACACAAGATAGCGGTTATTCTCATTGCCCTAGTGCCCACTTATATATGTCATAAGCACCTGCTTCAGCGCGTCACCATCTAGGCTGGGCGTTCTGAGATCGCACAACGCACTCAGCGCGGCGATGTTCGTGCCCCCGCCAACCTTCGCGGATTGCTCCCAAGGCCGGCCTACAGAGGCATAGTAATCTCTAAACTTGAATCCTTGTCCGATTACCTTATTCGAGACCTCTATCCATTTCGAGGGAACTCCATAAGCATCGGCGCAAATCAGCCCGTGCAAGGACGACGACAGAACCGCTGCGCAGCTGCAAACTTCGTCCACGAATTGCTCGGTATCTGCATAAACGTCAATAAGCTTCACGCACTCGGCCCGACATCTCTGCGCGAATTCTGACTGTTTGTCCACATAATGCAGAATGACGCCCACATCATAACGCTCCCGCCGCGCGGACGGTGCGTAAATACGGGGCAACAGCAGCGCCGGATCGCCATAGACTTCCGGACAGCCGATGTCATGCTTCAAGCATATCTGACGGGTGAGCGGTCCCCTAACGGCCAAAATTCTGCTTGGCCTCGTGGGCAAGCGAGCGGCAGGAGATACCGCCCCGGTCCCCCATACGATCGAATCCGCGTTCGCCCAGTGAAGGATGCTGCCCATCGCAAGCAGGTGCGTCCCTGCTGGAGGGGGCTGCTGGCCGTAGCGAAGCACGTCGACCCCGATCAGCTTTTTGATCAAATAAGGATTCAATGCATCGCCCCAGTTGGGGCGCTTGGTGAAATACCGTAACTTGACGATCATGACTTGCGCAAGCACATCAAGAGCGATCCAATAACGGTCAGCGGCAAGTTCAATACACGGCACCGCATGCGCAGACAGCCACAAAAATGAACGTCAGCGAGCGCGGCAAGGGACAAGCTATTGACCCGGCGGCAACCTACGCCCGCGATAGCGGCTGAGCCGGCGCGTCAGCCAAACCCGCGGCGACCTGTTCGATTTCTACGTCACTCAATTGCTCTTGCCATTTGTCAACGGACGCCGTTTTGATCTCCGGCATCGGTATGGCAGACGACAAACTTAGAAACTTGTTTAGGCACGCGAGCACAGGCCGCGTCTGTGTGGCGAGTTCCTCATACTGAATAACGAATAGCCTATCCTTCAACACACCTTGCAAATACTCCAGTTGCTGCTTGTGCGAACGCCACCTCATGGCGCACCTTTGCGCCAGAGGCAGCCTGCCGTACCTGGTTATCCGCTCATCGGTGATGCCCAGAAATGGGTTCGGTGTTGGGAACTCACTCCATCTTTCCTGCCACTTCAACACACCTTTGTGGCGCAGCATGCTCGCAACCGTAGCATATGGGTTCCTTTGCATGCCCACGAAAACCGCGTCATCGAAGGTTGCTGCGAGCTTTTCGGCGAGCCAGATATTGGGATGGCTTTTGTCCATGTAGTGACGAGGAACCGCGAGAAAATGTTGCCGTCGGTAATAGCGCACGAGCCTTGGAAACAGCCGGTGACGAGTCGCAGGATTCAGCGCCATCTCTGTAACCCAATCAAACGCAGGCTTAATCTCTATCGTGGCGCGAATCTCCGCATGCCGGGCGAGGATATAACCAATCCAATGGGTGCCGGATCTACCGGTGCCGATAATGAAGATTTTCTTGGACATGGGGGTGCACCCGCGATGATTACCTGCGTGAGGCGTATATAGAACCGTTATCGGTGATTTAGGTGCGCAACGATATCGTTAGTCATTGCGTGTCCGGCTTAGGGCCATCGACCATAGTGTCAAAACCGAAACTTGCGACGCAAGCCACGTCCTCGGGATCAAACGGCTGAAGACCGTGCTGGCTGAATCTCCTTGTCGAACTTGGCTGCCTACGCACCAGCGCTGTTAGGGACGCTTGTATCGATGGGTCAACAGCCAAGCCGAGAAAATGAAGGAAAGCCTTGACGCCTGCTCGAGGAGCGGCGCAGAACTCATCGTAGTTGAGCAACATGAACCGCTCCGGCATTAATTGTTCGCCGAGGCGGGCAATCCTACGGTGCACGTAACACCAATACTTGAGAGACCAGCGTGGGGTGATATTAAATTCCTGTCCGCCGAAGAAATTGGGGCCCCAGAGCCCAAGCTGATTCTGGTTTCTGCTATATGCCATATCCAGGCCGTTTCGCATAACATGAACGTACCTCATCCCGGGAAAAGCGCTTTCGAGGCGATCGAGGAACACGTGCGTATTAGGCTCCTTCCATCCCCAGGCAAGGGGCGGGCGCTCTTCACGCGCCGCCGATAATAAAGACCCGACCCGCTGACGCAACCACGCAGCCGAATGTTGCGGTCGGTCCATGACTGCTAAGCTGCGAACGAAGATCTTTTGATCACTGGTTAGCGGGACGCTCTCGCACATCAGGGCTCGGAAGACGTCGACCGCTTGATCGAAATCAGTTTGCCCATTGCGTGCGGCAAAAAGCTCAGCGCGCTTGAACAAGAGTGTGAACCAGAGGTTGTCACTGGCCTCGTTGAGATCGCCGCCCATGTAGTAACCCAGCCGACGGAGCATTCGTGCAATCAACCGCGTTCCGCTGCCGCCGATCCCGCCGACCGCGACCGGAGCATGGCTCGACGCCTTATCGATTATCAATTCCGGCATTTACTCCTTTATAGCCAATAAGGCTTATGCTGCCCATTATCGCTAACGATAAGGCCAAAATGATAGCGTTGCAGCGATTGCTGTTCCCAACCGTTTGCGATGGGCGGCCCTATCACGCTGTTTCAATATGCGCCTGAAACCGACGATTGCATCGCGCTTGGCTGCAAGTATGATCCTGCCCCTGCCGCGCGCGACGAACCACGCCACGGCGACGATATTCATCAGCAGATGCGGGAGTAAAAGCACCGCAAGCAACGGCAGTGGCATGTTCTTGAAGAAGCTCCACACGAGGTTGCGGTGGCCGTAGTAGATCGCTGCGTCGCTGCCCTTGCCGGTCGTGCCCGCACCGACGTGACGAACCACTGCCGTCGGCACGTACAGGCAGCGGTGGCCGCACAGCCGTAGCCGGAAACCGAGGTCGACGTCTTCGATGTAGCAGAAGAAGGCTTCATCGAATCCGCCCGCCGTCATGACGGCCTCCCGCCGATACAAGGCGGCCGCCGCACATGGCGCAAACACTTCTTCCAGCTTCAGATAACGTCCCGCAGCCTTGAGCCCGTGTCCGCGTCGGCCGGGCCATCCGCTGAAATGATAGCCGTCGCCCGCGCCATCAAGGACGTCAGGGTCAGCATGATTGAGCATGCGCGTAGCAAAAAAGGAGAATTCCGGGTGCGTGACCGCGGCAGCCAGCAATTGCGCCAGCCAGTCGGGTTCGGCGAACGCGTCGGGATTGAGCAGCGCCACCCACTCGCAGTCGGACACTTTCCGGATCGCAAGGTTGTTCGCGGCCGCGAAACCTGTATTGCGATCCAGCCGATGAATCTCAATCGCGTCACCGAGGTCCGTCAGCGCGTCGAGCGAGTTGTCGCTGCTGGCGTTGTCCATAACCAGAATGCGCGCGGGCCGTCGCGTTTGTGCAAGCAGGCTGTCCACACTGCGACGCAGGTTTTCGCCGCCGTTCCAGTTCACCACCACGGCCGCGACGGCACCATGATGAATCACGCCCGACCGGGGCTGGGCTCGCCAGCATCGAAATTATTTCTCACAGATGGCGGCCAGACTGCCGAACCATTTGGAGCCGTTGGTTACGGTCGGGCATATCCGCATGAACTGCACGTCGGTGAAGCGTTTCTTCAATACTTTTCTCAAGCTCGATTGCGTAAAAAAATTCACATGCGTCGATTCGAGCAGATGCCACGGCACCACGTGATTGTGATGACACAGCGGAACTGAACTCATGTCCGGCACCGTAATCAGGAAAGCGCGCCGGGTAACGCGCGCGATTTCATCCAGCGCATCTTCGTACGCGGGGACATGCTCGATGACCTCGGATGCGATGACGCTCTCGAACTGGCCGTCGGCGAACGGCAGCGGGAATCGGCCGTCGTAAAGCTGAATATGCTCGCGCACCTCGGGCAGCAGGCTGTCGGACACCGCTTTGCGATCTATCTCGATGCCATGCGCCTCGATATTCCGGGCGCGGAGCAGTTTGATCAGCACGCCGCTGCCGCAGCCAAAATCCAGCACCGGACCTGGCAGCATCAGCCCTAAGCGCTTGATCTCCTCGGCCACGGCGCTCGTGGGCGGACCGTAACCATAAACATTCTCCCGATGCAGAACATCCGGCGAATCGAACAGCTTGCTGTACGGCGGATTTTCAGTTTGAAATGCGTCGTTGAGCTCGAAAACGATCGCTTCACGATGCGTCACCTTCAGGCGATGAACGACCCCATGCAGCTGCGCGGGCACTCCGTAAAGCACGGCCAGACCCAGAAAAGCGTTGTCCGATCCTGTCGCTGCGGCGACATCGGGCCGATAGGTGCGAAACGCCTCCAGCACCGGCAGTTCGTTGTCGTCCACTAAACATTTAGCGATCTCGACGTCCTGAATCCTCGGGCTGCTGTCCCACCCTTCCAGCCGCACCAGTCCGGCCCGTTCCACGCTCAGCGCGTCGAAAGCGCCGTGTGTATGCGAGTACGCAAAAGCCATAGGCGCACCGCTGACAGGCGAAACATTATGTATCGAGTGTCGTGGCGAAACCGTAGAGCAGAAAATCTTCGGCGTACAGATTATAAACGCGACGCTCCAGATCCGCATCGTAGAAGCGACGGTAGGCGGGTAGTTTGTCTTTGGATTCTCTCGTTACGCTCAACAATGCATCGCCGCTGAACCCCGTGGCGACGGACGATGAGGTTCGCGTGTGATGATGCGATTTCCGGTAGCGGCTCAATTTCGATCGTGGTAAACCGAGCGCATCTTCCAGCCTTGGAAGCAATGTCATGGAGTGATCGAGGTCGATCACGTAGCGCGTACCCGGCACGAAGGCCCGCTCGAGACGATGCGCTTGCAACCGGTGGTGCTCGTTGCAGGCGTTCAGGTCGATCGTTTCCAGATAGGCAACGAATTCCCGAAACGAGTATCGATTATTCATATCGACGGGACGGCTTAAAAACACCGCCATATGCGCATCTTCATAGCCACACTGCGACGCATGGATGTATGAGCTCAAAGCCCGTTTGAACGGGTTCCTGACGATCTTCACCACCCGGTAGGCCTCGGGCGTATCGACAAAATCCTGCATTGACGCCTGGTGCGCATCGCTTTTATAGAGCTTGTCCGTGCGGAAATAATGGATCCAGCTGTGGTGCGCCAGCGCTTCTTGCAGAAGCCCCATATGATCGAACATCCACTTGATGGCGAACGTACAGCCCGACTTGGCGCTCCAGAGAAGCACCAGCTTGTGCTGGGAATCAACGATCGGCTGAGGGGAAGTCGACAACAGTTCAAGAAGTCGCTGTCTTCCCTCATCGGCATGTTTGGAATTGGCTGGGTTCATGTGATGTTCCGAAGACCGTATCGCCATCTGTTTGGCGCGCGTCGAAATCCAGTTACGGCTATCTGATACAGCATCAACACAAAACGCATGACAGATCGCATTGTTCTCTACGAAGTCGCATTCAGTGAGGCGCTAAATCCATAACGCAGAAAATCTTGCGCGTATAGGCGGATTACGATGGCTTCCAGGTCGGCGTCATAAAAGCTGCGATATTCCGGCATCTCAGGCGCGGCCTTATTAAAGATGTCGAAAAGCGTATCCCCGTTAAAACCATTGACCGGATCTTGCGGCTTGCGGGTGTGATGGTGTGATTCCCGGAAACGCCGCGGATCACTTTGCGCTAGCCCCAGGAAAGACTCGAGCTTCGGAAGCGTTTGCAGGGAATGGTCCAGGTTGACCAGAAACGTCGACGCCAGCATGCATCGACGCTCCAGCGCATGCGCTTGTAGTTGATGGTGAATATTGCACTTGGTCAGATCTACGGTTTCGAGATAGCGCAGAAACTCTCTGAACGAAAAGCGGCTTGTTGCGTCCACCTTGCGCCCGAGGAACTTGCTGATTCCGGCATCTTCGTACCCGAACCGTGCTGCCTGTATGTACGAACTGACCGCTCGCTTGAACGGCGATCTTGCGAATTTGACTGCGCGATAGGCGTCGGGCGCACCCACGAAATCCTCAACGGCGGCCCTGTGCTCTTTACTGGGATACAACTTCTCGACGCGATACTTGTGCACGCGCGGGAACGCCTCCTCGAAAACACCCATGTGGAGAAACATCCACTTGACCGCGAAGGTGCACCCGGCCTTTGCGCTCCAGATTAGAATGAGCTTGTTGCGCGAATCGATGATCGGCGGCGGACGTGTGCCGACTATTACACTTAGATCCATATCGTGTCTCCGTCCTCCGCCTGAGTGAATTCTTTACGCACGGGCGGCGGCATTCCCAGTCGCGATGAACGCAAGTAAAAAAGGACACATTTATCTTTTCGCCGCCAGCGTCACCGCAGGCCCATGCGGATGTTTTGGATCGTCCTCGATCACGTGCACGTTCCCGAACCCTTTCTGCGTCAACATAGCCTTCAGCGACGTCAAGGTCGGCCAGAACGATTCCTTGGACATGCCGCTAAGCGGATCGCGCAGGCCGCTCTCCTGATACCACTTCCCCTGGTATCCGTTGACTTCGACCGTATTATTGTCGGCGGCATAATGCGTCCAGATAAAAAGGCCGGGGCCGACGCGGGCACACTGGGCAATCAGTTTCCACGGCTCCGGCAGGTGATACAGCAGACCCGCGCAGAAAACCGCATCGAACTGCCCGTGAACAGCGAGGTCCGTTTCCTCAAGATTGACCTCGATAAACTTCACCTTGTCCACGCCGAGCAATTTCTGGACGAACCGCGCGCGTTCTATGTTGAACGACCGGCCTTCCAGCGCAACGATACGCTCCACATTCGAATGGCTCGCGAGCCCGAAGCTGTGGCCGCCTTCCAGCGAACCCAGCTCGAGTATCGTTTTGACGTCAGGGAAATGTGCATGAAACTGCGTCAGCCGCGCATCGTTCATCGCGTCGAATGCGCCACCGTACGTTACGCCGTCGATCGAGAACTTCGTAACCCACGGCTGACGCTTTTCAAACTCCTGCGCAATGCCGGCCCCGCCCACGACGTCACTAGCCGACCCGCCGCCGTCTCTAGCAAGCAGGCTCCGAATTCTATGCCACACTTTAGCCTCCATTAATTTCCATTCGAAACGTCAATCGCCGGCACGCCGCGGGTCCCGATATTACGTACGGGCCGCGCATCGCCGGTGGATGATTCAGGCTCGCGCGGCGGCGCGCACGCCCGCGACGATGCGCTCAACGTATCGGGAGCACTCTGCCGGTTTCACCACGGGATTCTGATCCAGCGACCAGTCTGTGTAGTCCCAGCGGCTGAGCAAGGGATCATACAGGTCACGCAATCTGTTCACGTCAGTATGGGTAAAAAACCGCTTCCAGTTGTTGGCGGCGGCGGTGCGTCGGGTCCAATGGTACTCGCCGACATGCCGATTATCCGACACCTCAAAACCCAGGTACGATTCCAGATCATCCAGGTGGTCTTCTATAAAATCTTCATATTTGACCACGCGCAGTTTGGCGGCATGTCTGTCCAGAAAATCCAGATACTGCTCGTCCCTGGGCGCGCGTGGCGTCACCTTCGTGCCGAAGATTCCGTTGAGATTGTTCATCAGATCCATGAACGAGACGCTATTCGGATCCCGTTCTTTGGCTTTCAACACCTCAAGCCATCGCGCCATGTCCTTATCGTTAACACCGCGCTGTGCTAGCGGGTGAGCGATATAAAAGAGCCGGCTTATGGCCTCGTCACGAAGGTCACGCACGATCGCCACAATCTTGTCGAACTTGAACGTCAGCTCGTTGTGGACGATGGCATCGCGCAAGTATGGCGTCTTGTCCCAGTGCTCGTAGATGATTTTTACGACGTTGGCGCGGTTCAGGTGATCCCTGTTCAGAAAGAACCCGATCCGTTTGGGTTCCAGATAATAAAGCGAATCAGGAATCGAAAGCTGTATCGACTTGGATATGATGGTCGTACCTGTCTTGCCTTTACCGATAACCAGAATGTTCATGTTTTTTCCATATTATTGACGTCAATGTCACCGATGTTTTCTCTCGCAATCCTGCACAAACACCGGTCAAAACTCGTCGCGCAATTCGTGTTCGACATATTTGTTTCCAGGGCCTTGCGTCGCTGCCTGCGCACGTGTTCCGGCGTTATCCTCTGAAAAGGCGGACATATCGCGCCAGGGCTTGCCGACACGCGGCGGAAACGCGAGCGAGAAATCGCTTTTTTCAAGCGTGAGATTGGGATTGTAATACGGATCGTTCGCAAGGCTCTCGCCCCAGCGCTGCTTCATCCATACCTGCTCGCGGTTAAAGCGGTCGACTGTCTCGGGCACGTTGTCCGAACCGCGGGAAGCCGATTCCAGATGATAAAGTTCGGCGTGCGGCGTCCACACGATCAGATAGCCTCGTTCGCGAAGTTTCAGGCACAGGTCGACGTCATTGAACGCCACCTTGAGATTTTCTGCGTCCAGTCCGCCGCACTCGTCCAGCACCGCGCGCCGTGCGAGCAGGCAGGCGCCGGTCACACCGCTGACGTTGTGCGCCAGCGACAGACGTCCGAAATAACCCGGATCGCCACGCCGGAACAGCTTGTGACTGTGACCAGCGACCCCGCCGACACCCACGACAATGCCGGCATGCTGAATGGTATCGTCAGGATAGTAGAGCATCGCTCCCGCCGCGCCGACCTCCGGCCGCACGGCGTGGCTGACGAGTTCGCTCAGCCACTCTTCGTTGATGACGACGATATCGTTGTTCAGCAGGCACACCAGCTCGCCTTTGGCCTGGCGGATGGCAAAATTATTGATCGCCGAATAGTTGAATTCCTCGTCGTAGGCAAGCACGCGCACGCGCGGATCGCTTTGTATCGCGCGCAGATAAGCAAGCGTTTTGGGCTCGACGCTGTCATTATCGACGATGATCACCTCAAACGCGGTGTAGTGCGTTCTGGTTAACAAACCCTCGACGCACTGCCGCAGCAGGTCCACCTTGTCGCGGGTGGGGATAATGATAGACACCAGCGGCGTGGGGCTGCGCACGGGGCGCTTGACACGCTGATAATGACTCGCGCCGGGCGCCGGTTGCACCGCCGCCTCGACCCCGATCCGGTCGAAGTGCGCTTGCAATGCGCGCTGCGCGGACGACAGTGCGCGCGGTAGTTCCTTACGCGAAAACGAATTCAGCGACGACGCCGTTCGCCAGTGGTAGAGCACGTGCGGGACGTGGACGATCCTGTCCGGCGACGTCCGCTCGAGGATCCGTAACATCAGGTCGTAATCCTGGCTGCCTTCGAAACCTTCGCGAAAGCCCGACACCGCCTCGACCAGCGACGTCCGGTAAACCCCCAGATGGTTGACCATATTCTGGGCATAGAACAGATCCGGATTCCAGTCGGACTTGAAGTACGGCCTATAACGCCGGCCGTTGCCGTCAACTTTATCTTCGTCCGAATAAATAACATCGGCGCCGGGATTCCGGTTTATGGCGACCGCCACCATATACAAGGCGTGCGCCGGGATCACGTCGTCGTGATCCATGAGCGCGATGAACTCGCCGCTAGCCAACTCCAGCGCGCTGTTGCTGCTGGCGGAGATGTTGCCATTACATTCGCGAAAAACCGACTTGATCCTGTGGTCCCGCTGCTGATATTCGCGAATAACCTTCGACACGTGAGGCTCGGTCGAACAGTCGTCCGCGATGCAAAGCTCCCAGTGTTCGTACAACTGGCCAGTTACCGATTCTATCGCCTCGCGCAAAAACCGCTCTGGCGTGTTGAACACGGGCATGATGACCGAGATCAGCGGCACGTGCGCGAGCCGCTCGATGTGCTGTTTTATGGCGTCTCGGTCGGGCTCGTTCAGAGTGTCGTAGCGCGCGATCCAGTCCCGATATTCCCCGTCATTGCTGTCCATCAGCTTTTGCATCAGTCCGGTGCGCGCGGAGATGTAGGACTTTAGCCTTACTTTCTGGTGGTCGTTTATCGGTAGGCTGTTAAACAGCCGGCGCAGGTAATCCGCGGTTTTCACCCGCGCACGGTCGCGCGAGGCGCGTGCGATGGTCGTGATTCTCCGGACCGGGGCGGTAACGCGCCAGCTGGTCGAAGACAACACGGCGTTTATGATGCGGTCGCGCTCCGCTACCTCCGCCACGCGCGCCCTGACTTGCGCATTGGCCGCGGCGAGCTCGTGGGTCAGCCGGTTGACGTCGCCGGTTGCGGCATTCAACCGGAGGTTGGCCGAGTGCAGTTGCGTCGCCAGCGCCGTCTTCTGCCCACGCTCGTCGGCAATGATCGGCTCGAACAGAAACGACGCTTCGGTGAGAATTTTTTCCAGCTCGAGGAAACCCGCTGACCCTCTCGACGCATCATCGCGCACCGTCGACGCGTAATCATCATAGACCCTGCGGATCAGCATAAGGCGTTGGTCGTTTTCCAGATCGTCGCGGCTGCTGGAGTGATGTCGCAGATCCGTTTGAAGGAACGCATCGATTTCGCGCGCGGCCGAAGGGTCCACGGTCAACTCACCCAGTCCGAGTTGTCGCCAGGCCGGCGTCATCGCCGCGCGCCAGTCGGCCATCAAGTGCTCATAGCTGACGAACGCGCGACGCTGACCTCGCGTCCATCTTTCGGCTTCGAGAACATGTCGCAGCCACAGCAGATGGGACTGACAGTGATGCAGTTTATCCCGGGCATTCAATGAGCGGGCTACGTCCAGCGGATTACGCAGCGTCAGCAGATAATGCGGTGTCCACTCCAGCGCTTCGAATATGTCTTTCCACAGCGGAACCAGCCGACACAGTCTCGGATCTTTGAGACACGCAAATTCCGAGTCTCCAAATTCGCGCCGCACCACCTCCGTCAGGCGATCTCTGAATACCGAGATCTGCGGACTTTTCCGCCAGTCCGCCGGCAGCGGTGCGGAGGCATCCCAGGAAGAGCCAAGTGAATGCAGCAGCTTGTCGTGAATAATCCTTACCTCGTCCAGCTCCCAGAAACCGGTAGGGTTATTGCCTTCACTTGGCGGCATCAGATGTTCGCCAACTTCGGCGCCCAGCAGATTGCACACCCGCGCCACCGCGGAAGTGCCGCTTCTGTGCATGCCGAGAATGACCAGGACGCGCATATCTTTGGATAACCCAGGCAGTTTAGGCCAGGTGGGATCTTCTAGCCTTGTTGCCGCCGTGCGGCCGCCGAAGCCCGGCCGGCTCATCGCCGCCATACTGGCTCAGCACCTCGTCCACGCTTCCAACCAGTTTCGTGACGCCTTTGTCGATCCAGACTATGCGGTCGCAAAGCGCGCGCAGCTGCGCGGTCGAGTGCGACACGATCACCACGGTCTTGTCGGACTTGATCTTCTCGCGCATCAGTTTGCCCGATTTTCTCCGGAACTGGGCATCGCCCACGCCCAGCGCCTCATCCACCAGCAGGATGTCAGGGTCGGAAAGGAACGCCACGGCGAAACCCAGCCGCGCCTTCATGCCGGCGGAATAAGTGTTCAGATGCTGATCGATAAAGTCTTTGAGCCCTGAAAAAGCGATGATCTCATCCATGTTCCGCTCGATCTCGCGGCGGCGGATGCCCATCAGCATGCCGCTCAGGATCGCGTTTTCGCGCCCTGTCAGGTAAGGCAGAAAACCGATTCGCAAGGACAGCATCGCGGCACGCAGATCGGCGCGTTGCACATGGCCGCTGTCGGGATCGATGATCCCCGCGATCAATTTCAAAAGCGTACTCTTGCCCGCGCCGTTACCACCGATGACTCCCAGGCTTTCGCCCCTGTACAGGTCGAACGATACATTCCGCAGCGCCCAGAACGGCGTGCGCCTGAACAAACCGCTGCGGCGTTGATATGAGACACCCACATTCTGCAGCCGCAATATGGGCTGGTCATCGGCCGAAATGGTTCTCACGAGATCGCCACCTTGGCGTACAAGCGATCGTAACGGGCCAGCAAATAAAGCGCCGCGGCGATGCCGAGCAAAGACACCACAAGGATTGCGGCCAGCGCCTGCCAGTTCGGCCAAACACCCTGTATCAGGACATCCCGGTAAGCCTCGATGAGTGTCGACATGGGGTTCAAATAAAAATAAAAACGGATCTGTTCCGGAAGACGGGCGAGGTCGTAGAAGATGCCCGACATGAAGAACATCAGTGTGAGCCCGTTATCGATGAGGATCTTCAAATCGGGCAAAAACGGCACGACCACCGATAACAGCGACGCGCACGCCATGATCAGCAGAAACTGAATCGCGAGCAGCACAGGCAAGGCGGCCCATGACCAGCCCCAGGCGCCTTCAACTGTCGCCAGGTAGAGCAGCAATAGCCCGAAAACGATCAGGAATTTAAGCGTGTTGGTGACCAGCACGATGGCGGGAAACAGGTATTTTGGCAGATAGACCTGCAACATCAGGCGGGCATTGGCGGGAATCGCGTTGGCGCCCCGTCCCACCGAGGCCCCGAACCAGCGCCACACGACCAGCCCGGATAGCAGAAACGGCACAAAGCCTTCGCCGCCGCGCTGCATGAACACGCCGAATACCAGATAAAACACGACCATATAAAGCAGTGGTTCGAGCACCCACCACAGCGCGCCCAGATAAGCGCGCGCGGCCTCCGCACGCAGATCCGCGCAGGCTTTGTACCATACGAGTTCGACGTAATGCCGCATTCTCGAAGCGTGAGAATCCTGCGTTGCGGTTACGCGGTTCACAGGAGCCGCGGTGCGTCGGCGTCCTTGACCCTGGGCGCGTATTGGGCCTTGATCCAGCCCTTGTAGCTTGCATCCAGCAAAGCCTGCCACCAGGTTTCGTTGGCCAGATACCACGCCAGGGTCTTGCGCAGACCGCTCTCGAAGCTTTCTTGCGGACGATAGCCGAGTTCGGTTGCCGCCTTGCCGGCGTCGATGGCGTAGCGCCGGTCATGGCCAGGTCGGTCCTTGATGTACGCAATAAGCTCAGTGCGCGGCGTCGCCGACGGAACAACCTCGTCCAGAAGCGAACAAAGCGCTTGTACGACCTCCAGGTTGGTTTTTTCGCACTGGCCGCCGAGGTTGTAGGTCTCCCCCACACGCCCTTGTTCCAGCACTTGCGCGATGCCGCGGCAATGGTCTTCGACGTAAAGCCAGTCGCGCACGTTCAGCCCATCGCCGTAAACGGGCAGCGGCTTGCCTTGTAATGCATTGATCAACATCAGCGGAATGAGTTTTTCGGGAAACTGATAAGGCCCGTAATTGTTGGAGCAGTTGCTGGTCGTGACCTTGAGACCATAGGTGTGATGATAAGCGCGCACCAGATGATCACTCGCCGCCTTGCTGGCGGCGTACGGCGAATTGGGCGCGTACGCCTTGGTCTCGCGAAACGGCGGGTCGTCGGGTCCGAGCGTGCCGTAGACTTCGTCGGTCGAGACCTGATGAAAGCGGTGATACACGAAACGGGACGGATTGGGCGCATCCAGCCACACCTTTTTTGCCGCCTTGAGCAGGCTGTGCGTGCCGATGATGTTGGTTTCGATAAACGCGTCCGGCCCGAGGATGGACCGATCCACGTGCGACTCGGCCGCGAAGTGCACCAGCGTGTCGATAGATTCCCTTTCCAGCAGGGCCTCGACCATGGCCTCATCGCGAATGTCGCCGTGCACGAAACGGAAGCGCGGATTGCGCTCGGCCGCGGCGAGACTGGCGCGATTGCCGGCGTAGGTGAGCGCATCCAGCACGACCACCCGATCCTCCGGGTGCCCGGCCAGCCAGTAATGCACGAAATTCGCGCCGATAAAACCGGCGCCGCCGGTGACGAGCAGCCTACGCATCTTTGAGTTCTCCGAGCATCGCGCGCAGCGCGGTTCGCCAGTGCGGCGCCTTGTATCCCAACGCCTGCCAGGTCGCGGATTTGCCCAGCACGCTGTAGCTGGGCCGCCGCGCGGGCAAAGGGTATTCGAGGGTCGTGATTGGCTCGATCGGAATTTTGCGGCTCAGCAGGCCCAGCGCGAGCGCCTCTTCCTGTATCGCCACCGCGAAATCGTACCAGCTTGCGACACCCGCATCGGTCCAGTGATGCGCGCCAGTCAGTTCGATGTCGACCGCGCGCCAGATGCATTCGGCAAGCCCGCCGGCCCAGGTAGGCGAGCCGACCTGATCGTCGACGACGCGCAGCGCATCGCGGCTGCCCATCAGGCGCAACATGGTTCTGACAAAGTTGCCGCCGTGCGACGAATACACCCAGGCAGTGCGCACGATCAGCGCGTCACGCGCCAGAATCTCCCGCACGGCCTGTTCGCCGGCGAGCTTGCTGGCGCCGTAAACACATTGCGGAGCGGGTGTGTCGTCGGGCCGGTAGGGACTGCCTTTGCCCCCGTCGAAAACAAAATCGGTGGAGACGTGAATCAGTCGGGCACCGTACTCACGCGCGGCGCGGGCGAGATTTTCAGAACCATCGCGATTGACCGCGTACGCTTGCTGCGGCTCTTCTTCGGCCCGATCCACTGCCGTATACGCGGCCGCGTTGATGATCACTTTCGGATGCAGTTCGTCCACGATGGCGTTGACGGCCGCGGCGTCGGTAATGTCCAGCGCGTGACGATCGAGCGCGCGCAGCGAATAATCTTCGTGCCGGACTCGGCGTTGTATTTCCCATCCCAGCTGGCCGTTCGCGCCCGTGAGCATGATCAATCGATTTTCTTCGGCAACCATCACGCGGAGTAAACCGGCAGCCTGGACGCGGGAATTTCCGCCAGCGGTAACGCGCGAGCATCCCTGGCCGACAACTCGGGACGTTCCAGCGGCCAGTCGATGGCGATACCCGGATCATTCCAGGCTACGGTATTTTCGGCATCCGGCTGATAATAATCGGTGCACTTGTAAGCAAACAACGCGGCCTCGCTGGTCACGCAAAAGCCGTGCGCGAAGCCGGCCGGCACCCACATTTGCCGTTTGTTGTCCGCGGACAAGGCCGCGCCGAACCATTTGCCGAAAGCAGGCGATCCTTGCCGGATATCCACCGCCACGTCGAACACTTCGCCTTGCAGCACGTACACGAGCTTGCCCTGCGCGTGCGGGTGCTGAAAATGCAGTCCTCGCAATACGCCGTAGCGGGAAAAGGAAACATTATCCTGCACAAAGGAACCAACAATGCCTGCATCGGCGTAGCGCCGTGTCTGAAACGATTCCATAAAAAAGCCGCGTTCATCGCCCGCCACCTTGGGCTCGACGATCAACACACCCGGCAGCGGCGTTTCGATGACGTTCAAAACAGCTTCCCGTCATTCAAGACACCCCGCAGATACTCACCGTACCCGCTCTTTTCCAGCGGCGCGGCCAGCCGCTCCAGCGCCTCGGCATCGATGAAGCCCATGCGATACGCGATTTCTTCCGGACAGGCGACTTTAAGCCCCTGCCGCTCTTCCACCACCTTGATGAAGTTGGCGGCATCCAGCAGTGCGCCGTGCGTGCCGGTATCCAGCCACGCGGTGCCGCGGCTCAAAAGCTCCACGGTGAGATCGCCGCGTTCGAGATAGATCTTGTTGACGTCGGTGATCTCGAGCTCGCCGCGCGGCGACGGCCGCACGTGCCTGGCGATGTCGACGACGTCGTTGTCGTAAAAATAAAGCCCGGTCACCGCATAGTGAGATTTCGGCGCCGCGGGTTTCTCCTCGATGCGGGTCACGCGACCGTCGCGATCAAACGACACGACGCCATACAGCCGCGGATCGCTGACGTAATAACCGAACACTGTAGCGCCCGCCTGCCGCCGGCTTACCGTCTGCAGACGCTTGGCCAGGCCTTCGCCGTAGAAGATGTTGTCGCCCAAGGTCAGGGTCACTGGATCGCCGCCGATGAAGCGCTCGCCGACGATAAACGCCTGCGCGAGCCCGTCCGGACTGGGCTGCACCGCGAAGGACAAGGACAAGCCCCATCGTGAACCGTCGTCCAGCAGATTCTGGAACGCGGCCTGATCGCGCGGCGTCGTAATGATCAGGATGTCACGGATGCCGGCCAGCATCAGCGTCGCCAATGCGTAATAGATCATCGGCTTGTCGTAAACCGGCATGAGTTGCTTGCTCACCGAGTGGGTGAGCGGATAAAGCCGCGTGCCCGAGCCGCCCGCCAGAATTATGCCTTTGCGCGCCATGCCCGGTTTAGCTCTCGATAGTCACTGAATACCATCCCTGTAAACCTGTCTTCGCCGCCGCGCTGTCCCGCGGCGCCGCTAGCCGACTCGCGCGAGAGCCTCGTCAAATCAGAACCGCTGATCAGAACGGAATGTCGTCGTCGAAATCGTCCGCGGTCGACTGTTTCGCCGACGGCGCGCCGCCCGACGAGGCAGATGAAGACGATGAATCATCGAAACCGCCACCCCCGCGGCTGCCCAACATCTGCATCTCGCTCGCGACGATCTCGGTGGTGTAACGGTCCTGGCCGTCCTTGTCCTGCCACTTGCGCGTCTGCAGGCGGCCCTCCACATATACCTGCGAGCCTTTGCGCAGGTATTCGTTGGCAATCTCGGCCAGTCGGTCGAAGAACACCACGTTGTGCCATTCAGTATGTTCCTGCCGCTCACCGGAGTTCTTGTCCTTCCATGACCGCGTGGTGGCCAGCCTGACGTTCGAAACCGCCCGGCCGCTTGGCATGCTTCTGTGATCCGGGTCTTGTCCCAGATTCCCAACCAGTATCACCTTGTTGATGCCCCTAGCCATGCCGAGTTGCCTCCAACTGTTTCAATATCGTAACCGCGTATTCTAAGCCGTCGAGACGGAAAACTCACGTAAGCGTTCTTCATCCAGCAATTTTCGGTCCACCTTGAGATAAGCCGTTCCGTCCTCGGGAATGATCACCGCTTCCGCCACGCCCTTCACGCGCGTGAGCCTGTTGGTCATGGCCTGCGCGCGTTCCGCGTTCAGCGGCCCGACGTTCAGCAGATAACTGCTCAAGCCGCTGGGATTCTGCATGCCCAGCATCAGCACGGCCCACAACAGCGCGGCCGCGCCGCCGCCGATGAAAACGGCCTGCGGCCCCGCCACGTTCAGCAGCACGCCGCCCATCGCGCCGCCGGTGAAAACGCCCATGAACTGGCTGCTGGAGTAAACGCCCATGGCCGTGCCCCGCAGCGCCGGCGGGCTGGCCCTCGACGCCAGCGAGGGCAGCGCGGACTCGATCAGATTGAAGGTCGCGAACAGCAACAGCATGGACGCCGCCATTATTACCAGCAATGCGCCGCTGGCCGCCAGGCAAAACTCCGCGGCGCCCAGCAGGATGATCGAACCGATCAACACCGGCTTCATGCGGCTGCGCCGTTCGCCATAGATCAGAAACGGCAGCATGGCGGCAAAAGACACCAGCAATACGCCCAGGTACAGCGCCCAGTGCCATGCCACCGGCAGACCTGCCACGTCACGCAACTGGCTTGGGATCACCGTGAAATTGGCGGTCATTACCATGTGCAACGCAAAGATGCTCAAGTCCAGGCGCAACAGCGTGCGCTCTTTGGCCACCTCGCCCAGCGCCGATGTGACCACTTCGGTATCGCGCTGAAAGCGCAGCGTGGCTGGTGTCGGCACCGGACCCAGCACGATCGCGATCGCCAGCAGCGCCAGGCCTGCGGTCGCCCAGAATATGCCGGGCACGCCTATCCAGTGCTGCAGCACCGGGCCCGACACCAGAGCGACCGCAAACGACAGGCCGATGCTGAAACCCAGCGCGGCCATGACCTTGGTGCGCTGCTCGTCGCGGGAAAGATCCGCCGCCAGCGCCATCACCGTCGCGGCGATCGCACCGCTGCCCTGCAATGCGCGGCCGGCTATGACCCAGTAAATTGAGCCCGCCGCGGCCGCCAGTACGCTGCCCGCCGCAAAGATCAGCAGACCGCCGACGATCACCGGCTTGCGGCCGATCCTGTCCGACAGCATCCCCAGCGGAATCTGAAACAGCGCCTGCGTCAGGCCATAAGCGCCGATGGCCAGGCCCATGAGGAACGGGGTGACGTTGGCGAGCTCACCGGCATACAGTGCGAACACCGGCAGCACCATGAAAAGGCCCATCATGCGCACGCCATACACCACGCCCAGCGAGACCGTGGCGCGACGTTCCAGGGACGTCATGCGGTTGTCGGGTGCGGAATTCATCGGTCTTGAGGAGAATCCTGTCGGCGGCCGGCGCGCCGGATATCCGTTTTGCCTGTCAAAAGGGAAGCAAGTATATTGAGAAATTTCCCTTTTTCATATGTCATCCATGCCAGTCATCCGCATCCGCGGCGCGCGCACGCATAATCTGCGCGATATCGATCTCGATCTGCCGCGCGACAAACTCATTGTGATTACAGGCTTGTCCGGCTCCGGCAAGTCGTCGCTCGCGTTCGATACGATCTTCGCCGAGGGCCAGCGGCGTTACGTCGAATCGTTGTCGGCTTACGCGCGCCAGTTCCTGTCGATGATGGAAAAGCCGGACGTGGATCATGTGGAAGGGCTTTCGCCGGCGATCTCCATCGAGCAGCGCACCACCTCGCACAATCCGCGTTCGACGGTCGGCACCATCACCGAGATCTACGATTACCTGCGCCTGCTGTACGCGCGCGCCGGCCAGCCGCGCTGCCCCATCCATCACCTGCAACTCGACGCGCAGACCATCAGCCAGATGGTCGATCAGGTGCTGGCGCTGCCCGAAGGCACGAGGCTGCTGCTGCTCGCGCCGGTGGTGCAAAACCGCAAGGGTGAGCACGTGCAGGTGCTGCAGGAGCTGCGCGCGCAAGGGTTTATCCGCGCGCGCATCGACGGCCAGGTGATGGAGCTGGATCAGGCGCCGAAGCTGGACCTGCGTCGCAAGCACAGCATCGAGGTGGTGGTCGATCGTCTCAAGGTGCGCGATGGTCTGCAACTGCGGCTGGCGGAATCGTTCGAGACCGCGCTGAAACTTTCGGGTGGTCTTGCTTACGTAGCGCCTTATGACGCGGGGGGG
>JBOIDC010000004.1:0-81889 GCA_050740315.1 Gammaproteobacteria bacterium | reverse complement strand
CTGCATCATATGGTATTCGAGGTTGTCGACAACGCAGTCGACGAGGCACTGGCCGGTCATTGCAGCGAAATCACGGTAACACTGCATACGGATGGCGCGGCATCGGTTTCGGATAACGGCCGGGGCATCCCCGTCGATATCCATGCCGAAGAAGGGCGTTCGGCCGCCGAGGTCATCATGACGGTGCTGCACGCCGGTGGCAAGTTCAACGACAACGCATACAAGGTCGCGGGCGGGTTGCATGGTGTCGGCGTGTCCGTGGTCAACGCCCTGTCGGCTCGCCTCGAACTGACGATTTACCGGGGCGGCCAGGTCCATCGCCAGGAGTACCGTTCCGGAAAACCGGTGATGCCGCTTCAAGCTGTTGAAACTACGAATCAAACTGGAACTTTAATCCGTTTTTACCCCGACCCCGCGGTCTTTACCAACATCGAATTTCACTATGACATCCTGGCCAAGCGGTTACGGGAACTGTCGTTTCTGAATTCGGGTGTGCGCATCGTGCTGGCGGATGACCGCAGCGATAAGACAGATGTGTTCGAATACAAAGGCGGCATTCGCGCGTTTGTGGAGCATTTGAACCGCAACAAGACACCCCTGCACCCGACCGTGGTGTACTTCTCCACGCAGCGAGACGGGGTGGATGTAGAAGTCGCCTTGCAGTGGAACGACTCTTATCAGGAAAGCATTTTCTGCTTTACCAACAATATTCCGCAGCGGGATGGCGGCTCGCATCTGGCAGGTTTCCGCGCCGGCCTCACGCGCACGCTAAATCAGTACATGGAACGCGAAGGACTCGCCAAGAAACATAAGCTTGTGATGAGCGGAGACGACGCGCGCGAAGGCTTGACTGCGGTGTTATCGGTCAAGGTGCAAGACCCTAAATTTTCCTCGCAGACCAAGGAAAAGCTGGTTTCATCCGAAGTAAAAAGCGTAGTGGAGTCGACCTTAAGCGAATTTCTGCAGGATTTTCTGCTGGAGAATCCGGCCGAGGCGAAGACGATCACCGCCAAGATCATCGATGCCGCGCGCGCGCGCGAAGCGGCGCGCAAGGCGCGGGAGATGACGCGCCGCAAAGGCGCGCTGGACGTAGCCGGTCTGCCGGGCAAGCTCGCCGATTGCCAGGAAAAAGACCCCGCGCATTCCGAGCTGTTCTTAGTCGAGGGCGATTCCGCTGGCGGCTCGGCCAAGCAGGGGCGGGATCGACGCACCCAGGCGATTCTTCCGCTCAAGGGCAAGATATTGAATGTCGAGAAGGCACGCTTCCACAAGATGTTGTCGTCGGCCGAAGTGGGCACACTGATCACCGCATTGGGCTGCGGTATCGGACCGGAGGAATTCAATCCGGATAAGCTGCGGTACCATCGCATTATTATCATGACCGACGCGGACGTAGATGGCTCTCATATCCGAACGCTGTTACTGACGTTTTTCTACCGCCAGATGCCCGAGCTCATCGAGCGCAGTCACGTGTTTATCGCCCAGCCGCCGTTGTTCAAGGTCAAGCGCGGCAAGCAGGAGCTTTACGCGAAGGACGAAACCGAACTCACCGCATTTCTTTTGAGCGTGGCGCTGGATGGCGCACAGCTGCACGTCAACACGCAGGCGCCGCCGGTCAGCGGTGCGGCGCTGGAAGATCTGGCGCGGCACTACAATGCGGTGATGACCGCGGTGCGGCGGCTGGCGCGCCGCTATGATCGCCCGTTGCTGGAGGCGATGCTGTTTGGCCCGCCATTGGTGATTGACAGTCACCGAGAGTGGGGAGCGCTAAGCGCGTGGATGGAAGATGTCGTGCGTCGCGTCAACATCGATCAGCCGTCCGGAACCCGATACGCGTTGAGCATGGCTAAGGACGCTGACGGCGCGCCGCGGGCAACGGTTGCCAAGCTGGTGCACGGGGTAGGCACCGAGGACCAGTTCCGCCAAGAGTTCTTCAACTCCGCGGATTTCGGTCTGTTGCGAGAAATGGCTGAGCGCATGCATGGTCTGTTGAGTGAAGATGCTTATATCCAGCGCAGCGACCGCAGACAGCCGGTCGCCAGTCTGAAACAGGTGATGGAATGGCTCATGGCCGAGGCCAGCCGCGGCCGCGACATCCAGCGTTACAAGGGCCTGGGCGAAATGAATCCCGACCAGTTGTGGGAAACGACCATGAACCCCGAGACGCGGCGTCTGATGCGGGTGAGTATCGAGGATGCTGTGGCCGCCGACCAGGTGTTCACCATGCTGATGGGCGACCAGGTGGAGCCCCGACGCGAGTTCATCGAGCAGAACGCGCTGCTCGTAAATAATCTAGATATTTGATTTTTCAGGAGTTTCATGAGTAATCCGCTATTGGAGAACAATCCATTGCCGGCCTTCTCACGCATAAAGCCCCAGCATGTGGAGCCGGCCATTGATACGTTGCTGGCAGAAAATCGCGCGCGCATCAAAGCGCTGGTCGACAACAATTCGATGTACAGCTGGGATAGCCTCATCTTTCCGCTGGAAGTGATCGACGACCGGTTGAGCCGCGCCTGGTCGCCGGTGCGCCACATGAATTCGGTGGTGAACAGTCCCGCCTTGCGCGCCGCCTACAACGCCTGCCTGCCCAAGCTCAGCGAGTACGGCACGGAAATTGGCCAGAATGAGCGGCTGTTTCAAGCTTATCAGGCGATCCGTGACAGCAAGGCGTTCCGCGATCTCGACCTGGCGCAGCAGAAAACCATTGATGACGCGCTGCGCGACTTCCGCTTGAGCGGCGTACATCTGCCGGCGGCTGGCAAGCAGCGCCTCAAGACCATCCAGCAGGAGCTTTCGCAGGCGCAGTCGAAATTCGACGAAAACCTGCTGGACGCCACGCACGCGTGGAAAAAGCACATCACGGACTCATCGAAGCTCGCCGGCCTGCCGGAATCCGCACTGGACCTGGCGCGGCAAAGCGCCCGGAACAGCGGGCTGGAAGGCTGGCAACTCACCCTGGAGATGCCGTCGTTCATCTCCGTCATGACCTACGCCGACGATCGCGAACTACGCCGCGAGGTTTACACGGCGCACAATACCCGCGCCTCGGACCAGGGGCCGTACGCCGGGCGCTGGGACAACAGCAAGACGATGGAGCAGATACTGGCGCTGCGTCATGAGGCCGCGCGCCTGCTGGGATACGCGAACTACGCCGAGAAATCATTCGCCACCAAAATGGCCGAGTCGCCGCACAAGGTGATCGAGTTCATTCATGACCTGGCGCGTCGCGCCAGACCCATCGCGCAGCAGGAGATCGGCGAGCTGCGCGCGTTCGCTGCGGAACGCCTCGATATCACAGATCTGCGCCCGTGGGATATCGCCTACGTCAGCGAAAAATTGCGCCAGCGCCGCTACGCGATCGCACAGGAAGATCTGAAGCCTTACTTCCCCGTTGACCGTGTGCTGGCCGGGCTGTTCGAACTGGTCGGGCGTTTGTATGGCTGCCGAATCGAGCAAGTCGATGGCGTTGAAACCTGGCATCCAGATGTCCGTTTCTATCAGATCACCGACGAAACCGGCGCCGTGCGCGGCCGGTTTTATCTGGATCTTTACGCGCGCCCGAACAAACGCGGCGGCGCCTGGATGGACGAATGCGTCAACCGCATGCGCACGCCGGACGGCGTTCAGCTGCCGGTTGCCTATATGACGTGCAACAGTTCACCGCCGGTCGGAGACAAGCCTGCGCGGTTCACGCACGACGAGGTTATCACCCTGTTTCACGAGTTCGGCCACGGCCTGCACCATCTGCTGACACTGGTCGACTATCCCAGCGTCGCCGGCATCAACGGGGTGGAATGGGACGCCGTGGAGATGCCAAGCCAGTTCATGGAGAACTGGTGCTGGGAGCGCGACGCGCTGGATTTGTTCGCGCGGCACTACCAGACCGGTGAACGTCTGCCCGAGGACTTGTTGCAAAAGCTGCTCGCAACCAAACATTTCCTCGCCGGCATGCAGATGTTGCGGCAGCTGGAGTTCGCGCTGTTCGATCTGCGGCTGCATCTTGAATATCAGCCGGACCAGGGCGGGCGCATCCAGACCATCTTAGAGGAGGTGCGAGAGGCGGTAGCGGTAGTGAAGCCGCCGGAGTTTGTCCGCTTCCAGCACGGGTTTTCGCACGTCTTCGCCGGCGGTTACGCGGCCGGTTACTACAGTTACAAGTGGGCGGAGGTGCTGTCCGCGGACGTGTTCGCGGCCTTCGAGGAGCACGGCCTGTTCGATGGCGACACAGGTCAGCGGTTTCTGCGCTGTATTCTTGAGCGCGGTGGTACCCGACCCGCCATGGAGCTGTTTAAGGATTTCCGTCAGCGCGAGCCGCGCATCGATGCGCTGCTGCGCCATAACGGCATGGCGGCGGCATAACAGCGCCTTCAATAATGCAGTGAAGGTCGCCACCTGGAACGTCAACTCCCTGCGCATACGTCTGGAGCACGTGCTCGACTGGCTGGCCGCGAATCAACCGCACGTGCTGGCCTTGCAGGAAACCAAGGTCAGCGACGAACAGTTCCCGGCGCAGGCATTTGCCGACGCCGGCTATCATGCCGTTTGTTGCGGGCAGAAGGCCTACAATGGCGTGGCCATGCTGAGCCGCGATCCGCTGCGCGATGTGGTGTACGATTTGCCCGGCCTGGACGATCCGCAGCGCCGCGCTCTGGCCGCGACCGTATCCGATTCTCAAGCTGAATTGCGGATCCTGAATGTATACGTGCCCAATGGCTCGCAAGTAGGCTCGGAAAAGTACGCATACAAACTGGACTGGCTGAACAAGGTCGCGGCGCATGTCGGGCATGAACTGGTGAGTCACCCGCACTTTGTGATGCTGGGCGATTTCAATATCGCGCCGGCGGACGCGGACGTGCACGACCCCGAACTCTGGTTCGAAAAGATCTTGTGCAGCACACCGGAGCGCGACGCGCTGAAGAAGTTCATGGCGCATGGCCTGGTCGATACGTTTCGCCAGTTCGAGCAGGTGGAAAAGTCGTTCAGCTGGTGGGATTACCGCGCCGGTGGTTTTCGCCGTAACCTGGGTCTGCGTATCGACATCATCCTCGCGAGTCCGGCGCTGGCCAGAGCCTGCGTGTCCTGTCAGATCGACAAGACGCCGCGCGGTCTGGAGCGGCCCTCCGATCACGCACCCGTAGTCGCCGAATTCGGAGGCGTTTACCCAGACAACGGGTCGTGAAATACAAAGACCTGCGCGGGTTCATCGTCATGCTGGAGGCGGCGGGCGAGCTCAAACGCATCCGCCAGGAGATCGACCCCCGTCTGGAGATGACCGAGATCTGCGATCGCACCCTGCGCGCGCAGGGGCCGGCATTGTTGTTCGAGAACCCAAAGGGTTCGAGCATCCCGGTGCTCGCCAACCTGTTCGGAACGCCGCGGCGCGTGGCGTTGGGCATGGGCGAAGAGTCGGTTGATGCGTTACGCGAGGTGGGCAGGCTGCTGGCGTTTCTGAAGGAGCCCGATCCCCCAAGGAGCCTCAAGGCGGCCTGGCAGAGTCTGCCAATCTTCAAGAAAATCATGGATATGGCACCCAAAACCGTCAGCCGCGCGCCCTGTCAGGCGCACGCAGTTGACCGTGACGACATCGACCTCGCGCGGCTGCCTGTGCAGACCTGCTGGCCTGGGGACGCCGGCCCGCTGATCACCTGGGGTCTGGTCGTTACCAAAGGGCCGCTCAAGGATCGCCAGAACTTAGGGATTTACCGCCAGCAGGTCATCGGCCGCAATAAGCTCATCATGCGCTGGCTGCCGCATCGCGGCGGCGCGCTCGATTTCCAGGACTGGCGTCGCGCCTACCCGGGCCAGCCGTTCCCTGTGGCCGTTGCGCTGGGCGCCGATCCGGCCAGCACTTTGGCGGCGGTCACGCCGATTCCGGACACATTGTCGGAATTCGCCTTCGCGGGTTTGCTGCGCGGCGCACGCACCGAGCAGGCCAAATGTCTGACCAATGATTTGCACGTGCTGGCCTGGGCCGAAATCGTGCTGGAAGGACATATCCAGCCGGGCGAGACGGCACCGGAAGGGCCTTTCGGCGATCATACCGGCTATTACAACGAGGTCGAGCGGTTTCCGGTGTTCACCGTCGAGCGCATCACCCATCGCTCGAATCCCATCTACCACAGCACCTATACCGGCCGGCCACCCGACGAACCCGCCATGCTGGGCGTGGCGCTCAACGAAGTGTTCATCCCGCTCTTGCAGAAGCAGTTTCCCGAGATCACGGATTTTTATCTGCCGCCGGAAGGCTGTTCGTACCGGCTGGCGGTGGTAAGCATGAAAAAGGAGTATCCGGGCCACGCCAAGCGGGTCATGATGGGCGTGTGGTCGTTTCTGCGGCAATTCATGTATACCAAATTCGTGATCGTGGTCGACGACGACGTGAACGTGCGCGACTGGAAAGACGTGATCTGGGCGCTGACCACGCGCGTCGATCCGGCGCGCGATGCGGTCATCGTTGAAAATACGCCGATCGATTACCTGGACTTCGCCTCACCGGTTTCCGGTCTCGGCTCGAAGCTGGGACTGGACGCGACGCACAAGTGGCCCGGCGAGACGACGCGAAGCTGGGGTCGCGCGATCAGTATGGACGAAAGGGTCAAGCGCCGCGTGGATGAGATTTGGCGGGAATTGAATATAATCTGACAGCGTGTCCGGTGAAGCTCGCAGCGTGAGCAACAACGACAACAAATGGGGGATCGCGATCATGCGCCACATCATGATACTGAACGCCAAGGGCGGCTCCGGCAAGACCACACTGGCGACCAATCTGGCCAGCTATCTGGCCGTATCCGGCCATAAAGTGGCGCTGGCCGATCTGGATCCGCAGGGCAGCGCCGCCGATTGGCTGCAATTGCGTTCGGCGGCGCGGCCCCGAATTCAGGGTCTCACCCGCAATCACAGCAGCGGCAAGGTGGCGCGTGATACCGAGTACGTGGTGATGGACACCCCAGCCGCCGTGCATGGCAAGCCGCTCAAGGAACTCATCCGGCGCGCTGAGACGATTATCTTGCCGGTGCTGCCGTCACCGGTGGATATGCACGCGGCCGCCGATTTTATCGCGGAAGTCAGAAAGAACGGCCGCATCGGTCGCAAAGAAGCCAAGTTCGCGCTGGTCGCCAATCGCGCGCGCGATTACACGAACATATACTGGGAACTGGACGACTTCCTGACCAAACAGAAGGCGCCCTTCCTGACGATGTTGCGCGACAGCCAGAATTACATCCGCGCGGCCGGGCAAGGGCTTGGCATTTTCGAACTCGCGCCCTACGCCACGGCGACCGACCGCGAACAGTGGGCGCCGATCATCAAATGGATCAAGAGCAAGCGCAGTCAGCCTTAGGTTTCAGGTCTGCGTAACGCGTGCGCCCGACGCGCGCTGCCTGGCCCATTGCAAAAGGCGTTCGAACATGGCTTCGTCGCTGGGATCTTTCGCGGCATCGACGCGGGTGAAGCCCGCGCTGTGGGCCTGCGCGGCGATGCGCGCGCTTCCCGCCAGCAGCGCCGTTTCATGCAGGCGCGACCGAAGCTCAGGCGCGCAGCCCTGATCGAGATTCTTTAACGCTTCGCCGCTGGCCACGGTGATAAGCTCGGCGGCGCGCTGTTCAAGACAGCGACGCAACGCCGCCGGCAACTCGCGCGGTCGGACTCTTCGATATACTTCCGCGTAAACGACCGATGCACCGCGCGCGCGCAAGGTCTCGCCAAGCCTTTCGCGGCCACCCTCACCACGAAATATCACGATGCGCCGGCCGCGTACGTCGTTCATCTCGGGAAGCTTGAGCAAGTCCTCGGTGGTAAACCCCAGGCGTGGATAAATGTCGACGCGATTGCCGGTCTGTTCCAGGGCTGCGGCGGTTTTCTGACCGATGGCGGCCAGTTTGATAGCCCCTAAGTCCGCGCCGAGCGCATGGCCAAATACCACCGCGTTCTGGCTGACGAAAATGGCGATATGGAACGCGGACAGCCGATTGATGATCCGCTCGAGGCCGGCGGCGCTTGTGGGTCCAGTGATCTCGAGCACCGGCAACCGAACGGCGCGTCCGCCGGCGTTCTCGATCATTTCGCACAGCAGCCCGGCCTGATGTGACGCCCGCGTGACCATCACGCCCACCCCCGTCAACGGCCCCTGTGCGGCGGGGCGACCGGTGCCGGCGTTCATCAGTGGCGGGCGGGTACTTCCATGCCCAGCGCGGCCAGAATTTCGCCCGCGCCCTGCGCGAGCAGCTGTTCGGCGACCTCGTGGCCCAGGCGCTGCGCATCCCAAGCGCTGCCGCGCGCCTGCCCGCGGATGATTTTGCGCCCATCCGGATACCCGATCAGGCCGCGTAGAAATAACTCGTCGCCGGTCAGTTGCGCGAAACCGGCGATCGGCACCTGACAGCCGCCGTTCAGGCGCGCGCTGATCGCGCGTTCGGCCTGCACCCGGGTGTGCGTTTCCCGGTCGTCCAGCGGCGCGATCAGTTCGTTGACGCGCGCGTCGTCGCGCCGGCACTCGATGCCGATCGCGCCCTGACCGATCGCGGGCAAGCTCGACTCGACACTTATATACTCGCGAATCCGATCTTCAAGATCCAGTCGCTTCAAGCCGGCGGCCGCCAGGATGATGGCGTCGAAATCGCCGGCATCGAGTTTGTCTAAGCGTGTGTTGACGTTACCGCGCAATTCGCGAATGCACGCTTCGGGTAATCGCGCCTTGAGTTGGCACTGCCTTCGCAGGCTGGACGTTCCTACCCGCGCGTCGCGAGGCAGCGCTGCCAGCGACTCGAATCGATTGGACACGAGTGCGTCGCGCGGGTCTTCGCGACGCAGCATAACGGGCAGGTGCAGATGCGGCGGAAACGTCATCGGCACGTCTTTCATGGAGTGCACGGCCAGATCGGCGCGGCCGGTGCGCAAACCTTCTTCCAGCTCCTTCACGAACAGGCCCTTGCCGCCTATCCGTGCGAGCGGGCTGTCGAGCACGCGGTCGCCCTGTGTGGTCATGCCGATCAGCTCGATCTTCAGCTGTGGATGCAAGTCCTGCAGCTGGCGTGCGACAGTCTGCGCCTGCCAGACTGCAAGCCGGCTCTTGCGGGTTGCGATACGAACGAGTTCTGCGCCGGACATGAAGGTAGCGAAAATAAAACGGGCAAGCGACGTTGCTTGCCCGCCAGTATAACCTCCCGCCGCGCGGCAGTCCCGGCGCGGTCACACAGCGGCTAGCTCGCCTTGAGGAATTTTCGCACCTCCGCAACGTGCCGGCGACTGATCTCCAGCCGGTCGTTGATGCCCTTGAACACCATTAGAAACCGCGCGTCGCGGCTCTTTTCCATGCCGCTGATGTGTGCGATGTTCGCCAGCGCGTTGCGATGGATCCGGATGAATCGCTCCTGGAACTCCGTCTCCAGGCTCTTGAGCGCGTCTTCGATCAAGACCTCGCCGTTGCGGTGCCGCACGGTGATGTATTTCTGGTCGGCCTGAAAATACAGCACGTCGTCCACCGAGATCAGCTCCAGGTTGCCGCGCACGCGCGCGCAGATATGGCTGCGCCCTTGCGGGCCGCTTTCAATCGCCAGCGTGGCGAGTTGCGCCTGGGTGAGCTTGCGGGCCTTGTTCAGCGCATGCTCCAGGCGCTCCTGCCGGATGGGTTTGACCAGATAAGAGACCGCGTGCGTGTCGAACGCCTCCAGCGCGTGTTCGCTGTACGCCGTGGTGAAGATGATGGCCGGCGGCTCGTCCATCTGCGCGAGATGTCGCGACGCCTCCAGGCCGTCCATGCCGGGCATGCGAATATCCATGAGCACCACCGCTGGCCGGTGCGTCTGCACCATCTCCACGGCCTCCATGCCGTTGGCGGCCTCGCCTACGGGTTCGAAGTCGGGGGTGGAATTGAGCATGTGTACCAGCCGCGCCCGCGCCGGCGGCTCGTCATCGACCACTAGCACTTTCATGACTGTATCTCCAGTGGAATGGAAAAACTGACCGTGTAACGGTCGCCGGTTTTGTTGATGTCCATGGTGGTATTTTCTCCATAGGCCAGTTTCAGGCGTTGACGAATATTGTCCTGCGCCATGCGATTGCCGGACCGCTGCTGATAAGCGCGCTCCGCCGGTAGTGGGTTGCTGACCGTGAATTGCAGCCGTCCCTTTTCCTGCGCGATCCGCAGGTTGACCACGCCACCCGCGGGCAGCGGCTCGATGCCGTGGTAAATCGCGTTTTCCATCAACGGCTGGAGGATCAGCGCCGGTACCTTGGCCTCGGCATCGACCTCATCCCCGATGTGCCATTCGACCCTCAGCCGATCGCCCAGGCGCAATTCCTCGATGTTGATATAGCGGCGCACGAACTCGAGTTCCTGATCCAGCCTCACGTTGTCCTGATGGCCCAGCGAGGCGCGGAACAGATCCGCCAGGTCTTCGACGGCTTTCTCGGCCAGCTCCGGGCTGGTGCGGGTCAGGCTCGCGATGGTGTTCATGCTGTTGAACAGAAAATGCGGCCGGATCCTGGCTTGCAACGCCTGGATGCGCGAGCGCGCCTCGGTGACGATGTTCTGTTTCCACTGATGCTGAACGTAGAAGTAACGCAGTGCCACCGCCGAGACGATCGCGCTGATCGCCAGGTTGCGCTGAACAAAATCCTCGTGCAGCGAGAATCCCTGGCCGAACGTAACCAGCTCCAGTGGCGCGAACCACACCGCGCAGGCGGACAAGAGCAAGGTGACAAGCAGGCTCAAGCCGTAACAGCTGAGCGCCGCGGCAAGCGGCGTAAGCCGCTTGAGCTGGGGGCGGCTGAAACACAGCACAACGACGTTACCCAGCGCAATCCACTGGATAAAGAGAGAAATAAGCGCCAGGTTGATCCATAGATCGCGCCCGTCCGCCCCGGACGCCAGCGTCAGAATAAAGGCCAGCAGCTGGGCGCTGAGCACCGCCAGCAGCACGATCCGCGGGCTGCAGAAATCCGGCAAGAAAGAAGACTCGAACGGCGTCGACTCTGGATTGGTACGGCTTGTGTCAGCCATGCGTTTGAGTGGGCTTGATTATCCGCCTGGTGTCGGGGCCGGTTCCCGCTGGCGCGCGAACGCAATGTTATAATTTTGACTAGACCAACTTACCGTTATTCATGAGTATCGACAAGGATAAACCCTGGGGCGGCCGCTTCGTCGAGCAAACTGATGCGTTCGTCGAGGAATTTACCGCTTCCGTCGGGTTCGACCGGCGCCTGTATGCCTGCGACATCGATGGCTCGCGCGCGCACGCGCGCACCCTGGCCCGGGCCGGCGTCATCAGCAAGCGTGAGTGTGACCGGCTGCTCGCCGGTCTGGACGAAATCCTGGCGGAGATCGAGCGCGGCGAATTCGTCTGGAAAGTGGCGCTCGAAGATGTGCACATGAACATCGAGGCGCGGCTGATAGAAAAGCTCGGCGAGGTCGGAAAAAAGCTGCACACGGGCCGCTCACGCAACGATCAGGTCGCAACCGACCTGCGTCTGTATCTGCGCGCCGAGATTACCACGGTTCAAGCGGAAATCCGGCGTTTGCAGCGCGGTTTGCTGGAATTGGCCGCCCGGCACGCGGATACGATCATGCCGGGCTTTACGCATCTGCAGGTAGCGCAGCCGGTGGTGCTTGGCCACCATCTGCTCGCCTGGTTCGAGATGCTCGACCGCGATCATGCGCGGCTTGACGATTGCCGCGGACGGGTCAACGTCATGCCGCTTGGCTCCGGCGCTCTGGCGGGCACCAGTTATCCGCTGGATCGAGCCTATACTGCCGAACTGCTGGGTTTTGCGCGCCCCTCCGACAACTCGCTGGACGCGGTGTCCGACCGCGACTTCGCGATCGAGTTTTGCGCCGCTGGCGCGCTCGTCATGCTGCATCTCTCGCGTATCGCCGAAGAGCTCATTCTGTGGAACTCTCCGCAGTTTCAGTATATCGAACTGCCTGATCGATTTTGCACGGGCTCCAGTATCATGCCGCAGAAGAAGAATCCGGATGTGCCCGAGCTCGTGCGCGGCAAGACCGGGCGTGTTTGCGGCAGCCTCATGGCGTTGCTCACGTTGATGAAGGGTCAGCCGCTGGCTTACAACAAGGACAACCAGGAAGACAAGGAGCCCATCTTCGATACGGTGGATACATTGAAGGGCTGCCTGCGGGCGTTCGCGGCCATGATACCGGTAATCAGGTTCAAACAAGACACCATGCGCGCGGCGGTCGACGAAGGCTATGCGACCGCCACCGATCTCGCCGACTATCTGGTGCGCAAGGGCGTGGCCTTTCGGGACGCGCATGAAATTGTAGGCCACGCGGTCAGGATGGCGCTCGATCGGGCCGCGCCGTTGAGCGGCATCGAGCTGGCAAGCCTGCAACAGCTATGTCCGAAGATCGAGAACGACGTGTATGCGGTGCTGAAGCCCGAGGGGTCGGTTGATTCACGCAACCTTCTGGGGGGAACGTCGCCTGCGCAGGTCCGGGCACAGCTCAAGACAGCCTGGGCGCGCCTGGGTGGTGTCGATCAATAGTCTCGTCGTGGCAACTGATGGCACTACACCCCGGCACGACCGGGCCGCGGGAAACTCGCCCTTCATACGGTTTCCCTTCGTCGCCGCACAGCGATCAGCTAGGCGCATGCCGCGCCGTCGCGCGCCTTCACGGCCGTAGCACATCGTCTTCACTTGGGGTCACTGATCATGCCAGGGATCGTACACCACGCCGACGCGTGGCTTAGAGGCCGGCCGCTCGCCACGCTCGTCAGCACCAGCGTGCTGGTGTGCCTCACCGGGCTGTTCGATTATCTGACCGGGCATGAGCTCTCGTCAGCGATTTTCTATCTTATCCCGATCTTCATTGCCGCCTGGTACGGTGGCATCGCGATCAGCCTGCTCGTCTGCGTGCTGGCCGCCGGCATCGTGCTGACGATGGATGTACTAGGCGGGCAGACTTATGGCCTTCCGGCAATCCATGTGTGGAACGCCGTCGTCAGGCTGGGTATCTTCGCATTCGTCGCTTATTTGAGCGCGCGGCTTGCACGCTACGTCGAGCATGAAACACGGCTCGCGCGAACCGAGCCATTGACCGGACTTATGAACCGGCGCGCGTTCGACGAGGCGGCCAATCGATTCCTGGACCTCGCGCTCAGCCGTGGTCATCACACGACGGTGGTCTATATCGACGTCGATGACTTCAAGCGCGTCAATGATCGCAGCGGGCACAGCGCTGGAGATCGGCTTCTCGCTACGATAGCCGCGGCGCTGCGGCAGGGGGTGCGAAGTTCGGATCTGGTCGGCCGGCGCGGCGGCGACGAATTCGTGCTGTTATTGCCGGATACCGGTTATGAAGGTGCGCAGGCCTGCATCGCAACCCTCAAGGCGCGCTTGACGCAGATCCGGGCGAGCGATGCGTGGCCGGTGCGGTTCAGCATGGGTGTCGCCACGTTCTTGCGGCCGCCGTTGAATGTCGATGTGGCGATCAAGGTCGCCGATGAACTCATGTACAAGGCGAAAGCAGGCGGCAAGGATGATATCGTGCACGAGATTATCAGCATGACCGGTGACGTGACCCTGCAAACCACCGGCGCGGGTCCGCACACCGGTCGTCGCATGGGAGAAAAGTAACACCGTGAGGATCTATGACTTCCCGTTCGCCCCCAATCCGCACAAGCTGCGTATTTACCTCGCGGAAAAAGGCCTCAAGATTCCGCTGCAACGCATAGACCTGCGCCGGGGCGATAATCGCACGCCGGAATTTCTCGCCAAAAATCCGATGGGCTCACTGCCGGTGCTGGAGCTGGACGACGGCGCCTGTCTGACCGAATCCTTGGCCATCATCGAATTCTTGGAAGAGCTGCATCCCGATCCGCCCATGATCGGCACCGAGCCGCTGGAGCGTGCGCGCGTGCGCGAGTTGGAGCGCTTCGCGGACTTAAGCATACTGAATCGGATCACGCAGATCTTCGTGAATACCAGCCCGATCTTCCAGCACCGCAAACAGGTGCCGCTGGCCGCCGAACAGGCGCGCGCAGCACTGCCGGCGGCGCTACGGTTCATTGATGCCCGCATCGGAGATCACACCTTTGTCGCCGGCTCAAGACCGAGCATCGCCGACTGCACCTTGTTCGCCGCCTTCGAGCACGCCGAACGCGCCGACGTGCATATCGACGATTGCTATTACAACATCATGCGCTGGTATGCTCGATTCGGCCGGCGCCCCAGCGCGCGCGCGTAAAGGCGTATCCGGCGGAACATTCGCGGTACATGATCTGCCCGATCAAGCCCTGCCGTCGCTCAGTCTGCCGATCAGCCACCGTCTGATGTCTTCGATCTCCTGCGGACAGACCGCGTGCGCCATGGGATATTCATGCCATTCCAAGGTATAACCGAGGTTCCGCAGCAGGTCCCTGCAGCTCGTCCCAAACGCGACGTCCAGCACCGGGTCCTGGGTGCCGTGCGCCAGAAAGATGGGCGTGTCACCGTTGGCGGGATTGCGTTCGCGCCCCAGCTGTGCCCGCAGAGGCAGATAGGCGGACAGGCCCATGATGCCGGCCAAGGGTTCCGGATGGCGCAGGCCGACATGTAATGCCATCGCGCCGCCCTGTGAAAACCCCGCCAGTACGATGCGGCTGGCGGCGATGCCGCGCTCGCGCTCGCGCCCGATCAGCGCCTCGACGGCCGGCGCCATCCCGCGAATGCCCCGCGCGTCCTCGTGCGCCGCCGATGTCAGGCTGACGATGTCGTACCACGCGGGCATGAGCAGGCCGCCGTTAAGGGTGACCGCGCGCGCAGGCGCATGCGGAAACACAAAGCGGACCGCCAGCGGCCCGAGCCTGAGTTGGGGAACGATAGGCTCGAAATCGTGGCCATCGGCGCCCAGTCCGTGCAGCCAGATCACGCTGGCATCGGCATCACGCGCGGTGCTGACTTCCACGGCGGACAGGTAATCGTTGGACATCGTTTGCATTGCCCTGAGTGAGCGGCGGCCCGCTGTGCGCCGGAGCTAGTCCGCTTTAACGATCTTGGCCACGAGGGTGTCCGATACGCCTTTATTGTCCACCCAGCTCAGCCTGACCGGGTCGCCGAGTTTCGCACCCTTGAACTTGAACGAAAGATACGGATTCTCAGAGATCCCCGTGCCCCACAGCGCCGTCATGACCACGCGGCCGCGATGTTCCACGGTGACCTTGCGGATGAAATGAGCGGGAATCCGCTCGCCGGTGGTTTCATTGCTGCGCTGCCCGGTTTCCATGGGGTGACGGATGAGGGTCTTGAATGTCGTGATGTCGCCGTCGACTTCGGCGAGGATCCTGATGGTTTCGCTCATGGCGCACGGAACATGGGCATCAACTGCAGCCGCCAACGCTGACCTTGACGTGCTTGCGGGTAGAATAAAGTCTGCCACTGGTCTTGACCACCGCCAGCACGTCGGCGGAGCCGCCCATTTTGATGCGCGTGGACACGTACGGCAAAGTGCCCGCCGGGATTGCATAGCTCGAGGTCAGCGGGTGCGGATTGTCGGCCGCCAGTATCGCGATCTGCTCCACGCCATTCAGATCGGCGGCCACCGTCAGCGGCACGATCGCGCCGTTTTCGGCCACGTCGGGAATGCTCAGCTTGATCTTGCCGGATGCAACGAGATCGGTTTGCGTTGCGCCGAACAAGTCCTGCAAGGCGCCGTCCACATCATGCGCAGCGAATGCGCTTGCCGGCGCGGCCCGCGGGCCGCGCCAAATTCTCAATGCCGCGGTGATCCCGCCGAGCGCCAGCACGGCTTGCGTCACCAGGCGCCGCGTTTTGTTCATCGAAAGCTTTCGTAAAGATTCCGCGTTCAGTATATCAATACCTGGCGCGCTCAGTTTGCGCGCTGGCCGCGAGCTCGCGGTATCGAGGGCTGAACAGGTCTCAGTGTTTATGTTATCGCCAGCGATTCACTGCCGTCCGCGCCGGCTGGTTGACGGGCCGCCCAATGAGTCCGGATGGCGTCAGCCACACGCTGTAACGGGCGCGATCCGCCATCGGCAGATAGGTGGCGGTGCCGTACGTGGCATCTATCCAGGGTATCCAGCGCTTATAGCGTTGCGCGACATGCCACAGGTTGAGTCCGGCGTCAGCCGACAACGGATAAACGCTGTGCGGGCCGTTACGCGCGCGCTGGAGATCGCGATGACGTCCGCTCAGGCGTTCTAAGCGGAACCGCGCATCCAGTCCCAGCACCGTAGCGAAGCCCTTCCACTTGAGCACGCGCGCGTCCAGCTGCCATTCGTCCCCGGTCAGCACGAACACGTCGCGCGCGCCATCGGGGTAATCCAGGGAAGTTTCGAAGCGTTCCGGCGCCAGGCGCGCAAACGCCAGCTGCGCTACCGGCTGTTCGTAGGTTAGCCGTTGATACGTTTGAAGATTAAGCGCCACTGCGCCCAGCAACACGCCGCCGGCGAGAAACAAGGCACTGGCAAGGCCATGACCGCCGGCCGCCAGCATCCGTCGACGGCGCAGACGCGCCATGGACAGCAACAGGAACACCAGCCCCAGGAAGGCGATTGACAGGGCGATCAGATTCATCGATGTTTGCGATGGAAGAACATGAACCTCGACACTAACGACCGCGCGCCGTGATGGTCAACCCGTTGAGCCGACGCTTGTACGCTGGCTGAGCTTGAAGCCGCTCGAGCCCGGTTGGGCGCGCTGGCCGCGCGGGCTTATACTCGCGCGGATATCCAATCGTTGCGCGCGCTTATGCCCATCTCAAAAACCGGTGTTTTGCTGCTGCTGTCCGCCATCTTGTCGCTGGCCGCCTGCGGGCAGACAGGCGACCTTTATCTTCCCGACGAGAAAAAAACCGAGCGGCGCTAGCATGAGCCCGTTCGCCTATCGCGGCGATCGATTATTCGCCGAAGATGTCGCGGTCGAAGACATCGCCCAGGCGCATGGCACGCCCTGCTACGTCTATTCCCGCGCCGCCATCGAGCGCCAATGGCGAGCGTTCGATCATGCACTGCGCGCGCATCCGCATCTGCTCTGTTACGCCGTGAAGGCGAATTCCAATGTCGCGGTGTTAAACGTGCTGGCGCGCCTGGGCTCCGGTTTCGATATCGTCTCTGTCGGCGAGCTGGAGCGCGTGCTGCGCGCGGGCGGCGACCCGGCCAGGATCGTTTTTTCCGGCGTGGGCAAACGCGCTGACGAGATGCAGCGCGCGCTGGAGGCGGGCATCCTGTGTTTCAACGTCGAATCCGAAGCGGAACTGGATCTTCTGGCGGCAGTGGCGGCTGACATGCATGCGGTCGCGCCGGTGTCGCTGCGGGTGAATCCGGACGTGGACGCGCGTACGCATCCTTATATTTCCACGGGGCTCAAGGAAAACAAATTCGGTATCGGTATCGATCAGGCGCTCGAAGTCTACCGCCGCGCCGCCGGACTGGCACGCGTAAGGCTGGTGGGCATCGATTGTCACATCGGTTCGCAGCTGACCGAACTTGCCCCGTTCGTGGACGCGTTGCGGCGCGTGCTGCGGCTTGGGGAACAGCTCGAACGGGAAGGCATCTCGATCGATCATCTGGATCTGGGCGGCGGTCTGGGTATTCGATATCATGAGGAAACCGCGCCCACGCCAGGCGCGTATGTCGAGACGCTGCTGGCGAACATGGCCGAGCGGCCATACCGACTCCTGCTGGAGCCGGGCCGCGCCATCGTGGGCGATGCGGGCATTCTGGTTACGCGCGTTCAGTACACCAAAGACAACGGGCACAAGCGGTTTGCGGTGGTGGATGCGGCGATGAACGACTTTCTGCGTCCCGCCATGTATGACGCCTGGCATTCGATTGTTCCGGTTGCGCGTGTTGCGGTGACGCAGCCTTGCATTTACGACGTTGTCGGTCCGGTTTGCGAGACCGCGGACTTCATCGGCAAAGAGCGGGCGCTCGCCGTTCAGGGCGGCGAGCTGCTGGCCGTGCATGCCGCCGGCGCCTATGGATTCTCGATGGCGGGCAATTACAACACGCGTCCGCGCGCCGCCGAGGTTATGGTGGATGGCGGCCGGACGCACCTGATCCGTGAGCGTGAAACGCTGCAGCAGATGCTCGCCGGCGAGCATCTGCTGCCCTGACCGCGGGGGAATTTTATTCAGGGGCGTCTTACATGAAAAATCGCCACGCGCAAAACTCTTATCGCAGCCGCGCGGCACCTGTACTATAGTTTCGGTATCGAGACATCATCCACGACACAACGCAACAAGGGCTACACGGTCGCGACCATGCGGAAATCCCGGCAGGCTAAGTTTCAATTGCTGGTGGATGGCTGTTCCACCGACCTGTATCGCTATGCGGCATGGCTTACGGGTGACCGTGTGCTCGCCGAAGATCTCGTGCAGGACACTTATTTACGCGCCTGGCGCAGCCTGGATGGGCTCAAGGCCACAAGCACCTCCCGCTACTGGTTGTTTATGTTGCTTAAACGCGAGTACGGCCGGCATGGCAATCGCCCACACGGGCACATGGCTCAGCTCGTCACCGACGGCATGGCCGCCGGCGCCGAGCGTTACGAGCCCAACGCGGATGTGTTCATGCTCAGGCGCGCGCTCGCGGCGTTGCCCCCGGATGACTGCGAACCGCTGATCCTGCAGGTCATCGGCGGTTTCAGTTGCGACGAGATTGCCCGTATGCTGGGTGTCAGCGTCAGTGCGGTGACCACGCGCGTCGCCAGGGCTCGCCGACAGTTGCGGGGCGTACTGAGCGACGCCCGGCACGCCGGCTCCAACACGGCCAGAGCTTGAACTGCCTGGATTTTCGTCGCAGGTGGCTCACCATGCCGGGCGAGCGGGACATGGCGCTGGCCCGGCACGAGCGCGCCTGCGACAGTTGCCGGCAATTCGCGCGCCGCGGTGCGGTGCTCGAACGCAGGCTGTGCGATGCACTCGCCATCGAGGTGCCCGCAAATCTCAGCGAGCGCATCCATCGCCGACGGGACTTCAGCGAACGCGTGCGTCAGCGGCAAGTGCGCCCGTTACGCTATGCGCTGATCGGGAGTCTGCTGCTGATCCTGGGTCTTGCGCTGCTATTGGCTTACGAATTTCTCGCACCCAAATTTCCCGGTATCGAAGTTCATCAATCGATCGTTCAGCAAAGTCATGATTTGATCGACCCGTACCGGCGCAGGACGTCCATGGCCGTGGCGCGGGAGTTGCCACTGGCAAGCGGCCAGCAGAGCGGTTGACCAAATCCGTGCCGCTCGCTTTCACAAAGATGCACGGGTTGGGCAACGACTTCGTGCTGATCGACGCCGTCGAGCGGCCGCTTGAACTGAGCGAGGCGCAGATTCGATTTATCGCCAATCGCAGGCTGGGGGTGGGCTGCGACCAATTGCTCATGATCGAGCGGGCGCGGATGCCCGGTGCGGATTTTGGCTATCGCATCTTCAACGCCGATGGCGGCGAGGTCGAGCAATGCGGCAACGGCGCACGCTGTGTCGCGCGCTATCTGCACGAGCGCGCGCTGATTTCCAACGCCACGGTCAAGCTGGAAACGGCAGGAAGCATCGTCGCGGTCCGCATCGAACCGACCGGGCTGGTGACAGTCGACATGGGCCGGCCGCGACTGGCGCCGCGGGAGATACCGTTTCTGGCCGACGAAGAATCGTCGAGCTATCGAGTCGAGGTCGCCGGCGAGGCGATCGAACTCAGCGCGGTATCCATGGGCAACCCGCACGCGGTGCTGTTAGTCGACGATGTTGCGGCCGCGCCAGTCGACACGCTTGGCGCCAAGCTCGAGGCGCATGTGCGTTTTCCCAGGCGCGCCAACGTGGGTTTCATGCAGGTCATCGACCGCAAGACCATTCGTCTGCGGGTGTACGAGCGCGGCGTCGGGGAGACGCTTGCCTGCGGCAGTGGCGCCTGCGCCGCCGTGGTTGCCGGGCGTCTGCGCGGCCTGCTCGATGAGCGGGTCCGTGTGATGCTTGCCGGCGGACAACTTATGGTAAGCTGGCCCGGCGGGCACGCACCGGTGCAAATGACCGGCCCGGCAACAAGAGTCTTTGAGGGGAGCATAGATCATGACCAGGGCGCGCACGTCGAAGCTTGAACGCGAGGCGCTTTCTGAGCCTGCGGTCGAGCAGTATCTCCTTGCCCATCCGGATTTCTTCGAGCGCCACACCGGTCTGCTGGAAAGCCTGACGATTCCCCATGCCCGTGGTGGGGCCGTGTCGCTGGTGGAGCGGCAGGTGGCGGCGCTGCGCGCGCGCAATCGGCAGCTGGAACGCAAGCTGATTGATCTCGTGCAGGTGGCGCGGGACAACGAAAGCTTGAGTTCCCGCCTGCATCGCCTGGCGCTGGCGCTGATGGAGGCCGATGGTTTGCAGGAGGTGATTGCCACCACCAGGGAGCTGTTGCGCAGCGAGTTCCCATCCACGCAGGTGGTGCTAAAACTGTTCAGAAATCCGCGCACCGCCCTGCAGGCGAGCGCGCATCTGCTGGCCGAAGACGATACTGCGGCCAGCCTGTTTGATGGGCTGTTCAAGACCAAGCGTCCAGTCGCCGGTCTGCTGGCCGATGCGCGGGTGAATTATCTGTTCGATGCCGAAGTCGGGGGCGTCGCTTCGGCGGTCATGGTGCCGTTGGTCGATGGCAAGCGGCTGGGCGTGCTGGCCCTGGGCAGCGCCGAACAGGATCGCTTCCACGTCGGCATGGGCACGCTGTTTTTAGGCTATCTCGGCGAACTGGTCAGTCGCGCCATAGGGTCTCATCTGGGCCGCTGACCTCGCCGGGGCGCGGAACTTCGCCGCAAGATCATGGATGCCGAACTCAAGGCGTCGCTTGAGGCGTTCTTGCAGCATCTCGCCCATGCGCGCGGCTATTCGGCGCATACCCTGTCCGCGTATCGGTGCGATATCGGTCAGTTTTTACAATATCTATCCACTGAGGGACGTGGCCGCTGGCGGCAGGTGGATGTGGCATGCGTGCGCGCCTATGCGGCCTGGCGGTACCGTGGCGGGCTGTCCGGTCGCAGCCTGCAACGCAAGCTCTCCGCGCTGCGCGCGTTCGCCGGATTTTTAGCCGAGCAGGGTGACGCCCGGAATAACCCGGTGCGCCATGTCCGCGCGCCACGTGCGCCGCGCAAACTGCCGTCGGTGCTGGACGCCGATCAGATGCACCGTCTGCTGCAGATTGACGACAACGATCCGCTGGCGCTGCGTGACCGCGCGATCATGGAGCTGGCTTATTCCTCTGGCCTGCGACTGGCGGAACTGGTCTCGCTGGAACTCTCAAGCATGGATCGCGCCGACGGCGTGGTGGACGTGATCGGCAAGGGCGCCAAGCAGCGCAAAGTGCCGGTGGGCCGCTTTGCCTGGGAGGCGCTGGAGCGATGGCTGCAGGCGAGACCTAGCTTGGCCGCGTTCGGTGAGACAGCGTTGTTCGTCGGGCGCTCCGGGCACCGTCTGACGGCGCGCGCCATCCAGTATCGCGTGCGCGCCTGGGCGCGGCGGCGAGGCATCGCCCAGCACGTCCATCCGCACATGCTGCGGCACGCCTTCGCCAGCCATCTGCTGGAATCCTCCGGCGACCTGCGCGCCGTGCAGGAACTGCTGGGGCATGCGAACATCGGCACCACGCAGGTTTATACCCATCTCGATTTTCAACACCTCGCCCAGGTTTACGATAAAGCCCATCCGCGCGCCCGCAAATAGTCTCCGAGGCCCAGGCGTGGGACCTCGGAACGGTATGGGTGATCGCACTGTCTCGTATACAATGTAGCTTTTCGCGAACTGGGGCTTGTTTTGCCGCAATACAGAGGAACGACGATTCTATCCGTGCGCCGCGACGGCAAGGTCGCGCTGGGCGGCGACGGGCAGGTGACCCTGGGCCAGACAGTGCTGAAGAACAATGCCCGCAAGGTGCGCCGGCTGTATCAGGATAAGGTCATTGCGGGTTTCGCGGGTGGCACGGCGGATGCGTTTACCTTGTTCGAACGCTTCGAGGGCAAGCTCGAAAAGCACAGCGGCCAGCTGACGCGCGCCGCGGTGGAACTGGCGAAAGACTGGCGCACCGATCGCATTCTGCGCCGGCTGGAGGCGCTGCTGGCGGTGGCCGATGCGGATGCGTCGCTGGTGATTTCGGGCAACGGCGACGTGATCGAACCCGAGCAAAGCCTGATCGCGATCGGTTCCGGCGGCCCGTTCGCGCAGTCCGCGGCGCGCGCGCTGCTGGAAAATACCGGGCTTTCCGCGCGCGAGATTGTGGAGAGGGCCTTGAATATCGCCGGCGACATCTGCATTTATACCAACCGAAACATTTCTATCGAAGAGCTTTAGGGCCGGCCCAAAGCGATGTTGCCGTAGGCGCGAACCTTGATCGCGGCCCCAGGCGGTGGGGGATCGCTGTGTCGCGCGTACAAGAATCCCGCCGCGCCATGAGCCCGGTAAATTTTTATGTCCGAAATGACTCCCAGAGAAATTGTTCAGGAACTCGACAAGCACATTGTCGGGCAGAGCGACGCCAAGCGTGCGGTCGCGATCGCGCTGCGCAACCGCTGGCGCCGGCTGCAGTTGTCCGAGCATTTGCGCGGCGAAGTCACGCCCAAGAATATCCTGATGATCGGTCCTACCGGCGTGGGCAAGACCGAGATCGCGCGCCGGCTGGCGCGGCTGGCCAACGCGCCGTTTATCAAGGTGGAGGCCACCAAGTTTACCGAAGTCGGCTACGTGGGCCGCGATGTCGAATCGATCATCCGCGATCTGGCCGATGCATCGATCAAGCTCACGCGTGAGGCGGAAGTCGCCAAGGTGCGTTATCGGGCGATGGAAGCCGCCGAAGAGCGCATTCTCGATGTCCTGCTGCCGCACGCCCGCTTCGATGGCGAGCCGGCGGAGGAACGGGAATCTGCCACGCGGCAGAAATTCCGCAGGAAACTGCGCGAAGGCGAGCTGGACGACAAGGAGATCGAGGTCGAACTGCAGCTGTCACCCATGGGCGTGGAGATCATGACGCCGCCCGGCATGGAGGAAATGGCCAGCCAGTTGCAGAACATGTTTCAGAATCTCGCCGGTTCGCGCAGCAAGAAACGCAAGCTGCGCATCAAGGAGGCGTTCAAGCTGCTGACCGACGAAGAGGCGCACAAGATGGTCAACGAGGAGGACTTGAAGACGCGCGCGTTGCAGAACGTAGAACAGAACGGCATCGTGTTCATCGACGAGATCGACAAGGTTGCGCGGCGCGGGGAATACAGCGGCGTGGACGTGTCGCGCGAAGGCGTGCAGCGCGACCTGCTGCCGCTGGTGGAAGGCTGCACCGTGAGCACCAAGCACGGCATGGTGCGCACCGACCACATTCTGTTCATCGCTTCCGGCGCGTTTCATCTATCCAAGCCTTCCGATCTGGTGCCGGAGCTGCAGGGCCGTCTGCCGATCCGCGTGGAGCTGGACGCGTTATCGGCGGAGGATTTCGTGCGCATCCTCACCGAGCCCGACGCATCGCTGACCGAACAGTACACCGCTTTGCTCAAGACCGAGGGTCTGGACGTGACCTTCAGCGCCGACGGCGTCGAACGCATCGCCCAGGTGGCGCACGACGTGAACGAGCGCACCGAGAATATCGGCGCGCGCCGGCTGCACACGGTCATGGAGCGCCTGCTGGACAGCATCTCGTTCGCCGCGCCGGATCGCAACGGCGAGTCGATTGTGATCGATGCGAAGTACGTGGACAAGCACCTGGGCGATCTGATCAAGGACGACGATTTGAGCCGGTATATTCTGTAACCATGCCGTTTTCTGCTCATTCGATGTCTGCGGTCTGCATGCGCGATCTCCAGATCGCGATCGCCGCCACCGCGACGAAGTCATCGCCAGCTTTGCCGTTAATTGTTGTGGACTGACCTCATGTCCAAGCCCCGGCCCACCGACATCGCGCTGCATCAGAAATCGCGCGTGCTGGAAATCGCGTTCGACGACGGCGCGCGGTTCGAACTGCCCTGCGAGTATCTGCGCGTCTACTCGCCATCGGCTGAGGTGCGCGGTCACGGGCCGGGACAGGACGTGTTGCAGCTCGACAAGGAGGATGTCGGGATTGACGCGATAGAGCCGGTCGGCAACTATGCTGTCAGGCTGGTGTTCAGCGACGGCCACAAAACCGGCATCTTCAGCTGGGATTATCTTTACGAACTGGGCGCGCGGCAGGCGCAGAACTGGCAGGCTTATCTGCAGCGGCTCGCCACCGCCGGGCGCGCGCGCAAAGCCCGTACGTAGCCTTGAAGCGGCAGTTGAAGATGCGCCAGAGGCGGGTATGCATGCGACCCGTTTCCATCACGCCAGTTAACCTGCAACAATGCGTTTGGGTCTTTGAGCAGCGAATGAAAACCACGCATTTTGGCTTCGAGCGCATCGCCGCGAAGGACAAGGCGCGCAGGGTCGCGGGCGTGTTTCGTTCGGTCGCGCCGCGCTATGATCTTATGAACGACTTGATGTCGTTGGGCATTCACCGCTTGTGGAAGTTTTATGCGCTGTTATTGACCGGTTTGCGGCGCGGACAGCGGGTGCTGGATGTAGCCGCCGGCACCGGCGATCTGGCCTTGCCAATGGCGGACAAGGTCGGGCCCACGGGTGAGGTGGTGTTGTGCGACATCAACGATGCGATGCTTGCCCGGGGCCGCGACCGCATGACCGACCGCGGGGTCGCCGGCAACGTGCGTTACGTACAGGCCGACGCCGAGCACTTGCCATTCGCGGATAATTGTTTCGATCGCATCACCATCACCTTCGGTCTGCGCAATGTGACGGATCAGGAGGCCGCGCTGGCCGCCATGTATCGCGTGCTCAAGCCGGGCGGATCGCTGCTGGTGCTGGAGTTCTCTCAACCCAAACCCTGGCTGAGGCCCATTTACGACCTTTACACTTTCAACGTCCTGCCGCTGATGGGTCGGCTGGTGGCGGGTGACGCCGACAGTTACCGTTATCTCGCCGAGTCCATCCGCATGCAGCCCGACCAGGAGACCTTGCTGAGCATGATGACGCGCGCCGGTTTCGAGCGCTGCGACTATTACGCTTTGAGCGCCGGCATCGTGGCGGTGCATCGCGGTTACAAGCTGTAGTCCGCGTTCCGTGTCCAGGGCGCACGCCGGATAATGTTATGGACGCGCTTGAACCGCAAGCGCATTGGCCGGTTTCGCAGGACTCGAACCCCGCATGCACATCAGACAGTCGTTACTGACCGGCGCATGAATATGAACCTCGCACATCTTGGCGCGCCCTTGCTGGAAAACGCGCTCAACGCCTATTTGGGCCTCGACCGCGAGACCGCCGCGCGGCTGGCGACGATCTCCGGCAAACTGATCGCGATCGAGCTTGCCGGGCCGGACGTGACGCTGCTGGTGCGGCCGCTGGACGGAAAAGTACAGGTGAGCGGTCATCGGGCGTTTGAGCCCGACACGATAATTCGCGGTTCGCCGCTGGCGCTGACGCGGCTCGGTGCGTCACGTAAGACGGGCGCCGCCCCGTTGGGTGATGATGTCGAAATCCGCGGCGACGCTGAAGTCGCGCGCGTGTTCCACGAAGTGCTCGCCGGCGTGGAAATAGACTGGGAGGAATGGCTGGCCGGGCGCATCGGCGATATTCCCGCACATCAGGCCGGTAACGCGGCGCGCGGCCTCGCCGCGGGTGTTGCCGGCGTCGTCGAAAAGCTGCGCATGGACATCTCGGAATATCTGCAGGAAGAAGTGCGCCTGGTGCCCGCGCGTGTCGAGGTCGAACAATTCATGGACGAAATCGATCATCTGCGCGGCGACGTCGATCGTCTGGAGGCGCGCGTTGAGCGCGTTGCCGCAGTCCGGGGCAATGCCGCGCCGGCAGATGATCATCGAGGAACCTCGGATTAATTCAGAGGTTCCTGCGGTGCTGCGCCGCCATTTTCGACGGCTACGGGCCGTTGAAGATGACGGGAAGTGCCATGTTAGTTACAAGGCACGTTTCGTCTTCCGCGCGCTGCAAAATCCAGGATGAAATTTACTCAGAGATTCCTTGGATACCGCGTGCTGCCACGCCGCGCAGGCGCGCCACACCGTTCATGCCAGCGGGTAAATCCACTTTCCGGTTGCAAAATTCGCGTGCGCGTTGGTGAATCGCTTCCCCCGCGGCGAGGCTGCTTCAAACCACCCGCCCGCTTAACCGCGCGGCCGGAGTTCGTCGGCTCATGCTAGGCCCCCGACAGGTCTTGCGCATGCTGCACATCAATCTCGTGCTGGTGCGCTACGGCCTGGACGAGCTGGTGTTTTCGATCCGCGTGTTCAAGCCGTTCCGGTTTCTGCTGTGGTTCATGCCGTGGCGCTGGGTATGGCGCGCGGAGGCCTCGCAGGGAGAACGCCTGCGCCGCGCGCTCGAAGACCTGGGGCCGATCTTCGTGAAGTTCGGGCAGATGCTGTCCACCCGCCGCGACGTATTGCCGGACGACATTGTCGATGAGCTCGCCCTGCTGCAGGATCGCGTGCCTCCGTTTGCGGGCGAGGCGGCGCGAGCCGTCATCGAAAAAGCCTACGGGCATTCGCTGAACGAATATTTCGCCTTTTTCGACGAGGCGCCGCTGGCCTCCGCATCCATCGCCCAGGTGCACGCCGCACGCCTGCGCGATGACACCGAGGTCGTCGTCAAGGTGCTGCGCCCGGACGTGAAGCGCATCATTCGCCGTGATCTCAGCATTCTGCACTGGTTCGCCGGGCTGGCCGAGCGCTACTGGACGGAAGGCCGGCGCCTGCACCCGCGCGCGATCGTCGGCGAATACGACAAGACCATCATGGACGAGCTGGACCTGATGCGCGAGGCGGCCAACGCCAGCCAGTTGCGGCGCAACTTCGAGGGCTCGCCGCTGTTGTACGTGCCGCAGGTCTACTGGCCGTACACGCGCCGCGAAGTGATGGTGATGGAGCGTATCCACGGCATTCCCATCAGCGACACGGCCGCGTTGCGCGCGCGCCACGTAGATTTCAAAAAGCTGTCGGCGCGCGGCGTGGAGATCTTCTTCACGCAGGTATTCCGGCACAATTTTTTTCACGGCGACATGCATCCGGGCAACATCTTTGTGTCCTATGAGACACCACACGATCCTCAGTATATGGCGGTGGATTTCGGCATCGTCGGCACCTTGTCGCCGCTCGATCGGCGTTATCTCGCGGGGAATTTCGTGGCGTTTTTCCATCGCGATTACCAGCGCGTGGCGGAGCTGCACATCGAATCGGGCTGGGTGCCGGAGGGCACGCGGGTGGATGAATTCGAATCGGCCATCCGCACCGTGTGCGAGCCGATCTTCCAGCGGCCGCTGAACGAGATCTCGTTCGGCAATCTGCTGTTGCGGTTGTTTCAGACGGCGCGGCGTTTCAACATGGAGGTGCAGCCGCAACTGGTGTTGTTGCAGAAGACCTTGCTCAGCATCGAAGGTCTGGGCCGCCAGCTGGATCCGCAGCTGGACCTGTGGCAAACGGCCAAACCGTTTCTGGACCGCTGGATGAGCGAACAGATCGGCGCGCGCGCGCTGTTCGAAGGCTTCAGAGACGCGTTGCCGTCTATGATCGAAAAGCTGCCGGAGATGCCCGATCTTCTCTACTCGCTGGTCAAGCAGGCGGAAGAAGGGCAATTAAAAGTAGAGTGGCGCAGCCAGCAGCTCAAGGAGATACGCGACGAATTACACGTGGCTTACCGGCGCACCGTGATCGCCATCGTGGCCGCGGCATTGCTTGTTGTGCTGAGCGTGTATTTCGCCCAGTAATCGGTTTGCGCGAAGGCTTGTGGCGGCATGCGCATTCCTGGCTCGAGCGGGGCGACGGAAGTCCGGACAGCGATGGCGCAGTCAATGAATTAACGGTTCGCACGCGCCGCTTCGTGGGACCGCCGCAGCTCCGGAATGGAGGAACGCTTCTGTTACAATTCGCGCCCATGGACGTCTCGCCGATCCTCGATCCCCTCAATAACGCGCAGCGCGAGGCCGTCAGCGCGCCGCCGCTGCCTACGCTGGTGCTGGCCGGCGCCGGCAGCGGCAAGACGCGCGTGCTGGTGCACCGCATTGCGTGGCTCTGTCGGGTCGAGGGCGTCTCGCCGTACAGTGTGCTCGCGGTGACCTTCACCAACAAGGCGGCCGCCGAAATGCGCGGGCGGGCCGAGTCGCTGCTGGGCGCGCCCACGCGCGGCATGTGGGTGGGCACGTTTCACGGGCTTTCGCATCGCCTGCTGCGCGCGCACTGGCGCGAGGCGCGGCTGCCGGAGACCTTTCAGATTCTGGATTCCGACGACCAGTATCGCCTGGTAAAAAGGGTGCTCAAGAGTCTGGAGCTGGATGAGGCGCGCTGGCCGCCGCGTCAGACGCAGTGGTACATCAACGCGCGCAAGGACGAGGGCTTGCGCCCGCAGCAGCTGGAAGATACCGGCGACCCGATCAGCCGCCAGCTGGTGCGCATTTACATGGCTTACGAGAACGTCTGCCAGCGCGCCGGGCTGGTCGATTTCGCCGAACTGTTGCTGCGCTCCCTGGAGCTGCTGCGCGACGACGCCAGGCTGCTCGCGCACTACCGCGAACGCTTCCGACACCTGCTGGTGGACGAATTTCAGGACACCAACGCCATTCAATATGGGTGGCTGCGCTTGCTGGCCGGCGAGAAGATTCCGATCTTCGCGGTGGGCGACGATGACCAGTCGATCTACGGCTGGCGCGGCGCGCGCATCGAGAACATCCAGAGTTTCAGCCGCGATTTCGCGAACACGCAGATCTTCCGGCTGGAACAAAACTATCGCTCCACCGCGAAGATCCTCGCCGCGGCCAACGCCCTTATCGGCCACAACCAGGGCCGCATGGGCAAACAGTTGTGGACCAGCGGCAATGATGGCGACGCGATCCAGGTCTACGCCGCATACAACGAGCAGGACGAGGCGCGCTTCGTCGCCGACCGGCTGATGCAGTGGGTGGAGCAGGGTCAGCCGCGCCGCGCAGCGGCGATCCTCTATCGCTCCAATGCGCAGTCGCGCGTGTTCGAGGAAGTTTTCATGGCGCGCAGGATTCCCTATCGCGTGTACGGTGGATTGCGATTCTTCGAGCGCGCCGAAATCAAGGACGCGCTGGCGTATCTGCGGCTCACGTCCAATCACAACGACGACGCCTCTTTCGAACGCGTGGTGAATCTGCCGACGCGCGGCATCGGGGAACGTACGGTGGCGGAACTGCGCGTTCGCGCCCGCACGCAAGGCACAAGCTTGTGGCAGGCGGGACAGGCGCTGGCCGGCGAGGGGGCATTGAGCGCCCGCGCCGCGAATGCCTTGTCGGGTTTTATGCGGTTGATCGAAGGCATGGGCGTTGCCATTGCGGGCCTGCCGTTACACGAGCAGGTCGATCACGTGATCCAGCACAGCGGCCTGAAGAAACATCACGGCGCGGAAGGCGGCGAAAAAGGCCAGGCGCGCATGGAAAACCTGGACGAGCTGGTCACCGCCGCGCGCGGTTTCAAGCTGGACCCGGACCAGCACGGCGACATGACGCCGCTGGACGCGTTCCTCGCGCACGCGGCGCTGGAGGCGGGCGAAGGTCAGGGGGAGGCATATCAGGACTGCGCGCAGCTCATGACCTTGCACGCCGCCAAGGGGCTGGAGTTTCCGCTGGTATTCATGGTCGGCATGGAAGAGGGCATATTCCCGAGCAAGATGTCTATCGATGAGCCGGGCCGTCTGGAAGAGGAACGCCGGCTCTGCTATGTCGGCATCACCCGCGCGTGCCGGCAACTGGTGATGACTTTTGCCGAGGCCAGGCGTCAGTACGGCTCCGAGAACTACAACCCGCCGTCGCGCTTTATCGGCGAACTGCCGCCGGAACTGGTGCAGGAAGTACGGCCCAGGGTGATGATCAGTCAGCCGTTGCGCGCGCGCCGCACGATCGCGTCGCAAGCCGAGAGTGAAAACGGCATTCGCATTGGCAAAAGGGTCGCGCACACAAAGTTTGGCGAGGGGGTGGTGCTGGATTGCGAGGGTCAGGGTCGCCACGCGCGCGTGCAGGTCAATTTCGAGCGCGCGGGGTGCAAATGGCTGGTGGTGGAATACGCGAATCTGCAGACGCTGTAGCCTCTGTCCGGGCGTCGCCTGCCGGATCGTTGAGCTTCGGCAGTGGCTTCGAGACGGGAGCCGGTTCGGCTGTTTTCCGCATTGTGCTGCATTGCAGCGCGATGCGGCAGCACGCTGATATCTTCAAGCGCGGCTATAATCAGGTATTATCCGCCCTGGGACTAAGGGAAAGATAATAACCACCGGCCGGCGATCAGGGCCTTTGGAGGGCTCTGACTACGACCAAGCCGGCGCGTCTACTGGGCTACAACTTTTGGCGCCGCTAGATTATGGACAACATAATAACTCTGGTACCTCGCAACGCCGGCCGCAACCGCGCGCCGCGTAAGCCTGCGCGCCTGCGCGTCGCTTCCGACAGTGTGCCCGACTGGGGCGGTGATGCGGTCGTCAAGCAGGGCGGCCGGTATCCGCCGAGCGTGATCATCGTTGACGATCAGTTCACCGGCCGCAAGATTCTGGAAGAATTGATCCAGAGCATCGACCCCGCGCTCATCGTCGAGAGTTTTGCCGATCCTTACGAGGCGTTGCGCCACGCCGGCCGGCAGACGCCGGATCTGATTCTGACCGACTACAAGATGCCGGATCTGAACGGCGTGGAGTTCACGCGCCGGCTGCGCGCCATGCCCAGCTGCGTGGACGTGCCGCTGGTGGTCGTGACGGTGGTGGAGGATCCCGAAGTGAGATACGAGGCGCTGGACGCCGGCGCCACCGATTTTCTCGTGCGCCCCATCGATCAATATGAGTGCCGCGCCCGCTGCCGGAATCTGCTGACCTTGCGCCGTCAGCAGAAAATCATCACCCACCGCGCGCACTGGCTGGAAGAGCAGGTCTCGCTTGCCACCCGGCAGATTCGCAATCGCGAGCGCGAAACCCTGCTGCGGCTCGCCAAGGCCGGCGAATACCGGGACCAAGGCTCCGGCGACCACGTAATGCGCATGGCGAAACTGGCGCGGCTGATCGCCGAGCAGATGGGCCTGTCGGCGGTGGAGTGCGATGAAATCGAGCTGGCGGCGCCTATGCATGACATCGGCAAGATCGGCATTCCCGATCAGGTGCTGCTGAAGCCGGGCGAGTTAACGCCGGCGGAGTGGGAAGTCATGAAGATGCATACGACAATAGGGCACGAGATATTGAAGAACAGTGCCTCTCGTTACATCCAGCAGGGAGCGGTGATCGCGTTGAGTCATCACGAGCATTACGACGGCGGAGGCTATCCCCATGGTCTACGCGGCGACGCCATTCCGCTTGTCTCGCGCATCGTCACCGTGGCCGATGTTTATGACGCGCTGATCAGCAAACGGTCTTATAAACAGGCCTGGTCTCGCGAGGATGCGATCCGCTATGTGACGGAACAAGCCGGTCATCACTTCGATCCGCGTTGCGTCGCCGCCTTCATCGCCCAGCTGGCCGAGATCGAGCGCACGGCAGAGGGTGCATCTGCGCCCGAAGCCTAGCCGTTATGGAAGGGGTGTGTATTCCGGCATGCTAACAAGCTTCAAGGCACGATTGTCCGGCCGTCCGGACAGCGAACACGAGCAGGCGATCCTGCGCGTGATCATCGTCGCCATCGTGTGCGTCTACTTCTTTTCGCCGATCTACGGCAATGGCGTTGATACCGCGCATTTGCTTGTTACGCGTGTGGCGATCGGCAGCGTTCTGGCGTTCTCCCTGGCGATCCTCGTCGGCATCATCCTGTGGCCCGCCAAGTCGCGAGTGCGCCGCCTGCTGGGCATGGTCAACGATCTGGGCGCCACGTCGTTTTTCCTCGCCCTGGGCGGTGAGATGGCGACCCCGCTGCTGGCCGTTTACCTCTGGGTCACGATGGGCAATGGCTTTCGCTACGGGCTCAAATATCTGTTGGCCTCCAGCGTGGTGGGCAACGTCGGTTTTATCGGCGTCATTCTTTTCAATGACTATTGGTCGTCGCAGCCGATCTTAAGTGTCAGCGTGCTGATCATGCTGATCGCGCTGCCGTTATACGCGGCGACCTTGATTCGCAAACTCAATGCGGCGATCGAGCAGGCTAATCTGGCCAGCCGCGCCAAGTCGCAATTCGTCGCGAACATGAGCCACGAATTGCGCACACCGCTCAATGGCGTCATCGGCATGAGCGATCTGCTGATCGACACGCCGCTGGACACCGAGCAGCGCGAAATCGCGCGCACCATTCACGCCTCGGCGCATACCTTGTTGGGCCTGATCGAGAATATCCTCGACTTTTCCAAGATCGAGGCCGGCAAGCTCAATGTCCAGATCGCGGACTTCGATCTGCACCGGCTGATGCGTGATACCGCGCTTTTGTTCGAGCCGCAGGCGCGCAAGAAGGGACTGGAGTTCGCCGCCTATGTCGCGCCGCAGACGCCATTCATGCTGCGTGGCGACGCGGCGCATATTCATCAGGTGTTGGTCAATCTGATCGGCAACGCCATCAAGTTCACCGCCACCGGCCGCATCGACGTCAAAGTGGCGCCGGTGCCCGATGAGGTGGCCGACGCGCTCAAGCTACGCTTCGAGGTAGTCGACACTGGCATCGGCATAGCCGAGGCCGCGCAAGCCAAGATATTCGATACATTTACCCAGGCGGACGCCTCGACCTCGCGCCGTTACGGCGGCTCCGGGCTGGGTACCGCGATCGCGCGGCAACTGGTGCATCAGATGGGCGGCCAGATCGGGGTGCGCAGCAGCGAAGGCGTGGGCACCACGTTCTGGTTCGAGCTGCCGTTCGAGCGGCGCGTGGCGATACGCAAGGATGGCGTGATACTGGACAAGCTGCGCCGCGTGCGTGTGCTGGCGATCGTCAGTCCGGAGCTGGCGGCCGAGATCAATCCGGCGCTGGCCGGCTGGCGCCTGGCCCACGACTGTGTGCAGGACGCGGCGCAGGCGTTCGCCAAACTGGCGCAAGCCGCGGCGCAACAGTTACCACATCGGGTGGTGCTGGTGCAGCGGCGGCAGATCGATATTGCGCCTGAGCGTTTTGCCGTCGCCGCCCGTGCGTTACAGCCGTCCGGCAAGTTCTCGCTGGTGCTGATCGACACGAAGGTCGACGCCTTGCAGGAAGAAGAGTCGCTGCGCTGCGGCTACAGCGCGGTATTACCCGAGCCGCTGGACAAAACGCTGCTGTTCAACGCCATCCATGCCGCGCATACCGATCACGAGCCGCAGGAGAACGTGGTCTCGCTGGCCGACCATTATCGCCAGACCGGCGCCGGCCGCCGCCTCAATATCCTGGTGGCCGAAGACAACGAGGTGAACCAGAAGGTTATCAAAGGCGTTCTGGAACGCGCCGAGCACAAGGTTCACTTGGTGGACAACGGGGAGCTGGCGCTCGATACGCTGGCGCATGGACAAACGCGTTTCGACCTGTTCATCGCGGATATGCAGATGCCGGTGATGAGCGGCATCGAAGTGGTCAAGGCGACCCGCTTCATCGATACGCAACGGGAAGTGCCGGTTATCATGTTAACCGCGAACGCGACCCGTGAAGCCATGGATCAATGCAAGGAGGCAGGCGCCAACGCGTTTCTGACCAAGCCCATCGATGCCCGCAAGCTGCTCGACACGATCGCCGCGCTGATGATGGCGGGAGGAGACGCGGCCGCTAAAAATGCGCTGAGTCAGCCGGGCGCCCACGCCCCATCTTCGCAAACTGGCGATATACAGCTGGAGGAATCCGCGCTGGACAGGTTGAGCAAGCTGGGTTCCGGCCGTGATTTCGTCCGCGAGCTGGTGGAAGGCTTTACGCGCGACGGCGCGCGGCTTATGGCGAGCGTACGCCACGCCGTGGCCGAACAGGACTATCCCGAGTTTCAGGACGCTGCGCACGCGCTCAAGGGCACTGCCAGCGAACTGGGCGGCACCCAGTTGGTCAGGCTATGCGTCGAAGCCCAGCAGCTCAAACCTTACGAGATGTCGAGCGCCAAGACCTCCGAACTGGCTACGCGTATCGAAACCTGTTTCGATAGCACCTGTATCAGGCTCACGGAATACGTCGACCGTCAGCGCAACGTCATGCGCTAGCGGAGCCCACTGCCGCCGAATTTTTCCTGGCGTCTGTCGATGCTGCTGCGGCTGCGGCCGGCTTGGCGCGCCACCAGGCGTCCCATCATGCGCAGGTCCCGCGGCTCCAGGCGCAGCGCGGCGTCCACCCAGATTTCAGTGATATCCATCAGTTCCTTGTAGCTGATCGGATTGACCTTATCCTTGGCGGCGCGCAGCGCGCGATATCCGTTGGCGGTGCGATTTTCCTTTCTGATGTAGTCGTATACGGCCATCTCGCCCTGCAGGTCTTCGGCCAGCACGTCCACCACGCCCATCTCGTACAGCTCTTCCGCGCCATAGATGCGCCCGCTTAAGATGATGCGCTCGGCGCGCGCGCTGTCCAGCTTGCGGCTCAGCAGGCTGTAGGCGCCCATGCCGGGGAACAGGTTGAACAGGATTTCGGGCAGACCCATCTTGGCGCTGCGTTCCGCGATCAATACGTCACTGGCCAGTGCACACTCAAAACCACCCCCCAGCGCGTCACCTTGAACGAGAGTGATATGCGTTATGTCGCGGCGAAAGTGAATGAGCTTTATATAAAGGGCATCGATACACGCCGTTGCGTACTTTAATAAGCCATCACGGTCTTTTGCCTGGATCAGTCTTTTGAAAAGACTAAGATCGCCGCCGAAGTTGTAGACGCCGGGCACTTCCGAGGCGAGCACCGCATAGCGGATGTCTTTTTCAGTCTGAGTCGCCAGCTCATTGAACCAGGCGCCCAGATCACCCAGCAGCGCGGGTGTAAAACATGAGGGTTGGGCGCACATATAGCCCCACGCAACTTGGTATTTCTCATCCACATGCGTGGTTAACTGGTTGTACGGCAGGGCATTGGTGGAGGGAAGAGAAACAACCGCGTTACGCTTAATATTACTCATGGCATATCACCTTTGTTTGTGGGCGGATTGAAAAGTAAAAAATTCGCAGCCCGTTTCAAAAACCTTCCGGGGTCTTCGCCTTTGATGCGATGTGTTCTTTGCAAAGAGGATAATAGTTGCCTATTGGCTTTTTTGGAAAGTAAAGAGCGCTATTTCGGGTCGGGCGTCGCAAAAAAACCGGACTAGCGGCGCAGGAACAGGGCTGGACAGGACAAAACCAAGGCTGAGCGGTGTAGATTCTCGGCGAAAAGTCAGCACTCTCGCCGACCAACGGTAGCGGCGGGCTGCCGCGCCGACCAGAATAAGGGCATACCCGGCCGGCGCGGCCACCACTTTTCTTAAGCGGCGGTCATAATAGGGGCCAGATTGGCCTCGCCACCGCTGTCCGGGCGACAGCTTTAGTCCGCTCGTCGGACAAGCCATTCCGGAACAGAGGGCCTTTGAGGTATGGGCGTAGGTATCAGTCGTCGATGGCCAATGGAAGCGCGTTAATGCGCAGCGTCAACCAGATTTCGAATAGTCATCGCCTGGACGTGCTTCACCGGCACTATAGAAGTTGCCGGATGTCGTCCATGATAACTCTGGCGTGGAACCGGGCCCTCACGCCGCCGTGAGCGAAACCATTTTCATGATCCACGGCATGTGCCTGGGTGGATGGTGCTGGGACAACTACCGTAGTTTCTTCGAGGCGCAGGGTCATCGATGCATTACGCCGACGCTGCGCCATCATGATGTCAATCCACGTGGGATCGTCGATCCGCGGCTGGGGACCACGAGCCTGCTGGACTACGCGCAGGATCTCGAGGCTCAAATCGGCAAACTCGATCGGGTGCCCATCCTGATCGGGCACTCCATGGGTGGCTTGCTCGCGCAAATCCTGGCCAGCCGTGGGCTGGCCAGGGCGCTGATACTTTTAACACCCGCGCCGCCTTACGGCATCGTAGTGTTAAGGCCGACCGTGATTCGGAGTTACTGGAGCGCGCTTACAACGTGGGGGTTCTGGAAAAAATCATTCCGTCAAACGTTCGATGAGGCCGCCTATTCGATGATGCACCTGCTGCCGCCGTACGAGCGCAGAACCATTTACGAAAAGTTCGTCCACGAATCCGGCCGAGCCGGCTTCGAAATGGGCTTCTGGTTTTTGGACAGAAGAAAGGCCGCTAAAGTCGATGCCTCGAAGATTAACTGTCCGTTACTGGTGATTGGCGCGACGCAAGATCGAATCGTGCGTCCCGAGGTTGTGCGCAAGGTCGCGCGCAAATACCGGCACGTTTCGACTTACAAGGAATTTTCCAACCATGCGCATTGGCTGATCGGAGAACCGGGCTGGTGCGAGGTCGCCGACTTTATTGCGGGGTGGTTGCAGCAGGCGTTGCGCCAACCTTGTGTTGAAGCGTCGGGACAGGCTGCTGCGTACAACGCGCCCAAGGCCAGCCCCTGCCGTTAACCGGTGCGAATGCGAAGCCCGCGGTCTGAATCCCTGCTAGAGCGCGTCAGAGTGCTCGATTCGGTCTAGCAGAATCATCTTGAACTGGCCCGGATCTTTGATGTGCGTGATATGCCCGGGGCGCGGAAAATGCTTGTCGTAGAGCCGGGAAAGCCAGAAACGCAGCGCTGCGGCGCGCACCATGACCGGCCAGGCGCGACGCTCCACGGGCGCAAGCGGCCGCGCTTCGCAGTACGCGGTCAGCAATGCGTTGACCTTGGGTGCTTCGAGGCTGCCGTCCGCCTTGCTGCACCAGTCGTTGGCCGTGATCGCCAGGTCGTACATGAATGCGTCGTCGCAGGCGTAATAAAAGTCGATGATACCGGTGAGTTCGTCGCCGACAAACATCGCATTGTCGCGAAACAGGTCGGCGTGGATGATGCCTCGCGGCAGCCCTTTGAATCTATCCTGCCGCTGAAACTGCAATTCCGCGTCCAGTAGCCGCGCGTCGCTGTCGGCCAGGCGTGAATGAAGCACCTCACGCACCGCCAGCCACCAGCTGTAACCACGATCGTTCTCACGATGTCCTTTATAGTCCCGTGCAGCCAGATGCAGGCGCGCCAGCACATGCCCCACCCCGCGGCAATGCTGGAGGTTCGCGACCGGCGGGCTCGCCCCGTTGAGACGGCGCACCAAGGCGGCGGGTTTGCCGTTCAGTTGCTGCAGGAATTCGCCATGACGATCGGGAATCGGATGGGCGCTGGGGATGCCGTGTTCCGCCAGATGCGCCATGAGATTCAGGAAAAACGGCAGCTCGTAGGCGGCGTGTTTTTCGAACAGGGTGAGCACGAACTCGCCGCGTTCGGTGGTGACGAAGAAATTGCTGTTCTCGATACCCGCGCTGATGCCGCTGAATGCGAGCAGCGCGCCCTCGTCATAAAGCCTCAGAAAGGTCTCCAGCTGGGGCCGGTTGACGGGTGTGTAAACAGACATGAAATTTTGACGGTCAATACAAAAACGAAACCCGCATTGGTAGGCGCCGAGCTATTACCCGTGTCCAGCGGCTGCGTATCGTGCGGTCACAATTCCAGTAGCCGCTCGCGTTCCTCGGCCGAGGGTTCGAAGCCGCGATGCTCGTAATGCTCGAAAATGGCTTCGACGACCTCTTCCGGACTGTCCAGCAGCTTGAATAAATCCGTATCGCTCGAGTCGATGACGCCCTCGCTGACCAGGGTATGCTTGAACCAGTCGATCAGGCCCGCCCAGAATTTCGAGTGCACCAGAATAATCGGAATGCGCGCGGTCTTGCCCGTCTGCACCAGGGTGAGAATCTCGGCCAGCTCATCTAAGGTGCCGAAACCGCCGGGCAATACCACGTAAGCCGAGGCGTATTTAACGAACATGACCTTGCGGGTGAAAAAATGCCGGAACCGCAAACTGATGTCCTGATAGCCGTTGGCCCCCTGCTCGTGCGGCAGTTCGATATTGAGGCCGACACTGGGCGATTTGCCGGCGAACGCGCCCTTGTTGGCGGCTTCCATAATGCCCGGCCCGCCGCCGCTGACCACGGCGAAGCCGGCGTCCGACAGGCACCGGGCAATACCTTCGGCGAGCTTGTAATAGGGGTGATCGGGCAGCACCCGCGCCGAGCCGAAGATGCTGACCGAGGGCTGGATTCGCGCGAGGCGCTCGAAGCCCTCGACAAACTCGGCCATGATCTGGAATACCTTCCAGCTTTCCCGCGTCAACAGGCTGTCGTCGGCCGGCGCCAGACCGGGATGAGACGCGCGTATGTTTTGATCCATAATCCTGCGGATGAGCTTAAAGCGACATGATAACCTTGGAAAATTGATCGCACTAGGATCAGCCGCCCGCCATCTGCGAATAGTCAGCCCGTTATGACCGAATCTTCAAGCAAGCCCCTCGTGCTGGTCGATGGGTCGTCGTACCTCTTTCGCGCATTCCACGCGTTGCCGCCGCTCACCAACACGTCCGGCGAGCCCACAGGCGCGATGTATGGCGTTATCAGTATGCTGAAGAGGCTGTTGAACGACTATCAGCCCGAATACATGGCCGTGGTGTTCGATGCCAAGGGCAAGACCTTCCGCAGCGAGCGCTACGAGCAATACAAGGCCACGCGCCCGCCCATGCCGGACGAGCTGGGCGCGCAGATCGAGCCGCTGCACAACATTATCGAGGCCATGGGATTGCCGTTGCTGTGCGTCCCGGGCGTGGAGGCCGACGACGTAATCGGCAGCCTCGCGCGCGAGGCGGAAACCGGCAACATGCCCGTGGTGGTCTCAACCAGCGACAAAGATCTCGCGCAGATCGTGAGCGCGCGCATCACCCTGGTGAACACCATGGACGGTCGTTGCCTGGACGTCGACGGCGTCCGAGAGCGCTTCGGGGTGCCGCCGGAGCGCATGATCGATTACCTGGCGCTGGTCGGCGACAAGATCGATAACATCCCTGGCGTGCCGGGGGTCGGGCCCAAGACCGCCGCCAAGTGGCTGCAGGCTTACGATTCGCTGGACAGCGTGGTCGAACACGCGGGCGAGATCAAGGGCAAGATCGGCGAAAAGCTGCGCGCGGCGCTCGCCGATCTGCCGCTGTCTTACGAACTGGCAACCATCAAGTGCGACGTGCCTTTGGCGCTGGCGCCGCAAGACCTGGCCATCAGACCCGCGGATACGGATCGGCTGCGCGCGCTTTATCAGCGTTATGAATTCAAGGCTTGGCTGGCCGCGCTGGGTAAAGGCGAAGCCCCAGAGACGCAAGGCAAACCGCCCGATGTGCCTGTGCCGGACGTGCGGGACGAAACCGAAGATGAAGCCAGGATGGCGCAGCCCGTTGATTACCAGACCATTGTGACCGACATGCAATTGAGCGAGTGGCTGGCAAAGCTGGCGGCAGCGGAGCTGGTCGCCTTCGACACGGAGACGGACAATTTGAACTATGCCCAGGCGCGGCTGGTCGGCATGTCATTCGCGGTCCGCCCAGGACAGGCCGCTTACCTTCCGCTGGCGCACGATTATCCGGGCGCGCCGCCGCAGTTGGACTTCGACCTGACCTTGGCGCGGCTCAAGCCGTGGCTCGAAGATCCGGCGAAACTAAAGGTTGGCCATCACCTGAAATACGACCGCAACGTGCTGACCAATCATGGGATTACGCTGGCGGGCATCGCGCACGACACGATGCTGGAGTCGTACGTGTTGAACTCCACCGCCAGCCGTCACGACCTGGACACCTTGTGCGAGCAGCATCTGCGCCACACCAACATCCATTTCGAAGACGTGGCGGGAAAAGGCGCAAAGCAGTTGACCTTCAATCAGGTGGAGTTAGAAAGGGCCACGCCCTACGCCGCCGAAGATGCTGACATGAGTTTGCGCCTGCACCGCCATTTCTGGCCACGGCTGGAAACGCTTCCGTCGTTGCGCGCGCTTTATCAGGAAATCGAGATGCCGCTGGTGCCGGTTCTGTCGCGCATGGAATGTGTGGGCGTGCTGGTCGACGCGGCGCAGTTGGCCGCGCAGAGTTCCGATCTGGCACTGCGCATGGCCGAGGTCGAACGCGACGCTTTCGAGGCCGCCGGTCAGCCATTCAATATCGGGTCACCCAAGCAGATCCAGGAGATTCTCTACGAAAAACTGCGTTTGCCGGCGCAGCGCAAAACGCCCAAAGGTCAGCCCTCAACCGCAGAAGACGTGCTCGCGGAACTGGCGCTGGATTATCCGCTGCCGCGTCTGATTCTCGATCATCGGGCGTTGAGCAAGCTTAAATCGACTTATACCGACAAATTGCCGAAACAGATCAACGGCCGCACCGGCCGGGTTCACACGTCCTATCATCAGGCAGTGGCATCGACCGGGCGGCTGTCCTCCTCCGAGCCCAATCTGCAGAACATTCCTATCCGCACAGCGGTGGGCCGGCGTATCCGCCAGGCGTTTATCGCGCCGCCCGGCTACAAGATTCTGGCCGCCGATTATTCACAGATCGAGTTGCGCATCATGGCGCATCTGTCGGGCGACGCGGGCTTGCGCGCGGCCTTCGACGAGGACAAGGACATTCATCGCGCCACCGCCGCTGAGGTGTTCGGCACGCCGCCGGCGTACGTGACCAATGAACAGCGGCGGGCGGCCAAGGCGATCAACTTCGGGCTTATCTATGGCATGTCCGCGTTCGGTCTGGGGCGTCAACTGGGCATCGACCGCGGCGCGGCGCAGGACTACGTCAACCGCTATTTCGAGCGCTATCCCGGCGTCAAGGCCTACATGGATGCAACCCGAGAGCAGGCGCGCGCCCAGGGCTACGTGGAAACCGTGTTCGGGCGGCGTTTGTATCTGCCGGAGATCAAGTCCCGCAACGCGCCGCGCCGCCAGTACGCGGAGCGCACGGCGATCAACGCGCCCATGCAGGGCACCGCGGCGGACATCATCAAGCGCGCGATGATCGCCGTGGACGCCTGGCTGCTGGACAACGACGCGCCCGCGCGCATGGTAATGCAGGTGCATGACGAGCTGGTGTTCGAGGTCGCCGCCGATGCGGCGCGGGCAGTGACGGCTGAGATCGTTCCGCGCATGGCTGCGGCGGCCGAGCTGACCGTGATGCTAAAAGTCGAAGCGGCGTTAGGCGATAACTGGGACGAGGCTCATTAAGCAAGCTGTGAACGAATTCGTCCTGGACTTCTCAGAGCAAGCAAAGGCGCGGCCCGAGCAGACAAACTTCCGGGCTTTGCTTCATCTTCAACGACTCCCCGTCGTCAAAAACGACAGCACATCCCTGCGCCGCAGGAGCCGCTGATCTGTGGTTCCTTAGGCGCATCTTTGGCATCGCCCTGGTCGGCGCCCGGTAGCGCATACGGCGCGTTTATCGCTCTAAATTGACCGCCCGTCGTTAACGGGTGTCAATCCACTCGATGCTGGCCTATAAGTCTCTTTAAGAGACTTCTCATTACCTGACATTGCAAGCGCCTGAAAGCATTGGACAAGCCGGTGCGCTGGCGGATAGAAAGCGGCTCAATCCGCGGCAGTGTCAGCGATAAAATCTCTGGGGGAGGGAAGAGGGGCCGACCGGCGGATCATCAGGGATGATGATCCCCGGTTTTTCACCAGGCTCCGGTTCCAGTTTCGTTATTTTCATCTCTGAACTTTATCTCCGCAGCCTAGTCGTAATATCAAGCGCTGTAGCCCGGCGCTTCCCGCTTCCCTCCCTGAGCGGGCTTATGGCTCGGACCCCCCCAAGCCGAGCCTTGAATGCCCCGGTGTTCTTTCTGTTTACGCCGGGGCTTTTTTATACCTGCTTATTAGCGCCGCCGCGTTGCACAAATCAACTGTACACGCGTCTATCGTCCTTTCGTCATTACGCCGAGCCACGCATCGAGAACCTCATGCACCTGTTCCACGCCCTGGCGTTTCAGCGTCGAGAACGTCTGCAAGCTGGCGTCGATTTCGCGTGCGTGCAGTGACCGACCGACGGTCTGCAAAGTCGACGCGGCGGCGCCCCGGCTAAGTTTATCCGCCTTGGTGAGCAGAATGTGCAACGGCAGCGCCCGCGCCTGGCACCAGACCAGTAATTGCCAGTCGTGATCGGTCAGCGGGTGCCGAATATCCATCACCAGCACCAGACCGCGCAGGCTTCGGCGCCGGTTCAGATAATGTTCAATGAGCGATTGCCACTGTTTTCGCAGCGCCGCCGGCGCGTTCGCGTAGCCGTAGCCGGGCAGGTCGACCAGCTTTCTGTCACTATCTATCGAGAAAAAATTGAGCGCGCGCGTCCGCCCGGGCGTCTTGCTGATCTGGGCAAGCTGTCGTTGCTGGCACACCGCGTTTATGGCGCTGGACTTGCCGGCGTTGGAGCGACCGGCGAATGCGGCTTCGGCGCCAACGTCGGCGGGTAACTGGCGGCGCTCGAAAACGCTCGTGACAAAGCGGGTCTGTTGGTAGGCGGGATTCATAAGCTGACGATTGGCGCGGGACACGCATTTTATGCTAACTTTCCGCCCCTTGCCGTTGGCAGGCCCCGTATTTTGCATCGCTGATGCGTTCCGTGCTCATCGCTTTTCTGCCGCACGGTCTGATCACGTTGTAAGGAAATCAATGGAAACGAAAAAGCTTGTATGGGTAGCGCTCGCGTGTCTGTGGCTGATGCCCGCGCAGGTGCCTGCGGCGGATGCGCAAGCGGGGCAGGCGAAGTCCGCGCCCTGCGCCGCCTGCCACGGGGTCGACGGTAACAGCGTCAACCCGCAGTGGCCAAAGCTCGCGGGCCAGCATCCGCAGTATATCTATAAACAGCTGCAAGACTTCAAAAGCAAGGCGCGCGTCAACCCGATCATGAACGCGCAGGCCGCCAGTCTCAGCCAGAAAGACATGCGCGATCTGGCGGCCTATTACGCGGCGCAAACCACCGCTCCAGCGGCTGCCGACAAGGACAAACTGTGGTCTGGAGAGCGCGTTTATCGTGGCGGCGTGGCAGCGCGTGATGTGCCGGCCTGCATGGCCTGTCACGGCCCGGCTGGCGCTGGCAATGCGGCGGCGGTTTTCCCCAAGCTTTCGCATCAGCATGCCCAATATGTCGCCGCGCAGCTGCGTGCTTATCGCGCGGGGGAACGCACCAACGATCCCGCCGAGATGATGCGCGACATCGCCGGTCGCATGAGCGAAGCGGAAATCGAAGCGGTGGCGCAATACATCTCCGGACTCCATCGCGTGGCGGATAAACCACGCCATTGACGGCGGCCCGAGCCGGTACCAGCCCTGCGCTGCGGCCCGCGTGCGTGGCACCTTTGGCGATGAGAATAGTCAGAAAAACGCAGCTACAACAACCCGTTTGCTTATGGGGCAACAATTAATGACCGGATCGCGGGACTTGCCGGTAATCAACTGTTAGGAGCGCTTTGATGAAAAACTGGGTTATGGGCTTGCTGTGCGCGCTGGCGTTCAGCGTACAGGCGGCGCCGAATTTTACCGAGGGCGTCGAATATGACCGCATCTCGCCGCCGGCACCCACCAATGTGCCTGACGGCAAGGTCGAAGTCGTCGAGGTGTTCTGGTACGGCTGTCCACACTGCTATGACTTCGAGCCTTATCTTGAGCAGTGGCAGAAGTCCAAACCCGCAGCGGCCGAGTTCGTGCGTATGCCGGCGATCCTAAATCCAAGCTGGATCGGACATGCGCGCGCCTACTATGCGCTGGAGGTCATGGGCGAAGCCGAGCGCGTGCACAAGGCGTTTTTTCAGGCCATCCACGAACAGGGCCGCCGTCTCACGGACATAAATTCGATAGCGCGTTTTCTGGCGCAGCAAGGCGTGGATGAGGCGGAGTTTCGAAAGGCCTACAACTCACCGGGGGCGCAGGCGCGGTTGCAGCGCGCCAACGAGTTACAGCGCCTCTACGCCATCACGGGGGTGCCGGCGGTTATTGTGGACGGTCAGTATCAAACGTCCGCCACTCAGGCCGGCAGCTACGAAAACATGCTCAAAGTCATCGACTATCTGGTTGCGATGGAAGCGGGCGCCGCCGGTCAATAGCCACAACGGGTTAACGCCGGAACCAGCGGACGGAGCGTGGCATGGGAGTGTGGTAATTGGCGCCGACCAAGCGTAGTTTAGAAGCGACCGGCTGCGCAAAAAGACCGCTGACCCGGGCGGTCAGCGCGCACCAACAGCCTATAATCAACGCATGAAAACCCGCTTTCACGCATTCGATGCCTCCGGCGATACCGCCGGCTCCACGTTGCGCGTGCTTAGTTACAACATCCAGCTCGGCATCGCCTACACCCGCTATCACCATTACCTCACGCGCAGCTGGCGGCATGTGCTGCCGTTCCACGGGCGCCAGAGCAATCTGGACAGCATCGCGCGCTTCGTCGATGGATTCGATATCGTGGCCCTGCAGGAGGCCGACGCCGGCAGTCTGCGCAGCGACTACGTCAACCAGGTCGAATATCTGGCGCAAAGCGCCGGTTTCGACAATTGGTACACGCAGACCAACCGTGATCTGGGCAACATCGCCAAACACAGTCTGGGTCTTTTGAGCCGTCCGCGGCCGCGCGAAGTCGTTGGTTATCGCCTGCCCGGGCGTATCCCGGGCCGCGGCGTCATGCTCGCCCGCTACGGCGGCGAGGACTATTCGCTGCTGGTGGGCGTTGTGCACCTGTCGCTGGGTCAGCGTGCGCGCCGCCTGCAGCTTGCATATCTGGCCCGCCAGGTGAGCCTTCACGAGCACGTTATTCTGATGGGCGATTTTAACTGTCGCGTCGACAGTAATGAATTCCAGGCCCTGCTGAACGACACCCATCTATGCTCGCCGGAACGCGAACTGCATACCTTTCCCAGCTGGCTGCCCAAGCGCGGACTCGATCACATCCTGGTCACGCCCGAACTCATCGTCGAGCGCGCGCATGTTTATGACTTGTCCTACTCCGATCATCTGCCGATTGCGCTGGAGATTCGTCTGCCGGAGCGGCTTGCACTCGGCGCCGGACGGCCACACCATGCGTCCGCGATGGTCGCTCAGCACATCTGACCGGCTGCGCGCCGCCGCGCAAGTATTTAGCCCTTCAAACGCTGCCGCTTGAGAAACAGGATAGCGGCCGCGGGCACGTGCACGGCGCCGAAGCCGGCACAGAACGCGATCAGCCACTGCGCGCCTTGCGCATTCGTGTAGGTCGTCGCCACCGCCACACCGAACGCCATCCCGACCACCAGCAGGATCAGTCGCGCAATCAGCGTGTGGCGCGGGGTTGCGGTGTGAAACGGCAGCCGCCAGTGCGCGTAAGCCGCCGCGCAAAGCAGCAAGACGGTCAGCGCCAGGTTGTAGAAAATCGTCATCGGTACGACCGAAAGTGAAGTTTGAAAAGCAACTGCCACGCAAGTTAGGTGCCGGTGCAGTGCGCGAGCGGTTGCGTACGGATCGATTTATGAAGGGCTGACGCGCCGAGGCATTGATGATACGGTAAAGAACTTGCTTGGTTTTCTCCAGATGTAATGATTCAGTTCCCTTCGAATACAGGAGCACGGCATGGCGGGCGCTAGCGAAAGCTATCATGAGCCGCTGGAATTATTGTCCGAGTCCACCCGCGATATGCACCGCGCGCTCGTTTCCCTGCAGGAAGAGCTGGAGGCGGTGGACTGGTACCGGCAGCGCGCGGACGCCGCGTCGGATCAACAACTGCGGGAGGTGCTGCTGCACAACATGCGCGAAGAAATGGAACACGCCTGCATGGTGCTGGAGTGGCTGCGCCGTAACAGCGATGACCTGGACGCGCGGCTGAAGACCTATCTGTTCAGCAAAGGCCCGATCACCGAGGTCGAGGACGAAGCCATGAACGGTGGCGAAGCCGACCCGGATAACGGCGGCGTCCCGGCGGCCGATGAACCTCCGCCGACCATGCGGCTGACGGTCGGCAGTCTGAAAGGAACGTGATCATGCGTTATCTCAATCGCGAAAATACGCCCCTGCCGGCGCAGATCTGGAGCGAAATCGATAAGGCCGCCGTGGAAGCCATGCGCGACGCGCTGACCGCGCGTCGCTTCATGGATCTGGAAGGGCCTTATGGCGTGGGCATGACCTCGCTGGAAGTAGGCGCGGACGACTTCTGCCGGGAGCCGGGCGAAGACGAGGCCGCCGCGGTGCTGAGCCGCGCCATCTCCGTGCCGATGCTGCGCAAGAATTTCAAGCTCAGCATCCGGCAGGTGGAGGCGCATCTGCACATGGGGCAGCGCTTCGAGTCCAGCCCCATCGAAGACGCCGCCGAAGCGGTCGCGCGCCGCGAGGAAGATTTTATCTACAACGGTTCGCCCGACTTTGGCGTGGAAGGTCTGTTAACCGCCAAGGGCCGCAATGACGTTCCGATGGGCGACTGGTCCAAGGTCGAGCAGTCCATCAACGACGTGCTCAAGGCGGTGGAGACCCTGGACAAGGCGGGTTTTTACGGGCCATACGCGCTGGCGTTACCGCCCGGCCATTACAACAACCTGTTCAAGCGCTACGAAGGCACCGACATGCTGCAGCACGACCACCTGCGGCGCCTGTGCAAGCTGGGCATCTATAAGGCGCCGATCGAGGACGCCGTGCTGGTCGACGCCAGAGTCGGCGCGCTGGTGGTGGGCCAGGACGCCATGGCCGGCTATTCCTCGAACGACGGCATTCATTATCATCTGTTCATCAGCGAGAGCATCGTGCCGCTGCTGATGGAGCCCAAAGCCATCTGCACCTTGAGCGTATGAAACCGGCGGCACCACAGATTAGAGTTCTAGCCGGCCGCAGGCTGGTCCGGTAGCGCGTTCAGCTGTTCGATGAACAATGGCTCGTCTTCCAGACAGCGCAAATCCAATTTGATCGCGCCTTTGTGGGTGCGGCCGATGATGGGAACGGGCAGATCTCTCAAACGCGATGTCATTTGCTCCAGAAAACGGCCTGCATTTTTTTGCGCGAACGAGGGCCTGATCGAAATGCACCAGCTCGGCAGGCAATCCACCGGCAGCGAACCACTGCCGATTTGACTCTCGCACGCCTCCACCTCGATTTCACAAACGCCGGACAATGCATCCTGCATGCGCGGACGCAGCCTGCGCGCCATCTCCTCGATCTCACTGGCGGGCCGGGTCAGCAGTCGTAAGCCCGGTAAATCTCTAGCCAAAAACTCCGGGGATTTGTACAACTTCAGCACCGCCTCCAGCGCGGCCATGATCAATTTGTCGATCCGTAAGGCGCGCTTGAGCGGGTTCCGGTTGATCCTGTCGATCAATTCCTTGCGTCCGACGATCAGTCCCGTCTGTGGCCCGCCGAGCAACTTGTCGCCGGAAAATGTAACGAGATCGGCGCCGGCGTCCAGACTCTCGGCGGGCGTAGGTTCGTGCGGCAAACCGTATTGCGCCAAATCTACCAGGCTGCCGCTGCCCAGATCCACCAGCAGGGGCAGGCCGCGCTCGTGCGCCAGAGCCGCCAGGGTTTTCTCCGGCACGGACTTGGTGAATCCGCGGATCTCGTAATTGCTGGTGTGTACCCGCATGATCAGCGCCGTGTTCGGGTCAATCGCATCGCGATAGTCTCTCGCATGCGTGCGGTTCGTGGTGCCCACTTCGCACAGGCGGCTGCCCGAACTCGTCATGATGTCCGGGATTCTGAAGGCGCCGCCGATCTCCACCAACTCGCCGCGCGAGACGATGGTTTCGTGCCCCGCCGCCAGGGTGCTCAGCGCGAGCACCACGGCTGCGGCATTGTTATTGACTACCGTTGCGGCCTCCGCGCCGGTGAGTTCCACGAGCAGCTTTTCGATGTGCGTCTCGCGCTGCCCGCGTTCGCCGGTTGTCAAATCGTATTCGACGTTGCAGGCGCCCGCTGCCAGGCGAAGCGCGTGCACCGCCGCCGCCGGCAACGGTGCGCGGCCGAGATTGGTGTGCAAAACGGTTCCGGTAAGATTAAAAACCGGCCTGAGCGCCGATTGAAACTGTTTTTCCAGCAAAGACTCGCAACGCGCCTGCAGAAGACCAAGGCTATCGTTCGTCTTCCAGTCGCCGGTGCGGATCGCCGCGCGCGCTTGTTCCAGCGCGGCGCGCACGGCGTCCAATACGGCGCGCCGACCGTAGCGTTCGCTTTGCCGCGCCAGCGACTCGGTACGCAGCAGCTTTTCCACCGACGGCAGCGCCGAGAACCGGCGGGACCTATCTTCATCCATGCGGAATTCCGGGATTCACAATGGCGGAAGAGAGTGGGAGTCGAACCCACCAAGGACCGCGTGACGGCCCCTCCCGGATTTGAAGTCCGGACGCCCCACCGGGGATCGAATCTCTTCCATTCTTGCGATTATAAGCGCGCCACCCGATTCGAGTCCCGCGCGCCGAAGATTGCGGCCGCGGTCCCCTGCAGCCGCCGTCCGTTATTGACGCGCAAGGTCAGGCCCACGCGGTCGAAATATTCCAGCACCTCGATGGTGACGTTACGGTCGATGCCCGTGCCCTCGCGGAAGATGCGCATGGTGATGGGGTTGCCGTTTTGCGCATTGCAAAGCGCCTCGGTCGTGGCGGCCAGTTCGGCGATGGTGTGCAGCGGGTAATAAAGCTCGTCGGAAATCTCGCAGATTTTTCCGGCTTTCGCCTGGCGCTTGAGCAACGCCTTGATGCGCGTCCGATCCTCCCGGAACATTTCGGCCAGCTCGCGCGGGCGGGGCGGTCGCAGTCCGCCCGCGTCGATCTTCGCATACAACCGCCGCCACAGGTTTTCCTCGATCGGCGACAGGCGATCGACATGCCCCGGCAGATGCAACAGCGCGCCGTGACGCAGGATCGCACCTTCGGCGATCAATTCATTGACCGCAAGCTTCACCAAAGCGCCGGGTGCCTGGTCGCGCAGCAGCTGCCGGAGCTTGCCCTCGGTGATGCCGGTTTCATTCGGTGCGCGCCGATGGTGCTCGGCAAGCGCTTCGATAACGTCGTTCCGCAGCGCCTGCCAGGCGGCAAACTTGATGCCTGTACGATTTCCCGTAGCTTCGAAGACATGGAACTCGCACGTGCTTTGAAGGCGGTAGAATTCTTCAGCGCGCAGATTCCAGACAAAGCCGAACCAGTCCAGATCCAGTCCTGTAGCGCCTCGCAGGTCGAGCAGACGTTCGAGCGCCTCAGCGGGCGCCGGTTGTTCGAGCGCCGCAAGCGACGCTAGTCGATACGGCTTGCGCCGCCCGCGCGCGGGCGGCGTCGGATCGAGCACGTAGCCGCCGCCAACCGTGCGCAGCGCCGACTGATCGCGCAGTATCAATCGGTCGCCGTGCAGCGCCGGTATCGGTTTGTCCAGTACGATTTGTACCAGCCCAGACGCGCCGGGATCGATGGATTCCTTCTCCAGAACCGCGACGCGACCGCTAATATCCGCCGCGCCGACGTGCACATGCACCGGCGTCCAGTGGCGCAGCGGACGTGGTTCCGAAAGCAAGATATGCAGCCGGCAATCGAGCCGCGCGGAAGGCCGGTGCAGAACCGGCGCGAGAATCCAGTCGCCACGCTGTATGGCCCGCGCATCAAGGTTCGCGCCAGCCAGGTTCAGTGCGCAGCGATCGCCCGCCCGTCCGAGACTGGTTTGTTTGTTCTGGCAGCGAATGCTGCGCACCCGCGCGCTCAGGCCGGCCGGCGAAACCGTCAGACGATCGTCCGGGCGCACCGTGCCAGCATGCACGGTGCCGGTCACGACGGTGCCCGCGCCTCGCACGCTGAATGAGCGATCCACCGCCAGCCTGAATTGGCCGCTACTGGCGCGGGGTGATTGTATTCTCGCGACTTCCGCCAGCCGCTTGTAAAGCGCATCGAGGCCAGAGCCGCTCTTCGTGGATACGCGCATAACGTCGGCTCCCGCGAGACTCGTGCCCGCCAGCATCGAGCGTATCGCGTGTTCGGTCTCTTCAATGTGCGCCGGTGTGACCAGATCGATTTTCGAAAGCGCCACGACACCCTCCTTCATCGCCAGCAGATCGACGATCGCCAGATGTTCGCGAGTCTGCGGCATCGGCCCGTCATCGGCCGCGATCACCAGCAGCACATAGTCGATACCCAGCGCGCCCGACAGCATGTTGTGTACGAACTTCTCGTGCCCGGGCACATCCACGAAGCCCATCACATTGCCGTCCGGCAGCTCGTGATACGCGTAGCCCAGATCGATCGTCATGCCGCGCCGTTTCTCTTCGGCCAGGCGGTCCGCGTCGATGCCGGTCAATGCCTTGATGAGCGCGGTCTTGCCGTGATCGATATGACCCGCAGTGCCGATGATCAATTCAATCTCCCGGCCGGGCGGTCTGCCTTACGCGAGTTCGCAACCACCCAAGGCTGAAAAAAATCTGGCCCCGTGCGAGGGCCAGACGGTTGTTGCCGCAGCCACATCCTTACTCGTCCACCATGGTCTCCGCCAGTTCCAGCACCGTGGACTTGTAAGGCGTGAAGTCCACGCCGTCGCGCACCGCGTAGAGTTTTTGCGGCGCGAACAGCAACAGCGCATCGGCGTGATCGTAGATGTGTTTCTCGATCGCCTGCGTGATTTCTTCCTGCTCGTCCTTATCGACGGTACTCATCGCCTGATCGATCAAGCCCTGTAGTTGCTTGTCGCCCGGTGACTTGAGGAACCCGCCCGTGTCGCCGAAGAACTCGCGATGCACCACGGCGGCGGGGAACTCCGGCGACCAGTCGAAGTGCTCGACTAGCCAGATGTCCCACTCGCCTGCAGGCTCTCCGACCTTAACGGTCGCGTCGAAACCGGCGGCGTTCAGATCCGCGGCCACGGCATCGGCCACGCCCTTGTGCGCTTCGTCGGTCACGATGGTGACGGTCTTGTCGGCGTCCTTCGCAAGCCGCCTGGCCTGCTCCGGGTCATGCGCATAAGGCTCCAGACTATCGTTGTAACCGAAATTCCCTTCGAGGATGGTGGCCGGCATGAGATTGCCGTAACCCATCATCGCGTCATCGATGACGCCTTGCCGATCCACCGCGTAGTTGACCGCCTTGCGCAGATTGACGTCATTCCATTTGGAATCGCCGCTGGTCTGATTGAAGACCCCGAGCAGCACGGTCTTCGAGTCGCTCGCGACCACATTTGCGGCATCGCTGTCTTCCACCTGCTGGGCCTCGGCCGGTGTCAGTTCAGTGACAATATCGATCTCGCCGTCCGCGCTGCCGACGTCTTTCACGGCCTCGGCCTTCGGAATAACATTGTCGAACACCACGCGCACCGTCGGTTTACGCGCCGGATTCCAGTATTCTTCATTGGGCTCCAGCACAACTTCGGGAGAACGCTTGTCGAGCAACGACGTACCTGCTACCAGTTCAAATGGCCCAGTCCCCCACGGACCGGGTTCTTTGATGACTCACCAATTCCCTTCGGATGAGCCTTCGGCGGTGTTGAAACCGCCCTGCCCCCAGAACTTCTGGCTGCCGACGTGCATGCCGCGCAGTTTGGTGATGGTGGTGCCGTCGACCATCGCGGTGTTGAACACCACCGTGTCATCATCCGGCGTCTCCATGCTGGCCTGCTTGGAGAAATTCAGCCAGGCGCCCGGCGGATGCGGGTTTTCCCACTTCTGCACCTCGTCGAAGCTGCGCTTGAACACCGCGGGATCGAACGCGCTGCCGTCCTGAAACACCGCGTCGTCGCGCATGTCTAGCGTCAGCGTTTGGTTATCTTTCCATTCCCAGCTCTCCGCCAGCGCGGGTTGCGTGTGGCCGTTGTAGTCCACGCGCACCGCTTCTTCCATGGTGTTCCACGTTATCCAAAGCCAGTTCACCGGCGACGGATCAACCACTGTGACGGTTGGGTAGTCCTTGGCGAGCGCCGCGCCCGACACGGCGACCCCAAGCCCTACGCCGAAGGCCGCCGCCAATACCCTGGGACTCGCCCTGCGCGTATTGGCAGTCGGAATTTTTAATAGTCGCATAACGGTTACCTCCTGTTTGGGTTTGAATGCCCGAAGTCTCACATTAGATGCGGCGTGAGAACCTTGGGCAGAGTGCCTTTCTCGGTGGCGCCGAGAATGGTCTCGACCACTTCGCCTTGCGGCGTGATCATGATCGTGAAGGGCAGTCCGACGACCTTGTTGCCCATCTTTTTCGATAATTCCAGCGCCTCGTTACCGCCCACGAGGATCGGATAATCGACGCCATATTTCGCCGCATAATCTTTGACCTTGTCGGCATTATCCACGGCAAGACCCACGACCACGGTATTTTTGTCCTTGAACTGGTTGTAGAGCTTGTTCAGCTCCGGCACTTCGTGGTGGCAGGACTTGCACCAGGTCGCCCAAAAATTCAGCACCAGATACTGGCCGCGCCATTTCGAGAGCGATTGCATCTGGTTCCAGTCTTCGAGTTTGTGGAAGCTCGCATCGAACACCGCCGCGGCCTGTTTGGACGCTGCGGTTTTCTTGCCCGCTGCGTCGTGATCCGCATCGGCGTTGGCGCCCGCGGGTTCGCGGTCGGTAGCCGTCTCCGGGTCGCAACCCGGCCCGAGGAACAGGATTGCTCCGGCCCAAACGAAGATTAAACCGAGGCGAGTAATGCTCAAGCTTTTATGGCGCCGCATGCCGGATGTTTGCGTATGGACAAGTACTATATACCTTACTTTTGAAAGATTGGATGTTGCCGATGAAAACCGCTGCATGCCGTACCGCACAAAACTCGCAGCGAAATTGAGCGGACGCGTCATCCCGGCGTCGAGCGCGTTGAAATACACCGGCGATGGCTAAGCCCCGGCGGCGTCGATCGCGCGAGCCGATAGTCGAGGAATACGCACGACTCGCAAGCGATTACGACAAGAGGTGGCGGTTCTATATCGAGGCCACGATCGAAGAGACACTGGCGCGTCTGCGGCTGGGCCCACGCGACCGCGTGCTCGATGTCGGCTGCGGTACCGGCGTTTTGCTCGATCGCCTTATTGGTACTCACCCGCGCGCGCAATTGGCCGGCGTCGATCCCGTGCGGGAGATGCTCGATGTTGCGCGGCGGCGGCTTTCGGACTCGGTCGATCTGCGTGAAGGCTGGGCGGAGCGGCTACCCTTCGAAGCGCAACAATTCGATGTCGTCGTCTCGTGCAACGTATTTCACTACATCCGACAGCCCGTCGAGGCGTTGCACGAGATGGATCGCGTGCTGCGCCCGGGCGGCCGGCTGATCATCACTGACTGGTGCGATGACTACCTGGCTTGCCGTCTCTGCGATCTGTATCTGCGCTGGTTCAGCCGCGCGCATTTCAAGACTTACGCGGAGCGGGAATGCGCGCGACTTTTGCAGGAAACCGGGCACGCCCAGGTGGAGATCGAACGCTACAAGATCAACTGGCTGTGGGGATTGATGACGGCGAGAGCCATGAAGGGTATCGCTTGAGTTGCGGAGGTGAACTGCGGCTAGTACCGTGAGTTTTCAATGCCCATGACCGTATTGCATTCGCTCAAATAGGCCACCGAACGTGGGATAAACTATGCCGAGGCTAATAGGGGCACTGAGGCCCCGTTCGACGCTGAACGCCGTCGGCACTCGCGCAATGGGTTTAGGATCAGGGCCAAGGTGTCCCTGACATAAACTGCCCATCGAATCCGAGGTCGCGGCCGACCGTGAGCTCGGGGGCGAGCTGCGGGTGCCGTCGACCGAGTTTGGATTAATTACTTGTAAGGGGAATATGATTTACCTTGATAGTAATGCAACTACTTCGGTGTCCCCGGAAGTGCTGGACTCGATGATGCCTTACTTCACATCTGAGTGGGGCAATCCATCCAGCAGCTATAAGTTTGGGTCGAAGCTGAAGACGGCGGTCGAGACGGCCAGGGCGCGGGTCGCAGAGCTGATCGGAGCACACCCGCTGGAGATCGTTTTCACGTCTTGCGCGACGGAGAGCAATAATTCGGCCATCCTTGCGGCGCTGAAAGCCAATCCGAGCAAACGGCACATCGTCACATCAGCGGTCGAGCATTCCTCGGTGCTGAACTACTGTATGGCGCTCGAGCGCGAGGGCTATCGGGTAACTTATCTGCCGGTGGATTACGACGGTGTCTTGAAGCTGGCGGATTTGGCGAACGCGATTTCGGATGAAACGGCTGTGGTCTCGCTCATGTGGGCGAATAATGAAACCGGAGTGCTATTCCCGGTGAACGCGATAGCTGACATTTGCCGCTCGCGAGGGGTCTTATACCACTGCGACGCGGTACAGGCCGTTGGTAAAATCGATATTGATGTGCGCGAGGTGCAGACCGATTATTTGTCGCTCACCGGCCACAAATTCCACGCACCGAAGGGAATAGGCGCATTATACGTCCGCCGTAAGACACCGTTTTTGCCGTTTGTCCACGGCGGACACCAGGAGCGTAATCGGCGTGGCGGTACGGAAAACGTCGCCTTGATCGTCGGCATGGGCAGAGCCGCCGAACTCGCGCGTAAGAGCTTGCCGAGTTATGAGAAGAAAGTGCGCCCGCTCCGCGATACTTTAGAGGAAAGTATTCTGGACTCGGTACCGGATACCGAGCTGAATGGGCATAAGATTCAGCGGCTGGCAAACACGACCAATATTACCTTCCACGGCGTTGAATCCGAAGCATTGTTGCTACTATTTGACCAAGCGGGTATTTGCGCGTCGGGAGGGTCGGCTTGCTTGGCTGATTCCGACGAACCGTCGCATGTTGTTAAGGCAATGAAGCCGAATCAGCCGGCCGCACGGCAAATGGTTCGTTTTTCACTCAACGCTATGAAGCAGGCTCACGAGATTGATTTGACTGCGGCTGTCGTGAAGCAAGCGGCTCAGGACCTTCGTGGCTGAGATAGGGCCGATGAGGTTGCCACCTGTGCCCTCATTGCCACCGAAAAGGTTACAAGCCATCTTCTTCAATGGCGGTCAGCGGATGCCAAATCAGCGTTATTAGCTCGGGCGGGTTACACGCTCGAAAATTCACACAGACTCCTCGATGATATACGCGAGCAACTGCTGTCGATTGAAGCCGAATTGATCGATCAGACGGAGTATGGTCCGAAGTATATGATTCGCGGCGCCATAACTGGACCAAATGGCGATGTTCTCCGCGTCGCGACGATTTGGATGACTGAAGAAGGAACCGGCAAGACCAAGTTCATCACCCTTTAATCTGGACAAGACATGAAATACCAGCTATTTACCCGAGTAGCACTGAAAACGGACTTGCCAGAGCATAGATTTCGCGCCGGAGACGTGGCGACTGTGGTTGAATACCATCCGGGGCGATCTGAGCAGGACCGGGTTATAGTTTGGAAGTGTTCAACGCCGTGGGGGAGACCGTTGCGGTGGTCACCATGCGCGAATCTCAGATCGAACCGCTGACATCCAGCGAGTTATTGCATGTTCGTCAGCTCGCGAGTACGGCATAGTAGAGAATCGCTAACAACGGCCGCCAATTGGGAACCGCCTCGATCCGATCACTCGCTATTCTTAGCTTATCAACCGAAGGAAGTTTCCTGTACGTCGACTAGCGGCACGATTATCAGGTAGTCAATCTTTATGGTTCCGCGCTCAAAAACCATATTTTTCTTTGCGTAATTCGAATGCCCGGCGGCCCCCTTCCATTACTGATGTAATAGTTTCGCGCACAGGAGCGTAGTCAATAGAGCCGACCGGCTCGATCTTCCCGCGGGTGTTGTCGTTAGGGTCGCGGTAGCAGAAACAGGCTATAAGTTCCCCATCTCCGTTGACGACGATATTTGCATTGTGGCTTACAAACAGCATTTGCCTGTTGTGCTTGGTTTCCGCAATTTGCTCGGAAAGCAGGTGGATCTGCTCGTTATCAAGATCTTCTTCGGGCTGATCTATCAGCAGGGGCGCACCTGATTGCGCGAGTAACGTGCGAAGCAGACACGTAGCCTGCTGTCCTGGTGATGCAGAATCAAAAGGAATGTAGTTATCCGATCCATCTGTCTTTTTGCCCATGCGAAAGACGAATTCGATTCGATCGTCGATGTTCAAGAAACGGATTTGCTCCAACGCGTCCTGTGTGACCCCGTTTCGAATTGATTCAAGATTAGCTGTCGTGAAACCTGAGCTTGTAAATAGTGGCGCCTGCGGCAGTACGTTAGAGCCCTTGCTTGCCAGAAGCGCATCCAGCTCAGCCACCACCTCTCGCCACCGCTGAAGCGGGTGATCCGCAGAGGTAACAATAGCTGCCAAGTCTCTTACTTTCTGATCGCTGTCTCTGACGTTTCTGTTTTGCACCAAGCTATACAGTGACTCGCGGACCTGACGATCATCACCACAAAAAGCGAGGTGCGGCTTGAATTCGTACTGAGCCTGCCCGCCAATGATGGTGCACTGGTCCCTCAAGACGTTCGCGCGCTCACGCACCGCGTCCATAAAAGCCTTCCACGGCGTGTCAGCAAATCGGTCAAAGACTGCCATAAGAGTCTTGCGCTCCGCTTCTAGCGCTGACTGCTTGGCTTCGAGTTCACCGACTTGTTTGTTGAGCTTTTGAATCTCCTCCATCTGCGTCTGGTTTTTCGCGCTCGTTTTGACGCATTCGTTGTATTCCCGTTGGTGAGCACCGTACGCTTTTTTTGGAGTTGCTCTAAGGCTTGGCGATCTGCTTTGTTGAGCCAGCTGCCGGATTGCGCATCAGCGATCAAGGCATCTAACTGATCCAGCACTCTCTTCACATAGGCGTTGGCAGACGCCGAGATCGCGTCGACTTGGATCGAGTTCGGTATCGAGTTGGGTAGGGCATCGGGCAGATCAATCTTGCCTAGCGCACTTACCTGATGGCGCATCTGCAACAAGAGTTCTGCTACCTTGCTCGGGAGTTCCGCCGAGCGATTCACCCACTGATGTTGCTGACTCAGCAGCTCATGCGACGAGATGATGCTCTGCTGCTCTGGCGCGAGATCCTGCAATTGTATCTCAAGCGCGTGAATCTGATCTTTTATGTCCTTGAGCGATGTAGCGATGTCGGCAAGCTGTGTGTTCAGGCTGGCGAGACGTAGTTCTCTTGCGCGCTGCTCTTTAATTTGTGGAAGGATGGAGGTCTCAATTCGATCCTGAATCTGCGCCAGACGCTCACTGATAGGATCTGTAATGAGCCGTTTAATTTCGTCCGGCAGAGTACCCACGCAACTTAGCTGCTTCTGGGCATACGATACAACCGGAAATTGTCTGCGAGCTTGAGCCGACGACATCTGCTGCGACGCCCCAGAGGGATCCACAACCACGATGGCGTCCTCCTTGGCGGTAATAGTCCTTTCAATTTTGTAGATGACCTCGTTTTTCTTGTAAAACACAGTCACTTTCGCTCCGGATGGTTTGAGTGTCGCTTCCACCAGGGCTTTCCTGCGCTTTTGAAAATTTGGAAGCTCCACCATTTCGGAAACTTCCACAGGGTCATCGCAGAGTGCCCACCGAATGTACTCGATCAACGAGGATTTACCGGTGCCTCGCCCGCCGATAAAAGCATTGAACTGCGGGCTGAGACCGAGTTCCACTGGACCGAGGAACTGGCTGTCACTCACCTTCACCCCCACGATCTGCAGAAGAGGGTAGCTGGGCTCGGTATGGCTGATCCGTGACTGCCTTGCCAAGCATGCCTGTCGCAAGGCTTCCGTTGACGGTTGTGCCCATTTCACCCACGTCGGCCACTTGCCGAGATTGATGAAATCGGTGTGCTTATTGCCATCGATAGTGACAACTTTCGCCTCGCGGCAGTCTGAGGTCTGAAATACGGCGACACTCTTTGATCCCCAAGCTTGTACTCGTCCTTCAAGAATATTGCAGTCTCCCACATTAATTGATGAATACTCGCATCCCTCAATGTAGCCTCCCACAAACGGCATCGTGGTATAAGCCGCCTGGTTACCTTTTCGCATGATCGTCTTATGTCCACCACACTTCACATTCGGTAACAATATGAATTTTCCTCTAAGCGATCTGAACTTGTTTGGATCTGCTTCCTCAGGGTTAAGCCGAATTTGGGAGAGCGCTTGGGCGATCGTTGCAATGGACTTGTTAAGGGGCAGTGCAACCGTCTGAGTTGTCTTTTCCTCGTCCACGCCCGAGGGAGTCGCTCCGAGAGCGCCCCAAATGTAGTTTAGGGTCTTGTCAGTCAAGTCTGGATCGAGTATCAGCAATGCTTGGCAAGCGGGGTTGGACAAGGTGAGCTCAACACCAGGAAAAACGACAGGGGAAGCCTCTTCTTGGTTTGCCGAACCAGCCGGCTTCTGCTCATTCTGAGCAGCATCGTGAATAATTCTCCAAAGGCACAGATCGTGATGGTCCGTGATCGCAATCGCTTCGATGCTCTTGCGCCGGCAGTCGGCAACCAGCGCCTGAGCAAAAGCTACTCGGTCATTCAGCCGATGAAAGGGCCCATTCCAATTCGCATCCCTGAGCGTATGGACTTGAAGATCACACTTGTGAAAAGAAGCTCCACGATGTTTTGGAACGATGCTCATAATTCCATCATTCGGTCTTTTCTTTGATGTACCTATGTTGTCGGTGCCACGCCAAGTACGCTTTGTCAGGCCAATAGTCTCGCTTGCCGGGAAGCAGAATGCGATGGCCCGCCATTCGGGCTAGCAGCAGCGCGCTATCTCCAGACTCATGGAAGCGGTGTGTGGCGACAATAATCTCGTAGTCGTCTGTAAGCGACCACAGACCTTGATCGAAAAGCCAGTGAGCGTTCTTGCAGAGCGCAATACCGTTTTGCGGGTAGTTGTTGCGACTGTCAGCGAACTGGTGGATGTGAGCAGCGTCCACGATGCTGCCGGCATTTACCGTAACGCAGCGATAACCGGTAAGTGCACAGGTGTAGTTGTAGGCCGGTACGACGGTCAGCCGGAAGCGCGCTTCGCGCCCTCGCCTCCGCGACTCGACGTAAAGGTTGGCGTCCGCTTCTTCGATGGCATCGGGCGGAGCTGGCAGGTCAGTCAAGTCGTAAAGAGCGGCGCGTTCGCCGGCGTCGGTAAAGTACCTCGCGATCAGGATTCTTCGAAACTGCTCGCGGAAGTCGGGATTGTGCAGGCAGGCGTGGAACTGTGCGTCAAGCTGCGCGGTAACTGCACGGCTACGTTCGCTAGTAGTCGTTCCTTCGACGTCTAGCAGCGTCCAGCAACCGTCGTTATGGAGATGATAGAACGGCAGGCGAATGTCCGGTCGCTGTGAGCGGCGGTTGGCGACGATTGTCCAGAATGCAAGAAAACGGAATGTGAGCTCGCCGGTCAGCGCTAAGACTGGCCGCGCGAGTTTTCCTTCTTCGGCAAGCCCTACAACGACCAATAGCAAAAGCGGCTTGTGGGGGGCGATATTGTGCTTGCGGTCAACCCTGAGGTTCGCGGCGACTTTAAGCCAGCGCCGTTCTTGAGTTAATACGTGCACGCAAGATGGCGGTTAATTGCGCGAGGAGACCGGGCGGCGCTCTTCATGAGCGAAAAGGTCATCCTTTAGGATGTTAAGCAAATCATCTGGCAAACCTGGGCGCGGTGACTTTCACTGTATTCTTCCACCTTCGCCAACATGCGGCGTAACGTGTCGGGGCGAATGCCGAGTTCCTGGGCGACCTTCTTTTCCGTTTCTCGCAAGCGGTTTGATTTGTTGAGGTCGGCATTCATTATGGCACCCCGCTGGTCATTCATTATTCGGGCAACGCCACGACCGCCGTCGGGTCGCGCGCCGCCTTCCACATTTGCTGAATTAACAATAATTCTTCTGGAGTAATTAGTGGCAGGGTTGTTTCTTCTTGTAATTTGAGCAGGCGTTTAAGAAGTTCACGCCGCGCTTCAATTGTCAGCGGGCCAGGTGCCCGCGCACCGTTCATACGGCGGTTGTCGCGCCAGCCATTTTCAGGATCACGGAATTCTAGGAGCGTCTCGCGAAAACCGAGCAGATGTTCCATGCGTTCGTCGCCGGCGGCGAGCAGGCCCTCGCTGGCCCTGTCTCGCACAACGACTGTGCATGTCCAGCAGCCAAATCGTGAGTGCCCGCAGGCTGGAGTGCTGGTGTCGATTTGAATGGGACATTCCCCATTGGAGGCGCTGGCGTAGAGCTTATAAAGGGCACGATTGTCGCCGCCCCAAGGATTAGCTTTCTGTAACAGATACGCCCAGACTTCCTCGGTAGTGAGAAATTCAATGGGATTGGACACCCACACGCGGGGCAAATCGGGATGGCGATGCAGGCCATTGCGGTTTTCGCGCCCCGCCATCGTTTGGCCGCGAGTGGAGCTTTCGGCGCGACGCGCGCCGAGGTGCTCGCCCCAATGTCCCAGCCGCTGATTAACGAAAGCAGTGACGGGGTCAATTTTCATGCGCTGCGTACACCAGCGGAACTTACGGTTAGGTGGCGGATAGCCGCGGCCGATTATGTTGACCCAGAACGATTGCTCGGGTGGCGGTTTTAGCAAGTGTACTTCGATGTTGAGATCGTGCTGCTGGGAATGCTTGTGCATCCGCGCCAACGTTGTTTCAACCATCTCAACAATGGCTGGAATCTCCACGCGCGTGTCGGTACAAAGAATAGCGACAGGCTTCTTGCGCTGGTTGGTAGGCACTGAAAGCACCGCATTGAACACCAAAGATGCCAACATGGTACTGTCTTTGCCCCCGCTGAAGCCGACCAGCCAAGAGCAGCTATCTTTTAAGTAAAGCTCCCGCAGGGATTCTCTTATATTTGTGTACACCGTGCGCCCCATTGACGCGATTGTACATCGGAAGACAGTAATTCTGAAAAGTAGTCGTGCCTTAGACGAGAAGAATCGCGCCTCCGTTGGTTATCAGAGCGATCCCCCAAGCAGGTCAGGATTGAACCGCGTGCGCCGCAACCGCGCCAAGCCCTACGCTACGGGATCAAATAGCAATCGGCAACGATGCGGTTTCGTCCTTCGAAGCCTGAATTGCTTTGGCAAGTTTCAGTTGCGGAAGTTAGCCGACCCAATCACGCCGTCGGCAATCCGGCGTAGAGTTCGTCTAGGGGAACCTCGAGGTCAAGCGAGACGAGTTCCATGGTCTCACCCGAATCCAGGCTGATTTGATCCCAGCCCTCTTCATTGCGCCGATAAACTTCAACGGCCGGGCGGTCCTGGGCGATCAACACGTATTCGCGCAGGCTCGGCAGCGCGCGATAAGCCGCCCACTTTTCCAGCCGGTCGCGTCCTTCGGTGGATTCCGATAGCACTTCCGCGATCAGCACGGGTTCGGTGAGGTAAACGGCCTCGGGCGCCACGGGTTGGCAGGTCACGATTACGTCCGGGTAATAAAACGCGTCGGCGGCGCAGACTTTCATGTCGGAGATGAACGTCTGGCACGGCGAACCAGCAAGGTGCGACTCCAGACGAGATGCGAGCCTGACGGCGATGCGATTATGGCGCGCGGTGGCACCCACCATCGCGTACACGGCGCCCGCGACATACTCGTGCCGTACCTCGGCCACCTCTTCCGCGACGAGATAGTCCTCGACACTCAGCCAATCGATTCTGCGTACCGACGCCATTTCGTTAAATTAGCACACGAGGGAAGTCGCGGCATCCGTTCGCCGATTGTCGCTAGGGTCACAAGATGAGGATCACGCCGCCGCTGATCATCAAGGCGACCACCCACAAGAGATCGAGGTTGAACCACGCGCGCCGCAGGATAGCTAAGCCGAGCTTTTCGTAAACGAGCAACGCGACGAGCGCCGCCACTGCGAGATACCCGAATGTGTGTACGATCACGGCCATCAGCCACGGCACCGGGCCGTTCAACGCCGCGATCTGCTCGCCGGAGAGGTGGTGCAAATGCGCGGCGTGCGCACCATGCGCCGCATGATTCATGTAAGACCAGCCGAGCAGGATCGGCGCGAGCATCAGGCCGGCGCCGTGCGCGGAAGCCATCAGGAAAGACCACAAGGTCAAATCACGGAAATTGACGCGCATGCCGACCCACTTTGGATGCCGCGCGCGCACCAAGCGATAGATCCCCAACCCGAACAGCAGGGCCGCCGCGCCGTAACGCAGGGCGGTTTCCGGTAAGTTCGCTTGCGCCAGCCACAACAGGCCGACCACCACGCCTATCGAGAGCGCATGGCCCAGTGCGATCGGTGGGATCGCCGCCAGCACCGCGCGGCGCCGTTTTTCCTGTAAGCCCAAGGCGACGGCGAACAGCCAGCCCATGCCGGGATTGATGCCGTGGTATGCGCCCAGACCGAACAGGGTCAGCCAGGGCCATAGTTCGCTCACGGATAGCAATAAGAATCCGAAGAACAGTCGCCGCCGTCCAGGCGGATCTGGTGTGCGCGGTAGCCGTGGAACGCTACGAAGAAGTCCGGATCGATCCTGAGGCCGCCGGCGGGATTCGCATCGAGCTTCACCATCCAGCTCTGCATGCCCTCCGGATAGAACTGCTCGTCCCAGGCGTGATACAGCGAGTTGGTGAAATACACGCGCTTGCCGTCGCGGCTCACCTCCACCATCTGCGGCGCGCCGTTCAAAGGTTGATCTGGTTTTTTGGGATGCGGCGTGCGGCGCACGATGCCGCCCAGATGCACCGAACCGGTGAGCTCGGGTTTGAACGGATCGGATACGTCATACTGCCGCAGCTCGCCCGTGCCCCAGCACGAGACGTACAGCCACCGATCGTCAAGTGACAGATTGATGTCGGTGACCAGCGGCGGCACTGCCTTGAAGCCTTGCAGCAACGGCGGCAGGTTTTCAGGTTCGGCCGATTCGGCGGGAATCTCGACGACCTTCTGGATTTTCCACTCGCCGTTGTCGCGATGCCAGAGCCAGATCGAACTCGACAGGTCTTTGAGCGAGATCACCACGCCGACGAAACCATATGTCCTGGTGGGATCATGCGCGGCGCGCAATTCCAGCACCAGTTGCTGCTCCGCGCCCAGATCGAGCGCCTGCACGTGCCGCCGCCGGCGCAAATCCCAGATGTGCACGTGGCGGCCATATTTCCCGTTCAGCAGCAGATCCGGCACCAGACCGTTCTCGATCATGTTCGGCGTGCCCCATTCGCTGGTAATCATCGTGTCGTGCGCCAGATGCCACCAGAAGTCGTAGGCCAGATACTGCGGGCCGCGCTCCATTTCCCACTGGCCCAGCACGTCGAACGAGAAGTGATCCAGCAGAAAGATGCCGCCCGGCCCATCACCGTCCTGCGATCCCAGCGCGCTGATGTAGATGCCCTCCGGCCCGCAATGGATCGTATGAAAGCGTGAATACGGCGCGCGTTTGAAAACGTCTTCCGGCTCGATGGTCTTGACGAGCTTCGGATTGCGGGGATCAGGCTTGATATCGATGATATGGATGCGCGACGAGCGGAGCCCCGGCACCACCAGATAACGCCGCTCGATGTGCGGGTGCGGCGCGTACGGGCATAGCGCCGAGCTGCATGCGTTCCAGCCGAAGTGATGCAGTTCATCGCCGGCGTTCGGCATCTCGGTGCGGCCGACGATCTGGCCATAGCTGGACGAGTCGGGCGCCAGGTCCACCACGGTCATCGCATCCGGGCGGCCATCAGGCGTCGGATTGAAGGCTGCGACGTACGCCAGCGTTTCGGGTGGCGCCTGCATCGCCATGCGGGGGGAGGGATAAAAGGTCGGGTCGGGTTTCCACAGCGCCATGTTCGGCCTCCTTCAGGGCAAGGATCGGGCTGATGGTTACGTCTTCTGGCATCGCCAAAAAAGAAATATGACCGCTGTAATGCCGTTTCAGTATGCGAACTGCAAATGGGCAACCCGGGAGCGTCATGTCCTTGCGTACCATCGCATACTGATGCTGCTGCAAGCCATTCATTAGAATGATAGCGGAGCGTGGCCAGGTTGCCAGTGCACGGAGCAGGTCGCCCATGATCACAGGCTAGCGCGTGGAGCGTGATCCGCGCGCGTCCGGCTCGCAACCCGTGGAAGACTCGGACATCGGGACCGCCCGTTTGCCTAGTCGCGGTCGTGCTCCGTATACTTCGAATCATGTCGACCAACCCGCTGCATTCGCTCGATGCCCGCGTCACGGCGGAGCGGCGGATGAAAACTACGCGCTGCTCATCGACCGGATTGCGCGCCGCGACAGGGACGCCTTCAATGCGTTTTACGAGGCGACCATGCCGCGCGTTTACGGTCGCGCTGGCCACCACCAAATAGCCGGATATGGCGGAAGATGTCGTGATCGACGTGTTTCCGCAGGTCTGGCGCCATGCCGCGAAATGCGACGGCAAGCGCGGCCGTCCGCACACCTGGTTATTGATCAGTGCCGCGCGCGCGACATCGTTCCGGCTGCGGCGCGAGCCTGGCGCGCGGCTGCCCGCGCACGTGCACGTGGCCGACGAGGAATGTCTGGTGCTGGAGGGCGAACTGCATCTCGGAGAAGGCGTGATATTGAAAGCCGGCGACTATCATTTCGCGCCCAGGGGGCTGCCGCATGGCGCGGCGGAAAGGCCGTCGGGCGCGCTGCTGTTTCTGCGCAGCGAAAAGCCCGCCTACTGATCATGAATGCCGGCGGCGTCCGGATCGAATAATCCAGCGTGTGAACGATGCCAAAACGCCCGCGCGCCGTCATCTGGTGCTCGCGGGAGCCGGCCACAGCCACGTGGCCGTGCTCAAACACTTTGGCATGCGGCCCGCGCCCGGGCTCAGGCTCACGCTCGTCTCGCGCGCTACCTATGCGCCGTATTCGGGCATGCTGCCGGGGTTGATCGCCGGTCATTACGATTTTGATGCCTGTCATATCGATCTGCGGCGGCTGGCGCGCTTCGCGGGCGCCGATTTTGTTCAGGCCGAGGCTGAATCGCTAGAACCTGAAAAGCAACGTCTGCTCATAACCGGCAGGCCGCCGCTGCATTACGATTTTCTGTCGCTCAACATCGGCGCGCAGCCCGCCGTGCCGCCGGCTGACGAACGAGCCGCGCGCGTGTTTCCGGTCAAGCCGGTCGACGTTTTGCTCAGTGGTTGCCGTGAACTATGTCGCATGGCGCAAGCCCGCAACGGCCGCCTCGACATTGCCGTTGTGGGTGGCGGCGCGGGCGGCGTCGAGTTGATATTGGCGTTGCAACACGGCTTGCTCCGGGAAGGACTTGATGAAACGCGGTGCAGTTCGCGGCTCGTCACTGACCAAACGCAAATCCTGACAGAACACAACCGCCGCGTGCGCGCTCGTTTCGTGCAGGTGCTCGCCACGCGGGGCATTGAGGTCATTACCCGCGAGTGCGTCACCGCCGTAGAACCGCCGGGATTGCGCTGCGAGAGCGGGCGCGCGATCGCCGCCGATTTCGTCATGTGGGCCACGGCGGTCGCCGCGCCAAATTGGCTTGAATCAACCGGCCTGGATCTCGACGCACGCGGCTTCATCCGGATCGATGCGCGCCTGCAATCGACGTCGCACGCCAACGTGTTCGCGGCGGGGGACGTGGCCGGTTCGATGGAGACGCCGCACCCCAAGTCCGGCGTCTACGCGGTCAAGCAGGGCGCGGTGCTGGCAAGCAATCTGCGCCGCTACCATGAGCACCGCCGGCTCAAGCGTTACCGGCCGCAAACGCGCGCGCTCGCGTTGATCAGCACCGGCAATCGCTATGCCGTGGCCTCGCGCGGCAGGTTGTATGCCGCGGGCGGCTGGCTGTGGCGAGTCAAGGACTGGATCGACCGGCGCTGGATGTCGAAATACAACGACTTGCCGGCGATGCGCGAGCCGCGTAGCGCTACCAGCGGAGCGCACGGCGAAGCGGATGTCGATTTCGCGCGCAAGCCCGCGATGCGCTGCGGCGGTTGCGGCGCCAAGGTCGGCGACGCGGTGCTTAAACGGGTGTTGAAACGCCTCGCCAAAAGAACAGGCGAGGGCGTCGATATTGGCCTGGAGGACATGGACGACGCGGCGGTATTCACGCCGCCCGCGGGCGTGAAGCTGGTGCAATCCATTGATTACTTCCGCGATTTTATCAACGATCCATTCGTGCTCGGTGAGATCGCGGCCAATCACGCGTTGAGCGATCTCTACGCCATGGGCGCGCGGCCGCACTCGGCCCTGGCCCTGGCGACTTTGCCTTACGCCGCCGAGAGCGTAATGGAGGAACAGCTCTATCAGTTGATGGCCGGCGCGATGCGCACTTTGGACACTGCCGGCGCCGCGTTGCTGGGCGGTCACTCCGGCGAAGGCGCCGAGCTTGGGATCGGTTTTTCCGTGACCGGCATGATCGACGCCGACGATCTCGCGCGCCGTCGTATGCTGGCGCCCGGACAGGTATTGATCCTGACCAAACCGCTCGGCACCGGCGCCCTGTTCGCCGCTGACATGCGCCATCGGGCGCACGGCCGCTGGATCGACCTGGCCGTGGCCATGATGCGTCAGTCCAGCGCGCAGGCGGCCGATTGTCTGCGCGCGCATCACGCCAGCGCCTGCACCGACGTGACCGGTTTCGGTCTGATCGGCCATTTGCTGGCGTTGCTGCGGCCGTCGGGGCTGGGCGCCGACATCGAGCTGCGGGCATTACCCTTGCTGGAAGGCGCGCGGGAGTGTGTCGCGGCCGGCATTTTTAGCTCTTTGCAGCCGCAGAATGCGCGCCTGGAGCAGAGCGTAACGGCCGCCGATACGGTACGCACTCACCCGGCGTGGCCACTGCTGTTCGATCCCCAGACATCAGGCGGGCTGCTGGCCGCCGTGCCGCCCGATGAGGCCACTGCTTGCATCGCCGAACTGCGTGAACTGGGTTACCGGCAGGCGTGCGTTATCGGGCGCGCCCGGCCCAGCGCTGCAACCGCCATCAGCATTATCTGAATTCCATACCTGCACGCCACATCCAATCGCCTCGCTGACGGCGTAATAAGGCTCGATTCATTCAATCGTCCGGAGGCGCGGTGCTCGGCTTCATCGGCATTCCGACCCTGCGCTATTACCTTCACTCCGCCTTCATGGGTTTGTATTCGGATGCGGGCGGTCTGTTCCTGTTGTTCGATGGGCCATGGCCACGGCGCGCGCGAGACCGCCATTGTGGGTATATTGGGCGTGCAAACCCTGGGTTTCTTCGTCGACAACGCCATGCAGGCGCTCAAGTTTGTTCAGGCGCTGATTCTGGTGATCGGATTTCTCAATCTGGGCATCGACGCGGTGTCGCGGGCGGTCCGCTGCTCGCTGCGGCTGTCGCGCGCCAGCGATTGCGGCCCGGTGGCGGCATATGCGCAAAATGGTCAAGATAAACACATGCGACGGAGGGCGAACGCGGCAATGCAGGCCGCAGCGGGTGTAAACACGTGACGGATTTATGGCTGCAGGCCGTATTCGCCTTTACCGGCGGCGTGCTGCTGAATGTCGCGCCATGCGTATTGCCGGTGTTGCCGTTCAAGGTGCACGCGCTGATCGCGGAGACCGGCAGCACGGCACGCGCGCGTTTGGTCGCGGCCGTGACGCTGGCGGCGGGGTCGCTCGCCGTGTTTCTGCCGCTGGGTCTGGCCAGTGCCTTCCTCAATCTGCAATGGGGATTTCTGTTTCAATCGCGCGCGTTTCTGCTGGTTTTGATCGTGCTGCTGTTCGCGGCCGGTGCGGTTATGGCCTTGCACGTGCCCATTCGCCTGCCTGCCAGGGTTTACGACGCGGGCGCCGCGGGTTCCGGCCCATTCCTGACCGGCGCCCTGGCCGGCGTGCTGTCGACGCCCTGCACCGGCCCATTTCTGGGCTCGGTGCTCGCGTTTTCCCTGACCCAGCCCGCCAGCGCGACCGTCACCATCTTCGCCGCCATCGGGCTTGGACTCGCGGCGCCTTATGTGCTGCTGCTGGCGATGCCGGGCCTGGTCGAACGCTTGCCGCGCGGCGGCGCGTGGCTCGCGCGCATCGAGGAGCTGATGGGTTTCGTGTTACTCGGCGGCGCGGTGTTTTTTCTGGGCGCGATCGCGTCGCCCGCCCTGCAACGAGCGGCCATGTTCTCCTTGAGTGCGCTGTTTGTGCTGTGGGCCGTGTGGCATTTGCTGAACCGCGAATCGACGTCTTCTCGGCTGCTGCCCGCGGCGTGTGTCGCACTGGTGGGATCGCTGGTCGCCGCGGATTCGCTGCGCGACAGTCAGCCGCTGCCGTGGCGGCCGTTCAGCCACGAACGCCGGGCGGCGGCGCTGCAACAGAACCGGGCCGTGCTGATCGAATTCACCGCCGACTGGTGCATCAACTGCAAGGTGCTGGAGCGCACGGTTTACAGCGACGCCGAGGTCGTGGCGCTGGCCGCCGAAATTGGACTGCTGGCGCTGCAAGTCGACATGACGCGCGCGGATGCGCGTCAACAGGAGTTGCTGCGCTCGTATGGCGGCGGCGGAATTCCATTCGCGGTCGTCATCGACGGTGGCGGCAAGATCATCAGCCGCTTTCCCGATCTGTTCGGCGCGAGTCAACTGATCGAAGCCATCACGGAGGCGACCGATGGAATCCAGGCGGACAACACCGCGCGCTTTGCGCCATTAACCCGATACAGAATCCCCGATACACAAACCTATGAACAGAAGTAATCTTTTCATGATCGTGGCGATCGTCGCCGCGCTCGCGAGCGGTGTTTACGGTTATTTGAGTTCGCAGCCGGCGGGCGATTCCATGACGCAACGCGCCGACAGTGCGGCGGACGCCATGGACGATTCTGCCTCGCGCGAGCAAAGTGCACCCTCGGCGCTTCCGCAGAGCGCCGACTACGTTAAGGTCCGTGCCATGCCGCGGCCCGCGAATGGCGCACGCGCCGGCATCGACGTGACGCTGGATATCGCGCGCGGCTGGCATGTCAACGCAAACCCCGCGTCCATGGAATTTCTGATACCCACAACATTGAAAGTCGCGGATGGAAAGCGACCGGTCGAGATCGCGGTGGACTATCCGCGCGGTCACTTGCTAAAGGAAGGTTTTGACAAGCCGATCGCCGTCTACAGCGACAAGACCACGCTGCCGGTAAAGTTGCGCGGCGCCGGGTCGAGCCGCGAGCCGGAGAACCTCAAAGTCATCGTCAATCTGCAAGCCTGCAATGACACGGGACGCTGTCTGATACCGAGCGACATAACCGCGGCGGTCGACGTGGAAGAAGTGAAATAAAAGCTTAAGGTGGCGGGCGCCGCACTACGAATGGCGAGGTCGGAGCTTGAGACAACGACAATATTTCGCCAAGGACGGCTTCGATGATCTGTGAAAGGTTAGGTGGCGCGCCCGACAGGGCGAGCCGGATCGAGAAATCGATCCAGTGAATCGATTTCCCGGCGAGCGCCCGCACACGGAGGTGCGGGCCGGAGCTTGAGGCAGCCGCAATGCTTCGCCAAGGACGGCTTCGATGATCTGTGAAAGGTTAGGTGGCGCGCCCGACAGGATTCGAACCTGTGACCTTCGGCTTCGGAGGCCGACACTCTATCCAGCTGAGCTACGGGCGCATCTTTGCAAGAATATTCATGCCATCCATGACGAGGCAAATGAAAAATTCCAAGCCCCGGCCCGGGCATCCTGCGCGGTCGCTCGGCCGGGCGAGTATTCGCTAGGTTAACAAGCCCTGCCGTGAACATCCACGTTCGGCGGGTCTCTCAGCCATTGACTTGCGCTGAAAATCCGGTCTTTTCATTTGCGGCCGGCGGGTTTCGCAGGTGGTGCCAGTATAGCGCTTATCCTATACTCTTGACGCTATTCGGTCTTGCTCGTCGCAAAATCCAATCCTGATACCTCATTGCAAGCGCCGGCTCGACCTACTTTTGAAACGAATAACCCGGCTAATACTGGAGGCCGCGCGTGAACCAGGATGACAAACAATTCATGATGCAGTTTATGATCGTGCTCGGCGCGCTGTTGGCGTTCACCGTGGTGATATTCATCATGGCGCTCGTGCTGATGTCATTCAACAAGGTCGATTATGGCCCGCTGATCGAAAAGCAGGTCGAGGAGCGCACGGCGCCGGTCGGCGAGGCTTACTCGGGAGAAGTGCCGGAAGGGGCGCAACAGGCTTCCGCGGGCGGCGATAGCGCAGGCGGTGGCGGTGAGCAGACTTATGCCCAGGCTTGCGCCGTGTGTCACGATTCCGGCACGGCCGGCGCACCCAGGATAACCGACAAGGCCGCTTGGCAGCCGCGCATCGAGCAGGGCAAGCAGACGCTCTACGATCACGCCATCAACGGCTTCAATGCGATGCCGCCGAAAGGCGGTGATGCCAGCCTGTCCGACGAGCAGGTGCAGGCGGCGGTCGATCACATCGTGGCTACGGTAGGAGGCGGCGCCGCCGGAGGTAAGCAGGCAGCCAAGACGTCCGCTCAGGATTCTCAGGCCGCTGGCGGTAAGTCCAGCGGTCAGCCCAAAGGTCAGCAAGAACCCGCACAGAAGGGCAAAACGGACGCCGCCGCGCCGGCGGCCGGCAAGACTCAGGCGGGCGGCGCGGGCATCGCGCAGGCAGCCGGCCGGGGCGCATCGCCTGAAAACAAATCGATTTATCAGGCCATGTGTTCCGCCTGTCATGATTCCGGCGCGCTCGGTGCGCCCAGGGTGACCGACAAGGCCGCTTGGCAGCCGCGCATCGCCAAGGGTTCGCAGGCGCTTTACGGCAGCGCCATCAGCGGTATTGGCGCGATGCCACCCAAAGGCGGCCACTCGCAGCTTGGCGAGTCCGAGGTCAAAAAGGCGGTGGACTACATCATCGCGCAAGTTTCCGGCGATATGGGTTCTGCCAAACAATCGTCGGCGAAGTCCACGGCGCAAGGCAAATCTCCTGCAGCGGGAAAGACCGCGCCCTGATCGCAAGCCGACGGTGGCGCAAGGCAAACAAACGGATGCCAAAGGCGCCGCCGCAGCCAGCGACCACGGCGAAGTCGGGCAAAGCTCAAGACAATGCTGCCGGCGGTGCATCGCCGGCGGCCGGAAAAAAGACTTACGGGCGCGTTTGCGCCACGTGTCATGGCGCGGGTATGGCCGGTGCGCCGAAATTCGGCGATATAGCCGCGTGGGCGAGCCGTGTGAAGGCGGCCAAGGCGCAGCTCTATCAATCCGCAATCAACGCCAAGGGCAGATGCCACCTACGGGCGGCAAGGCAGCTTGGCGATGACGAAGTCAAGGCGGCGGTCGATTACATGTTGAACGCGGTGCAATAACCGCGCGCCGACCGGGCGCTGTGCCGCCCGCATTTGCAGGTCACCGGCGGGCGTACCATATTCCCGATCAGCCTTCGTTCGGGAACGCGCCTGATCCGCGCGTGTCCGATTCAGGAGACTTCCCAGGCGAGCAGTTTAGCGCCTGCCTTTGCCAGCTGCTCAAGACGGTTGCTGCGTTTGCCGGAACTGCCCTCTCCACATGCCTAGCGTCTATATCAATCGAATCGCCACGGCGGTGCCCGATTATGATGTGCATCGCAAGTTTGTCGATTACGCCCCGCGCCTGCTGAGCGATCCGCGCGCCCGGCGCCTGTTTCAGCGCATGTCGGAACGCGCGCAGATCGAGCATCGCTTTTCCTACATCAAGCCCGATCCCGCGCCCGAGCGACTGGACTGCGACGATTTCTATGTCGCGGGCAATTTTCCGGACACGCAGGCCCGCATGCGCTTTTACGAGGCGCATGCCCTGCGGCTGGCGGGCCTCGCGCTGGCGCGCCTGGGCCTGCCCGAGGGCGCCGACGGGATCACGCATCTGATCGTCGTGTCCTGCACCGGATTCTATGCGCCGGGACTTGACTTGCAGATCATCGCGCGCTTCGGCCTCGACCCTGCCGTGGAACGCACCACGGTGGGCTTCATGGGCTGCTATGCCGCCATCAACGCGCTGAAGCTGGCGCGGCATATCGTGCGCGCCGAACCGGCGGCGCGCGTGGCGGTGCTCAACTTAGAACTTTGCACCATTCATCTGCAGGAGGCCGACGATCTGGAGCAGGTGCTTTCGTTTCTGGTGTTCGCCGACGGCTGTGCGGCATGCCTGGTTAGCGCCGAACCGCAAGGCATCGAACTGCTGGGTTTCCGCGCCGTCATCGTGCCGCAAAGCAGCGAGCAGATCACCTGGCGTATCGGCAGGCTGGGGTTCGATATGCACCTGTCGGGCCGTGTGCCGCAGACCATCGGCGGCGAACTGCCCGTTAGCATCCAATCGATCCTGGGTGCGCGCAAGCCCGAGGATATCGCCTTATGGGCGGTGCATCCCGGCGGCCGCTCGGTGCTGGACGCAGTGGCTTCGGCGCTGCGTCTCAAGGGTGACGACCTGCGCTACTCGCGCGATATTCTCCGGCGCTTCGGCAACATGTCATCAGCCACGGTCATGTTCATTCTGGAGCGGATGCTCATGGATGCGCCGCCAGGCGCGTTGGGTTGCGCGCTGGCCTTCGGGCCGGGGCTGACCACCGAAAGCATGCTGTTTCAGATGGCGCACTGATGGCGCGCGATGCTCATTCAACACGCCATCGTCCGGCGCCAACGCCCACCGCTTTGGGCGGCGACGCAGGTAAGTGGCGCCTGACAGCATGTTGAGGAACGCACACTGGGATGCGGCCATCGTCGGCGGCGGGCCGGCCGGCAGCGCGGCGGCCTGTCGGCTTGCGCGCGCGGGCAAAAAGGTGCTGTTGATCGAGAAGGAAAAATACCCGCATCACAAGGTCTGCGGGGAATTCTTGAGCTTCGAGGCGCAGCGGTATCTGTTCGAACTCGACGTCGATGCGGTCGGTCTGGGCGCGACGCTGCTGCGATCCGTGCGCCTTCATTACGGCCGGTGCGCCGCGCATGCGTGTCTGCCTTTCACCGGGCTGGGCCTGTCACGCTTTTTGCTGGATGAGCAGTTGCTGGCGCGGGCCGCGGACCATGGCGCGCAAGTCCGCCGCGGCTGCAAGGTGACCAGGATTGCGCCGGCCGGCGGGCGGTGGCGGCTGGAAGCTGTCGGGCTTGACGCCATCGAGACCGACGCCGTGTTCCTCGCGACCGGCAAACACGAGCTGCGCGGGCGCAAGCGACCGACCGGCGCGCAGAACGGTTTTATCGGCCTCAAGATGCATTTCATGTCCACAGCGCGCCAGCGGCGGGCGCTGGCCGATCGTGTCGACATCATCCTGTTCGATGGCGGTTACGCCGGCCTGCAGCTGATCGAAGACGGGAAGGCGAATCTGTGCCTGGTTGTTACGAAGCGGCGCTTCGCGCAAATCGGCAAGGACTGGCGGCGGCTGCTGGCGTATATCGCGCGCGCGTGTCCTTATCTGCATGATTTCCTCGATCGGGCAACGCCGTGCTGGCGGCAACCGGCCGCGATCGCCGCCCTGCCTTACGGGTTTGTGCACGCGGATTCCGGCGCGCGCGCGGACGGCATCTATCGGCTGGGCGATCAGTTCGCCGTCATCCCGTCGTTTTCCGGCGAAGGCGTGTCGATCGCGCTGCATACCGCGCGGCTCGCAGCAGATGAGTTCATCGCCGGCGGCCAACGCGCGAGCGCCTTTCATGAGCGCGCGCGTGCCGAGCTTTATCCACAGATCCATATGGCATCGTTGCTCGGACGGGCACTTGAACGGCCCGCAGTGCAAGGTCTCGGAATAGCGGCGTGCCGATTGTTTCCCGCGCTGGTCAGCGGTGTCGCCGCGCGTACGCGGCTGCGCGCATTCGCTTGAACTTTCAAAATCTACCAGGGCGCGACCCGCGGCGGCAGCGGGTCAACAGTCTCTGCCATGCGGTCGCACAGCTTGATCAGCAGCTTGCGCTTTATCGTCTGGCACGCGGGATCCGCCCACCTGTTTTGGTGCTCGCCGGGATCTTGCTCGAGGTCGTACAGCTCGCCGGTGTCTTCGCCGTGAAACGCGACCAGCTTGTGCGCGTGCGTACGCACCATCGTCGCTTGGGCGCCGTCGCCGCGGTTGCGGTAACCGGCGTCGTAGTGTTCGCAGTAGACGTCGCTTCGATGCGTGTCGCCGCTTTGCGGATCCGTCAGCAGCCGCCAGAAAGAGCGGCCTTGCATGCCCGGATACCTGGGCAGTCCGGCGGCGTCGAGCAAGGTCGGCGCCAGGTCGGTCAGCTCCACGAATGAGGAAATACGCCGCCCGCCCTGCACGGTGTCCGGCATGGACACGATTAGCGGCACGCGCACCGACACATCGTAAAAGAACGGGCCTTTCAGATACATGCCGTGGTCGCCCAGCAGCTCGCCGTGATCGGACATGAAGATGACCATGGTATCGTCGCGCTGCCCGGTGCGTTCCAGCGCGGCCAGCATGCGGCCCACCTGGGAGTCGATCAGATCCACCATCGCCCAGTACGCGGCGCGGAGCCACTTGTGATCGTTGTCATCAAGGTTGGCAAAGGCGAACGCCTTGTTCTTGCGCGCGCCGTGCTGGGCACGCTGATAAGGCGGTTTGTTATCCAGTTCGCCGGGCACGTAAGACGGCAACGGTATATCGTCCAGCTTTTCCAGGTAGCGATCCAGGTACGATCGGGGCGGATCGAACGGATGATGCGGATCGAAGATGTCCACAACGAACATCCACGGGCGCGGGTACCGCACGTTCGCCTGCATGAAGTGAATCGCCTTCTCCGCGCACCAGGTGGTGTGGTGATATTGGGCCTCCATGCCGCATGCGACGTGCGCGCAGCCCTCAAGCGGCCGCACCTCGTATCGCTTCCCCTTGCCCCGCAGCCAGTGGTGATACTCGTCGGTCGGCCAGTCGGGATTCGGATGATGGGACCAGTGGAACTCGGCGAAACCGTCGTCGATGCGCCGCTCCGCAAGCGGTGAAGCACTGGGATGCGCGGCTGACAGATGCAGCTTGCCGGCCAGCCCGCAGGTGTATCCGCCTTCCGCCAGCAGCTTGGAAATGAGCTTTTCGTCGGCCGGAATCGCCTGCCCGTTCATGCGGCAACGCGTGGTGCGCGGATAACGCCCGGTCAGGAAACTCGCGCGGCTGGGGGTGCACACCGGACTCTGGCAATACGCCTGCTCGAACAGCACGCCCTCCCCAGCCAGCCGGTCGAGGTTCGGCGTATGCACATGCGGATTCCCGTAACGGCCTAAGGTGTCGAAGCGCTGCTGGTCGGTGCAGATCCAAAGGATATTGGGTTTTTTCACTGGCTTGAATACGTTACGTCTTGACGGCCAGCACCAGATCCTGATTGTGGTTGACGTCGAGGTCGCTGTTGCCTCCGGCCCAGCGACCGTAATGAACCGGCTCTTTCATCGCCAGACCATAACGCGGGTATAGGTCGCGCACGGAGGTTTCATCGTGTGCGATCGCGGCCTCGGGCACCCGCTTGTTCTGTATCCGATACTTGCCGTAATCGTAGTTGAAGCTGCGCTGCGGCGGATTGAGCTTGCCCGCCTTGATTTGTTTAAGCGATCCTGCGTTGAGCAGGAAATAGGAAATCACACAGCGACCGCCCGTCTTCAATACGCGGCTGGTCTCCGACAGGTACCTGGCAATCTCGTCGGGCATCAGGTGCGTAAACACGGACGCCATGAATACGAGGTCGAACGATTGATCGTCGTAGGGAAATCGGTATTCGCTCGCCCTCTGCGTGCCGTTCGGGTTGTACTGCGTGTTGCGGATGTCCGCGACCTGAAAGCGAAAGTTCGGTTTTCTGCTGGTGATGTGCTGCTGGCACCAAGCGATGCCCTCCGGCGAAATGTCGAAGCCATCGTACGCGCCGGGCTCGCGCAGATATGGCATCAACGGCGCCGCCCCATGCGTCCTAGGCCGCAGCCGGCGTCCAGCACGCGCTCGTGCGGCCTCAGTCCGCCCAGTTCGGTTGTGAGTATTCGAAACCATTGTCTGCCGACCGCGTCGCGGCTCTTGCCGGCGCCGCCGAGTTTGCGGAAAGATTCGGGGAAAGGGGGAAAGTTTAATGTGTTCAAGATGCCTCCTGTCATTGTATCCGTTGCTCGCAGCACGCTGGCACTCGCCCCGGCCATATGGCGCGGCTACGCGCGGCTCGCCGCGGCACGGTCATTTGGTCAGATGCGTCGGGTCGATTTGCTCGACGCCGCCACGAAATGCCTGATTGATAAACCATAGCACCATGCCCACCCCAATCAACAGCACCGCGCGCAGCGCGGCGAACGGATCGATCGCAATCGTGAAGATGACCAGGCCCGCGGATGAAATCGCACCCAGGACCGGAATCAGGGTCGGCGCCTGGAAATGCTGCTCGCTGATTTTGTCCCGTCGCAATACAAGCACCGACACGTTGACCAGGGTGAACACCGACAATAGCAATAGCACGGTGGTGCCGGCCAGCGCCGCGATGCTGCCGGTGGACACCAGCACCACGGCCACACCCGTCACCACCAGGATCGCGACCCACGGCGTGCGACGCAGCGGGTGCACACGTGCGAAGACCGCCGGAATGATGCCCTGGTTGGACAAACCGTACAGCAGCCGCGAGGCCATGATCAGATTGATCAGCGCGGTGTTGGTGACCGCAAACAGCGCCATCAGCGCGAAGACATCCGGAGGAAACGATGGCGCGCCGATCTTCACCACCTGCAGCAGCGGCGCGCTGGAGTCGGCCAGGTCTTCGGTGGGCACGACGATCGCTGCGGTCAACACCACCAGCAGGTAAAAAACGAACGCGATCGTCAGGCCGGTGAATAGCGCGAACGGAAAGATCCTGCGCGGATTTTTGGTCTCCTCCGCGACGTTTACGGAATCCTCGAAGCCGACGAACGAAAAGAACGCCAGCGCCGCGCCGCTGAGCAGCGCGAGCGGCACGGCCGTGTGATCGCTGAACTGAAACGCCCGATTCACGTCGGCGGTGCCGCCGGTGAATGCCGCGGCGCCGATGATGATGACGATCAACAGGCCGGAGGCCTCGATAATGGTCAGCCCCAGATTAAGCTTGATCGATTCCGAGATGCCGCGAAAGTTGATGATCGTCAGCACCACCAGGAACAGTACGGCCGCGAGCACCTGCGGAACGGCGACAAAGGTTTGGAGGTAATCACCGCCGAAGGCCAGCGCCGAGGTGCTGGCCGAAGAGATGCCGGAGGCCATCACCGCCACGGCGATAATAAAGGTGATGAACGGGCGGCCGAATGCCTTGTGCACATACAACGCGGCGCCCGCGGCCTGCGGGTATTTGGTGACCAGTTCGGCGTAGGATGTGGCCGTGAGCAGCGCCAGGGCGAACGCCAGCGACATCGGCGCCCAGATCGCGCCGCCGACCTGGGTAGCGATCTCGCCGGCCACCGCGTAAATGCCCGCCCCCAGAATATCGCCGGTCACGAACACGACCAGCAGCGGTTTGCTGATCGCGCGCTTGAGCGGCGTTTCCTCCGCGGCCGCCGCGGTTTCGGTGTTGCTCACTTGGCGCCTCCGAAGCTGATGCCGGCCTGCTTCATTCAGTTTGCCAGCAGCCGGTCAAGCGTGCGGTATGAGATGGCCTCGCTAAGGTGCGCGGTGCGGATTGCGGCCGCGCCTTCCAGGTCGGCGATGGTGCGGGCGACCTTGAGAATCCGGTGGTAGGCGCGGGCCGACAGCTTGAATCTTGCCATGGCCTGATCCAACAGCGCATGATCCGCGGCCTCCAGCTTGCAGCTCGCCTCCACGTCGCGATTGCGCATTACCGCATTGCTCATACCGCGACGCCGATGCTGGCGTTGGCGCGCCAGCACGACCCGCGCCCGAACGGCTTCACTGCTCTCCGCCGGCGCGCCGTCGTCGGCGCGCAGCGCCTCGCGCGGTACGCGCGGCACTTCGATATGCAGATCGATCCGGTCCAGCAGCGGCGCCGAAATACGCGCGCGGTGGCGACGCTGTTGTTCGAGGCTGCACGAGCAATGGTCGCGCAGGTCGCAATTGTAGCCCTGCGGGCATGGATTCATCGCGGCGACCAGCTGAAAGCGCGCCGGGAACTCGGCCTGGCGCGCCGCGCGCGAGATGGTAATGCGGCCCGTCTCCAGCGGTTCGCGCAGCACCTCCAGCACGCGGCGGTCGAATTCGGTCAGCTCGTCTAAGAACAACACGCCGTGATGCGCGAGCGAGATCTCGCCGGGGCGCGGCGTGGAGCCGCCGCCCACCAGCGCCACGCCGGATGCGGTATGGTGCGGCGCGCGAAACGGCCGGCGGTGCCAGTCATCCGCGCGGAATCCCTTTTCGCTGATGGAAATGATGGCCGCCGATTCGATCGCCTCCCGATCGGTCATGGGCGGCAGGATGGTTGGCAGGCGGCTGGCGAGCATGGTCTTGCCCGTGCCGGGCGGCCCGATCATGATGAGGTTATGGCCGCCGGCCGCGGCGATCTCCAGCGCGCGCCGCGCGCGGTGTTGACCGCGCACCTCGCTCAAGTCCAGTTCGGCGGTGCTGTGTCCGCTGCGCGGCTCACTCACGTAAGGCGTCAGCGGTGCGGCGCCGGTCAGGTGCGCGCACAGCTGTAGCAGATGATCGGCAGCCAGCACGTGACAGTCTTTGACCAACGCGGCCTCCGCGGCATTGGCGCGCGGCACCACCAGGATTCTTTTCGCAGCCTTCGCTTGCAGAGCGACCGGCAGCGCACCGCGGATTGGTCGCAATTCCCCGCTCAGGCCCAGCTCGCCGACGAACTCGTATGCATCAAGCCCTTGCGCGGGCACTTGTCCCGAGGCGGCGAGAATGCCCAGCGCGATGGGCAGATCAAAGCGCCCGCCCTCCTTCGGCAGATCCGCAGGCGCCAGATTCACTGTGATGCGCCGCATGGGGAACTCGAAATTGGCGTTGAGCAGCGCCGCGCGCACCCGGTCCTTGCTCTCCTTCACGGCGGTTTCGGGCAGTCCAACGATGGACAAACCGGGCAGACCGTTGGCCAGGTGCACTTCCACGCTGACCGGGGGCGCGTCGATGCCGTGTTGCGCGCGGCTTAGAACGATGGCGAGGGACAAGGATTATGTCGTTCTTGTGTGACGGCCTGCGATTCTATCAGACGCTACAGCGTGCGAGATGTCCGCACCGCAGCGCTATCGGTGTGGCGCGCGAAGTCAGTTCGTCTTGTCGAGAGCTAAAGCGCAAGCTTACGGGAGCTTGTGCGCTCGCACACGGTCTCGAACCCGGCTGCCGACTAAATCGCGTCGGAAGGCGCTCGATCATCTTGCGCCGGAGGCGTTTCGCCTTTGCCTTCCAGCTCGGCGATGCGCGCTTCCAGCGCCGCCAGCTTCTCGCGGCTGCGAGTCAACAGCGCCACCTGCACTTCGTATTCTTCGCGCGTTACCAGGTCCAGACGCTGAAACACGGCTTCGAGCCCGGCGCGCAGGTTCTTCTCGATTTCCTGCTGAAACGCACTCACGCCGCGTGGCATCGCGCTGGCCAGTTTGCGGGCGAGGTCGTCTAAGAGCTTGGTTTCGATCATGCGATTTCTCTCGTACGTTCGGTAAGGCTGTAGATTATGAATGTTCCTGCGCGATGTCTATGCCGCACCAAAACGGTGCAAGCTATGACTGCGCGGTGCACCCATAGTGCGCCTAAGGTCGATGTTGCCGTCGAACATTTAGCTCAACTCGCTGTTTTGTAAGCCAAAAAAGCGCATGGCACGTGGCTTGCCGTAGCCACCGTCAGGAATCCATTCGTGACGAGGAAACAGACATGGCAAGTTTCAACGGCAGGCGTGCGCTTCAATTCGCGTCGGCAAGTTCAGTGCTGATGATCGCTCCCGCGCATGCGGATCTGACCGGTACCGTGGCCGCGACCAGCGAATACATGTTCCGCGGCATCGAGAGCAGCGATGGCGCCGCGGTGCAGGGCAGTTTGAACTACAACCTGGATAGCGGCTTCTACGCCGGCGTATGGGGATCGAATATCGACGAGGCGCTCGGTTCCTCCGAGGTGGACGTATACGGCGGCTGGAGCGGTGATCTGGGCGGCGTCGGTATCGACGTCGGCGCATTGCAGTATCTGTTTCCGGAAACCAACGAAGACGATGCGTTGGACAACACGGACTACGTGGAACTCTACGCGGGCGCGTCGCTGGGCGGCCTGTCCGTCAAGGCCTTCGTCACCGATGATTTTTTCAACACGGACGAAGACGCGATCTACGTGACCGGCGCGTACACCTTCGACATCAAGGACGATCTGGCGCTTACCGCGCAGGCCGGCTGGAACGACGGCGACGGCGTGGATGCCTTCGTTGGTGACAGCTACATCGACTACAGCTTGACGCTTGCGAAATCGCTGGAAAACGATTTCGGCGTCAGCTTCGCGCTGATCAACACCACCTTGGACGAGACTGAAAGCGCCATCTTTGCCAGCGATGACAGTCCGAAATTCGTCTTAAGCCTTTCCAAGGGTTTCGACCTTTAAGCACGGCGGAGGCATTGTCATGAAACTCATTACCGCAATCATCAAGCCCTTCAAGCTCGACGACGTACGCGAGGCGCTGTCGGAAATCGGCGTACAGGGCATTACCGTCACCGAGGTCAAAGGCTTCGGTCGCCAGAAAGGCCACACCGAACTGTACCGCGGTGCGGAGTACGTGGTGGATTTTTTGCCCAAGGTGAAACTGGAGGTCGCCATCGACGATACGCTGGCGGACAACGCCATCGACGCGATCACCAAGGCGGCCAGTACCGGCAAGATCGGCGATGGCAAGATCTTCGTATCCACCCTGGAGCAGGCGATACGCATCCGCACCGGCGAGGTTGGCGCGGATGCGCTCTGACTGTTTCATCTGGCGTATGTTTGGGTGCGCGGAAATGAATACTGGCGTCGGCAACTGCGCACAAGTCGCACGGCCGCATCGTAGAACTTAAGAAGAGACACACTTATGAAACTGATTTACAAATTGGGCCCAGCCTTGGCCGGGATGCTGATCAGCGCGCCGGCCTGGGCGCAGGCAGCGCCCGTCTTCAAAGAAGGCAACGTCACGTGGATGATGATCGCCACGATACTGGTGATTTTCATGTCATTGCCGGGCCTTGCGCTTTTTTACGGTGGCATGACGCGCTCCAAGAATATGCTGTCTACCTTGATGCAGACGTTCACGATTTTTTGCGTGATCGCCGTGCTGTGGGTGATCTACGGATACAGCGTAGCGTTCAGCGACGGCAATGCAATGTTCGGCGGTCTGTCGAAGATGTTTCTGGACGGCGTGGTGTACGATGCGAACGGCTTTTTCACCGCCGCGGCCACCTTCAGCAAGCAGGTGTATATCCCGGAACTGGTATTCGCGATGTTCCAGCTCACCTTCGCCGCCATCACCTGCGCGCTGGTCGCGGGCGGCTATGCGGAGCGCATGAAATTTTCGGCGGTGCTGGCGTTTACCGTCATCTGGTTCACGTTTTCGTATCTGCCCATGGCGCACATGGTGTGGTGGTGGGCCGGGCCGGATGCTTATACAGGCCCGAACGTGGTGGACGATCTTAACGCGTCGGCGGGGATGTTGTGGCAATGGGGCGCGCTGGACTTCGCCGGTGGTACGGTGGTGCACATCAACGCTGGCGTGGCGGGTCTGATGGCGGCGATCTTTGTCGGCCGGCGAAGCGGATATGGCAGGGTACAGATGGCGCCGCATAATCTTGCGTTCACCTTGATCGGCGCATGCATGCTGTGGGTGGGATGGTTCGGCTTCAACGCCGGCTCCAATCTCGAAGCCAATGGTTATGCGGTGCTGGCGCTGGCCAACACGATCATCGCCACCGCGGTGGCGGCGCTCACCTGGCTGTTCGCCGAGTGGATCATCAAGGGCAAGCCCAGCCTGCTGGGCGCGGCGTCGGGCTGTATCGCCGGTCTGGTCGGCGTGACGCCCGCCTGCGGTTTCGTCGGCGTGCAGGGTGCGCTGGTGATCGGTCTGGCGGCGGGATTCCTGTGCTTCCTGGCGGTGAGTTATCTCAAGAAGGCGTTGGGCTATGACGACGCCCTGGACGCCTTCGGCGTACACGCCGTGGGCGGCGTCGTCGGCGCGATCCTGACGGGCGTATTCGTCAATCCCGCCCTGGGCGGCGCCGGTTACGTGGTGGACGGCTGGGTGGGGCCCGAGTTCGGCTACGACAGCGCGCAGATCATGATACAGGTCAAGGCCGTCCTGGTGGCAATCGCATGGAGCGCGGTGGTCAGCGCGGTCGCATTGCTGTTGATCAAGTTCATCATCGGGCTGAGGGTTTCCGACGAAGCCGAAAGCGAGGGCCTGGATATCGCCGAGCACGGGGAGAAAGCCTACAACCCCTGATGCGGTCGCGCGCACCATAACGA
>JBOIDC010000003.1:0-84932 GCA_050740315.1 Gammaproteobacteria bacterium | reverse complement strand
GGCGTGGAGGTCGGCAACACGCAAGCGGTGCTGGACGGCGATCTGGATCGTTTCATCGAGGCCAGCCTCAAGAGCGGACTGTAACACGGCATGAATGAAGACGCTGGCGCGCCCGACGAAAACAAACTGATCGCGCAGCGACGCCAGAAGCTCACGAGCTTACGCGCGCGCGGGCAGGCGTTTCCCAATGATTTCCGGCGCGATGCGCTGGCCGCCGAGCTGCATGCCCGATGGCGCAAGATGGATGCCGCGGCGCTGGAGACAAACAACGTTCGCGCCAAGGTGGCTGGCCGGCTGATCGCCAAGCGCGTCATGGGCAAGGCCAGCTTTGCGCAAGTTTTGGACATGTCCGGGCACATTCAGCTGTTAATACAGCGCGATGCCTTGCCGGAAGGCGTCTACCAAGATTTCAAGACCTGGGACGTGGGCGATATCGTCGGCGCGTGCGGCGTGCTGGTTAAGACAAAAACCGGCGAGCTCAGCATCAAGGTCGATGAGCTGCGGTTGCTGTCGAAATCGCTGCGTCCGCTGCCGGAAAAGTTTCACGGGCTTACCGACCCGGAGCAGCGCTACCGGCAGCGTTACGTCGATCTCATTATGAACGACACGGTGCGCGGGGCGTTTCGCGTGCGCAGCAGGATTATCCGCTTCATACGGCAATATCTGGATGAGCGCGGCTTTCTCGAGGTGGAGACGCCGATGATGCAGCCCATCCCGGGCGGCGCCGCGGCGCGACCCTTCGTCACCCATCACAATGCGCTGGACATGAAGCTTTACCTGCGCATCGCGCCGGAGCTTTATCTGAAGCGTCTGGTGGTGGGCGGCTTCGAGCGAGTCTACGAGATCAACCGCAGTTTCCGCAACGAAGGGCTTTCGACACAGCACAACCCCGAGTTCACCATGTTGGAGTTCTATCAGGCGTATGCCGATTACCGCGATCTGATGGACCTGACCGAAGACTTGCTGCGTCAGCTGGCGGTAGCGATTACGGGGCAAGCCCAGATGAGCTATCAGGGGCAGCGGTACGATCTGGAGAAACCCTTCGCGCGCATGACCGTGAAAGAGGCGATCGTGCATTACAACGACGGCGTGAATCCGGCCGACCTGGACGATCTTGCCGCGCTCAAGCGGCTCGCCGAGCGCCTGGCGGTGCCCGTGAAGGCGGACGACAGCGCCGGCAAGATGCAGGTTGAAATCTTTGAGAAAACGGTAGAGGCGCGGCTGCGCGAGCCAACCTTCATCACAGCGTACCCGACCGCGGTATCGCCGCTGGCGCGCCGTAACGACGCCGATCCGTCTGTCACGGACCGCTTCGAGTTGTTTGTCGCCGGCCGCGAGCTGGCCAACGGTTTTTCCGAGCTGAACGATGCCGAGGATCAGGCGGAACGCTTTCGCGGGCAGGCCGTGGCCAAGGAGGCCGGCGACGAGGAAGCCATGCACTTCGACGCGGATTACATCCGCGCACTGGAATACGGCCTGCCTCCCACGGCGGGCGAGGGCATCGGCATCGACCGGCTGGTCATGCTGTTGACGGATTCGCCGTCGATCCGCGACGTGCTGTTGTTTCCGCACATGCGGCCCGAGGCGGACTAGCGGCGCGCGCCGGTCAGCCCATGCGCGTCAGGCCCAGCGCCAGCAGGGCGGTGAAGATGCCGCTTAAGATATACAAGGTATTGGACGCGACCTTGCTGCTCGGACGCACGATGTAGCCGGCCAGCGCGATCAGCACCACGATCACGAACAGCAACGTCACGCCGCGCATGTGGCGTGGCGCGGAGGGCGGGCGGCGAGGGGCGAGGACGCGCGATCCCGGTTATCGGCCTCCCGTTTATCAAACATAAGGCAGCGTCTCGAGCTTTACGGGCGCGCCGTCCGCATCCCACAGGCGCAGTTGGTGCTGCTCCGCGTCGTCGATCCGCAGCACCGCCAGCGCGGCTACACCGCCGTCGGGATGTGGCTGCGCCTCGACGATCGCGCCGCTGGGCTCTTTGGTGTCCTTGTCCGCGGCGAACACGCTGTCGCCCGGTTGCGGGACGGTATCGGTCGCCGCGCTAATCCGGTACATGCGGCGCTTGAGATTACCCAGATAATGCATGCGGGCCACCACTTCCTGACCGGGGTAACAGCCTTTGCTGAAGCTGACGCCGCCGATCAGCTGCAGATTCGCCATTTGCGGGACGAAGCGGTCCGCCGTGGCGGGGTAAATGTTCGGCAATCCGGACAGGATGTCCAGTAACGCCCAGGGCGCGGCGCCTACCGGCGCGGCGCGGACGTTGAGCCGGTCCCACAGCTTCGTCACCGCAGCCGCCGGCCCGTGAATCTCGAAACGCGGATGGGGTCCCGGGATCCGCAGCACGGTCAGCTCGCCCGTCTGCAAGGCATCATCCACACCGGTCGGACAGGCGCCGAAAGCCTGCTTCAGCTCTTGTTCGGCATCAGTACCGGAGTAGCCGCAGCGAACCAGATCAAGGCTTTGGTCTTCCAAGATCACCTTGGCCCTGAGCACGAACATGCGCACCCGCTTCAAGGTCGCCTGGAGAATCTCCGCGGGCAGGCTCAAATAATACGTGTCGCCACGCCGGAACAGGCGCAAGCTGGCCAGCATCCTGCCTCTGGGACTACAGTAACTGCTCAGTTGACTGTGGGTCTCGGAAATCTCCCGGACATCGCTGCTGAGCTGGTTCTGGAGAAAATCAACAGCATCCTCGCCACGCGCGCCGATCAGGCCGCGATGCGAAAGATCGCAAAGGACGTTGCCAGTGGTCACGATCGAGAGCTCACACTGTGGATTGCCAAAGCTTGCCACCCGCCCGTGCTCCAGTTCGGCGCCACTGTCGATCAGGAAGCTTCGCCACTGCGACATCATCGCAGGGCACTCAGAATCACTCATGAACGGCATACTAGACAAACCCGTCGGCCTTGTCAGCATTGGGGCTATGCCTCATCGCGCGGCATGCTAAGATTCGGCGGAGATTACCATTCGATTGGTCGGACATATCCCGGCGGCGCTCTAACAGCCTTGAAAAATCAACCGCATACAAACGATGCCTTGCGGGCGCGCCTGCGTTGGCGCTGCCGACGCGGCGTGCGGGAACTGGATTTGCTGCTGTCCGGGTTTATGGATCGCGGGTACACTGGACTGAACGATCGGGAGCGGCTAGTTTTTGAGCAACTGCTGGATCAGTCCGATGACATTTTGCTGGAATTATTGACGGGGCGCGCGCTGGCAGCGAATAGCGATACTTCTGATGTCATCGCCAAAATTCAAGGCGCCGTTGCGCATAACACCTGAGCACTCGTGGCTGTTAACGGCTTTGCTGGTCGGCATGCATCTGGCGGCCTTGATGATGCTTTTGTTCCTGCCGCTTGCACATCCACTGCTGGGGGCGAGCGGATTGCTCATTGCGTTCAGCCTGTATTGGACGCTGTGTAGTCATGATTTTAGGCCAGACAAGCGCGCTGTGAAGACGCTTGTATGGCAGCCTTCCGGGAGAATGTTCATCGAAGACGGCCAGGGCGACGTTCACCAGGTCATCGTCGCTGACGATAGCCTCGTTCACCCGCTTGTGATCGTGCTGAACCTGACACTAGACGATCGATCGAAGCGTGCGCTGGTGCTGCTCCCGGACAGCGCGCCTGCAGGCGTTTTGCGCGATCTGCGCAAGCGGTTGCGCACCAGGGTCCAGTCGATCTGATGTTAAGGAAGCTCTGAATAACCCATCCTGGTTTTTTCAGCGCACGGACAGCGAAAACGTGCCTGCGAAATAGACTTGGCGCTTTCCCTTCATTTTCAACGGCCCGCAGCCGTCGAAAATGGCAGCAACTTCCCTGTGCCGCAGGAAACTCTGAATCAATAAGTGGTTCGTTAAATTACGTTTTTGCGTCGCAGCCAGGCAATCGATACGGTTGGAGCGCCGTTTGAATCGCACGGCTGGACGCCGAATTATGCGCCCGCATGCTTGTTTTTCATTTGCTATAAACACGCAAAAGAATAATGTTAGTATTCGGTTGCGTCAGCGTTACCGGGCCATTTTGTGATTTATTTCCTGAAACGTCGTTTACGCTATCGTAATGCTTGTAAGTTACCCTTGCTCTTGGCTCGAATCGCCCAGGCCACGCAGTTTTGCCGGTCTGATGGAGATGTACGAGGCCAACTATATGCGGCTTCGCAGACTATATCCCGAACCTTACGATGTCGAGGATTGCGCTGTGTCCAAGGTTCGCGGAACCGTGGATCTTCATCTCGAAGTGCTTGCGCGCAGCAGTTATACCAGCACGCTTCGACTAACCTACTATCTTAAAGACCAGCATGGCGCCGTAAATCCGGATCCTGATATCAGGTTGCGGGTTTATCACGATGCCTTGCAAGCCGAAGTGTTGAGCTGTTCCAGCCGCTGGATTTCAAGACACGCCTGCGCGCGGGCAAGCGCTGACCCGGACGCGCTGTCCGGCAAATGGACCATGAATCGCTTCTTGTATAAATGGCTCAACTACTGTCTTCGCCAAGGCCACCATTTTCCGAAAATATCCGCAAATTCAATTGGGGCGCCTCCTTCACCGGTAGCGCTTACCGCTGAATAATCTACTGTATTTCCAGCGCATAAGCTGATTTTCCTAGCAATCCGCTTTAATTGAACTTAAACTTGTCGCCGGAGTCAACTCGGCGTGTGAGAGGTTGTTCCACAACTATTACAGATGCCTGGGTGTTATGTCCATGAAATTGTCTACCAAGGGCCGTTACGCTGTCACCGCAATGTTGAATTTGGCGATTCATGACCAGCGTAATACCGTGACCCTGGCAGACATTTCGCAGTGCCAGGGTATATCGCTATCCTATCTCGAGCAGTTGTTTGCCAAACTGCGCAAGCACCGGCTGGTAAAAGGCATAAGGGGCCCGGGGGGCGGGTACCGACTGGCCAGGCCCATGCACGAGATCAGCGTCGCACAGATCATTACAGCGGTCGACGAGCGGACCGAGGGTGCGGGTGAACGGCCTGCGAAGCCGGGCAGCCGGCGCCCCGTTACGCAGGAGCTATGGGACGAACTCAGCGAACGACTGTACGACTTTCTGGACGGTATTACGCTTGCGGAGCTTGCTGACCGACCCGAGGTGAGAGAAGTCGCGCAACGGCATCTCAAACAGCAGCATAACGGATACCGTAGCGACAAAAAAACAGCCGCATAGAAAAGTTACGCGCCCATCGCGTTCAGCAGCGGACTGAATGATTGCGAGTGAGCAGCGAGCCTTGCCAAGCCTGATTTCAAGGCAACGAAATTAAGTAAAGGTCAATTAGCGGTAATCAGACCAGGTAATACCCGCGGTACCAGTCAACAAAACGTTTAATGCCTTCTTCGATGGGGGTCGATGGGCGGTAGCCTACGTCCTTAATCAGATTCTCCACGTCCGCATAAGTATCCGGCACATCGCCGGGCTGCAAAGGAAGCAGGTTGCGCCGCGCCCGTTTGCCCGTGCAGGTCTCCAGCACCTCAATGTATCGCATAAGCTCCACCGGCCTGTGATTGCCAATATTATAGAGCCGGTAAGGCGCGGTGCTGGTTGCGGGGTCCGGCGTGTCACCCGACCAGCTCGGATTAACCGCGGCCGGTTTGTCCAGCGTGTGTACGATGCCTTCAACGATATCGTCGATATAGGTGAAGTCCCGGCGGTGATTACCGTAATTGAACACATCGATAGGCTTGTCCGCGAGAATGTTCTGCGTAAACAGAAACAAGGACATGTCCGGACGTCCCCATGGCCCGTAGACTGTAAAAAAACGCAGACCCGTAACCGGCAGCCGATATAGATGGCTATAGGTATGCGCCATGAGCTCGTTAGCCTTTTTGCTTGCGGCATAAAGGCTCACGGGATGATCGACGTTATCGTGTACGGAAAATGGCATACGTGTGTTCGCACCGTAAACCGAGCTGCTGGAGGCGTAAACCAGATGTTCAACCTGATTGTGGCGGCACCCTTCGAGAACGTTTAAAAAACCGACCAGGTTGGTATTGACGTATGCGTGCGGATTTTTCAGTGAATAGCGCACCCCGGCCTGCGCGGCCAGATTGACGACCCGTTGCGGCCGGTGTGTCGCAAACAGCTGTTCGATCGCCGCGGTATCCGAGATATCGACACGAACTTCCCGATAAGCATCGTAAGCCTTGTTTCGCTCCAGCCGGGCGAGCTTAAGGTTGACGTCGTAGTAGTCGTTAAGATTATCGACGCCGATCACTTCGTCGCCGCGTTCGAGCAAGCGCAGACTGAGCGCCGACCCGATGAAGCCAGCGGAACCTGTTACCAGTACTTTCACCTGAACTCCAGCAGTTGTTTCGGCCAGACGCTGTGGTCAGACGACGAGCATTAGCGGCTTATTCAGGGCGTCTCTAAAGCCGGGCGTCGACACACTCTGCCGGAAAAAGATATTTGACGTCAAACAAAACAGCATGCGGCCTGCCCAGTGCGCGTACCTTTTCGACCCCCATGGCGCGGAATTCATCGTGGCCAACCGCCACGATGATCGCGTCATATTCGCCCGGCGCCGGGGCTTGCACCGGCTCGATGCCGTATTCGCGCTTGGCTTCCTCGGGATCGATCCAGGGATCAAAAACTTCCACCGAAGCGTGGTACGCGCGGAACTCTTTGATCACATCGACCACGCGTGTGTTACGTATGTCGGGACAGTTCTCCTTGAAGGTGAGGCCCATAATCAGAATCTTGGCGCCAACGACATGAATCCGCCGCCGGGTCAGCAATTTGACGACGCGCTCGGCGACATAAGCGCCCATGCTGTCGTTGATGCGTCGCCCGGACAAGATTACTTCCGGATTGTAGCCGATCTCCTGAGCCTTGTGCGTCAGATAATACGGATCCACGCCTATGCAATGGCCGCCGACCAGGCCTGGGCGAAACGGCAGGAAATTCCATTTGGTGCCGGCGGCATTGAGCACTTCCAGCGTGTCTATCCCCAAGCGGTTGAAGATCAATGCAAGTTCGTTGATCAGTGCGATGTTGACGTCGCGCTGCGTGTTCTCGATGATTTTGGCCGCCTCTGCCACTCTTATGTTACTGACCTTGTGCGTGCCCGCGGTGATGATTTGACGATATAGCGCATCGACAAAGTCCGCGACCTCTGGCGTAGAGCCGGACGTCACTTTCAGTATGGACGTGACACGATGCGCCTTGTCTCCGGGATTGATGCGCTCCGGACTATAGCCGGCAAAGAAATCTTTGTTGTAAACAAGCCCTGAGGCCGCCTCAATCACCGGCACGCACACGTCCTCGGTCGCGCCGGGATAAACGGTCGATTCGAACACGACCACGTCGCCCCGCCCGATCACCTTCCCGATAATCTCGCTTGCGCTTCGCAAGGGACCAAGGTCGGGCTGTTTGTGTTTATCGATCGGCGTGGGGACAGTGACAATATAGACATTGCAATCGGCCAGATCCGCTTCTCGTGTAGAAAACGTAAGATGCCTAGCAAGCGAAAAGTGTTCGGGCTCCACTTCCAACGTGCTGTCCCTGCCGGCCTTTAACTCGTCGATTCTTTCATGCTTCACGTCAAAACCGACTGTGGGGAATTTCTTTCCAAACTCGACTGCCAACGGCAGTCCAACATAGCCTAAGCCGATAATACCCAGCCGGCTTTGCGCGACGTCAAACATGTTCATGATCCTCAAAAAGGGCGTCGTAGAAGTGGCCGAATACTACCACTCGTCATCTCTCCTGCACCATCGGTGGCGATACCTGGTGCCAAAAGCCCGACCAAGATCACATTAATAAGGGCCGGAGGATGATATAAGTTTCCATTCAGATGGAAGTGCCACAACCGCGATAACCTCGTTTGAACATGAACATTCGTTTGTTTCGACAGCATATTCGTGGACCGTTCCTAGCGCTGGCGCTTATCGAGGGACTCACGCTATTTGCCTCAGTGTACATCGCGGCTTATCTGCGTTTCACCGGAGCAGACGATCCCGCCGCGGTGATCGGGCAAAGTATTGGCTCTCTGCTCTTAAGAGCAACCGTCTTTTCGGCAGTTATGCTGCTGGCTATCGCGTCCACGGGTCTGTATCGCGCGCTGCGACGTGAGGGGTTGTCGCCAATTCTCACGCGGCTTGCCGCCAGCTATGCGCTTGGCGTGCTGGCACTGGCCCCGCTACTTTACTTTATCCCCGGGTTGTATTTCGGTCGCGGAATATTCTTGCTGGCCCTGGCTATCTCGTTCATTGCAATGATAATTCTGCGCCTCGTATTCATAACGGTGGCGGATAGTAGCGTCCTCAAACGCCGAGTACTCGTGTACGGCGCGGAAGAACAGGCGCTGGTAGTTAGCGGTCTGAGAAAGAATTCTGGATTTTACATCGTAGGTTTCGTTCAAGCCCCGGGCGAAACAGTCCGGGTGCCTTCGCACAAGGTGATCCACCTGAGTATTCCGCTGGTCGAGTTTGCACTGGAAGAGCAGGTGGACGAGATTGTGGTGGCAGTGCAGGACCGGCGTCAATGTTTGCCCCTTGACGAATTGCTCAATTGCAGACTTAGCGGTATCGGCATCATCGATCTAACAAACTTCCTGGAGCGCGAGACCGGAAAGCTGAACCTCACCACGCTCAGTTCCGGCTGGATAATATTCTGTGATGGTTTTGTGCAAAGCGTGTTGCGCGGTTTCACGCAGCGACTGTTCGACATCGTGACCAGCGCAACGCTGCTGATGGTTACGTGGCCAATAATCGCGGCCGCCGCGCTGGCGATACGGCTGGAAAGCGGCCAGCCCATTTTTTATCGTCAAGCGCGCGTCGGTCGCAACCAACGCGTATTCGAGATATTGAAATTCCGCAGCATGCGGGTCGATGCCGAGGCGACAGGGTCGCCGCTTTGGGCGACGAAAGGCGATGACCGCGTCACGCGCGTCGGCGCCATAATGCGAAAATACCGCATCGACGAGCTTCCGCAGATATTCAATGTCTTACGCGGGGACATGAGTCTGGTGGGGCCACGGCCCGAGCGGCCTGAATTTGTCGACGATCTGGGCAAAAAGATCCCCTTTTACCCGGAGCGGCATCGCGTTAGGCCTGGGCTCGCCGGTTGGGCGCAGATGCATTACCCGTATGGTGACTGCGAAAAAGATGCCTACGAGAAGCTGCAATACGATCTCTACTACGTAAAAAATTGCAGTTTGTTTTTGGACTTTATGATCCTGCTGCAAACTGCCGAAGTGATTCTTTGGGGCAAAGGGGCGCGCTGATCGCACAGCTCTAGCTGATGCCTCGGTTGAAGTGCGCGATAGATCGTTCAGAAGAATGCGAGAAATGGCTTAGGGGGAAGCTCATGACAACACGTTATGCGAGAACGCGATCTTTCTTTTTTTCTACCGTAGTCGTGCTATGCATGGCGGGATGTGCGGCGAACAAGAGCCTGGATTCTGACCTCGATACCGATTCCGCTACGAGCGAATACCGCATTGGTCCTGGCGACAACCTGCGCATTTTTGTATGGCGTAACCCCGAGATATCGACTGAGGTTCCGGTGCGTCCGGATGGCAAGATCTCCACGCCGCTGGTCGAAGACATGGTCGCGGTGGGCAAGACGCCCACCGAACTGGCCGACGATATCGAGCAGGTTCTGGCTACCTATGTCAAGAATCCCATGGTCAACGTCATCGTGACCGATTTCGTAGGGGCCTTCAGCGAGCAGATTCGAGTAGTGGGGCAAGCCGCCAATCCCAAGGCGCTTCCGTATCGCTCACGCATGACCTTGCTGGACGTCATGATCGAAGTGGGTGGCCTGACCGAATTCGCCGCCGGCAACCGCGCCAAGATCGTCCGCCGCAATGGTAGTGAACAACAGCAGATCAGGGTGCGTCTGGAGGATCTGATTGGAGATGGCGATGTCCGCGCCAACATGCCGATGGCGCCGGGGGACATATTGATCATTCCGGAATCCTGGTTCTAACGAAGGACGCGTTCGCAGCGGCCGACCAGCTGTGACTTGATCGAACGTCGATGTAGAGCAGACTTCCGCGTATACCAAGCGATAAGGAACTTTGCGTGTTTGATAGTTTAAGAATCGTCCTGACTCATCTAGAGGGCACGTGGCGTTTCCGCTGGCACGCTTTGCTGGTCGTGTGGATTCTATGCCTTGCAGGCTGGGTTTATGTTTACTGTATACCCGACGCCTACCAGGCTAGAGCCCAGGTTTACATCGATACGCAATCTGTGCTGAAACCGCTACTGGATGGACTTGCGGTCGGGCCCGAGGTCACGGATCGCGTAGGCATGATGACCAGGGCCCTGGTCAGCCGGCCTACGCTTGCCGAAGTCGCGCGCGGTATAGAACCGGATTTCGATCAGCTACCGCCTGTCAAGCAACACGCCATGGTGGCAGGAATGGAGCATCGGATCTATGTGGGTCCAGGGGAACGAGAGAACATCTACGAGATCCGTTTTGAGGATCAGAGTCGCGAGAAGGCTTTGCGCGTCGTCGAGCTGCTGCTGCACAACCTGGTAGAGGATACGGTAGCGCTCACACGCACGGACACGAGCATGGCGCAGGAGTTTCTGCACTCGCAAATCGACGACTACGAAAAGCGCTTGCAAGCAGCCGAGCGACGCCTCGCGACATTTAAGAAACGGCACGTCGGCTTGATGCCCAGCGAGGGACAGGATTACTACAGTCGCTTGCAGGCCGGGGCGAAGGCGCTGCAGGAAACTCGTGGAGCGTTACAGATCGCTATCGAGCGTCGTGATGAGCTGCGACGGCAACTCGGAGGCGAGGAGCCTGTGTTCGGAATGGTCACGGCGCCCGTATTAAAACAGAACAGCGAACTCGACGCGCTGATCCAGAAACACCAAAACGAACTCGAGCAGTTGAAGCTGCAATTCACCGATCAACATCCGGATGTCGTCGCGCTGAGTGAGATCATCTCTCAGATCAAAGCGCGCAGGCAAAAGAGCATTGAGACACAGAGTTTTGGCGGCGCGGTGCAAGATGCGGCACCCAGCCTGGTTTTCCAGGCCACGACCATCGCGCTCAGCCAGGCCGAGATCGAGGTCTCGACCTTGGGCTCCAAAGCGGCTCAGTTGGAAGCGATCGTAGACGATCTCAAGAAGAGCGTTGACACGATCCCTGAAGTCGAGGCCCAGCTTGCGAGCCTGAATCGGGACTACGATGTCACCAGCGCGCAGTATGAAGCGTTAGCCAAACGGCTGGAATCGGCGCGTCTGTCGCAGGAAGCGGAGCAGAGTAACGAGGACGTCAAGTTTCAAATAATCGAGCCGCCCGTCGCTCCGCCGACACCGATCAGCGCAAATCGTCCGCTGTTCTTGACCGCGGTTTTAGGCGCCGGTTTGCTCGTGGGGTCTGGATTCGCGTTCGTGCTGCATCGATTGAGCCCGGTGTTTATCGACAGCCGGACGCTCAGCGAAGTTATCGGTTTCCCCACGCTTGGCATCGTCAGTCTCCAGCGTGACTTTAGGGCGAGCTTAAGACATCGCGTTGAACTAACTTCACTGGTCGGGGTGATTGTCCTGCTGGTGTGCGCTTATGGTGGGGCGATTGCATTGCAGGAGAACGGCGCACCTGCGCTACAGAGACTGATATCAGAATTAAAGGTGCAAGCATGAGCATTATCGAAAAGGCCGTGGAGCGCGTCGTAGCGGCCAGGAAGATCAGTCATGAACACAATATCGGAGAGACCCCACCAGGCGACTACGATTTTAGAGCCTTCCATAATCAAAGAGCTGCCCACGAGCGGACGCCAGCGACGGTCGAACCGGCAGTGGTGCTGGATAACGTAAGACTGAGACGACACGGGATTGTCGCTCCTCACGCGCACGCCGCGCGCGCCGATGACGAATTCCGTCGTATTAAGCGCCCATTGCTGGCAAATGCAACCGGCAAGGGCAGCAGTCTGACGGAGCGCGGCAACCTGATCATGGTGAGCAGCGCCGTCGCGGGCGAGGGCAAGACCCACACCGCCATAAATCTTGCGTTGAACATCGCGCGCGATCTCGACCATACGGTGCTGCTTATTGACGCCGACGTCATCAGGCGCACAACCAGCGTGTTGCTCGGCATAGCCGATAAGCCCGGACTGGTGGATCTGCTGCATGATGACCGAGTGGAGTTGAGTCGTGCGCTTCTGCGCACCAGTATGCCACGCCTGACGGTACTGCCTGCGGGAATGCACCATCCGCAAGCTACTGAACTCTTGTCCAGCCAGACCATGGCGCGCTTGGTGACTGACATGTCAAGCCGCTACGCCGATCGCATCATCATTTTCGATTCACCACCGCTACTCGTAACCGTGGAAGCCCAGGTGATAGCGGAACTGGCGGGCCAGATCGTTGTGGTTGTCGAAGCCTGCCGCACGCCACCCGCAATTGTGGAAGAAGCGATCGCTATGCTGGATCGTTCAAAGCCGATCGGGCTTGTTCTCAACAAGAGTCGGCGTTTGTTGAGAACCGACTACTACGGTGGCTATTACAAGTATCAGTAACAGGCCGCTGATGAGTTCATTACAGTTCGCGGGAGTCAACGCTTCATGAAAAGAATAAAAACTTTTGTCGTGCTTGCCGGAATCATGCTGAGCCAGGCCGCGCCCGCAGAAGCCGCGAACTGGAACTTCACACCTTATCTCGTTTTGGGGCAGGCTTATACCGACAACGTGAGCCAGGCGCCGAAGGGCGAGGAGCAAGACGAGTTCATCTCGCTACTGAACCCGGGCTTTTTTCTGATCCGCGACCAAGGTCGAGTCAGGGCGAACATCGCGTATCAAATGCAGAACCTTTACTACGCAAAGGAGAGCGACTTCGAGACCTTTCATCAACTCGATGCATTTGGCGTTGCGGAGGTCGCGCAAGACCACGTTTTTATCGACGCCAGTTCGAGTATCTCGCAACAGGTCATCGATGCCCGGCAGGCCGCGCCGGTCAGCAATCTGTCGCTTAACGACAATCGCGCGGATGTGTTCACGGCGGCTGTAAGTCCATACGTGCGCCAGCAGTTCGGCGCCACCACGGAGGCGATCGCACGCTACCGCTACGGCATCGTCGACTTCGATGATGATGAAGCCGGCGGCGTGACAGACGACATAACGGTCAACGGCGGCTTGCTTGGCGTCGGCGCCCTCCCGGAGGAACGCCGTTACGGTTGGCTTGCGGCCTACAGCCAGGAGCGGGTCGGGCGTGAGGATACGGACGCGGTCGACACTTTCGAGCGAGCAGGCCTCAGGCTGGATTACATGTTGACGCGCGTGATCGGTCTGACTGCACTGGGCGGCTATGAGGAGAACGACTTCGAAAGCACCACGGTCACTGACTTCAATACCAAGGGTGAGTATTGGGAGGCTGGGGTGAGACTGCAACCGACGTCTCAGGACTTGATTGAGGCACGGTACGGCGAGCGATTCTTTGGCAACACGTTCTTTTTTTCCTGGGACCGCTTGGGGAGGCGATTCGCGACCCGAATCGCTTACACGGAAGACGTTACTACGGTAGCGCAGAGCCTCCTGGGCGGCTCCGACCAACTGCTTAGCTACGGCATCTTGCGCCCTGCTGACGGAGGCCAAATGCTAGGCGGCGCAAATGCCCCACGCGGGTACCAGGGCGTCTCAATTGACCCGGATACCGGATTGCCAGAGCCGGGTACGCCAATCGATCCAGATACGGGTCTGCCAGTGGGTGGCCTGAGCCTGACCTCGGAGGTCTTCGTCTCTAAGCGCCTCGATGCCGGCGTTACTTTTAATACCGCCAAGACAGCGACCGAAATAAACCTGTTTCAGGAAGATCGTGACTTTTTAGGCGTGACAGAGAGCGAGGATGAGAGGGTGCGGGGCATCGAGACCTTGTTGACCTGGCACCTGACTTCCCGTACCGATCTGCTCGCGGGCGCCGACTTCGCCCGACAAGATTTCGAAGAGAGCGAGCAGAGCGCCGATGTGATCCACTTCCGCCTCGGATTGCAACGCTTCATTGGATCACGCACTTTTGCCCGACTGGAAGGCAGGCGCACGCAGCGCGAATCCGAAGATGGCCTGGATGAGTTCGTCGAAAACGCTGTAGTCGTAACCGCTACGCGGCTGTTTTGATGTACCAAAGGACTGTCACTTTGTCGCCTGAACTTTCAGCCGCGCCTGCGTTGCGGACTAACGCAGCCAGGACTATGCCGAATGCGCTGACGGTCGACGTGGAGGATTACTATCAAGTATCGGCGTTCGAATCCGTCGTTCGGCGAGAGACGTGGGCGTCGATGACGTCGCGCGTAGAGATGAACGTTGAACGGATCCTGACCTTGCTTGCGAAGCAGGGCGTCAACGCGACCTTTTTTATGCTCGGATGCGTCGCGGAGCGCGCGCCACAGCTGGTACGACAAATCGCGCATGCGGGCCACGAGGTGGCCAGCCACGGCTGGCAGCATGTCCGAGTCACGCAACAGTCGACGGATGAGTTCAAGCAGGACGTCAGTCGGACAAAGGCTGTACTCGAGGATCTTACCGGACAGCCGGTTATCGGTTACCGCGCGGCCAGCTTCTCCATCGGTCGCAGTAATCTGTGGGCTTTGGACGTCCTCGCGGACGTTGGTTATCGATACAGCTCGAGTATCTACCCCGTGTACCACGATCTGTACGGTATGCCCGAAGCGCCGCGTTTCTCGTTTCGCGTCGCTGCTGGACGACTGCTCGAGATTCCCATGACTACCGTCAGGGTGGGCGGCCGCAACATCCCCTGCGGCGGTGGGGGTTATTTCCGGCTGTTTCCTTACGCATTCTCGCGCTGGGCATTCAAGCGGGTCAACGTGCGGGAAGGCCAGCCCGCCGTATTCTATTGTCATCCCTGGGAGCTTGATCCGGAGCAGCCGCGCATCCAGGGCATCGGTTACAAAACCCGCTTCAGGCATTACGTAAACCTCTCCAAAATGCAAGGCAGATTGCAAAGATTGTTGAACGACTTCTCATGGGACCGAATGGATCGCGTGTTCGGACTACGGAGCGGGCTCGCGTGATCAGCGTGGCACAAGACCAGTCCGCCGTGCTGCGATCGGAAATTCAGATCCGAGCGCTGTTAGCGACAGAGCGTGGGCGTTGGGATGAGTTCGTCGAGGCGCACGCGTCAGGCACTTTCTTCCACAAGGCGGCCTGGCAAGATGTCATCGAGCGGGCGTTCGGACACGATACGCACTATTTTTATGCCGAGGCGGATAATCGAATCGAAGCTGTCTTGCCGCTGGCTCATATTCGAAGCCGCCTGTTCGGCAATGCCCTCATCTCGCTGCCTTTCTGCGCGTATGGCGGCGTGCTGGCGACAAACGAAAACGCGAGACTGGCGCTGGAGCACGCGGCCTGTGCATTGGCCGAACAGCTGGGCGTCGAATATCTTGAACTACGCTACTTGCAGCCATCGAATCCAGGCTGGCCCACCAAGAACCTGTACGTCACCTTTCGGCGTGCGCTGAGTCCGGACCCGGAGCAGAACTTCAAGGAGATCCCGCGTAAACAGCGCGCGATGATCCGCAAGGGAATCGAGGCGGGTCTTGTGGCCGGCCACGACGAAGACATAGATCGGTTCTATGTGACCTATTCCACCAGCGTACGGAATCTTGGTACACCGGTATTCGCGCGCCGCTATTTCAAACTTCTGAAGGAGGTCTTTGGTGACGCGTGCGAGGTATTGACTGTCACGCGTTCGGGCGCAGCGGTCGCCAGCGTGATGAGCTTTTATTTTCGCGACGAGGTCTTGCCGTATTACGGCGGCGGCAATGCCGCGGCTCGCGACCTCAAGGCCAACGACTTCATGTATTGGGACCTGATGCGGCGCGCCACTGATCGCGGCATCCGCGTCTTCGACTTTGGTCGCAGCAAGATTGACTCCGGCTCGTATCACTTCAAGAAGCACTGGGGTTTCATGCCGGCGCCGCTCGCATACGAGTATCGCCTCGTCAAGGCAAAGACCATTCCGAATATCAGCCCGGTGAATCCCAAGTACCGCTACTTTATCGAGTCGTGGAAGCGCCTGCCGCTGCCGGTGACGCGTTGGCTGGGCCCGGCGCTGGCACGCAACCTCGGATGAGTCGTCTCGCGTCAGTTTGCCGACGGCAACTCGCGTTGACGCCTGGAGCCGTGAGCGATGATCGAAGTCGACGGGCATAGATTTGATTCTTCGATGACAAGACTCACGAAAGGCGAACGTCGCCCCCATCCGCCGCTGATCGCGCACATCATCTATCGCCTCGATATCGGCGGACTGGAAAATGGACTGGTCAACCTGATCAACGAGATGCCGGCGAAGCGCTACCGTCACGCCATTATCTGTTTGGAAGGCGTCACGAACTTCAGAGATCGCCTGCGGCGTAACGATGTCGAACTCGTCGCTTTGCACAAACGCAACGGCAAGGACCCCGCTACCTACTTGCGGCTGTGGCGGGTGCTCAAGCGGCTGCGGCCGGACGTGGTTCATACGCGCAACCTCGGCGCCGTGGACGCGACTTTGATCGCCGCGCTGGCCGGAGTCCCTCGTCGAATTCACGGCGAACACGGCTGGGACATGGTCGATCTACACGGCACGCGTGCTCGATACGTCGCCTTACGTCGCGTCTGCCGTTCATGGATCGACCATTATGTAACCGTATCCAACCACTTGGCCGGCTGGTTGCAGCATCGTATCGGCGTTCCGCGCGAGCGTATCACCCAAATCTATAATGGCGTCGATACCGCGCAGTTTCGGCCGGCGGTGCGCGGACGCGAGACTCTGCCATGCGCGTTTGGCAAGGATGAGAACATCGTCGTGATCGGTAGCGTGGGACGGATGCAACACGTTAAAGACCCTTTGACGCTGGTCGATGCCTTTCTTCGATTGCGCGAAATCAGCCCGCGGGCATGGGCTTGCGCGCGGCTCGTTATGGTGGGCGATGGGCCGCTACGTAGTGACGCGCTCGCGCGCTTGCAGCAAACCGGTGCGTCGGATAGAGCATGGCTGCCGGGCGCGCGGCATGACGTGCCGGCGCTGATGCGCGGTTTCGACGTGTTCGTGTTGCCGTCACTCAACGAGGGCATTTCCAACACGATTCTGGAGGCGATGGCCAGCGGTCTGCCGGTGGTCGCCACGGACGTGGGTGGCAACGCGGAACTGGTTCGTCACGGAGAGACCGGTCGGCTGGTGCCCGCGTCCGAGCCGGAGGCTATGGCGCGCGCGTTGGCCGCTTACGTCGAAGCGCGCGGCCGGCGACAGACACATGGCGAGGCCGCGCGCACGCGTGCCGAACAGCACTTCGGTCTGCAGACCATGGTCAATCGCTATCAGGCGACTTACGACGCGGTACTCGGCGTAAATAGCCGCACCGTGCGAACCGCGCCCGAGGGATGTTGAGATGTGCGGACTCGTCGGTATGCTTCGACTAGATGGCCAAGCGCCGATCGACCGCGCCTTGCTGGCGCGGATGAACGACAGCCAGTCGCATCGCGGTCCTGACGAGCAAGGTCTGCACGTGGAGCCGGGTGTCGGGCTCGGTCATCGCCGGCTGTCCATTATCGACCTGGCTGCCGGCCAGCAGCCGCTATTCAACGAGGACGGCTCGGTCGTGGTGGTCTACAACGGCGAGATCTACAACTTTCAAACCCTGGTTGCGGAACTAACAGCCCTCGGCCATATCTTCCGCACACACTCCGATACTGAGGTGATCGTCCATGCCTGGGAGCAGTGGGGCGAGGGTTGCGTGCAGCGTTTCCGCGGGATGTTCGCCTTCGGACTATGGGACCGCAATCGCAAAACGTTGCTTCTGGCGCGGGATCGCTTAGGCGTCAAGCCGCTCTATTACGCGGTACTGCCCAACCGACAGCTTGCTTTCGCCTCTGAACTGAAGGCTTTACTGAAGTATCCGGATCTGTCCACCGACATCGATCCGCAAGCGGTGGACGACTATTTTGCGTACGGATACGTGCCGGAGCCAAAGACAATTCTAAGCTCAGTTCGCAAACTGCCGCCGGGCCATACGCTGACGGCGCGCTGCGGCGCGCCGCTGCCGGCGCCAAGACAATACTGGGAAATTCCTTTTACACCGCTGACTCGCATGAATGAAATTGAGGCCGCTGAAGAGCTGATCGGCAAGCTGCGCGAGGCGGTTGCGATTCGTCTCGTCGCCGAGGTGCCGCTCGGCGCGTTTCTCTCCGGCGGCGTGGATTCCAGCGCCGTGGTGGCGATGATGGCCGGCTTGTCAGAACGGCCAGTCAACACCTGTTCGATCGCGTTCGGCGATGCGGCTTTCGATGAATCCGCGCACGCGGCGCAGGTGGCGGCGCGCTATCGCACCAACCACAGAGTTGAGCGCGTCGAGGCCGATGATTTCGCGTTGGTCGATGCGCTCGCGACCGTGTACGATGAACCGTTCGCCGATAGTTCAGCGATACCGACATATCGCGTCTGTGAGCTGGCGCGCAAGCAGGTTACGGTGGCATTATCCGGCGACGGGGGCGATGAGAACCTGGCCGGCTATAGGCGTTATCGCTGGCACATGAACGAGCAGCGGGTGCGTAACGTGCTGCCGCAGGGTCTTCGCGGACCGCTGTTCGGCTGGCTGGGCAGAACGTATCCAAAGCTCGACTGGGCGCCACGTTACCTGAGAGCCAAGAGCACGCTCGAGGCACTGTCCTGGGACGCGATCGAGGGTTACTTTCACAGTGTCTCCATACTGGGCGACCTGCTGCGACCGCGCTTGTACAGCACTACCTTCCGTCGGCTGCTACAGGGCTACAGACCTGTAGAGGTGTTGCGCGGCCACGCGGCCCGTGCGCCTACCGAGCATCCGCTATCACTGATCCAGTACCTGGATATGAAAACCTATCTCGTGGGCGATATCCTGACCAAGGTGGATCGCGCGAGCATGGCTCACGCGCTGGAGGTGAGGGAGCCTTTGCTGGATCACGAGTTGATCGAGTGGCTGTCGGGACTGCCGCCGAACTTCAAGCTGCGCGGTAGGGAAGGCAAGTACATCTTCAAGAAGGCGCTGGAATCGTATCTGCCCGCCGACATTTTGTATCGGCCCAAGATGGGTTTCTCGGTGCCGCTTGCCGCCTGGTTCCGTGGCCCGCTGCGTGATGAGGTGCGTGATCGGATTCTCGGGCCCGTGATGCTGGACAGCGGTATTTTCGATCGCAGATCGCTCACTCAGCTAATCGATCAGCATCAGTCGAAACAGCGGGATCACGGCGCGGCGCTGTGGTCTTTGCTGATGTTCGAGTCGTTCCGGCGCAACGTGCTCGGCGAGCGATCCGCCACCACAGCTCGCGCCATCAGCGCCTGATCAACGATGTGCGGTATTCACGGCATTGCGGCACTTTCGAATGGGTATCGTCCTGATCCGGAGAACGTCCGACGCATGGGCGACATCGCGCGTTACCGCGGGCCGGACGACGAAGGTTTCTATCAAGATGCCCGCGTGGCGTTCGGCATGCGACGGCTGTCCATCATCGATTTATCTGGCGGGCATCAGCCTATCGCCAACGAAGACCAGACGCTGTGGGTGGTGTGCAACGGCGAGATCTACAACTTCCGCGCGTTGCGCGTTCAGCTAGAGCGCGCGGGACACGTGTTTCGCACCAACAGCGATACCGAAGTCATCGTACATGCCTACGAGCTATGGGGCGACGACTTCGTGCGGCATCTGGACGGCATGTTCGGATTTGCGCTGTGGGACAAGCGCCGCCGTCGTCTGCTGCTGGGCAGGGATAGACTGGGAATCAAGCCACTCTACGTGCACCAGGATAGCCGCCGCCTGCTGTTCGCATCAGAGGCCAAGGCCATTCTGGAGGTACCGGGTGTCCCGCGCATTTTGGAGCCAGTGGCGCTAGACCAATATCTGGCGCTCGGCTACGTGCCAGCGCCCTATACGCTCATCAAGGGAATCCGCAAGCTGCCGCCCGCGAGCCTCATGATCTGTGAGGCCGGTAAAGTCCGAACGCGTCAGTATTGGCGCTATAGCGCGGGCGCAGAACAGCCGCTCGGCGAGATCGGGTGGAGCCGCCGCGTTCGTGAGACTCTGGAACGCGCGGTCGTCTCACAGATGGTGAGCGACGTGCCGCTGGGCGCGTTTCTGTCCGGCGGCATTGACTCCAGCACCGTCGTGGCGCTGATGGCGCGTCACAGCGACCGGCCCATCAAAACCTACGCCATTGGTTTCGACGCCGGTGAAGGTGGCGCTTATTACAATGAATTGCCGTACGCACGCCGGGTCGCGGAACTGTTCCGCACCGACCATAAAGAAATCATCGTCAAGCCGGATGTTGTGGGATTGCTGCCGCGGCTGCTCTGGCATCTCGACGAACCGATCGCGGACGCGGCTTTTGTCACGACTTTCCTTGTCGCCGAATTTGCCCGACAGGACGTGACCGTGATTCTGTCGGGTGTGGGCGGTGATGAGCTGTTTGGCGGCTACCGACGTTATCAGGGCGCGCATTATGCGGGCTACTACAACCGACTGCCGGCCTGGCTGCGGCGGGGCGTCGTTCAACCGCTCGCACGCCGGCTGCCAAGCGATCGCCATTCGCCGCTCATGAACTTCTCGCGCCAGGCGCGCAGCTTCATCCTCGCCAACGAGCTCGGTTTTGAGGACCGCTATCGCACTTATGTGCAGGTGTTCGATCGCGCGCAACGGGATGCGTTGTTGGGCGCGCAGCGGCGCAATGGCTTCGACGCGCTAGACCAGGCATTTTACACGGCCGACCGCGACAATGGAGTAGCGCGGCTGATCCATGTGGACTTGCTTACGCAGCTCCCGGATGACTTGCTCATGCTGACCGACAAAATGACCATGGCGACCTCCATCGAATGTCGAGTGCCCTTGCTGGATCAGGAGCTGGTGGAGCTTGCGGCCGCGATCCCCGCGCACCTGAAAGTGCGCGGCCGTTGCTTGAAGTTCATTCTCAAGCGTGCCGTAGCCGATCTGCTTCCTCAAGATATCTTGCAGCGGGGCAAGCGCGGCTTTGGCGCGCCAATGGGCGCCTGGTTGAAGCGCGAGCTCGCGCCGTTGATGCGGCGCCTGCTTTCACGGGAAGCGATCGTTGCCCGAGGGTTGTTCCGACCGGAGGCCATTGCGCAGGTCATCGCCAGTCATATGGCGAGTCGTGAGGATCGCACGGATCATTTACTCGCGCTGATCAATCTGGAGCTGTGGTGTCGCCTGTACCTGGATCGCTCGACACCGGAGGATATCAGCTCGCAGATGACGGAGGATCTGGCCGCGTGAAGATTCTCTACGTCTGCCACCGCTTCCCGTTTCCACCGCAGCGCGGCGGCAAGATTCGTCCGTTTAACATGATTCGCCATCTGCACGAGGCAGGTCACCGGGTGACAGTCGCGTCGCTGGTGCGATCCGGGCTTGAGGCGACGGAAGGAGAAGGCCTCCGCGAGTATTGCGATCGCTATGTGACAGGACGCGTCAGCACCGCAAGGCAATGGACTCGCATGCTCATGCGCCTGCCCACGGCAGTGCCCTCATCCATGGCTTATTTCTACTCTTCCGAACTCGAACTAAAAATACGCGAGGCGCTGGTAAAACAAAGCTTCGATTTGATTCTGGTGCATTGTTCATCTGTTGCACAGTATGTGGCGGCCGTTGGTGACACGCCCAAGATCCTTGACTTTGGCGACATGGATTCGCAGAAATGGCTGGCGTACGCGTGCTTCAAGCCATGGCCAGCATCCTTCGGTTACCGGCTGGAGGGCCATAAGCTGGAAGTCGCCGAGCGGGCGCTGACCAAACGCTTCGACCTTTGCACGTGCACAACCCGGGTCGAACTGGAGACGCTGAATCGTTTTAGTACGGGGACACAGACGGACTGGTTCCCGAACGGCGTGGATCATGATTATTTTCGACCGTCGACCGAGCCGTACGATCCCGACACGCTCTGCTTCATCGGACGTATGGATTACTACCCGAATCAGCAGGCGATGTTGTGGTTTTGCCGCGAGGTGCTGCCTGCACTGCAGGCGCGTCGCTCCGGTATCCGCCTCTTGATTGTCGGTGCGGATCCATCGTCTGCTGTCCAGCGGCTGGCGCGACTCCCCGGCGTCACGGTAACCGGCTCAGTGCCGGACGTCCGACCTTATGTCCGGCGCTCGGCGGTCAACGTTGCGCCACTGTTCATCGCTCGCGGCACGCAGAACAAGATACTGGAGTCGATGGCCATGGGCGTTCCGGTGGTGGCGAGCCGCCCGGCGGCAGGCGGCATCGATGCCGTACCAGACGAGCATTTCGTGATCGCGACCACAGCAGAGGAATACGTAGAGGCTATTCTGCATCTGCTGGAATCTCCCATCGAACGTGCTCGCCTGAGCCATGCTGGTCGGGCGCAAGTGTGCTCGCGTCACGACTGGCGTGCGTCCATGCGGAAGCTCGACGAGATTATCGCCGGCGTCTTGCAGCAAGCTGAGCAAAGAATGTGGTCAGGTAGGTCTGTCGCCGCACAGAAGTGAAAGCGAAAGCACGGGAGCCTTATGACAATCAGCGTTTTCGGGGTGCGCTATGTAGCCGCGGCGTTACGCAGCGTGCAGGTCAAGAGATAACAGGCCATGCGGCACATAGGTGTACCTGACCGCGCGGTTGGCGTTACCAGCAGACGTGGTCATAGCTTCTTTGTCTGGGCGATAGGCGCCAACTTGTTGTTGTTGTGTGTCGTCGCACTCGCCGTTTTTAACATGGCGACCCCCAGCGAAGAGGCGGTTCGCATTCGCAACTCTTTGATTGAAGCATCGGGCAACACGGCGGATTTCGAGTGGACACCGGCGCAGGTGCCGCAGAGTTTTCTGCAGGAGCGCAAGGAGGCGCCGGCTGAATTCACGGCGATCGCACGCTCGATACTCGACCCGCTGCCCGCGACGGCCAGCAATTTCGAGAAGTCGCTCGCCATCGCCCGCCACCTCATGGGGGGACCTTTCCACGGTGGCGGCATCATGAAGCGCACGCACGATACTTACCTGACCATGATGAACCAGGGCGGCGGCTATTGCGCCGATTTCACACAGGTCTTCAATGGTATCACCCTCGCCGCGCATATTCCGGTGCGCGAGTGGGGCATGGCGTTCGATGGATTCAGCGGCGACGGGCACGCCTTCAACGAGATTTACGACGAGCAGTACGGTCAATGGGTGCTGATCGACAGCTTCTACTCGTTATATTTCCACGACCCTGAAAGCCTCAGGCCCCTCTCCGCGCTGCAAGTCCGCAAGCGCCTGCGCAAATCCGCCGAAGTGCTGGAAGCTGTACCGATCGTGGCTGAGGAGTTCGGCTTTAAATCCAGCGCGCAGGCCATCGACTATTATCGCGATGGCGCCGACCAGTTCTACCTCTGGTGGGGCAACAATGTCTTCACCTACGACGACCATCCCCTGGTGGGGCTCGCCGGATCGCTGTCTCGCGCAATCGAAGAAGGTGTCGCGATTCTCGTCGGAGTTCACCCAGGGATTCACATCGTGGAGACTGAAAGCAACCGCGAGCGTATTCGCGAGCTGCTGAAGATGCGCGACCGGTTCCTGGCGCTGAGCGCGGCCGGCGCAGCGTTGTTGCTGCTGCTGTTAGCTCAATGCTGGTTCTACCGGCGCTCGGCCGTCGGCGTGGCTACCTGACGGTCAAACGCAAGGGCGCCAAGGAAAATCTACCGTGCGTATCCTTCACGTTCTCGACCATTCCGCGCCGTTGCAGAGCGGGTACGTGTTTCGTACGAACGCCATCCTCAAGCACCAGCGTCGCCTGGGGTGGGAAACCGATCACGTCACCAGCAGCAAGCATTACGTTGCATCGGCGCCCGAGGAACATGTTGACGGACTGCACTTCTACCGCACTTTAATGAACGGAAGTCGACTTGCGCGCCTGCCTGTTCTCAATCAATACGCGGTCATCCGCTCGCTCAGCCAGCGCCTGCGGGAGGTCGTCCATAAACGGCGTCCTGACATTCTGCACGCGCATTCGCCTTGCCTCAACGGCGTGGCTGCTTTGCGAATTGGCCGTGAAGCTCGAATCCCGGTCGTCTACGAGCTGCGGGCCTCATGGGAGGATGCCGCCGTGAATCACGGCACCACCCGCGAGGGCAGCCTGCGTTATCGTGTGTCGCGTGCGCTGGAGACTTATGTACTCAGGCGCGCTAACGCGGTGACAACGATCTGTGAGGGCCTGCTCGCCGACATCCTCGACAGGGGGATAACCGCCGAGCGGGTTACGGTAATTCCAAACGCCGTTGACGTGGATGCCTTTCGAGTTGGCGGGGGAGCTGATGTTGAACTGCGCCATTCGCTAGGGCTCGACGGTAAGCGGGTCATCGGCTTCATCGGGTCGTTCTACGATTACGAGGGCCTGGATATCCTCATCCAGGCGGCCCCACAATTGTCGGCTGCTATGCCCGATATCGCCGTGCTGCTGGTCGGCGGTGGTCCACAAGAGTCGTTTCTTAAGTCGCTCGCGGCAGCGCGCGGTGTCAGCGATCGGGTGCTGTTCGCGGGACGGGTGCCGCATGCCGATGTCAAACGTTACTACGATGTTATCGATGTCCTGGTCTATCCACGTCGGTCGATTCGCTTGACCGAGACCGTCACGCCACTAAAACCCCTGGAGGCGATGGCCGAAGGCCGCCTGTTAGTAGCCTCCGACGTCGGCGGTCACCGCGAGTTGATCCGGGACGGTGAGACCGGCACGTTGTTCGAATCGGACAATCCGCGGGCGCTAGCCGACGCGGTCTGCAAGCTGCTTGCAGCGCCCACGTGCTGGGAAGCGCGCCTGCGCGCCGCGCGAGAGTTTGTTGAAACCGAGCGCACGTGGGCGCGCATCGTGCCGCGCTATGCGCCCGTCTACGAGAGCCTGATCATCAACGCCAGAGGGTCGCGACAATGGTGCGCATCCTGACGTTCAGCTCTCTTTATCCCAACGCCGCACGGCCTGACCACGGCATCTTCGTCGAACAGCGGTTGCGACACTTGATCGCCACGACCGAGATCGTTTCCAAAGTCGTCGCGCCGGTTCCGTGGTTTCCCTTCGGGAGCAGTTTATTCGGCAAATACGCCGCGTTTGCGCGCGCCCCAGCCATGGAAGTGCGGCACGGTATAGAGGTCACGTACCCGCGTTATCCATTAATACCCAAGTTCGGCATGCTGGCGGCTCCGTTGATGATGGCCGCGGCCATGAGACCGATAATCAGCGGGTTATTGCGCTCCGGGTATGACTTCGATTTGATCGACGCGCATTACTTTTATCCGGACGGCGTCGCGGCTGTGAAGCTGGGTCAGTGGTTCAACAAACCGGTGGTAATTACGGCGCGGGGAACCGACATAAACCTGATACCTGGCTACAAACTGCCGCGCCGCATGATCGTATGGGCGGCGAGTCATTGCGCGGCCGTGATTACCGTCTGCCAGGCGCTCAAGGACGCGCTGGTTGACCTTGGCGTCGCTGAACACCGCATCACCACGTTACGCAACGGTGTCGACCTCGATCTCTTTCGCCCTGCGTACCGTCAGGCTGCGCGCGCACGGTTACAAATAACGGGCACAACACTGTTGTCCGTCGGCCACTTGGTGGAGCGCAAAGGACACCACATCGCCATAGAGGCCATGAAAGATCTGCCGGATATCAGACTGATCGTCGCCGGGGACGGCGAGATGAAGGATGAACTCGTACGGTTTGCCGCGTCGCTGGGTGTGGCAGGTCGGGTGACGTTTGCCGGCGCCGTACCACACGAAGACTTGCCGTGTTACTACAACGCCGCCGATGCACTCGTGTTGGCTTCCAGCCGCGAAGGCATGGCCAATGTGCTGCTCGAGTCGCTGGCGTGCGGGACGCCGGTAATTGCGACGCGGTCATGGGGCACGCCGGAAGTGGTCGCCAGCTCTCACGCCGGCGTGCTGATGGAAGCGCGGACCCCGCAATCGTTAGCGACCGCAGTCAAGCATCTGCTTGGCGCCTACCCGAACCGTACGGAGACGCGGCGATATGCCGAACGCTTCGGCTGGCAGGATACCAGCCGCGGTCAGTTGGCGCTTTTCGAACGTGTGCTGGCCGCGCGAGGGACGGCATCGATGAATGATCGCTTGCAGGATCAATGCTCGTGAGAAGCGATCGTATTGTCTGGACCCAACCTCGAAGCGCAAGAGTTCGTGACCAGAGAGGCATCCCTGCATGAGCGCAAAACTGATGTTCAAAGCCATCGCAATGCGCTCGCTTGGCACCGCTCTGTCGCCGGCGGGCAGATGCGGCAAGCTGCTGATTCTGGCCTATCACCGCGTGCTGGAGGCCCCAGACCCGGTTATCGACCGCGGCGTTACCGCGGCCCAGTTCGATTGGCAGATGACGACGTTGGCGCGTGAGTTCAACGTGTTGACCTTGACCGAGGCGGTGCGGCGCATTACCGAGAACAGCCTTCCTCCGCGCGCCGTTGTGGTCACTTTCGACGATGGCTACGCCGATAATTTCACCATCGCGCTACCGATCTTAAAGAAATGGTCGATGCCCGCGACGTTCTTCGTTGCCGCCAGCTTTCTCGACGGTGGCCGCATGTGGAACGACACGGTCATCGAGGCGATCAGCCGCGCGCCGCGAAGCGTGCTCGACTTTGAGTCGTTGGGCTTGGGTCAGTTCCATTTGCGCTCGTCGAGCGAGCGGCGTCAGGCGATCGAAGTGTTGCTGAAAAAACTCAAATACCTGCCGCTGGCCGAGCGGGACGAAATGGCGAACCGGCTGGCTAAGACAGCCGCGGCCTCATTGCCCGATAATCTCATGATGACGGCCAGCCAGGTAGCGGCCCTCAGCGGTGAAGGCATGGAAATCGGCGGCCATACGCTGTCGCACCCGATTCTCGCGCGGCTACCCGCCGAGCAGGCGGAGATGGAGATTGTCGAAGGCCGCCGCCGTCTGGAAGAAATCACCGGCAGGAAAATCCGTGTGTTCGCCTATCCCAACGGTCGTCCCGGTGTCGATTACCATCGTTGCCACGTAGATATGGTGTGTCGCGCGGATTTTGAGGCGGCCGTCTCGACCGCATGGGGTTCCGCACGCCGCGGCGATGATCTCTGGCAGCTACCGCGACTGGGATCGTGGGACCCGACACCATTCAAGTTTGGCTTACGCTTGCTATCCGCCTATCTTGAAAAACCCGCGGAGCGCGTCTGAATGGCTACGCGTTCGTGATTCGCGAACCGATTCATGCTACGCCGCTTGGCGAGCGTTGATGATGCGGCGTCAGTTCGATTAGAGATACGTTATGCGCGACGTCATCGTCACTCTCATCATCTTCGGCGCCGTCCCGATTATTCTCGCCAGGGCGCATGTCGGGATACTCATGTGGAGCTGGATCGGCTACATGAATCCGCATCGTCTCTGCTGGGGTTTCGCTTACAGCCTGCCTTTCGCGCAGATCGTCGGCCTTGCCACGTTATTCGCGCTTATCTTCAACGGCGAAAAAAAGCGCTTTCCCTGGTGCAACGTCACCGTCGTATGGCTGGCATTCATCGTCTGGATGAACATCACGACGTTTTTCGCGCTCGACTTTGTCGAGGCTGTCCCATCCTGGGAGAAGGCGATGAAAATTCAGTTCTTCGCGCTGCTCACCGTAGTGATGATGCGCAGCAAGGAACGTGTGAACCAGCTCGTCTGGGCGATCGCGCTGTCGCTCGGCTTTTATGGCATCAAGGGCGGTATCTGGGCGATAATCACGGGCGCGAGCGAGCGCGTATACGGTCCCCCCGGCAGCTTCATCGAGGACAACAACGCGATCGGTCTGGCGCTCATCATGACGATTCCCCTCATGCGCTACTTGCAAATGCACGCTCAACAGAAATACGTCCGCTTCGGATTGATGGGCGCGATGTTTCTCACGGCCTTGTCCATTCTCGCCACGCATTCACGCGGCGCGATGCTGGCAGGCTGCGCCATGGGGCTTTTTCTGTGGCTCAAGAACCGCCAGAAGGTGCTGTTGAGCATCATGATGGCGGCGGCTATCCCGGCGTTGCTCATGCTGATGCCCCAGAACTGGTTCGAGCGCATGGGCACCATCGAGACTTATGACGAAGACACCTCGGCGATGGGACGCATCACCGCGTGGGAGTTCGCGTTCGACATGGCTTTGCAGCGGCCCATCGGTGGCGGTTATGAAGCCTTCACGGCGGAGAATTACCAGCGTTACTCACCGGATATCGCGCACGCGATCATGTTGCGAGACGGACGTTTCCAGGACGCTCACAGCATCTACTTCGAGGTGTTGGGTGAACATGGGTTTATCGGCCTGGCGCTGTTCCTGGGTCTGGGCGTGGCGTCGTTTCGCACCGGAAGCTGGATCATTCGCCACGCACGACAGCGACAGGATCTGGCATGGGCATCGGATCTCGCCGGCATGCTTCAGGTAAGTCTCATCGGATACGCGGTGTCGGGCGCGTTTCTTGGCCTTGCTTATTTCGATCTTTGCTACCACATGGTTGCCTTGCTGGTTTTAACGCGTGTTCTCGTGCAGGACGCCTTGAGCGTTCCCGCGCCATCGGCGCAGATAACCGAAAACGAGATCGCGCCGGTGAGCGCGTCGCGACGGCGGCTTACGGTCGCGGATTACATAAGGCAATAAGGTAATCTGCTAACGCTCGAAGCCGTGTTGCTGAAACCACTGTTCCAGCATCGCAAGCAGCCACACCAGGCTTCCGAAATACGCGGCGTGCTCCCGCCGATGTGACTCGATCAGTCGGTCGATGTAGGCAGGCCGGATGATTCCACGCCGCTTGAGCGAGTTCAGGCTTCCGTAGATCAGGCCTTGTAAGGCCGGCGAGAGATGCAGCCACTGGCCGAAAGGCAGGCCGAAACCATGCTTGGTCTTGTCGATGACCTTCCGTGGCAGAAAATCTCGCATCGCGAACTTGTAGAAATAGCGCAGCTTCAGCCCCTTTAGTTTGAGCTCCGAGGGTACACGATTGGCAAAAGCGACCACGTCGTCATCCAAAAACGGGTAACGTACGTCGACACCGGCCAGCTCGCACATGCGGTTGACCTTGCGCAGATCATTGTCCGCCAGCGTGAACTTCCAGTCCAGGTACAACATGCGGTTGAGCAATGACTCGGCTGGCGCCGCCTGATAGGTATCGCGGAGCAGTTGTAACGGTTGCTCCACGTCGACGGCGCGAAGGAATTCAGATTCGAAGATCTCTTGCGCGCCGATCAAGTGCAGAAAGTTATAGGCCTGTGTGCGATCGGGCATCGGCGTGCAGGCTTGCTCGACGTAGCGGCGCAGCTTGTGCACCGGCCCCGGCATGTGGCCGAACCGAGTACGCAGCAGCGGCTCCAGCAAATCCCTGCGTGCCCACGCCGGCAGGCGAAAGTACATCTCGAACAGTTTCTGAGTCGCATAACGAGTATTACCGGCGAACAGTTCATCGCCGCCGTCGCCGGCCAGCAAGACATGGCTACCATGCTGGCGCGCCATCCGAGCGCAGTACAGTGCGGGAATCGCCGACGAATTGCCGAATGGTTCATCATACGCGCGCGCCAACTCCGGGATGGCGCTGACTACGTCGTCATGGGTCAGATAGTACTCGTGCAGCTGATTGCCGAAATGCCGCGCGGTCGTGCGCGCATATTCCATCTCATCGTATCCCGCCTGCGAAAAGCCAATGGTATACACATGGCAACTTCCATGTGCGCGCCGCGCTAACAGACCGGCGACCGTGGAACTGTCCAGGCCGCCGCTGAGGAAGGCGCCTGTGTGCTGCTCAGGGTTGCACCGTTCGATGGCCTGCTCGAGACGGGCGAGCAGCTCTGTGCTCAACTCCGCCAAAGGTGTATGAGAAGTTTCGGTGAATTGCGGCGACCAATAGCGGCTGATGCGGGCGCGCCCATCCTCGAACCACAACAACTCGCCTGGGCCCAGTTTGCGAACCTGCCGATAAATCGTGCGCGGACTGGGCACCACATGAAAGTAGAGATAGTCATAGATCGCTTGTGAATCCAGGCTCTTGTCCACCAGCGGATGCGCGCGCACGGCATCGGCCGAGGAGCCGAATACCAGGTCGCCCGCATCGGTGATCGCGTAACACATCGGCTGTGTGCCCATACGATCGACGGCGAGTAACACGCGACGGGCGGTCGGGTCAAGAACCGCCAGCGCAAAACTTCCGGCCACTGTATCGATACATTGCGCGCCGCGCTCACGAAAAGAGGCGAGGACGCACTGAATCAAACTTTCTCCGCCGCGCGAGTCCTGTCGAGAAAACCAGAAAGGTGCGCCGACGATTGTGGCAGCGATGCCGTGGCCGGCGCATAGCGACGATCGATCTTCTTGCGCCTTGCACGCAAGCGCCGCCGCTGGCTGGCTCAGCAGGTGCGTTGTCGGCGCCATGCCGGGCAGTTGCGCAATGAGTTCCCGCGCCAGCAACTCGGCATCTAAGCCGATCGGTCGCGTCGTCAACCAGCCACACATCCCCCCCATACCGCTGATCCCCTGTAATGAGCAGTAGTTAACATCTCGTCAGAAGGCGGATGATATACTGCGCGTGGTGAGGCCGCTAAAAAGCCTGCCTGATTTGATTGCGTCCCGGCAATGCTAAGTCAAGTTGAAGCATAAGAGAACAAGGTCATGGGGAAAGCAAGACAGCTCTTGATCGCGTTGGCTCTCAGCGGCGTTGTGTCGCCGTGTTCGGGAGCGATTCCAGCCGTAGCCGAAGGTTGTGGTGATCCGTTTGATCGCGGCGGCTTCGGGCCTTTCGATTACACGAATTCCGAGCATCAAGATCAGATGTACAGAGTCACATCTGAGCACTTTACTCCATCAGTCGAAGCACTTCAGGCTGGGGCTACCTCAGAAAACTTGATGCACGACCTGGATTTCACTCTACGCGCGATTCCTAACCATCACCGCGCCTTATACGCGATGTTGCGTCACAAGCTGAACCCGGCAGGCAAGCAGTCCGGATACAAGACGCCGGAGTGCTATTTCCAGCGCGCACTACAGTTCAAGCCGACTGACGGTGTCGTGCATATGCTGTTCGGGATTTATCTCTACGGTAACGGCGACATGCAGGAATCGCTGGAAGAACTCCAGCAAGCTGTAAAGATCATGCCGAGCTCGGCCGAGGCACATTACAACCTCGGTCTGGTCAGCCTCGCAGTCAAGGACCACGAAGCGGCACGCAAACACGCGCAGGAAGCCTACAGGCTGGGCTATCCATTACCGGGACTTAGGGAAAGGCTCCAAGAACTCGGCGTGTGGGAGGAGAGCAGCAGCCACGTTGAGACTCCGCAGGCGCAACCGTAACTCGACACGGGGCGAAGCGTGGAAGAGATCGTTTCCTATTCATCGATCGATGCAGACGACGCCCGGCCGCCCATTCCGGTGCTGCCGGTGTTGTCTTGGCGCACGTTTTTTGGTTCGCGTCGCGCGCCACGTTTCCGCTGCGTTCTCGAAGCGGGAGAGGCGGTCAGTGTCACCTCTGGCACGGCCGCGATCGCGCTCGCCCTGGAGCATGCGGGCATGCGCGACGGTGACAAGGTTCTGCTGCCGGCTTTTCACTGCACATCCATGATAGAGCCGTTTGTGGCCGCTGGCGTACGCCCAGTTTACTACCGCATCCATGCTGACACTTCGGTTGACCTTGCTGACATCGCCGCCAAACTGGACGGTTCGGTAAAAGCTGTATTGGCCACGCATTACTTCGGTTTCTACCAGGACATGCGCGCACTGAGGGCGCTGTGCGATAAGTATCGGGTGGTGCTGATCGAAGATTGTGCTCACGCTTTTTTTGGCGAGGTGCAGGGTCATCCCATAGGATCGTACGGGGATTACGCGATTGTGAGCGCGCGCAAGTTCTTCGCCATCCAGGACGGTGGTTACCTCGTCTCCGCGCGACATTCCCTGAATGGGCTCGCAATGAAATCCGCGCACTGGGCGTTTGAACTCAAGAGCGCGCTCGATGTCGTGGAGCTGGCCGTGGCAAGCGCAAGGCTCAAACCGCTGCCTATAGTGTTACGGCCGTTGGTCGCATGCAAGTCGAGGGTATGGCGCAAGATCAAGCAGCAACGGCATGTGTCGACCATCGGCCCAAGCGTGACTGACGGCTACCAGTATCTCGATCTCGGTTGGGTTCACGCGCGCATGTCCTTGGTGTCTCGCGCCCTGATGCGCCTGTCGACGAAGGAGGCGATCGCCCAAAAAAGGCGAGAGAACTATGGCCGTATGGCTGGCGGGCTTTCGCAATTATCTACCGCGAAACCGCTGTTCAGACATTTACCGGAAGACGTGGTGCCGTACATGTTTCCGCTCGTGCTCGAGCACCCGGACAGGATTTTCCCCATTCTGAAGAGCAAGGGCGTGCCAATCTGGCGCTGGGAGGAACTGGCGGACAGCGACTGCGAGATCAGCCGTCGTTATTCGAAGAGTCTGTTGCAATTGCCGTGTCATCAAGAGTTACGCGATAACGAGATGGATTGGATGATTGCGGCTATCAAGCAGACGGTGCGGTAATTATTGCGCTGCGCTCACCTTAGAACACGTTCATGACATGGCGCTTACATCCGGGCAGTTGCGTTTTGGACCGCTATCTCGAAGCCTGGCGGATACTGAACGCGCGCTGTTACGCGAGCCATCCCCTCCTTGAGGTCGAGTTCGTTGCGCCCTTGCATGAGTGTTTTGGCTCGAAGGATGTCCAGCTTGCGATGTGCGAGGGGGCTGATGGGACGGTCGAGGGTTTAGCACTGATCGAATGTACCGGTAAAGGTCGCTGGCGGCTTTTCATGCCAGGTCAGACCACGATGGGTCCGTTGATGATCGATGATCGCGGCTCCGCACCACGCGCGCGCAAGCGTCTGGACGATCTTCTAGCGTCATTGCCGGGCTTCGCCTGGCAGATCGGCCTGACCCGGCAGGATCCGTTGTATTCGCGTTTCCTGGGCAGCGCGCACCAACCGAGAATAGAGAAGATCAACGACTGGGTAACCACTCATATCGATGTAGATGGAAGCTTCGAGCCGTTCTGGCAGACGCGAGCCAAGAAGGTCCGCCAAGACGTGAGAAGAATCTTCCGGCGGCTTGAGACCAGCAGCATTAACTGGCGGCTTGAAGTGCTGCGCGATCACGAGGCAATGCCCGCCGGGGTTCGTCAGTATGGAGAGCTTGAGAGCGTCGGCTGGAAAGGTAGGGAAGGCACGGCTATCCACAGCGACAATGTTCAGGGTGAATTTTATACGCGCGTGTTGCAGGGCTTTGCACGCGCCGGTGATGCAAGAATCTATCAGCTCTATCTGGATGACCGGCTGGCGGCCTCTCTGCTGACCATCAGCCGCAATCGAATGCTGGTGGTGCTCAAGACCACGTATGATGAATCCGTGGCGAGCCTCTCACCGGGCCGTCTGATTGACTATCTCATGCTGGAGTGGGCTTTTGCGGATAAGGACATCGGTCGCATCGAAAATTATACGAATGCGTCCGCCGAAGACGCGCGCTGGTGCAGCGGCAGCCGCAATCTTTATCACGTCAACTACTATCGCTACGACGCGATGCGCCGTTTGACGCAAGTCCGCAGGCGTTTGCAAACAAAATGGCGGGAACGCAAGCTGGCTGCACTCGAGGTGCAAACACGACGCACTGAAGGATGCTTCTGAACGACTCGGCAGGGAGATGACGTTATGTCAGTTACGAATGAAGTGAAACATATCCTGGGCGGCACGCTCATGCTTGGGGCGCGTACGGCCGGACTTGTGGAGACGACGCAACTGCTCGGTGCATTGCCCGAGCTAGATTCGATGGCGGTAGTGGCGGTGATTACCGCACTGGAAGACCACTTCGGTTTCACGATAGACGACGACGAGATCAACGCCGAGACCTTCAAGACTATGGGCAGCCTCAGCCGCTTCGTCGAACATAAACTTGCACTGGTTTGAAGCGTCGGTGGAGTGGTCGATGCGACCCCTTCTTATCGAGGGAGGCAAAGGCAGGATCTCGCTGATGCAATATGGGCCGACCGCGGCGTCTCGAACGGACGAGGTAGTCTTGATGATTCCGCCATTCGCCGAGGAGATGAATAAGTCACGGCGGATGTTGTCGCTGCAGGCGCAGCGTCTGGCGATGCGCGGCTTCACGGTTTTGCTGCCGGATCTCTACGGAACTGGCGATAGCGGCGGGGATTTCGTCGATGCGCGCTGGGAGATCTGGCGGGACGATATTCTGTCGTGTGTGATGGTTGCGCGAACTCTCGGCGCGCGGAGGTGCTCGGTTATCGCTCTGCGACTCGGCGCTCTGCTGGCCGCCGAGTGTCTGCCCCGGATGTCTTTGCCGGTGCGCCGCCTGGTGCTCTGGCAGCCGCAGACCAACGGCAGGCAGGCGCTCACTCAGTTTCTTCGGCTGCGTCTGGCAGCCGACCTGATTAACAGCGCGGAAGGTAGTCAATCATCCACGGCGGCGTTGCATCGAACGCTCGAGGACGGCAATTCTGTAGAGGTGGCAGGTTACGAACTGGCCCCGGAGCTGGCGAATGCGATCGGCAGGAGTGGCTTGGAAGCGGTTGTCTTATCTCCAACGATTGAGATTCTGTGGATCGAAGTCGTTGCAGCAGGTGCCGGTCTCTCAGCGGCCAGCCAAAAGGGCATAGCAGCGTTTCGACAGCGAGGTTTTGACGTTCATGACAAAGCCATACAAGGCGATGCGTTCTGGACGCTTCAGGAAATCTCCGTGGTCCCCGGACTGTTGGATGAAACCACGAGCTTCCTCACACGAAATGCGCGTGGCTGAGCCCGTTGAAACAGCCCTGGTGTTTGCGTGCGGAGACGCGCGGCTGCTAGGGGTTCTTCATCATCCGACACGCGCGACCAAGCGGGGAATGCTTTTAGTGGTCGGTGGCCCGCAGTATCGAGTTGGAAGTCACCGCCAGTTCGTGCTTCTGGCCAGAGAGGTTGCGGCGTCGGGCTTTGCCGTGATGCGTTTCGATTATCGAGGCATGGGCGACAGTGGAGGCGAGCCGCGCGCTTTTGAACAGATCGATGACGACATTCGCAGCGCGGTCGATGCACTCATTGAACAATTGCCGGCTGTCGAGGAAGTTGTGCTATGGGGGCTATGCGATGCGGCATCCGCGATTCTGCTGTATGCGCATCGAGATGCAAGGATTGCGGGTGTGGTGCTGTTGAATCCGTGGGTCAGGACAGAACAGGGGCTGGCAAAATCCTACCTGCGGCATTACTACCTGCAGCGGCTCACGGATGGCGAGTTCTGGAGGAAGCTACTTCAAGGGCGATTTGCAGCGATGAAGTCCGTACGGTCGTTAGCATGCAATATGCAAACTGCCTGGGCGGGTGAGCAGAAAAATGACCGCAGCAGTACAGCGCGTTTCCCGCAGCGGATGCTCAATGGGCTTGAGCGGTTCAAGGGTTATGTATTGGTGATCCTGAGTGGTCAGGATCTCACCGCTGGAGAATTTAAGGACCTCGTTTCGGCGTCCCGAAGCTGGCGTCGCGCGCTGACGCGGGAAAGAGTAGAGCGCCGGGATCTGATCGAAGCCAACCATACGTTTTCCAGGCGCGTATGGCGCGACCAGGTCGCGGCCTGGACCACCGAATGGATGCAGTCATGGTAAAGCGTGTACTGATGATCGTGTTCCACTATCCGCCCATGAGTGGTAGCAGCGGCGTCCAGCGTGGTCTGAAGTTTTCGCGGTATCTACGCGAGCATGAATGGCATCCCCTGGTTCTTACCGCGAGCGCCCGCGCGTACGAAACCACTTCCCACGAAATGCTGGTGCAGATACCGCCGGACGTGGTCGTCAAGCGTGCATTCGCGCTGGATGCAGCGCGGCATCTTGCAGTTACCGGTCGCTATCCCGGCTGGCTTGCCAGACCCGATCGATGGCTAAGCTGGTGGGCAGGCGCTGTGACTGCGGCTATAGGACTGATTCGCCGCTGGCGGCCCGCCGCGATCTGGTCCACATATCCAATCGCAACTGCGCACCTGATCGCGCTCAGTGTGCATCGGGCAACCGGATTGCCCTGGATCGCCGACTTTCGTGATCCCATGACCGACGTAGATTATCCAGAAGACATATGGACACGCCGCGTTTGTCAATGGATCGAGCGGCGTACGCTAACGCACGCCGCGGCCGCCACCTTCACGACGGCCGGCGCCTTGCGCTTGTATCAAAGCCGGTATCGTGAACTCGCGCGACCGTATTGGGTGAATCTGCCTAATGGATTTGACGAGGAAGATTTCTGCGCCACGCCAGCTCGTAGCGACGCACGAACGTACGGAAATCAGCGTTTGGAGCTGCTCCACAGTGGTGTGCTCTATCCTTCAGAGCGTGATCCGACGCATTTCTTTCGCGCGCTGGCCACGCTCAGGGCGCGAGGCTTGATCGATGCTGATCGACTGCACATCACCTTGCGGAAAACCGGTCACGATGATTTTTATCGGCCGCTGCTCGAGATGATGGGGCTGCATGATCTTGTCACCCTGGCCCCCGCAATGTCCCATCGGGCCGCGCTGACCGAGATGATGAATGCGGATGGTTTACTGATCCTGCAGGCAGCGAACTGCAACAATCAGGTACCCGCCAAGCTTTACGAGTACCTGCGCGCCGGTCGCCCGATTCTAGGCTTAACCGATATCTTGGGCGACACGGCGGCAGTCCTGAGGGACTGCGGCGTAGCAAGCATTGCGCCGCTGGATGACGCCGGCGCCATCGGCGGCGTGCTGACGCAATTTATAAGCGATATCCGTACGGGCAGAGCGCATGCGCCCGCGCAAGATGTCGTCGCGCGCCATTCCCGGCAGCAGCGCTGCGCCGAGCTGGCTGGTCTCCTGAACGTGGTAACGGCGCGGCAGCGGCAATCGCAGCTTGAGCTTTCCTGATTGCTGCGTGTGCGTCGGGTCTCTTTCGAAGCCGGATCCGCGTGATAAGGATACTGAGAGAGCGAGGTTTTCGGCGCTGGCTTGTGCCCGCCACGTTGCTGTCGCCATTCCTCGTCTTCGTACTGATATGGATACCGGAGATCAATCACTACTATGTTGCGACGCCGAGCTTATCCGATGAACTCGTTGCGGACTTAAGGCATATCCCGTCCGACCTCGGGCTCGATGAAGTAAATGCAAGTTCACTCATTCTAGGCTTCAACTATGCCGAAGACGGGATGCAGGCGGCGCGGCTGTCGGATGAGATTCTGGCCGGTAAGCTGGCGCTGCATGGATATCCGACGGCAGCGGTCACGCCGTCATTCTCGGCAGCTGATCTCGACCAGGCGTCGCCGACGCTAAGCCTGCATGTCGCGAGTCTGATCGTGCCCGACATTCTGCTCGCGGCTTATGCAGCGACGGGAAAACAACGATATTTCGATGCGGCTCGTGAGTATGTGGTCCGGTTCTCCCAGTTTGAACGCGAAACCTGGCTGTCGAATGATTTTTTGTGGAATGACCACGCGATCGCGGCCAGGGTTTTTGTCCTGAGTCGCTTCTGGCGCCAGTATCGCTCGCATTCCAGCTACGACCCACATACGGCAAAGATGCTCATGCAAGCGGTAGCACGTCATGCCGAGTTCCTGGCTAAGCCCGGGCATTTTACGTTCGCCACCAATCATGGGGTGATGCAGAACCTGGCTTTGCTCCAGCTATGCGTTGCGTTTCCGGAGCTGCCGGGCACCAGCCGCTATCAGAAGCTGGTCGTAAAGAGACTCACGGATCAGCTCAAGTTCTACGTCAGTCCCGAAGGCGTCGTGCTGGAGCACTCCGCCGGCTATCACGCCGTGGGCGTCATGCTTTTAAGGGAGATCTTTAAGCGCATGCGCACGCTGAGTCTTGCCGTGCCTTCAGAGTGGCGTGAAAAATACGCGAAAGCTATCGATTTCCTGGCGCAGATAAAGCGTCCCGACGGAAGCTTGCCGAGGTTTGGCAACACAACAGGCGGCGCGACGGATACACCGCAACTCGCAGATTTCAAATTGCGGGAGGAAACGGAAGGTTTCAAGACATATGGCGGCCAAGCCCGTTCGCGTTCGAGCTTTATCGCCGCGATCAGCGGATATTCGGTATGGTGGGACAAGTTTCAAGATAAGGCTCGGCCCAATAACCTGGCGCAGACGGTCATCGCCTGGTCTCGCTTCCCGGGCCACGGCCACAAGCACGCGGACGAGATGAGCGTGTTGTTATGGGCGCACGGACAGGACTGGTGGACGAACGTCGGCTACTGGCCTTATGGCGATGAACTGTACGAGCAGGCTCAATCCTGGCAAGGATCCAACGCACCTCATCGGGTGGACGAGCCTAAGAACTCGGAGCGCGACACGAGAGTTCTGTATCAGGGATGGTCTGACGATCTCGCGTTTCTGGAGTTGCAGCGGGCGGGGCCCGACGGGTATCGAGCCAGACGACAAATCATGCAGTTGATGGGCGATACCTGGCTTATTATCGATGAGGTCGCCGATCCCACGGACCACCATTCGCGGGTCGTATGGACCGCCAGTCCCAATATCACTGTTGAGCCGACCGGCGTGAAGCATGGTTATCGCTTGCGTGGTTCGCGATCTCATACGGCGCTTGACCTCTCCATTCGGGGCAGCGATGGCGTGACTGTCGACCGCGTAACCGGCAGCCGGACACCGTTCGCCGGTTGGGTCGCGGATTTCAACGACATTCGCAAGGCGCCGGCCTTCTCGATCGAGATGCCAGCCAAAGCCTGGACAGCGAGTGTTTGGAAGCTCGTACCAGGTACCGCATCGAACTTGGAAGTCAACTACAGGATGGCGCGATGGGAGAATTCAAGCAACTGGGAAATGGAATTACCGCTTCCACAAGGTCTGATCACGCTGCGCCGGGATAGTGAAAAGTTGATTCTAGACGGTAAGGATTCGAACCGCATAGAGCTTGCGTTGCAGCACGGCGCTGATGTTCGCCAGCAGGTTAAAGCGCTGTATAAGCATTTCGCGTCGGTTGCGCACGCATATGAGCCCTTCAGGGATCTGAGGTCTTATCGAGAAAAGATCAGTTACGCAATCTTGCTGCTGTTGATGCTGCAGGAGGTTTTTTTCTTTGGGCACAGACGGGTCTTTGGCACATCCGGCGTCTCAAGGGAAGCGCTGCGGGCGTTAGTATTATTATGCTGGAGTGGCCTTGGCATATGGCTCCCGCTCATTTACCTTACCTATAGCTGAAGATATGGCTTCTAGCTATTGCAGCCGCTACATTTAAAAGCCGCAATATGGATTATCATCCGCGGTGGTTATTATGTGCTGGCACAAGGTTATCAACAACGGATTAATTTTCCGATACGCTGGTATTATGCAAGGATGCGCTATCATTCTTGTATTTGTAGGCCCAGGTGCGGCGATCAAAGCTTGAGAACTCGTTGATGAAAAGAAAGACATTGTTCACTGGGTCGTAACTTACAGCGTGATGTGAAGCGTTGCCTGGTGCTCCTCCCTCCATGGTTTGCGAGGACCACATACGTTTTAGAGGATCGAATGCGTAAAACTTGTTATCCGCTATTCCTCCGCCAATAATCTGATTCACCGAGTCATAAGCATAGCCGCGCCTGTTTGATGAGGGCTTTCCCGAAGTCGTCAGTTTTATCATTGTGCTGTTTTCGAAATTCTTTCGATCAAGGGTAATCTCCCAGACCTTTACGATGCCCGTATACTTGTCCGCAAAAAAATAGAGCTTCTGGTTCGGGGGGTAATAGACGAGACTGCCCTCAATGCCCATCTCATCGAGCCCGGCGTCGACGGCCAGGCTCTTAGTACGCGACGCCGGGTCATAAATCCAGATCCCGTACCTCCCAACCATAATTATCCTTTCTGACACCGGGTCGTAATCGGTGCCCGGGAACGAAACAGGCTCGGTATCTCCTTGCGCTGTAGAACTGAAGGACCACCTGTTGTTGATTAAGTCATAGTGCGCGATCCGACCTCCATCCGTGAGGGGATCGCCATCGGTCTTGTTGAAAGCACAGCTACCACGCCCACTGCCCGAAGCGAGCATTATCAACTCGTCTCCGACGACAACCAATTCGTCGTAAGTATGACGCGAGATCGGGCGTGGGTATGGGCCTAAGGGCCCATTCAGCCATGCGGCGCGGTTAGAGTCGTAGTTGCTTTGAACTAAGTATGAGCAAGGTGTTGGCGCATACAACTGCGTCCATGTCAACGTAGCCGGATCGAAGACGGCGATAGTATCGGTGAATGTGGTCGCATGTCCGCCTCCGAACATCAACATTCGATGCCTTTTAGCGTCGTAAACGAGGCCGCTGAAGTCGCTGATCTTTCTGCATTCTTGGAGGGGTTCACCTTGAGGTGGCGTACAAGTGTAAGGGCCGATCTCAAAAACCGTGTTGTCCGGAAGGCCTGATAAAGGCGGATTTGGTGTAGCACCCTCAAGTACAGCGGAAAGCGACGCCAATATCGCTACAATGAAACTTTTCGTGATGAAACTCATAGTATCTCTTTACGTCTATGCCGCCCCGAACAGGCTCAATCTTGAGATGCAGACTTCATCAATTCCAACAATGTTGATTTTCCCGGTCTCGATTGAACACTCGTTGCCAATAGGCCGTGATAGCAGATATTCTAAGATTGTATCAGCGACGATGAATGGAGAACTTCGAAATACGTCACAGCAAGATCGGTAAATAGGCAGGCGCAGCGGATAGTTTTTCCCTGCGAAGTCGGCGGAGTCCGCCGCGCTCTGCGGGTAGCTCTAAATCCTTGATGGTGAAGCTGCTATACTAGAAAAATGCTCCGATGCCGCGCTGTCAGCAAACGGGGTGCCTAAAAAAATGCAGCAATGTGGGGAATACTCATGGTCAGGCGTCGAGCATCACCAATTGGAAAGAGCATTGGTAAGGTGATGAGTTGCGTCGCGCTGTTGGCCTCAATCTCGAGCGGTACTAGATCTGAGCCCACTCCTTCTGACACTTATCTTCCTCCCGGCGACTGTACTTCCGAGCGCGTATCTGCCGAACGCAATGACATTGTGTTCTGTGAACCTTGGGAGAGCGCAGCCTGGTGGCGCGAGTCAAAAGACGGTGGGCACGGATACCTGCGGAATGTGCGTCAGATCGACCCGATACCGGCTGATGCAGACTCGGTCTCAAGAACCGAGATAGTCTCCGAGGGATGCGTGTCCGGCAGTTGTCTCAAGGTGAACATGCTTAAAGGAGATTCCGGTGCTCTCGCGCTTCATTGGCCTCTGAAGAATGCTGGCATCGAGCCGCAGCAGCTCTTCATGCGCTATTACTTGAAGCTCGGTAGCAACTGGAATGTTGATTTGTGTCATCAAGATACCGGCGAGCGCAGCGGGGGAGGAGGGAAATTTCCAGGGCTTGCCGATGTGCGGGTAGACGACTCCGCCACGAGAGAGGAACAGTGTGGCAACGGCGGTGCGACAGCAGACGGCATAAATTGCTGGTCAGGGCGCGCTCAGTTCCGTCATTGTTCCGCCGGAGAATCAAGGCCATACAATATATGTTCCAGCGGCGCCGTAACTCGCTTTGGTTACTACCTCTATCACGCGCGGCAGGTTGATATCTGGGGCGACGGTGGTTTTTGGGATAACGAACCATGGGGGCAGTCGTATGGTGGCGGTTCCTGCGAGTCAGAACCGTCGAACACGCTCTGCGGTATCGATCATGTCGGCAACCTTGGGCTAGATCGTTGGTATCGGATCGAAATGCAGATCAAGATGAATACGCCGGGGCAGGCCGACGGCATTGCCCGCGGCTGGGTGGATGGCAAGCTGGCGTACGACAAAACCAACATGGTGTTCCGGCTCGAGGGGCACGATAACCTGCACGTTCGTACCGCCTGGCTGAATGTCCACAAGGGAGGAGATGTTCCATGGGGTAACTGCGAGGATTCGGCGGTCTATCTGGATCAACTCGTGCTCGCCACGGATGCGCGCGTTGACGAAAGCATTGATTCCAGCCATGCCAGAAGTCAACGCGTGTCCAGCGTCCCCGGTTGCAGCAAGATGTGAGCCGTCATTGTCGGTCGCGATGCGCAGAGCAGCCACTCGCAATAGTGGCTCCCGCTAGTCATGCCCTGGTCGCATCGCATCAGGACAAAGTTTAGGCGCTAATAATGCGATGGGTGCTTTTTTTCTGATTCGTAAAGATCCGCGCATCCCGGATATAAAGCTAGCCGCTGAGCGTCTCAGCGCACAGCTGACCAGGCAAGGATTCTCACAGCCCAGGTTGCTAAGCACGACGGCTTACGACCTTTACGTCTATCCCAAGCTGATCGCTCCCAGTGGAAACGTATACGAGGCGCGGAATGGCGATTTCTGCTGTTGCACCGGCACCCTGCTTTATCGAGGCGAGTTTGGAAATCGCGCACTTGAGCTCTTTTACCGGCATTTCGATCCGCTCGCTCCCCACATCGAGAACCTCTACGGCGCGTTTTGCATCGTTATCCGTAAGTCCGGTCGCACGTTTCTCTTCATCGATCGCTTAGGCATCTACAAGGTTTATCGTGATACCGATGGCTTCTTCTGGTCCAGTTCGTTTCTGGCGATACTGGCCGGCGCAAAGTGTGTACGGATCAATGGCCAAGCCGTGTACGAATACGTGTTTCAGGGCGCCACTTACGGAGACGATACGGTTATAGAACAAATCAAGCAGGTAGATTGCGATTACATTTATGAGTTGGGCGCGAGAATCGAGAGAAGTCCGATGCCAGGCAGGCTAACGGAAGACATGATCAGCGACGAACCGATCGAGACACACCTGGAAAGGAATCTGGCCAACCTCCGATACTTTTATCGACAGATCGTATCTGGTTTTGGAGACCGCATCGATTCCGCACTTTCTGGCGGCTACGATTCACGGCTGACTCTAGCTTTGCTTAAAGAGGCGGGCGCAAAGCCAAAGATACACGTCTATGGGCGCGCCGAGGATGCGGATGTTCAAATCGCGCGTCAGATAGACGCGGGCGAGGGACTCGGTTTACAGCACATCGATAAAAGCCGGTTCTCGCGCATACCGGTAGATGAATTCGGCCAAGTTGTGGAAGAAAACTTTTATGCCTTCGACGGCTATCCGAATGATGGCATATTCTGCGGCGTGGCCGATTTGAATACTCGCCGTGACCGGTGCCGCAACGGTGAACTCATGCTCAACGGCGGGGGCGGCGAGATTTTCAGAAATTTTTTCTATCTGCGTAATACAAGCTTCAAGATCAGAGAGTTGTTGTGGAGCTTTTACAGTCAATTCGATCCTGGGATCTGCACACGGCGATTTTCTCTCGCGGATTACTATGCGCGACTCGGCGCCGTTATCAAGCGTGTGCTCCGCATTGATCGGGACACATTACATCGCGGTGAAATCGAACTCTTGTATCCGCTCTTCAGGTGCCGGTACTGGATGGGCCGAAACAACTCGGTCAACAATCGGCTTGGATATGCGCTAACGCCTTTCATTGACTATCGAATCGTGCGCGATGCCGTAAAAATACCCCTGAGATATAAGAACTTCGGATTATTCGAGACCCGCATGATTCAAGCGGTGGATTCAACACTGGCCGCTTACCCGTCCGCGTATGGCCACGACTTCGCGCAGGACCCGCCCTTGAAGCGAAAAATAAAAGACCTGAAAACGCATTTCAGGCCGACATGGTCGCGGCCGTTGATTTATCGCATGGGCGCCCGGCGACGCTTGATGAATCATTCCTGCCTGTTGTCACAACCGTATCGTGACGCCGTTTTAGGTCCTGATTACGAATACATGCGAGAGTTTTTCAGGATCGAAGCAATAAATGATTCAGAGCAGTTAAATAGGATTTGCACCTTTGAGTTTCTGTTTTCCCGCGTCCGCCCCGACGTTAGCTAACTACCCTATTCCTACGTAGCTTCATCAACTGATTGTCATCTAGAAAGCGGGTGACGTAGGATGAATTCGTTCGCGGATAGCTCTGAGTGTGTTAAAGATACGCTTAGGTAAACTTTTCAACTGGCATTCGACTCGGTCGACTTCCCAGAGCTGGGCGCCGAATTCGGCTTTGTAGCGTGCGAGGCCCCCGGCCGCCTTGCTGGCAACGTCCAAATTTAAACTTTTTATGCCTTGGCCGTGGAGTGTCCACATAAGCGAGAACATGAGGAAATGCGAGGCACCAACACGCATTCCCTTTTCGGAGGTGCCTCCGCTATCGTAGAAAGCGTAATCGCCTACTGTGAATACGATCTTTGACGAGACAACTTCACCGTCTATAGTTGCTTGGTATAGCTGGGCAGCGTCGTTGCTCAAGATTTCTTTCACCTCCTCCGCGTCGCTCGCGAGGTTCGTCGGTTCACCTCGGTTGGCACGTCTCACTAAAGATGCGCCGATCAAGGCTAGGTGCGCTTCGATCGCTGCTGACCCTGTTGATGTTACGATTTTAACTCCATGTTTGCGGGCTTTATTGATGTTTCTACGGTGATTCGACGATACGCCTTGAGCCCAAGAATCAGATTCTAGATTGACAACGTAAAGCTTAACATTGGCGTACCTCTGACATTCCCCAGGCAGCTTTGGAATGGCAGCTTTGTTTCGAGGTAAGCCGATGGATTCTACGAGTAGGCTCGTAACACTCATCCGTGATATGAAGTGCTGCAAAGTCCCCCAGAATGCATCCTGCTCAGTAACGCAAGGCATGACACACACATCCAGGCTCGCGTTGAACAGCCCTCGCGTTAGCACCCCGAATGCCACAACCTCACGTCTGTCTGCAGTTGGCCGCGTAAATATCCAAATCTCCTGGCCACGCAATATGCCTTTTGCTTGAAGTGACGTGAAGCCAAGATTTGGCTGACCGGGGAATAAGTTGCTGATGCTTCCTCGCAAGTCGCTGTAAGCTGTGGCTGTAAAATTAAAGCTGGCATCTTGACTCCCGAAGTGTAACGCCTGTGTTGGCGACGGGTGAGTCAATGGGATAGTGCTCATGGATAATCTGCCTCGAACAAAGTCGCTCAATACTGTATCAACATTGGTGAGCAAGTCTGCCAGTGCGGTCACAGAGCGGACAAGGCCCCGCCGACCGGCTGCACAAAAGCTATTGCACACGGCACCTGTCACGGGCAGAATCGAGCGCAAAATTCTCAAATAGTCGCCTGACGTATAGCAGTCACACCAGAATCGTACTCGTTCCAGGAAGCGGGTTCGCTGTTGATGTGGATGTATTCGTCGATCCTTATCTCCGGCATACGTTCGTTTTCCCAAGGCTTTGGGATGCCGCAAATGACTGGCTTCGAGCACGGGGGGGTGCGCGCAACGTCAGCAGGGTTGAGTGTAGCAACATCGGGTCTATAAATTCTCATCGTCGCCTCGGTGCACGCATTCTGGGGACAACAATTTGTTTCTTGATCGGCCAGCTGCAGATAACCCTGAGCTCAATCCCGAAGAAATTTCACATTTCAATTAGTCCCAGTTCACGACCGACCTTCCGCCTTGGTGCCGATACAATTGCATTGTAAGTCACTGCTGTCTCACAATTTTTCACAGCAGGGCGAGTTGTGCGCGGTTGCTGGCGCGAAGGGTGTCTGGTGGATCGCCGCGCAGCAGGGGCAACAACGCTCGCCGCTCGAACAGATTCAATTGCAGCAATCGCAAGCTCTGCTGTAGTGAATGACCGAGGGTGCTGATGAATTTCAGGTAAGCCAGCAGCAAGTACACGCACAGCGCGATCCACAGCTGAGTGAGCACGGCATTTTTGGAGGTGCCAAGAAAGCGCTTGATCTCGTATACGCGCGATTGACACTATATAGAAACGCATTCAGATGCCCTAACTCTGTAGCCGCCCCCCTATATTTCTTGAATTGGTCAATGATCAATTTGAATGACAGAGCGTTCGGAAGCGCTATACTAATTTTGCCACGCATGGGTGCCTTCGGCTGATACGGATAACGATGCAAAATGAATTATAGGTGTGCGCTGACGCCGATTTGTGTACAGCATCAAACAATCTTCATCCATTGCGCACCTATTATTTGATAACGGCGCAGACTTATTTAGATAAGACCGAAATAATGTGCCTCAGCGATAGGATTGTATGAGCGGGGAGACCTATGTACGAAGCTTTTTATCAATTGAGCGTCGATCCATTCCGACTGAGCCCTGACCATCGGTTTTGTTTCGCGCACGGCTCGTATGCCAAGGCCAGGGCTTATCTGCAGTACGGTTTGCAGCGCGCAGAAGGCTTGGTTGCGGTAACCGGCAGCCCGGGCACCGGCAAGTCCACTCTGGTCGAGGATTTGCTCGCCGGCTTGACCTCGTCGCGCACTGTGTTTGCGCGGCTGGTTAGCACGCAGTTAAAGGCGACTGATCTGCTGCGCATGCTGGCTTTCGAGTTCAAGATACGGGCCGAGGGCATGGGCAAGGCCACGATGCTGCGCAATGTCGAGGCCTTCCTGGTTATACAAGCCGGCGCTGGTCGGCGGGTGCTGGTCATCGTAGACGAAGCTCAGGATCTGAGTGCCGATGCGCTGGAGGAACTGCGCCTGTTGACCAACATGCAGCTTAAAGGCAAGCCGCTGGTGCAGGTGTTTCTGCTCGGCCAGGAGCAGTTGCACGCAAAAATGATGTCGCCGGCCATGGAACAATTGCGTCAGCGCCTGGTGGCGGTCAGTCGCCTCAAGCCGATGACAGCCGAAGAGACACACGCATATATCGCTCATAGGTTGGAACGTGCCGGCTGGAATGGCGATCCCGAGATTGCGGGAGAGGCGATTGAGCTCGTCTACAGGCACAGCAATGGTGTGCCGCGGCTTGTTAACCAGACGTGTAGTCGATTGCTGTTGTACGGCGCCGCAGAGCAAAAACATAAACTGTACGGCGCGGATGTGCAGGTGGTGATTAAAGAGTTCGAAGACGAGATGCCGGCATCGCCCAGCGTGAATGCGCCTCAGACGACAGAACGTCAGCGACCAACTTCGCGAGAGGCGCCGCCCAAAGCCGAAGTGTTGCCATCAAAGTCCCCGGCGTCGCTGGAAAAAGTGCTCGTGCCTGGCGACCCGACACAGAGGGCGATCAGACTCGGATCGATTGGGGCCAAGGCGGACGCAGCTGCCGAAGCCGGCAGTCGAGCTCATCATCAGGATAGAGACGCTCAAGCAGCAGCCCAGCTTGAAAACGTGAAATCACCCGATTCCCAATCATCGGCGGCGAAGTCGCAAACTAAACCGAAACGCGGAAAAATTGCGGCCTCAATCCTTGTGACGGGCCTGATCGGTGTGGGCGCGCTTGCGGTAGCATCACTGGAATCGCAACCCTTCGGCTCGACCCTTGCCAACTGGTCGCGTAATGTCGCAAGCGAAATGCGCGGCGTCCTCGCCTCCGGGCGCACATTTGCGACTGGCGATGATCCGGTCACTGGCCCAGCATTGCCGGTCGAGGACACTGCGAAGCCGTCAGCGGGTAGTATCTCGAATCGCGATGCGGCCGGCCGGGATATGCCGCTAGACGCCTTGCCCGCGTCTCGGATTAAACGAGTATCTCCGCCGGCGGTGGATGACTGAGAAAAGCGACGGGGCTAGCGGTAAGACCGTAAGCGCCGGATTGCAGGATTACGATCAGATCGCCGACCTCGGCTTTGGCCATTTCCAGCTTGTCCGCCAGCGTGTCGAGCGGCGTGCACAATGGGCCGACCACGGAGGCGACTTCGCGTTCGGTGCCGGTAACCCTGTTGCCGACCAGGACCGGATAATTTTTTCTGATCACCTGTCCGAAGTTGCCCGAGGCCGCCAGGTGATGATGCAGGCCGCCGTCAGTGATCAGAAACACTTGCCCGCGCGAGATCTTGCGGTCGATCACCCGGCACACGTACACGCCGGCCTCGCCGACCAGGTAGCGGCCCAGCTCGACGACTACCTGCGCAGCTGGCATGTGCGCCTTGATTCGCGGCAGCAACCGCCCGAGATTTTCGCCGATGAGCGCGGTATCGAGCGGCTGATCGCCGGGGAAATAAGGGATGCCGAAACCGCCGCCGATATTAAGCAGGCGCACAGGCGCGGGCGCGTGCTCGGCGAGCGCGATAGCGAGTTGTATGGTCTTCTCCTGCGCCTCCCGGATCGCCTCCGCCCGCAGGTTCTGCGAACCGCTGAAGATATGAAAGCCGATGAAGTCGAGATCCAGCGCGGCGAGCCGCTTGAGCATCGCGGGTACGCGCTCGGCGTCCACGCCGAATTGTTTGGGGCCGCCCGACATCCTCATGCCCGAGGTCTTGAGCTCGAAATCCGGATTGACGCGCACCGCCACCGTGGGCCGCACGCCGTGCCTGTCGGCCAGGCGCGCGATGGTTTCCATCTCGGCCTCGGATTCCATGTTGATGACGATCCCGGCGGCGATCGCGCGTGCCAGTTCGGACTCGCGCTTGCCGGGCCCCGCGAAGCTGACGAGGGCGGGTGAAACACCGGTGTTCAGCGCAGTCTGCATCTCGCCGGCGGAGGCCACGTCCAGGCCGTCGATCAGGGTGGTCATGTGCTGCACCAGCGCCGGCATGGGGTTGGCCTTGACCGCGTAGTGCAGATGAATCTCCGCCGGCAGATTCGCCCGCAGCATGCGCACCCGCTCGGTGAGCAGCTTGCGATCATAGGCATAGAACGGCGTGCCACCCACTTGTCGCGCCAGACGCGTAACGGGCCGGCCGCCGATTCGCAGACAGTCGTCGACGACCGGCCACGGCATCTCCGCGTGATGCAGCGGGCGTCCCGCGGCGCTCATGCCGTCTGCTCGGCGAGCCGCGGCTGCAGTTCGCGCGCCAGCAGGCTGCGATCGATCTTGCCGTTGGGATTGCGTGGCAGCGCGCTGCGCCACTCGATATGGCTCGGTAGCATGTAGGTCGGCAAGCGCGCCTTGCATGCCTCGAATAGCGCTTTGGAAGGCTCGGTACCTTCATCGGCGGCAACGGCCACGACCGCGATCGCCTGACCCAACACGGGGTGCGGCACGCCGACCGCGCAAGCCTCTTTGGCCAGCCCCGTGTCGTACAGGACTTCCTCGACTTCGGTCGGACTGACTCGATAGCCCGAGGTCTTGATCATCTCGTCACGGCGCGCCACGAAGTACAGATAGCCTTCCTCGTCCTGCATCACCGTGTCGCCGGACCACACCGCGAGCTCCGGCAACACCAGCTCGCGCGGCCGTCCAGGGCAGGGCCGGAATCGCGCCGCGGTCTTCTCCGGGTCGTTCCAGTAGCCCATCGCCACCAACGCGCCGCGATGCACCAGCTCGCCCGGCTCGCCCGGCGCGCACGGCGTCCCATCCTCGCGCACCACCATGATCTCGGCGTTGGGGATGGCTTTGCCCATCGAACCGGGGCGGATCTCGACCTGTTCCGGCGGCAGATAGGTCGAGCGGAAAGCTTCGGTCAAGCCGTACATCAGGAACACGCGCGTATTCGGCAGGCGCTGGCGCAGTCGCCTGACCGTGGTCATTGGCATCGCGCCGCCCGAATTGGTGATGTAACGCAAGCTATCGCGTGCGGTCACCGGCCATTCGAGCTGCGCCAGTTGGATCCACAATGGCGGCACACCTGCAAGCCCGGTGATGCGTTCACGCTCAACCGCGTTGATGATGTCTTGAGGGAAGAGGTAATCTATCAACACGACGCAAGCGCCGCGCTCGAAGGCGGTGGATAGCTGGCTGAAGCCGTAATCGAAGCTGAAGGGCAGGGCGGCCAGCAGACGGTCGCTCGGACGATTCTCCAGATATTCCGCCACGCTGCGCGCGCCGGCTACCATGTTGCGGTGTGAAAGCACCACGCCCTTGGGTCTGCCGGTGCTGCCGGACGTATACAGCAGCGCCGCCATGTCCATGTCTACGACTCTATGCACCGCGTGCTCGCCGGAGTCCAGCAGCATGCCCTCCCAGGTAAGTGCCTGCGCGGTCAGTAACTCCGGTAAATCGCCTTGCGCGTCATCGACCAGTACCACCACGTCAAGATCTGGACAGGCATTCAGTGCGCGCACCAGCATGGCGACGCGCGCGTGCGCGGTGATCAGCACCCGCACGCCGCAGTCCTTGAGGATATGCGCGACCTGATCGGGTTTGAGCAGTGGATTGATCGGCACGAACGCCAGGCCGGCGCGCGCCGCGCCGAACATGGCGGCGACCGCCTCGAAACGCTTGGCCAGATACACCGCGACCCGTTCCTGCCGGCCGAGGCCAAGCCCGACCAGTCCGCTCGCGACCTTCGTCACGAGTGCGTCTAAGTCGCCGTAACAAAGGGCGCGATCCTCATAGACCAGCGCATCGCGCTCCGGCCGGCGTTCGGCGGCGTGCTCCAGAAGATCGTGCAGCAGGTCGGTCATGGGCCCCGCCTTTGAATTGTTATACCGAGATTAACCATAACATCCTCGGGCACCGTCCGCTCTTCAGCCCTGGTCGTCAAGGCGCATTCAGTATCACAGCAAACTCGGCCCGATCTATATCGGCTACAGGTTTCCTGATGAGCGGTTACGGAAGGGCGACAGGCGTCGCCGGGCGAGCTTGGCAATGCGACGGCAATAGCAGATTGTGAGCGGTGTCCCGTTATCGATTTGTTTATGCGCGCAAACTGCATCACCTGGCGTTCAACAGACGAAGTGGTCGGCCAGCGAACTATAACAGCCGAAAGCGCAGTTTCGTAGGTCATCCAACTTTGGCGACCAGGCGTCAGGAACAGGTCCTGCATGCGCTCCTCAAACGCTGATCGAGTACCGCGGCAGACAAACAGGTCAGGGCACGATAGATGACGGAAAAGATCACAATCGGCATGCCGGTCTACAACGGGGCGCGGTGGGTGCGGCAGGCCATCGAGTCCATACTCGCGCAGACGTATCCGAAGTTTGAACTGATTATTTCGGATAACGCCTCGACGGACGACACCGCGGCGATCTGCCGGGAATATGCGTCGCGCGATGCGCGGATTAAATATCGGCGCAACCCCGAAAATATCGGAGCCTCCGACAATTACAACGCGGTAGTCCGCGTGGCCTCTGGCGCCTATTTCAAGTGGGCGTCGTCCAACGACGTATGCGAGCCGACCTTTCTCGCGCGCTGCGTCGAAATACTGGACCGTGATTCAGACGTGGTGCTCTGCTATCCCCGAACCGTGCTCTTCAACGACGACACGGACAGCGTCGAATATTACCAGGATGATCTGCATCTGATGGATGACGAGCCCTTCGCGCGCTTCAAGCGGCTGATGCATTCGATGCGCCTGAACAACGCCATGAACGGCCTGATCCGCACCGATGCGTTAAGCAAGACGGCACTTGTGAAAGTCTACTTCTCTTCCGACGTGGTCATGATGGCGGAGCTCGCCCTGCATGGTAAGTTCTTCGAGTTGCCGGAGTTCCTGTATCGCCGGCGGATGGACAAAGACACCACGACGAATCTGAAAGCTCCGGATCAACTGTTGGAGCACTATCATCCTAAGCGCGACCGGCGCATGTTGTTTCAACAATGGAAGCTTATCGCCGGTTATTTCGGCGCGGTGCACCGCTCACCGGTGGGCCTTGCGCAAAAGCGCAAATGTTATGCGCACCTTCTCACACACTGCGCTTGGTCTCGCAAAAAATTGTTCAACGACGTCGCTTACGCCGTACGCGTGATTGCGCGCGATATGGGGATCATGAGAGGAAGACAACATGCACATTAGTACTGCTGAACAGGCGCAAGCGAGTGCGAAACCGGCCTGCCGATTCTGCCATGCTGAACTGACTCACACGGTCGTGGATCTGGGCATGTCGCCGCTGTGCGAGTCGTACCTGCCGCCCGAACAGCTCAATCACATGGAGCCATTCTATCCGCTGCACGTACACGTGTGCGGTCGGTGCTTCCTGGTGCAACTGGATGAATACGTCGCGCCGGACGGCATCTTCAGCGAGTATGCGTATTTTTCGTCGTATTCGGACAGCTGGGTGGAGCACGCGCGGCAATACACCGAGCAGGTCAGCGCGCGTTTTGGTCTGGATGCGAGCAGCAAAGTAATGGAGGTTGCGAGCAACGACGGCTATCTGTTGCAGCACTTCGTCAAACGCGGCGTGCCTGTGCTGGGAATCGAGCCGGCCGCCAATGTCGCCCGGGTAGCGATCGAGAAGCATGGCGTGCCGACCATCGTGCGCTTTCTGGGACAACAAAGCGCGCACGAAATTCGCGCCGCGCATGGGCAGGCGGATCTATTGGTGGGCAACAACGTGCTGGCGCACGTGCCGGCGCTCAATGATTTTGTCGCCGGGCTTAAGATTCTTCTCAAGCCGGATGGGGTGTTAACCATGGAGTTTCCGCACCTCGCGCGGCTCATGGAGTTCAACCAGTACGATACGATCTATCACGAGCACTTTTCCTATCTTTCGTTAATCGCGGTCGAGAAGGTGTTCGCGGCGCACGGCTTGGCGCTGTTCGACGTGGAAGAGCTGCCGACCCACGGCGGTTCGCTGCGCATCTATGCGCGACATACCGATGACATCGCCAAAGGCGTTGGCGAAAGAGTCCACGCGCTGCGCCAGTGGGAGATCGGGCGCGGCTTGAACACGCTCGAAGCCTATTCACACTTCGAACAGCAAGTCCGCAACAGCAAGCACCAACTGCTGAAATTTCTGATCGATGCCAAGCGCGCGGGCAAGTCCATCGTCGGTTATGGAACGCCGGGCAAAGGCAATACGCTGCTGAACTACTGCAGTATAAGGCAAGACTTCCTCGATTACACCGTGGACCGCAATCCCTACAAACATGGCAAGTTCACGCCCGGTACGCATATCCCCATCCATGCGCCGGAGCGGATCCGGAAGACCAAACCCGACTATCTGCTGATTCTGCCGTGGAATCTCAAGGAAGAGATGATGGCGCAGGCGGCGTACATCCGCGAGTGGGGCGGCCAGTTCGTGGTGCCGATCCCCGAAGTGCGCGTTTATTCATAAAGGAACTCGCATGCGCAAGATCGTGGGATTGGGGTTGACTGCTGTGGCGGCTGCGATATCCATCGTCGCTCTGCCCCACGCATTTCAATGGCACCGTGTGGCGCACGGCAATGACAGCGGCTTCATCCATGCGATCATCGACCCCGAAGGTCCGCGCGATCCGTGGGGCAAGTCGGTGGGCGATATCGACGGCGATGGACTTCCCGACCTGATCGTTGGCGGACATGACTCTCAGCAACTGGTGTGGTATCGCAATCCCGACTGGAAGAAGTCGACGATCGCGACGGGCGCGCCCTTCGCTACCGATCACGAGGTCGCCGATATCGACGGCGATGGTCACAATGACGTGGTAAGCATCACCGACACGCAGTTGTTGTGGTATCGAAATCCGGACTGGACACCGACCGTTATCGACACGGTGGAGCTGCACGACATCGAGTTGGCGGACTTCGACAGCGATGGTGATATCGATGTGGTGGGTCGCGACCAGGGCGCGTTCGGCGGATCTGGCGGCATACTGTCTTTCTATCGGCAGGACGCGCCCGATGCCTGGACCCGGTTCACACTAGACGGCCCGGATGGCGAGGGCCTCAGAGTGTTCGACGTCGACGCCGATGGTCGGCCCGACGTGGTAGTGAATGGACAATGGTTCGCCAATCCCGGCCAACTCGGTGAACGTGAGTGGCGCGCTCATACTTACACGAACACTTGGCGGTGGCCGCACGCCTACGTCGATGTTGGGGATATCGACGGTGACGCGCGCGCGGATATCGTGCTCGTGCCCGCCGAACCGTCGGGAGAACGCTACCGGATCGCGTGGTTCAAGGCTCCGGAAGATGTCGAGTCGCTCTGGCACGAACACGTGATCGATGCGGACGTGGAGGCCGTGCACCACTTTGTCGGTATCGGCGATATGGATAGCGATGGCGCGTCGGATATCGTCAGCGCGCAGATGCATCAGGGGCAAGACCCGGACGCGATCAAGATCTACTTCAATAGAGACGGCGCAGGAACACAGTGGGCCCAGCGCGTGCTCGCCGCGACTGGCTCTCATAGCATGCGCTTGACGGATATCGACGGAGACGGCGATCCGGACCTGTTCGGCGCGAACTGGTCCGGGGAGCATCAACCGGTGGAACTGTGGCGAAACCAGAGCTGCGATACCGCTTGGCGACGGCATGGGGTAGACCTGGAGATGCCTTGGCGCTCCATCTTTGTCGGTGCCGCGGACCTGGACGGCGATGGCTTGCGGGACATCGTCGCCGGCGGCTGGTGGTATCGCAATCCCGGCCGGGCGGACGGGCAATGGACTCGAAACGTTATCGGCGGCGCGGCGCACAACCTGGCGGCGATTTACGATATGGATGGCGATGGCAACCTGGATATTCTGGCCACCGAAGGGAAGGACGCCGATGCTAACGCTAATTTCGTGTGGGCGCGCAACGATGGCAAAGGCCGTTTCGAGGTAATCCCCGCGGGCCGCGCCCAAGGCGATTTTCTGCAGGGCGTCGCTACCGGCCGATTCGCGCCCGGCGGGCGTATCGGGGCTGCGCTGTCGTGGCATCAGCAGGAGCGCGGCGTGCAGATGTTGGCGGTGCCTGAGGATCCGGCTAATGAAAGCTGGCCGTGGCAGGTGATTGCGGATTCGTCGCAGGACGAGGCGCTCAGCGCCGGCGACATCGATGGCGACGGCGACAGCGATTTGTTGCTGGGCACCCGCTGGCTGCGCAACGATGGCGGCGAATGGCGGCCGTTTACATTGTTCGAAACGCAGGCGAAACCTGATCGTAACCGCCTCGCGGATATCAACCGCGATGGCCGCCTGGACGCCCTGATCGGGTACGAGGCGATCAGTTCCGAAGGCGTGGTCGCGTGGTACGAACACGCGCAAGACCCGACCGGCCCATGGCGTGAACACGTGATCGCACGCGTAATCGGGCCCATGAGCCTCGATGTCGCCGACATGGACAGGGATGGTGATCTGGACGTTGTCGTTGGCGAGCACAACCTCGAAGATCCGGCCGCGGCCCGCTTGCTGATCCTCGAAAACCGGGATGGGTTCGGTCGGGAGTGGCGTCAGCAGGTCGTGCATACCGGCGATGAGCATCATGATGGCGCCCAGGTGGTTGACATCGACAATGACGGCGATAACGACATCGTTTCGATAGGCTGGAGTCATCAACAGGTGCTGCTGTACGAAAATCGCGCCGCCAACTGCCGTGTCGAACCGCCGTCGGTTTCAGCGCGGGAGGCAACGCGATGACCGGTGCGCGTAATACTCAAGAATCCGCAATGACCGCTCGCGAAGACGGCTGTGCTGGCAGCGTTGGCGAAGACATCTATGGCTTGATGGAGCGCTTGTATCCGATTTGCAGAAGCATCACCGGGGACGGTGTGCGGGAAACGCTGGCTATTGTCCGCGAGGTTATCCCGCTGGAGGTCATCGAAGTTCCGACGGGAACGCAGGTGTTCGACTGGCAGATTCCGAAGGAATGGAACATCCGGGACGCTTACGTCAAAGACAGTAGCGGGCGCCGGGTCATCGACTTCAAGGCGCATAATCTACACGTTGTTGGATACAGCACACCGATCCGCGGGAAGATGCGTCTGGATGAGCTCAGACCTCATCTTTTCTCGCTTCCGGAGCATCCGGACTGGATACCCAATCGCACGTCGTATTATCACGAGGACTGGGGTTTTTGTCTGACGCACAATCAGCTGTTGGCGTTGAAGGATGGGGAGTACGAGGTCTGCATCGACTCTCGCCTCGAAGCGGGATCGTTGACCTATGGGGAGTACCTGATTCGCGGTGCGACGTCCGACGAGGTGCTGATATACACCCATACCTGTCATCCTTCACTGTGCAACGACAATCTCTCCGGCATCGCATTGACCGCGCATCTGGCGCGTGAACTTGCTTCGCAATCGCTGCGCTACTCGTACCGCTTTATTTTCGCTCCGACCACCATCGGGTCCATCACCTGGCTGGCGCGCAACGAGGTGCATTTGAGCCGCATCAAACATGGGCTCGTAGCGGTGCTGCTGGGTGATGAAGGCAACATGGTTTACAAGCAGAGCCGTCGCGGCAGCGCCGACATCGATCGGATCGCGGCGCACGTCCTGGGCCATAGCGGCAAACCTTTCAAGCTCGAGACGTTTTCGCCGTACGGGTACGACGAGCGGCAATTCTGCTCGCCCGGCATCGATCTGCCGGTCGGACGCCTGACGCGCACGCCACACAATGCATATCGGGAGTATCACACGTCCGCGGATAACCTGGCGTTGGTCAGCCCGCGGGCGTTGTCCGATTCCTATCGAACATTTGCCGACATCATCAAGTTTCTGGAGCGCAATCGCCGTTACCTTAATACAAATCCGAACTGCGAGCCTCAACTCGGCAGACGCGGCCTGTATGCCAAAGCGAGCGGAAGGGTGACCGCCGGAGAACGGCAGATGGCGGTGCTGTGGATGCTCAATCTCTCAGACGGCAAGCACACCTTGCTGGACATCGCGGAGCGATCCGGCTTGAGCTTCGATACGCTCAGCGCTGCCGTAGACGCTTTGCTGGATTGCGGGTTGCTGGAAGTGCTGGATTAGCCAAGGAGAGCACATGAAAGTCGTCCTGTTTTGCGGTGGATTAGGCACGCGCCTCAGAGAGTATTCTGAAACCATTCCGAAACCGCTCGCGCCGATTGGCTGCCGGCCGATCGTTTGGCACCTGATGAAATATTATGCGCATCAGGGCCACAACGAGTTCATCCTGTGCCTGGGCTATCGCGGCGAACTGCTCAAGGAATATTTCCTCAAGTACGACGAGTGCCTGTCGAACGATTTCGTGCTCAAGAAGGGCGGGAAAGAGATCGATCTGTTTGCGAAGGACATCGATGACTGGCAGATGACGTTCGCCGAGACGGGGTTGAACTCGAATCTTGGGCAGCGGTTGTGCGCCGCCAAGAAGTACCTGGCTGCGGACGATATCTTCATGGCGAACTACAGCGACGGCCTGTCAGACCTGCCGCTTGCGCCATACATTGAAAATTTTCGCCGGAGCAATGCCGTGGCGAGTTTCATCAGCGTGCGTCCGTCGCAGAGCTTTCACGCCGTTTGCGTGGACGAAGCGGGCGTGGTCAGCAGGATCGAGCCTATTGTCGACGCGGACCTCTGGATTAATGGGGGCTTCTTTATCTTCAAGCGCGAGATCTTCGATTACATGCAAGACGGAGAGGAACTCGTCGAGGCGCCGTTCAGGCGGCTGATCCAGGAAAAGCGTCTGATCGCCCACAGGTATCACGGGTTCTGGTCCGCCATGGACACATTCAAGGACAAGAAGGCGCTCGATGAGCTGTACGCCAAGGGTGATGCGCCCTGGGAAGTATGGAAACTCGGGCAATCGAGCGTCGCAGCCACGGCCGTCGTTGCGAATCTGCAAGCTCATGCGGCAGTCGCCGGAGGCGTGACATGATGCGGCGCCTGGTGCTGGGAACGCCGGATCGCGCATTGCACCGCGTGCTGTGCATAGGCGCACATTGCGATGATATCGAGATCGGTTGCGGCGGCGCCATCTTGCGACTGATACGCGAAAATCCCGGCGTTACCATCGACTGGGTTGTCCTGGGCTCCAACCCGACACGCGCGCGCGAGGCGCATGCGAGCGCTACGCGATTCCTGAGCAACGCGGGAGAAAAAGATATCATCATCAAGCAATTCCGCGATGGCTTCTTCCCCTATGAAGGCGCTCAGATCAAGGCGTTCTTCGAGGAATTGAAAGACAGGCCCGCACCCGATGTCATCTTCACGCACACGATGAACGATCGTCATCAGGATCATCGGGTCGTTTTCGACATGACGTGGAACACCTTTCGCAATCACCTGATCCTCGAGTACGAGATCCCGAAATACGATGGCGACCTGGCCGCGCCCAACTTTTTCGTCGGCCTGGACAGAGCCGATTGTGACGAAAAGACCAGGATCCTGCTCGACAGCTTTGCGAGCGAGCGGGACAAGTATTGGTTCACCGCCGAAACCTTTTACGCGTTGGCGCGGCTGCGCGGTATCGAATCCCGCGCGGATTCCGGTTACGCCGAGGGTTTTTATGCGCGCAAGGTCGTCATCTAAGGAATCTCTGAACATGTCATTTCGAGCCCTTCACTACGTTCAGGGTAAACTCCGCGAGGAATCTCAAGCGTTTGAAAAGAAAAGAATCCTCGTTGCATTACTCGCGATGACAAGTTAACCAGATTCTGCCCAAGTGAATATTGCCTCGGAAAAACGCGCATGAGTAACACCATCCACCAGCAGATGGCGCATGGCGCGCTGTGGATGCTGCTGTTCAAGTTGATGGAACGCAGCCTCGGGCTGATCAGCACCTTGATCCTCGTGCGCGTGCTGTCACCGGCCGACTTCGGCGTTGTCGCGATGGCTACGTCCTTCATCTTCATGGCCGAGTTGCTGACCGCGTTCGGCTTCGACATCGCGTTGATCCAGAAGCAGGACGCCAGCGAAGATCACTATCATACCGCCTGGACACTGCACCTGCTGCTCGGCCTGCTGATCGCGGTGCTGATGGTGGCGGCGGCCCCGTGGATCGCTGACTTTTACAACAGACCGAACGTATTCTGGGTGGTGTGCGCGCTCGCGCTCGGGCCGCTGATCAGGGGTTGTGAAAACATCGGCGTGGTCGCATTTCGCAAGGAGATGCGGTTCAAGAGCGAATTCGCCTTTCAGTTGAGCCGCAAGGTGGTCAGCTTTCTGGTGGTCGTGCCGCTGGCTTTCTACCTGCGCAGCTATTGGGCGCTGGTCTTCGGAATGCTGGCCTCGCAACTCGCCGGCACCATCATCAGCTTCATCGCCCATCCGTTCCGTCCGCATTTCTCGCTGGCCAAGGTCGGCAGCCTGATGGGTTTTTCCAAATGGCTGCTGGCCAACAACATGGTCGGTTTTTTCAAGGAGCGCTCGGCTGATTTCTTCATCGGCCGGATGCACGGCGCGGCGCCGCTCGGTGTGTACAACGTCAGCTACGAGTTGGCCACGATGCCGACGACTGAACTGTCGGCGCCCATCAATCGCGCGCTGCTGCCGGGCTTCGCGCGCATTGCCCACGATCCCAAGGCGATGCGGGCGGCTTACGGGCATGCCATGAGCATGCTGGCAATCCTCGCGCTACCCGCAGCGGTGGGCATTTTTGCAGTTGCGCCGTTCCTGGTGCCGGTGGTCTTGGGCAATCAATGGCTCGCCTCCGTGCCGTTGATGGAAATCCTGGCGCTCAATGGAGCGTTGCTGATGTTTCATTCGTCGATCTGCGCCGTGCTGATCGCCAACGGCCATCCTTACCGTGTCACCAAGACAAATGCCTTGTACGTTGTGATGCTGGTTGTCCTGTTGGGGATTCTGGTACCGGGTTACGGAACCATGGGCGCCGCCTGCGCAGCGCTGGCTGCCTCGATTCTCTCCACGCCGATCTACCTGCTTCAGGTGCGCGGCAGCGTCGGCGTTCCCGCTTCCGATTTCGTGCGCGCGGCCGCTCGGCCTGTGCTGGCGGCCGTATTGATGGTGGGTGTGGTGCGTCTGGTTTTGCCGGGCTGGAGCGCCGCGATGAGCACGACAGTATCGCTCACCTGGCTGATCGGCGGCATGTTGTTGGGAGCGATGACCTATGCCGCCGGCATAGGGGTGCTGTGGCTTGCATCGGGCCGGCCGGAGGGCGCCGAGCGCGTGCTTATCGGCCAACTGCAGGTGCGGCTAAAAAAATGGCGAGCCTGGCCCGCCCCGACCTTCCCCTGATCCTGATGGGAGTGCTGTGCAAATGAACCGAATGACTGCCGTGGCAAATCAACTGGCGCCAATACCCGTCCACCTCGGATTGCGCGCAGGCGACTGGGTAGTCGTCCGCTCGAAGGACGAAATTCTCGCCACCCTCGATGCAAACGCATGCCTTGACGGCCTGCCGTTTCAACCCGAGATGTTGGCCTTTTGCGGGCGGCGGATGCGCGTGTCCAAAGTCGCCCACAAGACCTGCGACAACATCCAGAAGACCGGCGGCCGCAGAATGCTGAACGCGGTGCACCTGGAGGGCGGACGCTGCGACGGCGCCGGTCATGGCGGGTGCCAGGCCGACTGCGTGTTTTTCTGGAAAGAGTCGTGGCTGCGCCGCGAAAACGACGCGCCGGCGAAGATTTTACCGCAGAACGGGTGTACCGAGGAGATTGTCTGGAACAGGGCGCGCGCACGGGGTGACGAAAGCAGCGATGATCCGCGCTGGGTCTGTCAGACAACGAAATTGTACGATGCGACCACTTTGCTGCCCTGGTGGGACATTCGCCAGTACGTGCGCGACGTCACCAGCGGCAATCATGGGGCCTGGCACAAGATCAAGATCCTGATCTTCGCAGGCTACCGAAAACTGGTCGCATTCGGCTTGGGTTACCGCTACCTGATCGACTTTTTCAATCGCTTTCAGAGACTGCGCGGCGGCAAACCGTACCCGCTAGGGCAAGGTACGATCGGGGACGGCATGCCGACACCGACTGAGGTTCTCGAGCTGAAACCGGGCGACTGGGTCGAAGTCCGTTCGCAGGAGGAAATCCTGAAGACAATCACCCGCAACGGCTTCAACCGCGGCATGCGCTACGACATGGAGATGTCGAAGTATGCTGGCGGACGCTACCGGGTGCAGATGCGCGTCGACCGCCTGATCAACGAGCAGACGGGCAAGATGATGACGATGAAAAACCCGTGCGTCCAGCTCGAAGACGTTTACTGCCGCGCCGAGTGCACGGCGCTGCGGCTCGGCTGCCCCCGCGCTTCAAACACCTACTGGCGCGAAATCTGGCTCAAACGTATCGACGCGCCGCCGGCGACCGGGCCGCAGTAATCCGACCGCCGACTACACCGCAAAGTCGCCACGCACGAAGGACTGCTTCAGCGCTTCATTGACAACCATTTGCCCATGTCGATCTACACGATTCACCTGATCGCCGCCGCGCGGCCCAATTTCATGAAGGTGGCGCCTGCTTATCATGCCTTGACTCGCCAGCCGTGGGCCGCGGTAAAAGTGGTGCATACCGGCCAGCACTACGACGCGAATATGTCCGACAGTTTCTTTCGAGACCTCGGTATGCCCAATCCAGATTTTCATCTTGGCGTCGGCAGCGGGACCCATGCGGAGCAGACCGCTGGTGTCATGGTGGGTTACGAGCGGGTGTGCCTCGAACAGCGGCCGGACTGGATTATCGTGGTGGGCGATGTCAACTCGACCGTGGCCTGCGCGCTGGTGGGTGCGAAGCTGTGCATCCCGGTCGCTCATCTGGAAGCGGGATTGCGCAGTCGCGATCGCACCATGCCCGAGGAGATCAACCGCATTGTTACCGACGCGCTGGCGGATTTATTGTGGACGCCGTCGCCGGATGCCGACGAGAATCTCAAACGTGAAGGTGTTGCCGTCGAGAAGATTGAGCGAATCGGCAATATCATGATTGATTCGTTCGAACTGCTGCGCGACAAGATCGAACTCGATGGATCGCGAGAGCGATATGCGCTGGAGCCGCGGCGCTACGGCGTGGTCACATTACATCGTCCGGCGAACGTGGATCGCCGTGAGCAGCTCGCGCTGCTGGCGGATCAGCTTCAACGTGTCAGCGCCGAGCTGCCGTTGCTGTTTGCCGTGCACCCGCGGACGCGCAAGCAGCTAAAGACATTCAATCTGCTGGAGAAACTGGAAGCCGCGCGCGGGCTCCAGCTCGTCGCGCCGCTGGGCTACATCGAGTTCATGAATCTCGTGCAGAGCGCGCGCGTGGTCATCACCGACTCCGGCGGCGTACAGGAGGAAACAACTTATCTCGGCATCCCCTGCCTGACACTGCGGGATACCACCGAACGGCCCATCACGATCACCCAAGGCTCAAACCGTCTGGTGCGCGCGGAGGCGCTGTTCGATGAGGTGTGCGCGGCGCTGAACGGTGATTCTCGTGCTTCCGCACAGTGTCCCGAATTCTGGGATGGGCGGACCAGTGAACGCCTTGCCCAGAGTTTGCGGCGGCGGCTTGATGCTTTGTAATGGCGGGCCCTCGCCACAACAAACCGCTGATTGGATCGCAATGCAGAGATCGCGTGTCATTTGCAGTGCGATGTCACGTTGAAATCACTTACGGCAAGGCCGCTGCGCCATGACCGCGCCAGTACAGAAAAGCAAACGCTAGCCTTGAGCGTCCAACCGCGCGTCGTCAGTCCAGACTCGCCGACCCACCCAATATGCCGGCGACCCGCAAGAGATAAACAATGGCCAGGATCACGATCACCGCATTGATAATCATCTTGATGCGTGCGTCCATCGGCAAGAAATTATTCACCAGGTAAAGCGCCAGGCCCAATACGATCAGAACAATAAGCACTGTCACCAGCAGGTCCATCTTCCACTCCTTTTGCGTGTTGTCACGCTATGTTGTTAACGTATTGATTTAGTAATGAACTTCTGCATGACCGGGCGTGCTTCAGTGGCCTTTTCACAGTTCATAGACGCTGTAACACGCGGCGCCAAGCATCTAATTCAAAGCAGGAAATGGACCACTGGGCGGTGAACCGGCTCTCGAACTAACTGCTATTGATCGTTTCAACCGACGTCGCGAATCGGCCTCGCCCAGATGCCCGTTCATTGATGCGGCCAATTAGCGCCCAAATGAACCGCCGCGCGTCGCCCCGCCAGCCGCCGCCACGAAGGCAATTGCGACTATCGCATCACCATCCCACCGCTCCGCCGCTTACTGGCCATGCACTGCAACTTGATTGCGGCCCTGCTGCTTGGCGCGATAGAGGGCGTCATCCGCTTCTTTAAGCCAAGCCGCAACGGCTTTTTGCTCGCCGCTGGCGAGCAGCGAAACGCCGGCGCTGATCGTTACGACTTGCTTGGGCGCATTGGCTTTATGCTCAATCTCCCTTGCGGCGACAGCTGCACGCAGGCGCTCCGCGACCAGCGTCGCGATCTCCAGCGTTTGTTCCAGCAATATGATCAGGAATTCTTCTCCGCCGTATCGGTAGGACGCGTCGCCGTCCCGGCAGCATGCGCGTATCGTATCGGCTACCGTCCGCAGTACTTCGTCTCCCGCCGGATGTCCGTAGGAATCGTTATACATCTTGAACAGATCAACGTCGCAAATGATCGCGCAATAGGTCTGTCCTTCGTCGCTTAATACGCGTGCGCCAATCAAGTCCAAGTCTTCGCGCAGTCGCAGGCGATTGCCCAGCTGCGTCAATGAGTCCGTGCGCCCTTGCTCGAATAACCGGCCATTTAGAAGTTCCAGTTGCCGGGCCTGGTCGGCCATTTGTCGATGCAGCGCTGTAATCCGGGAAGCGACCAAGAGCCGAATCTGCAACTCTTCCGCGTCTAGTGGCTTGGTCAGGTAGTCATCCGCGCCTGCCTCGATACCCGTGAGAACGTCCGATTTGTGCGCCAGGGCAGTCAAAAAAATAAAATAAGTGTAGGTGGGCCGGGCGAACGCACGAATTCGTCTGCACAGCTCAATCCCGTCCATGCCGGGCATCATCCAATCACTAATCACCACGTCGAATTGCGCGTTTTGAAATAGCATCCACGCCTTGGCACCATCTTCTGCGACCTGACAGTCATGATCGAATTGGGCCACTGCCATCTCGAGAATCAGCAGCGAGCCGGGATCATCTTCTGCAATCAAAACACGCATCAGTTATTCTCTCGACATGCGCGCTTGCAGACAAGTTCGCACACGCTCGAACTCGGCGTCCAGTCGGCCGAGAATCATGCCGGCGGCATCGCCCGGCGCTTCCGCCTGACCCAGGGCCTCCAGCTCCGCGCATAACTGAACCATGCCCCGGGCGCCCAGATTCGCGGAGCTACCCTTCAGGGCATGCGCGACTCTCACCGCGTCCTGCGCCGGACCATGCGCAAGTGCACTACGCGCCGCCGCGAGTCGAGAAGGCGTGTCGCTCAGAAATAACTCGATCACCTTGGCCAGCAGATCCGGTCCACCCGGACGTCGCAGTTTTTGTAGATTGTCCAGCGCCGCGGGATCGATGGCATCATCCACAGCGGCAGGAGCCCTATCCCCGCCGGGTGGATGTTCCGAAGCGGCGGCGATGCCAGGAATCCAGCGCTCCAGCGCCGCGTAAACATCGTCCGCCCTGACTGGTTTTGCGACATAATCATCCATACCCGCGGCCAGGCATTTCTCGCGCTCCCCGGCGAGCGCGTGCGCGGTCAGCGCGATGATCGGCGTGCGACGCGCGTCGCCCTCTCGCTGTCGGATTGCGGTGGCTGCTGTATAACCGTCCATTTCCGGCATCTGGCAGTCCATGAACACGGCATCGTAAGGCGTACGCGACACGGCCTCAACGGCCTCAAGGCCATTGACGACCGTATCGACACGATAACCGCGTGCCTCCAGGATACCCACGGCCACCTGCTGGTTGACGACGTTGTCCTCCGCGACGAGGATGCGGAGGTGGGAACGATCAACCGTTTCCTCGACGGCGGTGGTGAGTGCGGACAGTGCGGACGCGCGCATCCGCATAATCGCGGTGTCCGAAGCGGTTCTCATGGCCGCCACCTTGACCAGGCAATCATACAGCTCCGACTGCCGCGCCGGCTTGGACAGGCAGGCGGCGATGCCGGCGTCTGTGGCGTCGTCGGCGACGCCGCTATGCCCCACGGAGGTGAGCATAACCAGAGTGGTGTCGGCAATCCTGGGATCCGCCTTGATCGCGTGGGCCACGCTCAAGCCATCCATGCCAGGCATCTGCATGTCGAGGATTACCAATTCGTAGGGCTCGTTGCGTTCGGCGGCGCCTCGTAACAGCTCCAGTGCGCGTGGCCCGCTCTCCGCGCTGCCGGTAAGCATGTGCCATGCCGCGACCTGTTCGTGCAGGATAAAGCGGTTGGTCGCGTTGTCATCGACGATAAGCACGCGCGTTCCGCGCAGATCCGTGCGTGAAGGCAGAACTTCCTCGGCGCCGGGGACCTGTTTCGCCAGACGCGCCGTGAACCAGAACAGACTCCCGTTACCCACCTCGCTTTCTACGCCGATTTCACCGCCCATAAGCTTGACAAATTGGGTGCAGATTGCCAGCCCTAGGCCCGTGCCCCCGTATTTGCGTGTGGTAGAGCTGTCCGCCTGCGAGAATGCCTGAAACAGACGCGTCTGTTCCGCCGGCGTAATCCCAATACCGGTGTCGGAGACCTCGAAACGGACGGTGACCGCGTCGCCGGTTTCTTCGAGCGGTTTGGCGCGCAGCACAACTTCGCCTTGCTCGGTGAATTTTATGGCGTTGCTCGCCAGATTGGTGAGAATCTGATTCAAGCGGAAGGGGTCCCCTTTTAGCGCGGTCGGCAACTTAAGATCGAGCGCGACCGCCAGCTCTATTTTCTTCGCGTGCGCGCGTTCCGCCAGCAGGCTCGCCGTATTCTCGAAAATTGTGTTCAGGTCGAAATCCACAACCTCCAGACGCATCTTGCCCGCCTCGATCTTGGAAAAATCGAGGATGTCGTTGATGATGATCAACAGGGATTCGCCGGAGCGCTGGGCCGTCTCCGCGTAATGGCGCTGGGTCGGAGAGAGTTTGGTATTAAGCAACAGCCCGGTCATGCCGATCACGCCATTGAGCGGGGTGCGGATCTCATGGCTCATGTTGGCCAGGAATTCGGACTTCATCCGCGCGGACTCCAGCGCCTGGTCTCGCGCCTGCGCCAGATCCTCCTCCATGCGCTTGCGCTCGGTGATGTCCATCATCGAGCCAAGCATACGCACGAGCTTGCCTTTGTCATTGCGCACGACATAGCCTCGATCAACGACAAAGGCGTATGAGCCATCCGCACGGCGATAACGGTATTCCTGCAACCATGACTGTCCGCCGCTCTCGATAACCTCATGAATACCTTGCATGACGCGCTCCAGATCATCGGGATGCACCCGGTCCGTCCATAGTTTAGCGTGACTCTCACTGCATTCGAGTTGATAGCCAAACGCTGTCTGGAACGCCTCGTTGTACCACTGCTCATTGGTGAGCGCATTCCAGTCCCATATTACGTCGTTGGTCGCGCGGGAGATTAAGTGGAAGCGCTCTTCGCTGGTTCGCAATATTTCTTCTGTCTGCTTACGCTCGGTGATGTCCTGCAACGTCCCCGTCATTCTGGCAGGCTTACCACTATCATCAGCAGTGACGACTCCATTGGCATGAATGACCCGTACTGTCCCATCCGGGCGTACGATGCGATGGTCAAATTCGGGGAACGTTCTCTCGCGCATGGCTTGTCCAATCATTTTTCTCACGAGCTCACGGTCTTCCGGATGCACATAACTGAAAAATGCCTGGTAAGTCGCTCCAAATTCTTGCGGCTGAATATCAAAGATACGGTAGAGTTCATCCGACCATGCAATCTTGTCCGCAATAACATCCCATTCCCAACTGCCGATGTGCGCGATTCGCTGCGCTTCAGTGAGCCGCGCCTCGTTTTTCTTCAGCTGTTCTTCCATCTTTTTCCGCGCGGTGATGTCGCGGGCTATCTTGGACACACCGACGATTATTCCCGTGGCGTCTTTAATCGGCGATATCGTCAACGAGACGTTCACGAGTTGCCCGTCTTTCCTGACGCGCACAGCTTCATAATGCTCAATTGGCCCGCCGCGCTTGATGCGCGCGTCAATCTCTAATTCTTCGTCATGTGCCTCCGGCGGCACGAGCATTAAGATTGGACGACCGATGATTTCATCCGGTGCGTAGCCAAATAGTCTCTGCGCGCCTATGTTCCAACTTCGAATGGTACCGTCGAGCGCCTTGCTCATGATCGCATCGTGCGATGATTCGACGATTGATGCTAGGCGCAGGTGACTCTCCTCCGCCCGCTTGTACCACAGACAAATTGACGCCACGATCCATATCGCGAGCACAGAGAAACCACGATTTAGGAGATCGAGGTGAAGCGACCCAGGTGGGGAACCATAGAAGCCCAGAATGGTCAGCGCAGTGCAGACGCCTGCGCTGATGTAAACTACTTTACCCCGACGCATCCACAAGGTGGTGCCCACTACAGCTACGTACAGCACCGCTGCAGCGTGGCTCTGGGGAAGTGATGCATCCAGCGCCAATATCACCGTGGCGAGCAGCAGCATTAATAAAATACCGCGGGTCTGGGATACCGTATTGGTGGACATAAAGTTAAGGTTTCCGCATTGATCCATAAAAAGCGGTCTCCGTGTTTAAGACCGCAGGGGCTTTGTTGCATAATTCGGCCAAGGCGAAACGTTTCCCATGCTCATGGCATTCAGACTGGACAGCTATCAGGCATCCTTGGTCATGCGGTTCAACACCGCGCAGCGGATGTGCAGCTCTGCGGCTTGTCCGTGAAAGCCGCGCACGCGATCGCCAAAGAGCGTCTTGATTCGAAACATTGCGGTCTCCGGCAGACTGCGCCGGTGATAGCCACACTCGCGCTTCCAGCGCTCGCTTGAGCTGGGGGATGTCGGTTAGCAAGCCATCCGAAATGGCCGTACCATTCGCTTGCCGCTCCGCGCGCGCGGTGCACAGCACCCACTTCTGTTCGTTGCTTGGGAGCATAATGCGACCCTCCCAATTCCAAGACGAGGCCATCGCCACGGATTCGGCGATCATGCGATCAAAGCCCGCGCGCGCTTCAGGGTGCATCATGTCAAGAATGGCGGCGCTGTATTGGCGCGTTCGACATAACTCCTTACCGAACACGGCGCGATGACCTTACGAACATGCTTAGCAAAATGACGAGTACATTAAAAAGCGCCAGCAAGAGATAAACGCGGTGCCATTTGGGCGAGCGCCGCGGCTCGATTGCTTTGGCGTTGTGGAAGGTTAGTGGCGGGTTCATTCGACGCGGCCTCCCTTAGTGGGTATCGGCACAACGGGTACGCGCAGACCGTCCAGTTCGTCGTTGTCGGCGCACGCCCGGGGCGAATAAGAGATTGGTGCCAATGCGCCATACATGACCTTGAGTCGAGCAACCGGAGCGATATTTTCAGGATCTATGGGTTCTTCTGCGCTTGGCCGATAAGGGGTCAGTTTAGTTGGTAAAGCTAGGACGCATCATTTCGACTGGAAAGCTGCAATCCGAGGGTGTCAATTAACGGTTCGCTTAGGCTTTCTGCATCGTTCCTGCGAACTTAAGGAACACCACCGGCTCGTGCCAGTCATGATCGACGAAGAGGGTTACCTAGGCGATGGGTGGTTGACCCAAGCATCGAACGGGACAATGGGCTGCACATGGGACGGCCAGGCGCTGCGGGTATTGCTGTAAGACAAGCCAACCCCCGGGCTTCATCTCCACTCCTCTTGCATGCTTTATTTATTAACTTTGTATTAACCTTGACTTTACAGATATCGTTTCCTGCGTCAGCGAGCGCTCCAGCCGCCTGTTCAGATTAATCAGCGCGCTCCCCACGCTGCGCCTGGCGGCTAAGTCAAAAGCGGCAAATGGCTTGCAGACCCGCTCGATACGCGGTCGTTGAAGGCCTCCTGCAAGACGATGGCGTCATAGCGTGATACCTTATCGATCAGATAGTTAACGCGCATTGTTTGACCATCGTGAAAGAATGGACGCATGAAGACCGTAGTAGCTCAGCACATCCAATTGGTCCGCAGATGTAACGGATAGCAGCTGGAACACCAGCAGCGGGGGCGACCGGGCCGGGTAAATCCGTGCGGATTCAACGCGCGTGTCCGACTGCACGCACACGCTTTGCTGCGGCATCCATAATGCATGCACATGACAGGCTCCTAGACGCGGGTAAGAAACAATTTACAATCCGCCCTCGCATCCGCTAGTTTCCGATGCGAGTGACTCCTTCAGACGAGCGCCTTGCCGGACGACAGCGGTCGTCCGACAAGTATCAAATAAATTCGCAACCCCGGCGTCACGAACATGCCCTTGTTGACAAGACGAGTTTTGAACCGCTGCCTCGCACCGTGCCTGTCTGTGTGGCTGCTGGGCGGCTGCACCAACATCGTGCCCAGGGGCGACATGGCGCAATGCGCGGGCGTGCAGACGCCCGCCCTGCGTCTGACATGCTATGACAATCTGGCGACTCATCTGGGCGTCGGTCATCCGGAGAATCGAAACGTAAGCCAGCGCGGCTGGCATATGCGCACCGAGCGTTCGCCGATCGACGGAAGCCTCAATGTGTATCTGTCGACCCCGTCTGACCGGGGTTTCGTTACATCATCGGGGCAATCCATGCTGCCCTCGCTCAACATACGTTGCAAGGAAAACACGACGGCGCTCATCGTCGGCTACGGCACGCGTCTGGGCGATGGCAGGACGCAGGTTGCCTACCGCATCGACGCCCAGCCGCTCAGCCGCGAGACCTGGCGGCTTTCCATGGCCGGCGATGCCGTGGGGCTGTGGACGGGGAATGCCTCGATTCCTTTCCTCAAACGACTGTTCGACGCAGAACACCTACAGTTGGGGGTCACCCCACCCGGCGGCGACAGTGTAACCAGCATGTTCGAGGTTGCCGGGCTGGCGCAGGCCATCGAGCCGCTGCGCACGGCTTGCCACTGGTGAGGCCGAGCGGGCGACGCGGTGGTTCTTCACGGGCCATACGCTTAAATCGCGGGCGGCCGCATGAGTTCGCAAGTGATGGGTGCGGGGCCCACCCTCTGACGTCCCGGTAAGCCCCAGGTCTGCGACCGCCAAGCGTGCCACCTCATGTGTTTGAACGTCGCCGCTGCTGCCGGATGCAAACGCCACGTGCTGATCAAAGCGCAACGAGCCGCTCAAGGCGCATCTTGAAGAAAAGCTCGATAGGGACATTGAGTTGGTAGTGAGACCACCCAGGTAACCGAAGATCACCTCGCTCAGTCCGCCGCAGGCGGTGGAGCACGTCGATCGCGCGCCCATCGAGGCCGCGCGCGGCGGGCGCTACGCCGTTGCAGGTGATCGTCCACGGCTATCTGCCGCAGGTGATGTCGCAGTTCGCCGACGTCACGATCTACCGCTGGGAGTACAGTTTCCGCGCCTCGACGGTAATGGGCATGGCCGGCGCGGGCGCTATCGGTTTCGAACTCATGGGCTCGCTGCGCATCAGGCAATACCAGGAGGTGCTGGCGATCCTGATCGTGATCTTGGGCATGGTTACCCTGGTGGACGGCCTGGCTTCTTGGCTGCGCCGTCGGCTGAGATGATGCCGAGATAACCCATGAAATAACCATGGAGCCGCCGGTTCTCCCAAGTTTCATCAATGGATGAATGCCAACGCTGGTGCTCCAGAGCGTTTTCGGCATATGGAGCAGTGGCAAATCCCGCCGCGAATAGCGCGAGAGGTCGCCTGATATCAAATGGCGGCACACAGACAACCGCCTTCAAACGCCTCGTCTCATCATGTCTGTTTTGCGCGGTTTCATGCGGCAGCCTGACCGTACGGCACGGCGTGGCGCGCGTCACGCAGGGCGATAGCCCACCAATGCAATTGCGCCAGCATGGTCGCCATGGATTTGTTAGCGTGAGCCGGTTTCAATAGCTCGCCGGCGGCATCGAACTGCGCCCAGACGTTGGCGGAGATCCCGCCGTAAGACACGAACGCAACAGGCTTGGCCTGCCATTCGTCGTAAAAGGAATCGATCAGAAATTTGAGCGCCGCAGGATAACCGTGGTTGTATTCTGGCGTGACGACCACGAAGGCATCGGCCTGCCCGATACGGTGTTGTAGCGCGGCTAGCTCAACACTGTCCTCGCGCTCATGTCGGGCTGGCAGCGTCAGCGCGGCCGGATCGATCACGTCCGGCGCGAACTCGCCGCGGCTGGCAATCTGCGTGCCGGCCCAGCTCGCGACGGTGTCGCAGAAGCGCCCCTCGCGGGTGCTGCCGTAAATCAGTGCCACATTGATTTTGCCGTTCATCATTTCGCACTCCGTAAGCGTTGTGAATCGGTGAGGGCGTATGTTAAAAGCTCAAGTTAACTTGATGTCAAGCGGGTATCAACATGAGCAAACTCGATCCAAACCACTTCAGGAGAGAACTCTCGGTGGGCGAGGTCGCGGCACGCAGTGGTGTGGCCGTTTCTGCGATCCACTTCTACGAATCCAAGGGCCTGCTCAAGAGCTGGCGCAATTCAGGGAATCAGCGCCGCTATCCGCGTGAAGTGCTGCGCCGCGTGGCCGTCATCAAGGTGGCGCAAAAAGTCGGCATTCCGCTGGCGTCGATACGCGGAGCCCTGACGACGTTGCCGGAGGGGCGCACACCCACGGCCGCTGACTGGAGCAAGCTCTCGGCCAAGTGGAAAGCGGAGTTGAACGACCGAATCACCAGGCTGACTCAACTGCGCGATCAGCTCAACGGCTGCATCGGTTGCGGTTGCCTGTCGCTAAAGGACTGCCCGTTACGCAACCCCCGGGACGCGCTTTCCGAACAGGGCCCGGGACCGAGATTGCTTGATCTAGGTTAGTCCTTTGATTACTCGAAGCAGAATTCTGCTTGAACCCGGCGGCGGTTGGTCGCGCAGGCGTCCACGGTGTTACGTCCTTGTTGCCGGAAAGTGACGCCAGAGTCGTTTCAGATCGCCATCGTACATGACTCGGGGTCTTGCCGGAATGCGGAACTTGCCGATCAATCGTTCCGGGCGGCTTTGCCGTTGATCTTGAGGAACAGGGTGCGCCCCCTGACGCCCAGATTGGGTTGGTCGATAAAGAACCCTTGTACTCCCAGACCGTATAGCTGCACCGCTTCGCCGACAACGTTCTGGGGAACACCGTTCGGATGCAGGGTCAGGAACGGCTCCTCCGCGCGCAGCGTGTACGGGTGCACCAGCAGTCCGGCGTCAAGCGCGCGGGCCAGGAACGGGTGCACTTCGCCGGTTAGTCGCGTAATGACTTCCGCGGCGCCGTCGCCGTTGGTGTCAACAGGTGTGGCCAGCGCCTTCCGCAGCAGAAAGCTGTCCTTGAAAGGACCGATGCCCTCGGCATAGTTGGCCGCCATGAATGCAAACACCTCTTGCGAGATCAGGTCGCCATAGCCGGTGGTGTCGGAGATCTCAACCAGCGAGGCTAATTCACCGTAGATCGCCTGCAGGTCGGTCCCTTGAGCCGCGTTGAAGAGCATGTCGTAGGGACTGCCGAAGCCATCCGCCGGCGGCACATTGATGTCGCCATACAGTTGTACCAGCGGGAGGTCTACGCCCGCGGCCGGCATGATCTGATTTTGCAGCTCGATTAAGTTCTCGAACTCGAAAGACTGGATGAACACGCGGTCCGGATCGGTGAACCCCTCGGCCACCAGGGTGTCGATGAGCATCTGCCCCAGCGACATGCTGATCGGTGCGCGCCGTCCAGAAAGCGGCCTTCCTTCGCGAAAAACGTCGGGTGCTTGGTCTCCGGATAGATGCCGACCTTGCGTCCCGTCATGGCTTCCGTCCGCTCGACCAGACGGATGACCTCTTCAAGCGTCGGAATCTCGAACCGGTCGTCGAACAGCGCGTTCTGCGGCCGCACGTCGGGGATGCGCTCCCGTGCGCGTAAGGTCTTGATCTCGGCCAGAGTGAAGTCCTCGCTGAACCAGCCGGTTACCTCCACGCCGTCGATCATCTTCGTTGTCTGGCGATCGGCGAACTCCGGGTGCTCGGACACATCGGTCGTGCCGGTCAGATCATTTTCGTGCCGCGCGATCAGATGGCCGTCCTTGGTCGCGACCAGATCCGGTTCGATGAAGTCGGCGCCCTGTTTGATCGCTACCGCATAGGCGGACAGGGTGTGCTCGGGCCGAAAACCCGAGGCCCCTCGATGGCCGATGACGATGAGATCGCGCCCTTCGTCCGGGTTCGTCTGCGCGCTCGACAAGGAGGTCGCCGTCACGGCTAATATCGGAATCAGAATCGACAGCAAGTACTTAAAACGCGTGCGTCGCACAGTGCGGTCCTCCTGCGGTAGTCGTTACGGGATTGCCTGAGAATGGTTCGTCGCTGCTTGCGCAAATGAGCGTTCATGAGAGACCCTTCACGAGATGGCGCAATCGTTGGCCTGCCACCCGCGTTCGCGAGCGCCGAGATAGTTTCGGGACCTTCCGCTTGCGGGCCTTGAATCATGAGGCGCGACACGTGCTTGTATCGGCCAGGGTTATACCGGGCGCAGCTTACGGATCCGTGATGAATAGGTTTCAAACCCATGACAGCGACCGGTGCGAGTCACTGCCCGCCTCGGCATTCGTCCGACCCCGATCAGCAACCCGTGGGGGAATCCCATGGCGCGTTCAGCGCATGCGCGCCGTCGCTCTGCTCAGTGCTGTCGATGCCTCGGCGACCCCTTTAGCGAAGACAGGGGCGGTCGCCCCCGGATTGGGATGAACGGCCGTAACTTTAAGCTCGGCTGAGTCAATGGAAGGTGCCGCTTGAGAACAGGCGGAGAACCCTTTTTTAAAAACACCTGGGCCCGAGCAAGGCGCGTACCGGAGCTGGCGGATTTATAACAAAAAAAAGCCCCGCCGAAGCGGGGCTGTGATGCTTAAACCTTCCTTGAGTCTTTTCCTCAGCCAGTCCTCTGGCTCACCGCTTTATTAACTAGGCAACCCGCTTGGACGATGCGGTGCGCTCTGCCTTGTCGGTGAGATCGCGCGTCGTGGACTCGAGGCGATTGCCGTATTCCTGCCAGGCTTCAACACTCACCTCGACAGCTTGCTTAAGGGTATCGACATACCGCTGTCCGTGCGTTTTTACCAGCTTGGCCTGAGCGGAAGCAAATTCGCGCGGGTCACGTACTTTGCTGATCACCTGCAACTGGTCATTGACAGCCTCATAAGCCTGCTGGATAAGACTCTGCTGGATGCCGCCCACACGCTGCAAAATGTTCGACTGCACTTCCGCAATGCCCTGAAACGCACTGTACATGGAACGGGTAATGTCCTGAGCTTGGTTGGTGAACTGTGTGATGTTGTCGTTGGTAGCCATTCTTACCTCCTAAGGTAGCGTTCGAAAGACGCGGATCGCGTCCTTCCTGTATTGTTGCGTTGCACCATAACGCCTGTGGCGCAACCTGTCAAGGGCGGCCGCCACTCGTCGCCGATTCTGTGCGACTCATCTGGGTGCGGTGCCTGCCATATCGCATCAAATGGTAGGGTCGCGAGGGATGCCTCGCGCAGAATTTGTCACCAAATGTTTCGCCAAGAGCGCGCGGTGGAAGGATTTATGCTTTCCGGCAATCAGTCTCGCCCTGGTGACGACTGAGCAGGCGCCACTCGTCGCCGCGGCGTGCGCCTTGACGACGCCGGAGTGCTGACCTGGGAAAGGCTTTACAGGCATTAACCCCGCAATCAACCGGACCTGCTGATGCGAAGCAAGAGAGTGCGTATACGAAATCTCAGTGGACGCCGACTGCGTCCCCACGAATAGGACAGCCCGTGCACAACTTCATCCGCTTTGTTTATGGCCCAATTCCGGGAACCGAACTCATGGCGGTTTACAATCCGGCGCTCGTGGTACTGTCGTACCTGGTCGCATCGTTCGCCGCTTACACCGCTTTGGATTTCGCCGGGCGCGTCAGTGAGAGCGGCGCCGACCGCCGCAAGGCAAACGCCTGGCTTGCGGGAGGCGCGTGCGCGATGGGCGCGGGCATCTGGGGAATGCATTTCATCGCGATGCTCGCGTTCCGGCTGCCGATTCCCGTGCGGTACGACCCCTGGGTGACGCTGCTTTCCATGGCCGTGGCGATCCTCATCTCCGGTTTCGCCCTGGCCCTGGTCACGCGCGGCAGCCTCTCCACGGGTCGACTCGTGGTGGGCGGCATCGTCATGGGTCTGGGGGTGGTCACCATGCACTACACCGGCATGGCGGCGATGCGCATGGAGGCGGTGATCCTCTATAAACCCGGACCGTTCGCCCTGTCGATACTCAATGCGATCATCTGTTCGACGGTCGCGCTGTGGCTGGTCTTCCGCCTGGGGGCGAAGTCGAGCCACGCCCAAACGCGCTACAAGGCGGTGAGCGCGTTGGTGATGGGCGTCGCGATCTGCGGGATGCATTACACCGCCATGTACGCCGGGGTCTGCGTTTCCCCGGTCGCGGTGGGGGACGCCATCGCGGCGCTCGATCCGAATTTGCTGGTCCTCGTAGTTACCGGCGTGGCGCTGTTGTTCATGAGCGTGGTGCTGGCTGTGTCGGTGGAAAACCAGATCGTGAGCAGACAATTGAAGCGCCAGAATGCGCAGCTCATGGAAGAAATTGCGGAACGTAAGCGGGCAGAGCGCGCGGTCCGCGACATTACCGAGCGCAAGAAAGCAGAAGAGAAGTTCCGGGGACTCCTGGAGTCCGCGCCCGACGCGATGGTGATCGTGAACAAAGACGCTCGAATCCAGCTCGTCAACGCCCAAACCGAGAAGCTTTTCGGGTATAGCCGCGAGGAACTCGTCGGGCAGCGGGTCGAGCTACTCGTCCCAGAGCGATTCCGCAAGCAGCACCCATCGCACCGGACGGCCTTCTTTGCCGATCCGAAGGTTCGCTCAATGGGCTCTGGGCTGGAGCTCTACGGCCTGCGCAAGAACGGCACGGAATTTCCGATCGAGATCAGCCTGAGTCCTATCGCCACCGAGGAAGGCATGCTGGTTTCGAGCGCCATCCGCGACATTACCGAGCGCAAGCGCGCGGAGGGTAAGTTCCGCGGCTTGCTCGAGGCCGCCCCTGACGCCATGGTCATCGTGAACCGACATGGGACTATCGTGCTCGTCAACGCCCAAACCGAGAAGCTGTTTGGGTATCCACGAAGCGAGCTCTTGGGGCGAACGGTCGAGATGCTGGTTCCCGAGCGCTTCCGCGCAAAACACCCGAGACATCGCGCCGGCTTCTTTGCGGAACCCAAGGTCCGGTCCATGGGTTCGGGGCTCGAGTTATACGGGGCTCGCAAGGATGGCACTGAGTTCCCGATCGAGATCAGTTTAAGCCCCCTTGAAACCGAAGAGGGCGCCCTGGTCTCGAGCGCCATCCGCGACATTACCGAGCGCAAGAAGGCGGAAGAGAAGTTCCGCGATCTCATGGAGTCCGCGCCCGACGCCATGGTGATCGTGAACAAAGATGGTCGAATCCAGCTCATCAACGCCCAAACCGAGAAGCTTTTCGGCTATAGCCGCGAGGAACTCGTCGGGCAGTGGGTCGAGCTACTCATCCCAGACCGATTCCGCAAGCAGCACCCATCGCACCGGACGGCCTTCTTTGCCGATCCGAAGGTTCGCTCAATGGGCTCTGGGCTGGAGCTCTACGGCCTGCGCAAGAACGGCACGGAATTTCCGATCGAGATCAGCCTGAGTCCTATCGCCACCGAGGAAGGCATGCTGGTTTCGAGCGCCATCCGCGACATTACCGAGCGCAAGAAGGCGGAAAACAAGTTCCGAGGCCTCTTGGAGTCGGCGCCCGACGCGATGGTCATCGTGGGTAGGGACGGGCGTATTGCGCTCGTGAACGCACAGACTGAACGGCTATTTGGCTATGGCCGGAGCGAGCTAATAGGGCAGCCCGTCGAGATCTTGGTCCCCGAACGCGCCCGCGCTGGACATCCAAGCCATCGAGTTGGCTACTTTGACGACCTCAAGGTTCGGTCGATGGGCTCTGGGCTGGAGCTATATGCTCTGCGCAAGGATGGAAGCGAATTTCCCGTTGAAATCAGCTTGAGCCCTATCGACACTGAAGAGGGTGTGCTTGTTGCAAGTGCCATCCGCGACATTACCGTTAGGAAGAAGGCTGAGGCGAAGTTCCGCGGATTGATGGAGTCTGCGCCCGACGCGATGGTGCTGGTAGAGAACGATGGGCGCATCGTGCTCGTCAACGCCCAGACGGAAAAGCTTTTTATGTATGGTCGGAATGAGCTCATCGGACAGCTTGTCGATGTCCTGGTGCCCGAGCGCTTCCGTGCGCGGCACCCTGGGCACCGGGCTGACTACTTTCGTGACCCGAAGATCCGAGCCATGGGCTCAGGCTTGGATCTCTATGGCCTGCGCAAAGACGGAACCGAGTTCCCCGTGGAGATCAGCTTAAGCCCAATCGAAACCGAGGAAGGCACGTTCGTATCAAGTGCCATCCGCGACGTGACCGAGCGGAAAACGGCCGACGAAGCGAAGTTCCGTTTGGCGGCTATCGTCGACTCGTCTGACGACGCGGTCATCGGCAAAACGCTGGAGGGGTTGATCACAAGCTGGAACGCAGGAGCAGAACGGATCTTCGGCTTCTCGGCCGCCGAGGTCGTGGGAAAGTCGATCGTTCTCCTGCTCCCCCAGTATCTCCCGGAAAAGCAGGCCGAGATCCTCGACAGGCTGAGGAGAGGCGATCGGATCGACCCTTTCGATACGACAGGGCAGCGAAAGGACGGCCGAGACATTGATGTCTCCGTCACCATTTCTCCTGTGCGCGACGCCGCGGGGAATGTCGTGGGCGCATCGATGGTCGCTCGCGACATCACCGATCGCAAGCGCGCCGAAGCGGCGGTCGCCAGGGCAAGAGACGCCGCCGAGACCGCGAGCCACGAGCTCGAGGCATTCAGCTACTCAGTGGCCCACGATCTGCGCGCCCCCTTAAGAAGCATCGACGGATTCAGCCTGGCCCTGTTGGAAGACTACACGCAAAAGCTCGACCCGGAGGGGCAGCAGCATCTAAAGACAGTGCGAGAGTCAGCGCAGTACATGGCGCAACTTATCGAGAGTCTGCTCATGCTCTCCGGTGTGACGCGCAGTCCCCTTCGTCATGATCACGTCGACCTGAGCCGTCTCGCAAGGGCGACCGTCGCACGGCTTCACAGTGCGCAGCCCGGGCGGGAAGTGGATTTTGTCATAGCCGACGAGCAGTCAGAAACCGGGGACGCTCACCTCTTGGGCATCCTGATCGATAACCTGCTGAGCAATGCCTGGAAGTTCACCGGAAAACGGGACAAGGCGCGGATTGAGTTCGGCCGCACCCAGGACGGCCGACAAACCGTTTATTTTATTCGTGACAACGGCGCCGGTTTCGACATGGCGTACGCAGAGAAACTCTTCGGCGTGTTCCAACGATTGCACACGGTGAGGGAGTTCGAAGGCACCGGAATTGGGCTGGCGACGGTACAGCGCATCGTCCGTCGCCACGGCGGACGTATTTGGGCAGAGGGAGAAGTGGATCGAGGGGCTACGTTTTATTTCACTCTCAACGAGGAGCAGCGGACACATGAGCAACCCTTTCATCTTGCTGGTGGAGGACAATCCAAACGACGAGGCGCTGACGCTGCGTGCATTCAAGAAGCACCACATTATGAACCCAGTGGTGGTGGCGCGTGACGGCGCCGAAGCGCTCGACTATCTTTTTGGCCGGGGTGCTTATTCATCGCGCAATCCGGCCGATCTTCCGGAAGTCGTCCTCCTGGACTTAAATCTCCCGAAAGTGGGTGGCCTGGAGGTGTTGCGCCGCATTCGCGCCGCGGAAGCGACGAAGTTGCTTCCGGTTGTCATTTTGACGTCGTCGAACGAGGACAAGGACCTGATCGAAGGCTACACCTCGGGCGCCAACAGTTACGTCGTCAAGCCCGTGGACTTCACACACTTCTCGGACGCCATACAGCAACTGGGACTGTATTGGGTCGTACTGAATCAGAAAGCGCCCTCTGGTGGAGTTCCCCCGCTGTCGTCAACAGCATGACGGGATCGGGTTGAGCGCAATTCCGCTCGGTTGAGAATAACGACGCGACGCGTCTGGATAACTTTTTCGCGCGTCGACCGAAGCGGTCGACTTGAGCAGGGCGCCGGGCAATCACGCTCATGTATGGCCGGAGGCTCGGCCTTAGCGCCGCGGCCAGGCGGCCGGCGTAATCATGTGCGGCAAGCAGTTCGGCCCGATACACAACCCTCTCGACGTCAAAGCCAATGCGGGTCAAAAACCTCGTGACGTCGGGCGCCGTGTATTCGCGCACGTGGCCCATGTGCCCGAGCGTGTCCAGCTTGGCGTATTGTTCAAATATGCCGTCGTCCGGATTATAGGTGCTCGCCCGCCGCAGCAGATTCATGATCCCTTTGAACGAGCGAAAGTTGGGCGTGGACATCAGCAGCCGGCCGCCCGGCCTGAGTACGCGGTAGACCTCGCGCATGGTCGCGATGGGATTGATGCGCAAATGTTCGAACAGCTCGTTGAACAATGCGGCGTCGAACGTGCACTCGGGCCACGGCAGCGGATCCCGCTCGATGTCGCAGGCCGTTACGTTGATGTTCAGGCATTTAATGCTGGACGCGTAGCGGCTCGGATCGATATCTACGCCGCTCACGTCGTATCCGATGCGCTGCAGCGCCGCAGTCAGCAGTGGCGGTATGCACCCAAACTCAACGATGCGCGAGTCGCGACTGACGTACTGTTCGACCAGCGCCAGATCGACGGCCAGCCGGCGCGAGTGCATGGCCGCATAGTTGCGCGACCACGCGGCCAGCGACGGACTGTCGGGCACCATTGTCGTTGCCGCTTGCTCGATTAGCAATTGCGCGCTCATATCCCACAAGGTAATGCATCCGCGCCTACTACCGCGCCGGCATCAGGCACGTTCTGGCCGACGACCTCTGCGGCCGAATAGCCGGCTGCGTGATTGTCGGAGCCCGCCGCCGGCTTGTCGCGCAGTTTTGTTGCTCCTCATGGCCAGACGAGTCAGACTCTCTGGTGCGGTGAGCTTATCACGCGCGCCTTGATCGAGGTGCACTGAGCATGGCGCGAGGTGGCCCGAGCCATCACATGCCTGGCTCGCCGCGCCGCGGTTCCATGGGCAATATCGGCAGTCAGTATGGCGGCTCAGGCGAGCGCCCAATCGGGCTGGGTCAATCCTGTGCGGTCTGCGAAACCCCAGAATAGGAATTGCGCGCGAGGCGACGTCGCCGGGAGCGGGCGCACCACGCGCAGTGCGACAGATGCGGAGTTACAATGGCGAGGGCGGGAGATCGACTATGAATCGGCCTATAACGGAAAGACAGACCAATCAATTGCGCCGGCGATTGAAGAACCGGCGGGCGGAGCTGTTGCGGGCTATCCGCGAGGAACTGCTCAAGTCAGAGCACGAGCGGTATATAGACCTCGCTGACCGGGTTCACGACGTGGGCGACGAGTCGGTTGCGGCGCTCATATCGGAGATTGACCTCGCGGTCATCGACCATCACGTGCATGAGTTGCAGGACGTGGAAGCCGCGCAGTGGCGCATGTCAACGGGTGCCTTCGGTAAGTGTATCGATTGCGCGGAGAGCATTGAATACAAGCGCCTGAGCGCGTATCCGACCGCAAAACGCTGCTACACGTGCCAGAAGCGATACGAGGAGACCCATGCGAGGCGGCTCTAGCGGTTCTGGGATGCTGACCCCGTCAGGTCAGCCGCCGCGCCGCTGATAAGTCCCGACCAGCTCGGCCCGTTCGAGGATATGGCCATGCATGGCCGCCTCCACCTCGCGCTTGGTGGGCCGGTCGAGCGCGGGCAGCGTCGCGTCCAGCGCATAGAGCTTGTGGAAGTAGCGGTGTTCGCCCACGGGCGGACAGGGGCCGCCATAGCCGGCGCGCTGGAAGTCGGTGATCGCCTGGCCGGTGCCTTGCGGTAGATCTCGTTCGCTGACCCCTTCAGGCAAGCCCTTGACCTCGGGCGGGATGTTGTAGAGCACCCAGTGTACCCAGGTCATCTTCGGGGCCGCCGGATCGGGCGCGTCGGGGTCGTCCACAATGAGTACCAGACTCCTGGTGCCCGCAGGGAGCCCGGACCAGTTCAATCCTGGTGAGACGTTCGCGCCGTCGCAGGTAAAGCGAGCGGGGATGGTGCCCTTGTGCGTGAATGCGGGTGAGGTGAGGGTCAGGGCCATGATGCACTCCTGTCAATATCTTAAGAATCGCGACGCGCGTCGTGCCGTCGCGGGAGCGACGAAGGCGTCAGGATGCCGCGCGAGTCATGAAGCATGCGGGTCGGTATCCTGTAGCAGTCCCTCTGCGACCAGTTGCAGCCGGTCATAGTTGACTGCCCTGCCAGTAGATGCGCTGGCAGCCTTCGCACTGCCAAATCGGTCGAAGTGACACCGCGTCTTCGGCTCAGACGATCGAGGATCGCCTTTTTGTTTACCGCTTTGACCCCGCCATTGCAATCGAGGCATCGTGTAAAAGGCCGCGCCGCGCGACCAAGGTCGAAGCGCGCCACCACCTCTCGCGCCTGACGGCGGGATGCGTCTCTAACCATGAGTGACGACGCTACGCTTCAATAGTTCACGATCCCGCGTCAGCAGGATGCGCTGCTCCGATTGGCAGATGCGCGCAAGCTCCGCGTCGTCGTAGTCATTGCGATACCAGGTATCGAAACCGAGCAGCCTGAGATATCGCGCGAGCCGGCCCAGGTGTGTGTCCAGCACGAAGCGGCTGGCGCGAAGCGGGCGGGACCGCACCCGGGAGACGCGCGTGATGTCCAGCGCCTCGAACATGGGGTACCCGCTGACGCGGGCGCCGTCCATGAGCGGCGCGGAGAAATCCACCGACTCACCATTCATCAAGATCAGATCGACCTCGGTATGCGGTACGCTTAGAGCCTCGATCACGTCCTTGATCGCGGGCCGGCCGGCGAATGCGTACTCGAAGCCGACCTTGCGCTGCCCGGGCGGTAGAAAATCGTTCAGCTCTTCGTAGAATCGGAAATGCGCGCTGGCCATGCCGCGACCGGAATTCAGCAGCGTCGCCGCGTGCTATTCACGCTGCGCCCGCCCCAAGGAACTGGTAGGCCGCTTATGCAATGTGGACTTGCCGGAGAGGCGCCGTCAACCGCGCGAACTACAGCGGCGATCTCGCGCTGTATGCGCGGCCAGCTTGTCGAGGATAGAACGACTACCGCAATGCGTCGCACGCCAAGATTTTGGTGATGTTTCAGTTGCTTATCGGTCGTGACCAGAACCTCAAAACCTTCTTGTTCTGCCGCGTCAAGCAATTCGCTGTTGTTTAGGGTTGACCAACCGCGCTCATATGCGGTCGAGACGTCGTGCTGGGTCAATGCCTCGCGAAGCGGCGCCGGCACCCCTTGGTCAAACAATACGCGCAATCAAGCGGGGGCCAGCGCGCTTCGCGCGGCGTGTTCGAGAACCGAGCGAACTTGTTCCAGCGACACGCCGGGAAACCACTGCACGAATTCAGTAACCTGCGCGCCGTCCTCCAGATTCTCGAAAAGCGCGGTAACGGGTACCCGTGTGCCGCGGAACACCCAAGCTCCGCTGGCACGCTGTGGATCCCGTTCGACGGCGGGACAGGTGGACCAATCGATCATGAAACTAATGGTAGCACCGGTGCGATGCCACGGCTAACGTCGAACGGTAACCGCGCTAACAATGAAATGCTGTGACTCTCGCTGAATTTACGCATTCAAGGTCGCTCGCCAGGGCCCTCATTAACACCTCGCAGCATTTGGCGAGAAGTCATTCAACTTCGGGCGCCAACCTCCCTTCAAAAACCCAATAACCTGTTCGCGGGTCACGGTTGAAAAACTTTGTACTAAATCCTATGTCAGCGAATCCTTCTGCACCGATAGATCAAAAGCCAATTCAGCGGCAGCGCTCTCTGGTAGCGGCACGCGTTCGGCAATTTCCTCGGTGCTGGCCTCATCGGTGCGGTAGTGTTCACCCATCAGAACTTGGAACCATCGCTCGCGATCCGTCACGACTCTGTATTGTTTTTCATCCTGAGTGGCAGCGATGTAAGGTAGGTACGTTTCGATCGGCTTCAGCACGGTCTCCGCTTTGGCGCCGATGCGGTCAATACGTCCTGTTCGCTGTTCTAGCGTACTGGGATTCCAACTCAGGTCGTAATGTATGAGATAGCGGCAGTTCAGATGGAGGTCAACGCCCTCGGCAAGAACGCTGGATGCAACGAGAATTTCCGGGAAGAACGGTGTATTGAAGCTTAGCATCAAACGTTCTCTAGTCTCGCGTTTGCGGCCGCCATTAGCGAGGCGGACGTTAGGCAGCAATTCGGTGTCTCCCGCAGTTAAATCGTCTGCGTCAAGAGGCCGCTCACCGCGGAGGCCAGGCTGAACTCTATTCAGGGCTTCTAGGTATGCCCGTTGTTCTTCAGGCCGGCAGCGATCCCCAATGAAGCGGATAAAGCCGTCCAACTTCATTCCCAGCGATACGCCCGAAAGATCGGGCACATGCAACGCAGCCTCCAAAAGTTCTGGACTCGACCTTGCCGAGACATCAAAGTACCGAGCTGCAAATAGGGGAGTACGAATGAACCGCCTAACGGCATCCTGAACACGCGAGCAGTGCTCATCATGAAGATTTGTTTTGGCAAGCTTCTCTTTGATTAAAGCTTCTAGCTCCCGCTGCATCGCTTCACCTTGATCGAATCGGCCGCCAAACGCAGTTACGGCCTTGCGAGCCTCACCAACGGTCATATCTAGGCGTCTACTTGCGTCCAGCCACAGCCGCTCCTCAATGGCACCGGACAGGTGTCGAACCAGTGCGCGTCCGGTTTCGCGGAAGTGGCAGAACACTACGACTTTCTCTCCTTTCGCCCATAGACCAACGACGCGTTCCACAAGGGCGCTAATTTTTGGGTGCTTGGCAAAAGCAGAATGGTCCGGCAGATTCGAAGTAAGCTTATTTAGATAGCGAATGGCTAGAGGCTCGGCGCCATCAGGCTCTAACTCTTGCTCGTCAACCCCTGGCGCGGAACCGTCGGACTTCCTTGTGTCCAGGAACGCTTCGTAGCTCGAGGCCAGACCCTCAGCAAATACCGCTCGTCCCTTATTGCTGACGCGAGCGCCTCGAGCTACCGATGCTTGAGCACGTGCTGCAAGAAGAAACGGCAACAGGGATTCACCTGCGATTGCCAGGCCAGCTGATTCGTTCTCTTTGCCCGGGCGAATTCCCTGCCCGATTATGCGCCTTCTACGAACAGTATCAACATTGGGCAGATGTCGGTCGCGCAAATGCCGGATCACCCATTTCCGTAGTTGTTGTTCGGCATCTCGCATCGCTTCGTACGTCATGTCGAACGCCCTCTTTACCGCCTGAACGCGCTGAGGTCGCGTTGATGTACTCGCTTTAAGACTTGACCACCATTCGTCGAGCCCCATCATCCGGCCGTCACAGTACTTCAGGTCAGCCCAAGAGAGAGAGCGCCATTTATGATCGAGCTCTACGGCAGTGCTCTGTGCACCATCGAGAGCGCGCCTCAAACGATCCAAATCTGCCGGAAGTTTTTCGGTGCTACCGTCAGGCAGAGTATTCCACGCGATACCGCGAAAACGTCCGAGCACGTTCAGTAGTTCATGGTGGCCAAGCTGGAAGGGGGTTGCGGTCAGAAAGAGCATCCGTTCGAATGACCCTTGTAAGGCGCCCGCAAGCAGGTCGCCCTCTTCGTTTGCCTCAGGCTCCACGAACAGCGATGCCAGCCGGGTTGCCGGATTCTTCAGGTGGTGAGCTTCATCCAGAATAAGGAGCGGTGAACGGAACTTGGATCGGGAGAAGGCCTGAGGCCAGATCCTTTTCAGGGCTTCGTTTAGTTCCCGTCGCGCTTTGACTAAACGATTTTCTATCGAGGCAGACGATCGAACAGGAAGGGATTTAATGCATCTCCGGAGTCCATCAAGGTTCAATTCGCCTTCAAGCGCCTTTTGGACCGCTTGCGGTATGGGGTCGTCAGGTAAGTGCAAATCCTGGCGATCCACGTAGAATCTATTGACTATAGAACGCCACTGTTCAGTGGGGTGATGTAAGAGTTGATTATAGAGTTCCGGATCATTGTACGACGACTTGGTCCGAAGCAAGTGCGCGGCGAACCGCGGCAGTGCTGCTCGCCTTTCTCCAAGTTGCATATGGCGCATCGCGCGTTTGATAAGAGCAACGCGAACCCAGTGGTCGATATTCGAGACATGAAACGCCCCATGCTTGAGAAAGATCACACGGGGCTTATCCTTTATCGGATTATCCAACAATCGAAAGAACTCCAGGGCATTGTTGGCGCTTTTGACCATCAGCGACCTGTCACCTTGATGACGTAGGCATAGATGTAGTAACCAAGACTTCATCTGACAGTCAGTGTAGGTGATTCAGTTTCACGTCGATGTCAGATGCCGCTTAAGCGGCGATCAGTTTCTCCCGTGCCAGCGGCAGACTGTCCTTGAAGGTCTGCAT
>JBOIDC010000002.1:0-90605 GCA_050740315.1 Gammaproteobacteria bacterium | reverse complement strand
CGAATCCCAGTCATATATGCCCAGGGTGGTCGCGACCTCGGTAAACCGGAGGTTAAATGGCTCGCTGCACGACTTGAAACCTCGCTGCGTGAGCATCAGCTCCATGAGCCAGGTAGACCCGCTGCGGGGCGTTGAAAAAATGAAGATGTTGGGTTTGGATCCCTGGCGGTGAAAATTGCATAAGTACTTGATGAGCGTGTTGAACTTGTTGGTCTGCCGTCTCATTTTGTCCATCCCTTTTGAATTTTACGTGGTTCGACGCGTGACGCCGTCTCTTTTTTTCTTTGGACTTCTTCCGCACCATTCTTCAAGTTTTCTCCGACCGCTTCGCGCCGCCCGTGACGGCGCCGATTATTCTGCTAGCTCAGTTTGGCAGTGCCTTGCTGGAGGCGCTGATTGCCTCCTCATAAATCCGTTCAATTTTTTTAGTGATCGTAGAGGCCTCGTAATCTTTCCAAGCGGCGCGCCGGTTGTTATCGCGGATAACGTCAAGCCGGTCCTCATCATCTAGCAGCCTAAATATCGCATCTGCTATAGACGCAGGCGAAACTGAGTGCAGCAAGCTGCCATTTTGTCCATCCACGAAGAAATCCGGTATGCCGCCTACCGCGGTTGTTACCACGCCTAATCCGGCCGCCATCGCCTCCAGGAGTGACACGGGGCAACCGTCCCCATAATAGCTTGGAAAAACGAATACATCCGCGTCCACAAGAACCTGCGCTTTAGCTTCTCCGCGCAGATACCCCGCCAGCACGATCTGATCGCTCACGCGGTGTTCATTTATCCAACGTTGGACTTCCGGATACTCTGGTCCGTCTCCGGCAACGGTGAGGCTTACGTTAGGGAGTTTAGCTTTCAGTATCAGAAATGCCGCCAGCAACTCATGAATACCCTTTTCCTTGACCAGTCGAGACAAAAAAAGCAGCTTCGGCCCGCGGCGCTCAACGCTTCGCTGCACGCCTTGAAATAACCTTCGGTCAAACATCGTAGTCGTCACGTAAACCTTGCGATCGTCCACCCCTAGGCTGCAAAGTTCTTGCTTGAACCGATTCGCCAGGACAACAATCCGGTCGGCGCGATTGAGCAGCTTGCGCACGAGATAGCGCGCTATTCCAGATCGACGTGTCTTAGCCAGAAACCCATCGTCCCAACCGTGAACAAACATCACCACCGGCGGCGCGTTAATCGTGGCCAGCGCCGTCATCAAGGCGCCGTCCCGGAGCATGGCGCTGAGGTTGAGCGATGGATTGATGTGGATCACGTCGGGCCGGTGTTTGCGCACCCAGCGGATCAGGCGGACACCGTCGTAGGCCGTCTTGGCTAGCGCGCCGCTTCGCGATTGCTTGCCTGGGCTGCGCCCGATGACAAATCGAGAAGCTTGCACGTCCGGCGAGAAGTGGGTGACCAGCAGCTCGACAAAACTGACGACGCCCCCTTGATGACTGCTGTCCCGGGCTATGACCAAAGCACGGATCATGACGCGGTGTGACGTTCCGCCTTATGGAATGAACAAGGATGAAGAGCGCGAAACGATCGCAGGCGTTCTAACACGGCCTTAAACGAGCTAATACGGCCTTAAGCGGGATCTGTAAGCCACGCCCGGCATTCTGGGCCGGCGCTGGGGTTGCACCGGCGAGGGCTGTTCTTGTTCCCGTTGAAGATACGCCTCCTGGTGCTGCTGGCATCGCTTGCTGATGATGTAACCGGACATAAACCACATCAAATAGCCAAGCGCCGTTTTGTCGATCAGGCTCGTGTAAAACATAGTAGCGGCCAGCAAGGGTACGGTTGTTGCCCACCCCAGCGCCACCGCCCCCGAAAAGTCACTTCTTGGCAGCACTTGACGCGAATCCTGAAAGACAAACCAGAAAAACAGAAAAGAGAGGCCCAGTCCGATTATCCCGATCTCCCACATGAGCTTGCTGGCCGCCGTGAAGTCGACACCGTACATGGCCGCGTCTTCGGACCAGTCGCCTTCAAAAAGCTCATGGAACGAGGCTTGGGCGTTGCCAATCCCGTTGCCGAGCCAGTGTTTGACCGGGTCCTGGACAACCTTCAGCGGCATGACTACCGCATCCAGTCGCCCAACAGCCGCCATCGTCCCCTGGCCTTCCTCGGGCCTGCTATCTGGCGTCGCACCCCTATACAAAAAATCCAGCGCGCGGCCCTCGGCAATCATCGTACCCAGACCTCCGCCTTCGCCACCCCATCGATCACCGTATTGCGCGTTGTAGACAATGGCGAATACACCAATGATTAGAGCGCCAAATGTACCGACGGGTATCAGCAATCGCAGTCTGCTGCGTTCCGTGGGAACGAGAAGCACAGGCAGCACGAAAGCTAACGGCAATAACACGAGCGTAACAACGGTCTCATTAATGGCCGTTGGTATAAACAGAAAAAGAACTAACGGAACGTACTGAATCAGGCGGATCTGACGTTTCACCAGAAAAGCCGTTAACATCGCTATGGCAGTGACCAGAAAAATCGACAGCGTGCCCGGAGTTCCCAGGGTGCCGACAATGTGATCGCCCGACGGGTTAATCGCCGTGACTTTCTGATAGACAGCCAAAGGCACCTGCAACAAAGCCAGGAGTAGCACAAATTTAAGGTAACCCTTAATCTGCCCATCGGAAAAATAGTAGACGAGCGGCAACAGAAAGATCGGCGCATATCTAAAATACGTACGCAGACCGGCAAACACGGCACCGGACTGCACTGTATTGGTCACTATCCCCGCGAAGATCAATACGAACATGGTGCCGAACAAGAAAATATACTTCGGCGGGATCATGATGTTGCGGTCTCTGGCCAGGCGCAGCGCGACGATCGGCACCGTGGCTGCGGAGATGATCTCGGGCGTCAACGTAACAACCCGCGGGGCGCCGAGAGAAGCCAACCATTCGCTCGCAAAAGCGAGTACTAACAGCAGATAGACTAATGCGTTGATCATGTTAGTTACCTGTCATGCGTCCCGTGCCCACCGCTCGCTTTTTCAGCCTCATGTATAACTTGATAGCGCGTGTGCGAAGCTCGCGTCGCGTTCGACGCCTGAGTTCGTGCGCTCTGGAGGCTTTCAGCTCATCGATCATGCTGCTATCTTGCTCTCGCGCGTCGACTGACGCGACGCGTGAGTTCGTCGCCACGTCTCTTGATTCGATCAGAGCCACCATGCGGTCTGTGGTGTCACGCCTGGAGGGCCTGTATCTGACCGTTTCGTCCAGGGCCTGTGATTCGGCCACCAGCGCCTGATGTGTCGCTTCGCTGTGCGCCGGTTCGGCGAGCTTGCGAAAGCTGTCGCGCTGCACCCTCATAGACCGTTCGTAAGCATCGGTTCCTTTTTTGTACAGGTGCAGTTTCGCGGAGTGATTGCCAAATAAGGTATGGTGGATCTTGTCCCAATACTGATGTTTCTCCGGAAAGTATTCCAAACCAATTGCTTGGCAAAGCCGTTCCAGAGTGTCGTTGGAGGTCACCAGGTCGACGCATCGTACGGAATGCCACGCACCCACCATGCGGAAATACATTCTATGACAGTTAATCCATGAACTTTCCCATCTTTGCGTTTGACCCCTTTTCGCGCAAGAGTAGTAGTATTCTTCCGGCGTTTTCCAGATCAGCACGTTTTTGACGTCGATTCCGGTACCAAGCAGTTGCTTGGTTCTTTCGTGGATCCACAATGGATCCTTGCTCGAATCGACGATGTAATTGACATTCGGAAACATCTCAAAAATTGTATCGTAAAGCTTGTCGACGCCTGCCTGTTTCACTTCGCTCCATAAGGTACAGTCAGAATTGCCGCATCCGCAGACAAGATTGAAGTGGTGTTTTTTGTAGGGATGGAACATCTGGCTTACTTCGCCACAGGAAAATCCGTCCGGCGCGTTTGCCAGCATGAGATCGAGCAATGTCGAGCCGCTGTAAGAGCTTCCGCCGACGAAAATAACTTTTTTCATATCCCTGTTTGAGAAAATGAGCTTAAGGTTCGTATTTTAATCCGCAAACGCTTGAATATCATGCATCGACGTTGCCCGTATGCCTCTCTTTGAGTGTTAAACGATATGGCGAACCCGGACTTGCCGCAACGTTACCATACTGACCGCCATAGAAAGTTCCGGCTCGAAAAAACAACCGCTGATCGGCACATTGTGCCCGACTGATGAAATCAGTCGTGGGTCTTGATCTGGGTTTTCGAGACCAGGTAGAAAGAATATGGCCAGATTTTGTGTATCGGCTTACTTTGGTGCTGCAGCTACCCCGCATGTTTCTATGCCCAATATATTAATGATTGTATTGCGGTTTCTACTGAACGTTGGTGGTGGGCGTGCAAGACGAGCGCTAACCAGATTAGTCTTGTCAGGTGGTTTTTACAAAAGCCATTGAAATCAATATTATCTATAGATAATTTGATCTTTGGAATTAGATAATGCTTGCGAATATCGCGGAGTATCGTGGCGCATGCGATTAGCCTCCGATTGACGGAAAAGCGCTGCCTACGCCACCAGCGTAAAGGTCCATGAGCTAATCGATCAAGGTTTTTGGCCGACGCCGGGTTAGTGTAAGATTACGTCCAGCCAGCCGCGGCCGATAACCGAATAAGCGACATAGCGGACAGCCGTTCCACTGGAAGCCGCTGATCGTTTGCCAAAAAATCGAATGCACGAGCTGCCTAACATGGATTGGTTTCCGTCGTTTAGCCTATCCGTCGCAATGTTCGCAACGCCTGCTGCCCGCTTGGCAGGCATTTAAAGAAGACTGTTGCCGCCGGCACGAGAATCGGCCATGCAAACCTTTAGCTGGTACCTGAACCGTTTTCGGCAGATGTCGATCGGAGAGATGGCCTACAGGTTGAGGCAAACCGCGCTTGGACATGTGCAGGCAAGGCGAGCCGCCGCGAACGCCACGATTCCGTCGATCGATTATCCGCATAAGCAGCTGGACTGGCTCACCGGCTTTGTCGAGGTCGAGGCTGATCGTTACGTGCACGCGGCGGATCGCATAGTTGCGGGCCGAATCTCCGTGTTTGCTGTGGAAGACGCCATGCTTGGCGCCACACCATCCTGGAACAAAGACGTCCGTTCCGGCGTCGAGGCGCCGCTGATATTTGGCAAAAAGCTAGATTACAGAGACCCGCGTCTCGTCGGCGACATCAAATATCTGTGGGAGCCCAATCGTCATCTGGAACTCGTGACCCTGGCGCAGGCGTATCGATTAACGGGATCCGAAGAATATCTGCACTCGCTGCGGGAAAAGCTTGAATCCTGGTTTGAGCAATGTCCGCATTTGCTGGGGCCGAACTGGGCCAGTTCGCTGGAGTTGGGAATTCGCCTCATCAATTGGGCCATGGTCTGGCAGCTGATCGGCGGTGCGGAATCCGCTATCTTCGCAGGCGACCGCGGCGTTGCGTTCAAAGAACGTTGGCTGACATCGGTCTACCAGCACGCGCGCTTTATCTCGGGATATCTGTCTCGCTTTTCATCGGCGAATAACCATCTGGTTGGAGAGGTAACAGGTCTGTTCGTGGCTTGTTGCGTCTGGCCGTTATGGAAAGATATGCAGGTCTGGCGCGCGCGCAGCTACGCCATATTGACGCAAGAGGCGTTGCGCCAGAATTGCCCCGATGGGGTCAATCGTGAGCAGGCGATTGCTTATCAGCACTTCGTCTTGGATTTCCTCCTTATCGCGGCGCTGGTGGGAAAAGCGGCCGGCGCCGAGTTTCCTCGGGAGTACTGGGGCAGAGTGGAGCGAATGCTCGTGTTTCTCGCGTCGCTGATGGATGTGGCGGGCAACGTGCCGATGATCGGTGACGCCGACGACGGCTATGTGGTACGTTTGTCGCAGGAGCGGGACTTCTGCCATTTCAGGTCGTTACTGGCGACCGGCGCTATATTGTTCGAGCGTGCCGATTTCAAACTGAAAGCAGGCCATCTGGACGACAAGACCAAGTGGCTGCTCGGTGGGAAGGCCAGCGCTTACCATGGTCTCGGCACGCCAGCGCCGCGGTCGCCGCAGCAACGGGCTTTCCCGGAGGGCGGCTATTACATACTCGGAACCGATTTCGACACCAAAGACGAAATACGCCTCGTGGTGGATGCCGGGCCGCTGGGATATCAGTCTATTGCCGCGCATGGCCACGCCGATGCGCTGGCTTTCACGCTGTCGGTGGGCGGCAGCGAGTTCCTGATCGATCCCGGAACCTACGCATACCATACGAACCAGAAGTGGCGCAATTATTTCAGAGGCACGGCGGCGCATAACACCGTGCGGGTCGATAATGGTGATCAGTCCGTGTCGGGCGGAAATTTCATGTGGATAAGGCATGCGCGGGCCTGGTGCGAGGAATGGTCTGCCGGCGAGCAGGCCGACGTTTTCCGCGGCGCGCATGACGGCTATACGCGGTTGTCCGATCCGGTCCTGCACCGGCGCGAAATCCGTCTGGACAAGCCAAACAGGCGGATAGAAATCAATGACACCATGGTGTGCAAACGCGCGCACATCATCGAGCGACCATGGCATTTCTCTGAACATTGCACGGTGCGGGAAACCGATGACGGCGTGGTGGTGACGAATGCCGGCGAGACCATCACGCTCAAGTGTAGCGACCGCGATGTAACGGCATTGCGGTTCAGCGGCGACGCAGAACGCCCGGCCGGCTGGGTATCGAGACGCTACGACGTCAAGATTCCAACCACGACGTTGGTCTGGCTTAAGGAAATAGACGGCGAAACCACACTGCGAGCCGTCATCGACTGCTCGCGACCACGCCGGGTAACCATGAGCGCCAAATCAGTGAATTCGAAACGAACGGAGCGGGTATGAAAATCAGCATTTTCGGCCTCGGCTATGTGGGCGCGGTGTCCGCGGGTTGTCTGGCGCGGGATGGCCACACGGTCATTGGCGTCGATCCTTATCAGCCCAAGGTCGACCTGATTAATCGAGGGCAAACGCCGGTCATTGAGAAGGACATCGGCGAGATCATCTCCGCGGCGGTCAAGGGGAAAACATTATGGGCGACCACCGACGTCGAGGAGGCGATAAACGGATCCGAAATATCGTTGATCTGCGTGGGCACGCCCAGCCAGATGAACGGCAGCCTGGATCTCAAATATGTCAGGAACGTGTGCGAACAGATCGGCCACGCGCTAAAGGGCAAGCCCGCCTTTCATGTGGTCGTCGCGCGCAGCACCATGCTGCCTGGCAGTATGGCCAGCGTCGTTATCCCCACCTTGGAAGCGGCGTCCGGCAAAAAAGCGGGCAGGGATTTCGGGGTCTGCAACAATCCGGAATTTCTGCGCGAAGGCACCGCGGTGCATGACTTCTATCATCCGCCCAAGACCGTGATCGGCGAGATAGACCAGCAAAGCGGTGATCAGCTGGCGGACATCTACGCGAAACTGGATGCGCCCCTGATCCGCACCGACGTGGAAACTGCCGAAATGGTCAAATACAGCGACAACGTCTGGCACGCGCTCAAAGTCGGGTTCGCCAATGAGATTGGAAATATCTGCAAGGCCGCGAACATCGACGGCCACAAGGTCATGGAGATCTTCTGCCGCGATACCAAGCTGAATCTTTCACCTTACTACCTGAAGCCGGGCTTCGCGTTCGGCGGCTCGTGTCTGCCGAAGGACGTCCGCGCCCTGAGCTACAAGGCGCGCAGCCTGGATATCGAGGCGCCGATTCTCAATGCCATTATTCCGAGCAATCAGTGGCAGATCGAGAAAGGCCTGAAAATGATCCTCGACAAGGGGAACAAGAAGGTTGGAGTACTGGGATTCAGCTTCAAGGCAGGCACCGACGATTTGCGTGAAAGTCCGCTGGTCGAATTGATCGAGCGGTTGATCGGCAAGGGTTACGAAGTCAAGGTATACGATCGCAACGTCAACGTCGCGCGTCTGGTGGGCGCCAATCGAGACTATATCCTCAATCACATCCCGCATATCTCCAAGCTGATGGTGGGCAGCATCGCAGAGATCCTCGCACATGCGCAGACGGTCGTCATCGGCAACGGAGACAAGGATTTCGAGTCGGTTCCGGAATCGCTCAAGGCCGGACAGGTGCTCGTGGATTTGATCCGCATTACCTCAGCCCGCAGCGAGGCCGGTAAATATGACGGCATCTGCTGGTAAACCGCGGCGGGTGCTGATCATCGTAGAAAATCTGCCGGTGCCGTTCGATCGAAGAGTCTGGCAGGAGGCGACAACGCTGGCCGGGGCCGGTTATCAGATATCCGTGATCTGCCCGACTGGAAAAGGCTGCGAGGCTAGACGCGAAGTCACGGACGGCATTCACATTTTTCGGCATTCCCTGCCGCTGGAGGCCGGCAGCGGGGCGCTGGGCTATGTGGCGGAGTACGGAGTCGCCCTGTTCTGGCAATTCACGCTGGCGTGGCGCATATTGCTCACACGCGGGTTTGATGTCATCCATGCGTGCAACCCCCCGGACAACATCTTCCTGATCGGTGCCTTTTTCAAATTGCTGGGCAAGCGATTCCTGTTCGATCATCACGACATCAACCCCGAATTGTACGAAGCAAAATTCGGGCGCCGCGATTTATTCTACAAGCTGATGCTGACCCTGGAACGATGGACATTCAAAACGGCCGATGTTTCCATCGCCACGAATGAGTCCTACAAGCGCATCGCCATAGAACGCGGCCGCATGCCGCCCGAAAACGTGTTTGTCGTTCGGAGCGGTCCCAATCTCGATCGGCTGAAGATGGGGCCGCCGGTCGAAGCGCTGAAAAACGGGCGCGCCTATCTGGTGGGCTATGTGGGCGTCATGGGCAAACAGGAGGGCATCGAGTTTCTGCTGCAAGCGGCCCGCCATATCGTTTCTGTCGAAGGCCGCCATGACGTGCAATTCGGTCTGGTAGGGGGCGGGACGGAACTCGAGGAAATGAAGACTTACGCAAGCCGGCTGGGGCTGGACGATTACGTGACGTTTACAGGGCGCGTGCCGGATGACCAGATGCTGGCGATGCTCAATACCGCCGACGTGTGCGTAAACCCGGACGTGGCCAACGAAATGAACGACAAGTCGACCATGAACAAGATCATGGAATATATGGCGCTGGGCAAGCCGATCGTGCAGTTCGATCTGACCGAAGGCCGGTTTTCGGCTCAGGCCGCGTCTTTATACGCCGCCAGAAATGATGCCGTGGATTTCGCGAACAAGATCCTTCAGTTGCTGGCTGATCCCGGACTTAGACGTTCAATGGGCGAGACGGGCCGCCATCGCGTCGAAAAGGAGCTGGCCTGGAATTACGAGGCGCCCAAGCTGCTTGAAGCCTACGATACCCTGTTCAGAGGCAAGACGGTCTCCGCAGAAGTATGAGGATTCAGACAAGACGTCGGCTTACGTATTAATATGGTGCAAGGCCGACGGGCCAGCTCGCTGCGCGTGTTGTTTCAGTGTGTACAGGCTTCGCCGAGCGGTGACGAATAAACACGAAAGGCTTGTTGACTTCGTATAATCATTCAGTGACGGAGTGAACTGAATAAGCAGGGAATCGATACCAACCAGGGGCATGAATTATTTATTCACAATGGTGACCGCCACCGCGGTGAGTCTGGCGGTTATTCCGGTGATGATGCGCCTCGCGCCATGGCTGGGCATGATCGATCATCCCGATGCGCGCAAAGTGCACGCGAAACCCGTGCCGCGAGTGGGCGGTTGGGGCATCGTGCTCGGGGCCTTGCTACCCGTCATCATTCTTGCGCCGCTTACGCCAGTGGTGCAGTCGTATATCTTTGGCGTGGTCGTTTTGTTTGCGTTTGGCTCCATGGACGACCGGCAGGAACTGGGGCACTACACAAAATTCATAGGTCAGCTCCTGGCCGTCGTGCCACTGGTTACCTATGGCGGCGTTTGTATTACCCATTTGCCCTTGTTCGGCGTGGATCCCATTCCCGCGGTGGTCGGCATTCCCTTCACGGTGTTTGCGTTGCTGGGAATGATCAACGCGATCAATCACTCCGATGGTCTGGATGGACTGGCCGGTGGCGAGGCGTTGTTGAGCCTGGCGGCGCTGGCCTTTCTCGGTTATCTGGCGGGAAGCGAATTGATCCTGATCATCGCGCTGGCCGCCATGGGCGGCGGATTCGGTTTTTTGCGTTACAACACGCATCCCGCGATTGTCTTTATGGGCGATGGCGGCAGCCAGTTTCTCGGCTTCACGCTCGGTTTTCTGGCCGTCCTCTTGACGCAGCAAGTCGATACCTCGCTGAGCCCGTCGGTGGTATTGCTCCTGCTGGGACTGCCGATCGCCGATATTCTTATGGTGCTGGGAAAGCGCATCAGTCAGCGCATGAACTGGTTTGTCGCCACCAAGAACCACCTACATCACCGGCTGCTGGACCTGGGCTTCGTGCACCAGGAATCCGTGGTCCTCATCTATTCGATACAGACCCTGCTGGTGGTAAGCGGCATCTTCTTGCGGTATCAGAATGACTGGTTCCTGCTGTTCATTTACCTGGCGGCCTGTCTCCTGGTTTTTACAACGCTCGGCTACGCGGAACGCCATCGTCATGTCGTCAGCCGCGGCACCGCCGACGGCGGGTTGAGCGGCGCAATTTCATGGATGCGCATGAAGCTGCTGGTGGCGGCGCCGCGCCGTTTCATTGAATATGGTCTGCCAATTTATCTGCTTGTCACGAGCCTGCTGATCGGCGATGTGCCGCGCGACTTCGGATTTGCCTCGATCGGGATCTTCGTGCTGCTGCTCATCGAATCTTCACTGAGCAGCACCTTGCGTTCAATCATGCTGCGCGCTTTGATATACGTGGTCGCGACGTTCGTGGTCTATCTCAGCTATAATTTCGCACCGCAGGATATATTCTGGTTTCCTGCGGCCAAGCTGCTGTTTTTAGTGGTGCTTGCGTTCACCATAGGCACCGCGATTAAGTTCTCGCCCCGTCGGCGGGAATTTGAATTCACAACCACGGCCATGGATTATCTGATGGTGCTGATCGTCGTCACCAGTCTGGTGGTGTCGCAAACCCAGCCCGTCGACAATCAGATCAGCATGTTTGTTTTCGAGGTTATTATTCTGTTGTACGCCTGTGAATTGCTGATTATCGAAAAACGAGAGCGCTGGAATCCATTGACCTTATCGTCGCTGGCGACGACCGGAATTTTGGCCATGCGCGGACTCTTTTGAGATGCGAAATTCGATCAACCGGCGACCGCCATTTGTATGAGTGAACCCATGACGGACAACCCCGCGGTTAGAAAGAGTCCCAACACGGTATGGCATCACGCCACGGTGACGCGCGCCAGACGACAACAGCAGAACGGTCACAAATCCGTTGTGCTCTGGTTTACCGGCCTGTCCGGCGCGGGCAAGTCCACAGTGGCGCATGCGGTTGAGGAAGCGTTGTTTCAGCAAGGGCGGCACACGTTCGTATTCGACGGCGACAACGTGCGGCATGGGCTGTGCTCTGATCTGAGCTTTTCGGAAGAGGCGCGCAAGGAAAACATTCGTCGCGTGGGCGAGATGGCCAAATTGTTCGTCGAGGCCGGCATCATCGGACTGACCGCCTTCATTTCGCCCTACCGCTCCGATCGGCAGAAGGTGCGGGAACTGGTTGCACCGGGCGACTTCATTGAAATCTATTGCCGCTGCTCGCTGGACGTTTGCGAGCGTCGCGACGTAAAAGGGCTTTACAAGCGCGCGCGGCGCGGGGAGATCAAGGAATTCACCGGCATCTCATCGCCCTACGAGGAACCCCTGAATCCGGAACTCGTCATCGACACCGGAGAAAACTCGGTGGAGGCTTGCGTTGAGCAGGTCGTTGCATATTTGTCGCGGAACGGCTATTTCAGCTGAGCGGAGCGAGGGAGTGCGATGCACAGAAGTGCTGCATCCTCTCCCATGTCGCTCATGCCAGAAACGCATTGTTTTCCGCGCAGGGCTTATTTTGGCCTTCAATCGCCCGTATAGTATCGGGCTTTGTATAATTCTTACGCGGCAAACCTTTTAGTTTTCGAATCCGCGTTCAACTACAGTTGCCAAGCAATGCCGAAACCCCCACTCGCAATCAATCAAGCACAGCTCAAACATCAAACCGTCAGCAATTCGCCCGGCGCCAAACACGAGGTCGCAACCGGCGCGGTGAGGGCATGGCTATACGACCGCGTATTGATGGGCCTGACCTCAGGCTGGTACCAGGAAGTCTTAACACGCCTGCCGGCCGGTTCATCTGTACTGGATGTAGGCATCGGAACAGGCAGCGCCGTTGCCCGCAGTGCCAAGCTGGTGCGCGAAAAGAATATTCGCATCCTGGGTCTCGACATTGACCGTGACTATCTGATGCGCTGCGAGAAGGTGCTGCGTCGCGCCGGGCTCAGCGATAACGTCACGCCGCGGTTGACTTCGGTTTATGATCATCGCGGAGGGCCTTATGACGCCGTTTATTTCAGCGCCAGCTTCATGCTGCTACCCGATCCGGTTGGCGCGATCCGTCATGTGGCGCCGCAATTGAAGCCAGGCGGCTGGATTTTCTTTACACAGACGTTTCATCATGGGAAATCGGTCTTGATTGAAAAGGTCAAGCCCATGCTGCATCGGGTTACCACCATACATTTTGGGCGAGTGACCTATGAGGAGGATTTCCTGAGGGTGCTGGAGGAATCCGGGCTGGAGCTGGTGGAATTCTTGACGATGGGCAGTACCAGACGCGCCTCATACAGGCTAGCTGTGGCGCGTCCTCGGACCGGCAGTAAAGAGCAGGCAGTGGCTGCGAGATCTGCGATTTCAGCGCCTTTTCAGACACCTGCTTTGGGGTAATCTTCGAAGAGACTTATCGATTTTGATGTTAAAGCTGGGTTACTGGCGGCTCGCCTGCTTGCGGGTCAGCCAGATTTCCAGGCCTTGCGCATTGAGATCAATATCCAGTCTGAAAAGCGCAAGCGCCTCATCCGGGCTAAGCGGTGCACCGGCCACTGCGAGTTCTTTGATCAGAAATTGGCCAATGCTTTCAGCGATACGACGGCGCCAATCCGCGCTGGCGGCGACTTTGACGCTGGCGGTCGCAATATCGGCAAGCTGATCGATACGCCGATGCAAGTCTTTCGCCAGCGTTTCCACGCCGGTCACCATCCCATAGTGGGTAAGAAATATTCGTTCGGGCCGGTAACTCATCAGTAAGTCCAGCGATCGGTGCCAGGCTTGCGGATCAAATTGGACGGGCGTCGTGGTGGGGAATACAAACGCGCCACTGGGCCCATCGCACTGCCGGTAAGACAGGCCGAAGATATCGCCGGTAAAAAACGCCTGGCTGGTTTCGTCAAAGATACTGTAGTGATGCCGCGCGTGGCCTGGCGTGTCCAGAAACAACAGTCGGCGGCCGTTCAAATCCAGCTCCAGGCCATCGTCGGCGAGAATTACCCGCTCTTTCGGAACTGGCCGGAGTTCTCCGAAATTTGCCTTGAATGCGGCCTCGCCATAAACGGCGGTCGCACCCGCGGTCAGTTTGCCGGGGTCGACAAGATGTTTTGCGCCGCGCGGGTGCACCACCAGCCTGGCGTTTGGTAAATGATGCATCAGTTCGCCAGCGCCGCCCGCGTGATCCAGGTGCACGTGGGTCGGCATCACATACGCGACATCCTGGGGCGCGATGTTTTTGTGATTGAGCAGCGCCAGCAGTCGCGGAACGGTATGCGTAGTGCCGGTATCGACAAACGCGGCCTGACCATTGTGTTCCATCAGATAACATGCAGCCATTGCCGGCCGACAATAGCCGGTATCGATGCACGTAATACCATTCAGTAACGCTTGATGAACTGGCACAGGCATCGGTTTACAGCGTCAATCCACAGAAAAACTGAGGAATGTCACGGCATGTTGTTCTTGCAGGTAAAGGCGTCAATCAACGAGCGCCCGGGACGCGATCACAATACCATCCTCGTCCGCGTACACGTAATGGCCGGGCGTAAACGTCACATCGGCGAAGCGTAACCGAAGCTTAACCTCGCCGGCGCCGAGTTTGATACTTTTCCGGGGACTGGTTGCTAATGCCTTGATACCAATCGAAGTTACGGCCAGCGCCGATGAATCCCTTACGCAGCCGTTGATGATGACGCCCGCCCAGCCGTTCTTTTCCGCGAGCACCGCCAGTTGATCGCCCAGCAGCGCGCAGCGCAGCGAACCGCCGCCGTCGACGACAAGGACGCCGCCCTTGCCTTCGGTTTCCAACGCTTCACGCACCAGGCTGTTATCTTCAAAACACTGCACCGTACTGATCGCGCCGTGGAAAACACGACAACCCCCAAAGTCCCTGAACAACGGCGCGCAGACCTGCAGATCGTCACCGTAGGCGTCACAGAGATCCGCGGTTTTAAACCTTGGGGAAATGTCGCTTTTCATGACTGTTGCCGAGAGAATAAAAATCCCCTATCCGGCGGGATAGGGGAAGCGGTTACACACCGTAGCGCATCGGGGAGTGTGAACCCCTGATTAGTGCTTCAAAGGTTCCTCTGGTACCGCCACCCTTTCCGACAGTTGCAGGCCGTTAAAGATGAAGGAGAATGCCATCCATTACGAGGCACGTTTTTGGCGTTGCGTGCTACTTAAGACATCCAGGATAGACGTCCAGGATGGATTTAGTCACGGGGCTTTCGTAGAACTCAGGCGGCCTTCTTGGCCGATGCTTGACTCTGCTTCTTGCTTTTCAGGGGTTCTTGAGCCTGGCTCAGTTTGTCGACGGCAGCGTCTTGGGCCTGCTTTACCTTTTCGGCGACGTCGGCCACGTTTCTTTCCATCATCGCATTGAGCTCGTCGCGCGCTTCGGCAACGATTTCGGCCGTCTCCTGCGTAGCGTCAACGACTCGATCCGCGTAGTTTTGCACGAATTCCTTTTGCGCGTTGAGGTAACCGGTCACGTCCTTGGCTTCGGTCAGCAAGCCGAACTGTTTGATGCTGCTTTCCACCCACAGGCCCGCGAGCGGCGCCTGCCTGTTGACGAGTTTCTCGTAAGTGCGCGCATTAAGCTCCGCGACCTGCCGCGAGACCTCGAAAAACGTATTGAACAGATTGAACATTTCTTGCTGCATTATATTGTCTCCGCACATCTAACATGAGTAGGTACAAAAAGCGGCGAGTCTTGTGACGCACCGCAACATCAGGGGCGACGCTAGCTGAATCAGATCACAGTGTCAAGTTTGGGTCGGTGGCCTTTCCGAAGATGTTTTGTCAGCCGTTGAGCCACGCGGTCAGCGCCATGACGGTGCGGCATGGGACGCTCATGCGCATAAATTTGCATGCGAGACTAGCTCATGTACATGCCGCCGTTGACCGGCAGGTTGATGCCGGTGATGTAGCCCGATTCATCGGCACTCAGGAACGCGACCGCGTGGGCGATTTCGGCAGGTTTGGCCATGCGGCCCAGCGGGATACCGGCGACGATCGTATTGCGAACGTCTTCCGGCACGGCCGCGGTCATGCGGGTTTCGACATAACCCGGCGAAACCGTGTTGACCGTAACGCCTTTGCTGGCGACTTCCTGCGCCAGCGCCATCGAAAAACCGTGCACGCCAGCCTTGGCGGCCGAGTAATTAGTTTGTCCGAACATGCCCTTCTGGCCGTTGACGGACGATATGTTGATAATGCGGCCAAAGCCCTGCTCGATCATTCCCTCGACGACGTGGCGCGTGACGTTGAACACGCTGTCCAGATTGGTAGTGAGCACCGCATTCCACTGATCCGGATCCATCTTGCGCAAGGTTTTATCCCGCGTGATGCCGGCGCAGTTGACCAGGATGTCGATCTGGCCGAAACGCTCGCGCACATCGCGCACCATCTTCGCGCTGGATTCGAACGATCCCACGTCGCCGGCTACGAGCTCGATCTCAAACCCTTCTTGCCGACGCGCAAGTTGCCACTCTCTCGCCTGGTCTTCCTCGACCGGTAAGTGGCCCGCAACAACAATGCGATTGCGTTGAGCGAGGTGTTTGCAGATTTCAGTACCAATGCCACCAATTCCGCCGGTAACCAGAGCCACTTTGTCACGCATATTGGAATCCTCCTGAGCCGCAACCCGCGAGGGGATCAAAGGCGAGTGATATGCGAAGAATTGTTGCAATGCAAAATATTATATACGCCCTGTCAAGTCAAGGCGTGAGCGCCTGATTCCAGTCTCGATCGGGCTTGCCTGAGCAGAAATTAACTGTTGCGGACCGTTCAACGGCCTTGGCAACGATGCGGAGGTCAGTGCGGTAGATGGCTTATTTTTTTTCTGCTTGGCCGCGCTCCGGCGGCACCTTGACGCCGGCGGCTTTGAGGAAATTCCGTTGCATGTCGCGCCAGATTTCGAGGTTGCGCTGCGTAAGGTCCGCCATGAGCTCGAATGGCGTATTGCTGCCCATCATGTTGCGAACCTGTCTTTGCAGCTGCGCTTGTTGCTCGACGAACAGTTCCAGGCTCTTTTCCAGGTACGTGGAAAAAACGCCCTGCACAGAATCCCCGTAAAAACGGATGATCTTGGACAGAATGTCGGCGGTGAACAGCGGTTCACCGCCGGCTTCCTGTTCCATGATGATTTGCAGCAACGTGGGGCGCGTGATGTCGGCGTTGGAATTGGCGTCCACCACCTTGAAATCAACGCCCCGCATGACCAGATCGCGAACGTCAGCCACGGTAATGTAGCGGCTCACTTCAGTATCGTACAGGCGCCGGTTGGGATACTTCTTGATTATCCGCGTCTGTCCCGCTTTATTGACCATATCGATTCACGCAACACGTTTATTGGGTTATTGAAGGGCGCAAGTCAACGCCCTCGACCTTGTACGAACCTGGTGCCTCGCCACCGTTGTGGTAACCCCTAGCACATAAATTGACCGCCGTTGATGGAGATATCGGCGCCGGTGATGAAATTGGCCAGATCGGACGCGAGAAAGGTGGTTATGTAGGCAACTTCCTCCGGTTCGCCCAGACGACCGACCGGGATGGTGGCGATGATCTTGTTGCGTATTTCCTCCGGCACCGCCATCACCATATCCGTTGCAATGTACCCAGGCGAGACGGTGTTGACGGTCACCCCCTTGCGCGCCACTTCCTGCGCCACCGATTTGGTAAAGCCGTGCATGCCGGCCTTGGTTGCGGTGTAGTTGCTTTGCCCCATCTGACCCTTCTGGCCGTTGATGGAAGAAATGTTGATCACGCGCCCGAATCCGCGCTGCGTCATGCCTTCGATAACGTGCCGGGTCAGGTTGAACACGCTGTTCAGGTTCGTGTTGATTACCGCAGTCCACTGCTCCAATGACATCTTGCGCAAGGTCGTGTCCTTGGTGATACCGGCGTTGTTGACCAGAATATCGATCGGGCCGATATCTTTTTCGATGGTCCCGACCAGCGCGCGGCACGCCTCGAAATCGCCTACGTCACATTGAAAGCCGCGAATCTCGTAACCGTCTTCCTTGCATTGCGCCGCCCACTTGCGCGCTTTCTCTTCGTTGCGATAGTTGGTAACAACCTGGCAGCCAACTTCTGCCATCTGCCGGCAGATCGCGCTGCCGATGCCGCTGGTGCCGCCGCTGACGAGCGCCACCTTTCCGCTTAGATCGATCTTCATTTTTCGATTACCTCTCAATGGCCAGCGCGACACCCTGACCGCCGCCGATGCACAGCGTAGCCAGACCTTTTTTGACGTTCCGGCGCTTCATTTCGTACAGCAGGCTGACCAGCACCCGCGCACCCGATGCGCCGATCGGATGACCCAGCGCGATCGCGCCGCCGTTGACGTTGACCTTCTCCGGATCCCAGCCCACATCGCGGTTAACCGCGATCGCCTGGGCCGCGAACGCCTCGTTGGCTTCCACGAGGTCGAGGTCTTCAGCGCGCCAGCCGGCGCGTTCCAGACAGCGCTGACTTGCCGGAATCGGACCGGTGCCCATGATGGCCGGATCCACTCCTGCGTTGGCATAGGCTACGATGCGCGCCAGCGGCTCCAGGCCCAGTTTATCGGCATGGCTGCGCGTGGTGACGATAACGGCCGCCGCGCCATCATTGATGCCGGAGGCGTTGCCCGCGGTGACCGTGCCATTGTCTTTGGTGAAAGCGGCCTTTAATTTGCCCAGACCTTCCGCCGTGGTGCCGGCGCGCGGGAACTCGTCTTTGTCGAATACGACAGGATCGCCCTTGCGCTGCGGAACCTCGATCGGAATGATCTGTTCCTTGAAGTAACCTGCCTTTTGCGCCGCTTCAGTGCGCTGCTGCGAGGTGGCGGCGAATTCGTCTTGTTCTTCACGGCTGATGCCGTATTTTTTCGCGACGTTCTCGGCCGTAACGCCCATGTGATATTGATTAAAAATATCCCACAACCCGTCGTGGATCATGGTGTCCTTGAGTTGCCAGTCACCCATTCTCTGGCCGGTGCGCGAGTTCGGGACGACGTGCGGCGACTGGCTCATGTTTTCCTGGCCGCCGGCGACAATAAATGTCGCGTCTTCGCAGCGGATCGCCTGCGTCGCCAGATGGACCGCCTTAAGGCCGCTGCCGCAGACCTTGTTGATGGTCATGGCCGGCACGGTCGGAGGAAGACCCGCGCCGATGCTGGCCTGTCTGGCGGGGTTCATGCCGACACCCGCGGTCAATACCTGGCCGAGGATGACTTCGCTGATCTGATCCGGCGTCAGCCCGGATCGGGTAAGTAGAGCCTGAATCACTTTGGCGCCGAGGGTGCTGGCAGGAAGGGAGGATAATGTGCCGCCGAACGAGCCGATAGCGGTGCGCCCTGCGGCCACTACGACTATCTCTTCTTTCATGTGTTACTCCTAAAGTGTGCGCTTGATATCGATGTGAAATCGAGGGGAGTTTATGTTTAACTCTTGACATATTGAACATACGCTCTTAACGCTATCAGACCTGGCCATGCGATGCCACATTTTGACTTCAACAATTCATCCACATTGGCGTGCGGCGCGTTGTTGCGACGCACAAATCCCTGTGTTACGGTAAAATCGTCCGGTCAAGCCGCTCCCACTCTTGCTGGAGGCAGTCTTAAACATGAATGACAATCCCTTTAACGCCTGGACCAATCAGTTACTCGATTACCAACGCCAGTATCAGGAAGCGCTGCAAGGTTTTACGCCGCGCGCTACCCCGGCCGGCTTTGGCAGTGCGGCGCCCAGCAGCAATCCGTGGGTCGCGGCGTTGGAGCAATGGTGGAAAACCGTACAGCCCGGTACGCAACCGCCGGTAAACGACTTCTACACCCGGCTGGTGGATCAGGGCAAAGTATATTTTCAAATGACGCAGAGCATGAACAACGCATTCCAGCAAGCATCCGCGGCGGGCGAGTCCGCCGCGCGCTGGCAGGAGGCCGTCAATAAAACGCTGGGCGGCTTGAAGGACATGTTTGGCGGTCACAGGCCCGATGTCCAGGGCGTCGCGCGCCAAGCCATCGCGTTCTGGGAACTGCCGCTCAACACGTGGCAGCGCGCGGTGTCCTCGTCCTCGATATTGCCTGGCGACTTTTTGCAGGATGTCAGCGCGCAGGGCGTGCGCCAGGTGCGGGATGAATTGCATGACCGGGTGGATCAGCTGTTGTCAACGCCCGCCATCGGGCAGATGCGCGAGCAGCAGGAGCAGGCTCAGACCCTGGCCAAGCTCACCCTCGATTACCAGCAGGCCTTGCACGATTACACCGCCACTTACGGCGAGATCGGCGTCAAGAGCGTCGAAGCGCTGCAACGGCTGCTGGAGCAGCGTCAGGCCGATAACGAGCCGGTCGCTTCGTTGCGGGAAATGTACGATCTGTGGGTCGATAGCTGCGAAGAAGCCTACGCGGAATATGTCAGTACCGACAAGTACAGCGCGGTTTACGGCCACCTGGTGAATAGCCTGATGGCCTTAAAGCGGCACGGCACCATGATGGTGGACGAGTCGCTGGGCGCCATGAACATGCCCACGCGCAGCGAGATCGATACCTTGCAACAGCGATTGCAGGAGGTCCGGCGCGAAGGTAAGGCGCTGCGCGCGGAAATCGAGTCGCTTAAGTACGATCTCATCAAATCCAGACCTGCGTCCGATGGCGCCGAGGCGGGTCAAGCCTCAGAAAACGTTTCCAAAAACCCCGTGCCCAAGGCCGCCGCGAAGGCCAAGACCAAGAAGTCAGCGTCCGCGGCCAAGTCTACGCCGAACAAGTCTACGTCGAAAAAGAAGCGCCGATCGACTGCCAACGGTCGTGACAACGATCTCAGGAGCTAATGCATGATACCCGTACAAATACGTCCTGACCTCGCCGCTCGGGAACTGCTCGAATTCAATCAGAAACTCGGTCAGGGCCTGCAGAACCTGGTCAACATCGACGAAATAAGCACGGGCGCGACACCCACCGAGGTGATATATCGCGAAGACAAGATGGCCTTGCACCATTACGTCTCGCCGTATGGCGCGCCCGGCAATCCGGTGCCATTGATCATTGTCTATGCATTGGTCAACCGTCCGTACATGGCCGACCTGCAGGAAGACCGGTCGCTGGTGCGCGGCATGTTGCAGGCGGGGCAGGACGTGTATCTCATCGACTGGGGTTATCCGGATCGCGCGGATCGCTGCCTGACGATGGATGATTACCTCAACGGCTACGTCGACCGCTGCGTGGACGTGGTGCGCCGCCGGCGCGGCGTCGATCAGGTGAACGTGCTGGGAATCTGTCAGGGCGGGACGTTCAGCTTGTGTTACGCGTCAATGCACCCCGACAAGGTCAAGAACCTGATTACGATGGTGACGCCGGTCGATTTTCAGACCCCCGGCGATCTGCTGAGCCGCTGGGTGCGGGAGATCGATGTCGATCTGCTGGTCGATACCATGGGCAACGTCTCCGGCGATCTCATGAACTTTATGTTCCTGTCGCTTAAGCCCTTCCGGCTGATGGGTCAGAAATATCTGGACATGGTCGATCAGTTGGAAGACGAAGACCAGGCGCGCAATTTCCTGCGCATGGAAAAGTGGATATTCGACAGTCCGGATCAGGTCGGCGAAACCTTCCGCCAGTTCATCAAGGATTTTTACCAGAACAATCGCTTGATCAAGGGCGAGGTGCAGATCGGTGCGCAAACGGTGAATCTCAAAAACATCACCATGCCCGTGCTCAACATTTACGCCCGGCAGGACCACCTCGTGCCGCCGCCCGCCAGCATTGCGCTGAAAGGCTACGTCGGCACGTGTGACTACAGCGAACTGGACTTCCCAGGTGGACACATCGGTATTTATGTGAGCGGTCGGTCACAAAAGACGGTGCCGCCTGCGATTGGCGAGTGGCTGGATGCGCGAAAATAGTTGGGTAAATTGAAGTAACTCGTTTACACTTTTATTGCGCTGCCACAAAGGCAGCGCTTCTTTTGCATTGATGTTTCCGCCACTCACTTACGAGGAGAAGCAGCTACCATGGCTACTCAGGCTTATGAGCAGTCGTCACCGGCAGTGGAACTGACCGGGCAACTGACTTCGCAGTTCAAGGAAATACTGAACCCGGCCGCGCTCGATTTTGTCGCGGCGTTGGCGTGGCGGTTCACCGCGCGTCGCGATGAGCTTCTGGCCATGCGGCTGGAACGCCAAACCCTGCTCGATGCCGGCGTGATGCCGGATTTTCTTAAAGGTACGGCGGAGATTCGGGCGGCTGACTGGCGGGTAACGCCGGCGCCCGCAGACCTGCAGGATCGTCGGGTCGAAATCACCGGACCGGTCGATCGCAAAATGATCATCAATGGGCTCAATTCCGGCGCCAAGGTCTTTATGGCTGACTTCGAGGATGCCCATGCGCCCACCTGGGAAGGCACCATTCAGGGACAGATTAACCTCCGGGACGCGGTCAACGGCTCGATCGAATTCACCAACGAGCGCGGCAAGCAGTATCGCCTCAACGACAAGACTGCCACCCTGATTGTCCGGCCGCGCGGATGGCACTTGCCCGAGAGACACGTGCTACTGGATGGACTGCCGGTGCCGGGCGCCCTGCTGGATTTCGGCCTGTATCTCTTTCATAACGCGCACACACTGCTGGAGCGCGGCAGCGGACCTTATTTTTATCTGCCCAAGCTGGAGAATCATCTTGAAGCGCGGCTATGGAATGACGTCTTCAAGTATGCGGAACAGTATCTGCGCATCCCTCGCGGCAGCATCAAGGCCACGGTGCTCATCGAAAACATCCTGGCCGCCTTCGAGATGGACGAGATCCTGTACGAACTGCGCGATCATGCAGTCGGGCTCAACTGCGGTCGCTGGGATTATATTTTCAGTTTTATCAAGTGCTTCCATAAACATCCTGAGTTTGTTCTGGCGGACCGCGCGCAACTGACGATGACGGCGCACTTCATGCGCTCTTACTCTCTGCTATTGATCAAGACCTGCCATCGGCGTGGCGCCCATGCCATGGGCGGCATGGCGGCGCAGATCCCGATCAAGGGCGATCCGGAAGCCAATGAAAAGGCACTCGCCAAGGTGCGTGCGGACAAGGAGCGCGAGGCCCGCGACGGGCACGACGGCACCTGGGTCGCGCATCCGGGACTGGTGGCCGTAGCCGAAGCGGTGTTCGATCGCCATATGCCCGGGCCTAACCAGAAACAGCGGCAGCTCGATGACGTGGAAATCAAGGCACATGATTTGCTTGAAGTTCCGGCGGGCGAGATCACCGAAGCCGGGCTGCGCGGCAACGTCAGCGCAGCGCTGCGCTACATTGCCGCCTGGAAAAGCGGCCAGGGCGCGGTGCCGATTCATAACCTCATGGAAGACGTCGCGACTGCCGAGATCGCCCGCGCGCAGTTGTGGCAATGGATTCGGTACCCGAAAGGCGTGATGAACGACGGGCGCAAAGTAACCGTGCAGCTGTTCGAGCAAGCCCTGGCGCGAGAGCTCGAGCTTATCCGTGTGGAACTTGGCGACGATGCGTTCGCCCGGAGTCACGCCTCGGAGGCCGCCGAACTGCTGCGCAAACTGGTTACCGATGAGCGTTTCGCAGGATTTTTGACCCTGAGGGCTTGAACCTCGAGGGCTTGTCCCGCGGCTTGAATAGCTTTGTTACGCGGATGGCCGTGCTGCGTGGCGGTTTATTAACGGCTTGATGGTGTCTGGAATTAGAATCAGATAGGCGGCGAGCATTGTTTTGGAGGATACGAGAGTCATGAACAAGCAGCAATCCATTAGTGAGATCGAGCAGGACTGGGCGAAGAATCCACGCTGGAAGGGCGTGCAACGCGGCTACAAGGCGGCGGATGTCGAGCGGTTGCGCGGCAGCGTTACGATTGAGCATACGCTGGCCAAACGCGGCGCGGAAAAGCTTTGGCAGCGGATAAATACCGAAGATTACGTGCACGCGCTGGGCGCCTTGACCGGCAATCAGGCGATGCAGATGGCCAAGGCGGGCCTCAAGGCGATTTATCTGAGCGGCTGGCAGGTCGCCGCCGATGCGAACAGCGGCTTCCAGATGTACCCGGACCAGAGCCTTTATCCGGTCGACAGCGTGCCTACGGTGGTGCGCAAGATCAACAACGCGTTCAAGCGCGCGGACGAGCTTTATCACGCCGAAGGCAAGGACGACATTGACTGGTTCGTGCCGGTTGTGGCGGACGCGGAAGCCGGGTTCGGCGGTGTGTTGAACGCCTTCGAACTGATGAAGGCCATGATCGAAGCGGGCGCCGCGGGCGTGCATTTCGAGGATCAGCTGGCGTCCGCCAAGAAGTGCGGGCATATGGGCGGCAAGGTGCTGGTGCCGACACAGGAGGCGGTCCTTAAACTGGTCGCGGCGCGGCTGGCCGCCGACACCATGGGCGTGCCGACTGTGCTGCTGGCGCGCACCGATGCAGAAGCGGCCAACCTTATCACCTCCGACGCCGACGAGAACGACAAGCCGTTTTTGACCGGCGAACGCACTTTCGAAGGATTTTTCCGGGTCAAAAACGGTCTTGAACAGGCCATCTCACGCGGCCTGGCGTACGCGCCCTTTGCCGATCTGGTGTGGTGCGAGACCGGCAAACCGGACCTGGAATTCGCGAAATCGTTCGCGGAAGCCATTCGCAAGGAATATCCCGATCAGTTGCTCGCGTATAACTGTTCCCCGTCGTTTAACTGGCGCAAGAACTTGGATGATGCGCAGATCGCCAAATTCCAGCGCGAACTCGGCGCCATGGGCTACAAATTCCAGTTCATCACCCTGGCCGGGTTCCACGCGCTCAACTACAGCATGTTCGATCTGGCGGACAAGTATCGCGATCAGGGCATGACCGCGTATGTTGAACTTCAGCAGAAGGAATTCGCCTCGGAATCGCGCGGTTACACCGCGACCAAGCATCAGCGCGAGGTCGGCGCGGGTTACTTCGATAGCGTGACGTCGACGGTCACCGGCGGCGCTTCCAGTCTTCGTGCGCTGAGCGGTTCGACGGAAGAAGAGCAGTTCGAGACGAGCGCGCCGCAGGCTGCTGGCGCAAGTCGCAAATAGCGATATCGCCTTCCCGGTGACGGGCTGCCCGTCACCGGGTTCGATACGCGCTCACTCGCTGCGGGCGTATCTGCCCGTCTGCGCAGGGTATTGAGCGCCCGGCTTCCGTTCCTGGGGTTTCGCATGGCTTACGCACACATCTCACGGCCGGCTGACGGCGAGCCGATCTCCGCCAATCCCGACAACACGCTCAACGTCCCCGAGCAGCCCATCATCCCTTACATCGAGGGTGATGGCATCGGTATCGATGTCACGCCCGTCATGCACCGCGTGGTAAATGCCGCGGTGGAAAAGGCTTACCAGGGTCGGCGCGCCATTACCTGGATGGAAATCTACGCCGGCGAGAAGGCGCTGCATGTCTATGGCGGTGACAATTGGCTGCCGGATGAAACCTTGGAGGCGATGCGCGATTTCGTGGTGTCTATCAAGGGCCCGCTGACGACGCCGGTAGGCGAGGGCATGCGCTCGCTCAATGTCGCGATCCGCCAGAAGCTCGATCTTTACGCCTGCGTGCGCCCGATCCGGTTTTTCGCCGGTACGCCAACGCCGATGAAGGAATCGGCTTCCACCGACATGGTGGTGTTTCGCGAGAATACCGAGGATATCTACGCCGGCATCGAGTGGCCGGCCGATAGCCCCGAGGTCAAGAAAGTGATCGAGTTTCTGCGCCGGGAAATGGGCGTGACCGAGATCCGCTTTCCGGACAGTTCGGGGCTGGGCATCAAGCCGGTGTCGCGCGAGGGGTCGGCGCGGCTGGTGCGCAAGGCCATCCGCTATGCCATCGAATGTGATCGCGGCTCCGTTACCCTGGTGCACAAGGGTAACATCATGAAATACACCGAGGGCGCGTTCCGCACCTGGGGCTACGAGGTTGCAAGACAGGAATTCGGGGCCGAGCTTGTCGGCGAGGGGCCGTGGTGCAAGATCAAGAATCCCGAGACCGGCAGGGAGATCATCATCAAGGACGTCATTGCCGATAATTTTCTGCAGCAAATCTTGTTGCGGCCGGAGGATTATGACGTGATCGCCACCTTGAATCTCAATGGTGATTACATCTCCGACGCGCTGGCGGCGCAGGTGGGCGGCATCGGCATCGCGCCCGGCGCCAACATCGCCGACACCGTGGCGGTGTTTGAGGCAACCCACGGCACCGCGCCGAAATATGCCGGCAAGAATCGCGTCAATCCGGGATCGATTATTTTGTCCGCTGAGATGATGCTCAGATATATCGGCTGGACCGAGGCGGCGGCGCTGATTTTGCAGGGCGTTGGCGGCGCGATCGCCGCCAAGACGGTCACTTACGATCTGGCGCGCGCGCGCGCCGGCATCCTCGCGCGCGGCACAAGAGTGGACGGTCCCCGTTCAGTGGAAGCGGAACTCGAACGTCTGATGCCTGGCGCCACCCTGGTGACCACATCGGGCTTTGGCGACGCCGTCATCGCGCACATGAACGATGCATCCGCTTGAGGATCGCTCATGCGTCAGCAGTCGCGTTTCCTCTGGCGCTGGTTCGCGACTCAATACGCGTGGCGCTGCAACCCGGTTTCCTGCACGATGCGCGTGGCGATCTCCTCGACCGAACGCGTGCTCGTATTGAGAAACGGAATCTCCCTGGCGTGATAAAGATCTTCTACGGCCTTCACTTCGTAGCGGCACTGCTCCAGCGACGCGTATCGGCTGTTTGGACGACGCGCGGTGCGAATGCCGTGCAGACGTTGCGGCGTGGTGGTTAAACCGTACAGTTTGGCCACGTAAGGCCTCAGCATCCGCGGCAGCGCGCCCTGCCCGAGGTCTTCTTCGGTAAGCGGATAATTGGCCGCGCGGATGCCGAACTGCAGCGCCAGATACAGGCAGGTGGGCGTCTTGCCAGAGCGCGACACGCCGACCAGGATGAGATCCGAGCGGTCGTAGTTGCGGGTGTAGGCGCCGTCATCGTGCAGCAGGGCGAAATTGATGGCGTCCATACGGGACTCGTATTTCTGCACGTCGGTCAGACGATGGGAGCGCTCCCCGCGCTCCAGCGGTTTCGCCTCGAGTTCGGTTTCGAGGCTATTCAAAAACGCGTGGAAGAGGTCCAGTATGAGCCCCCTGGAGTTCACCACCTGCGAGCGCATCTCCGGATCGGCCAAGGTACTGAAAACGATCGGGCGCCGGCCGTCCTGCGCGGCGGCGTGGTTGATCCGCTCGGCCACCGACGCGGCCTTGTCGCGGCTGTCCACATACGGAATGGTAAATTCACGAAATTCCAGACCCTGGAACTGCGCCAGCAGGCTATGCCCCAACGTCTCCGCGGTGATGGCCGTTCGATTGGACAAGAAAAAAACGCTGCGCATGGAGAAAGTGTGAACCTTACAATGGCGACGCTGTAACGTTTGCCCGTAATCTTACGACACCGCCAACCAAGGACATATCCCAGTGGACAACATTGTGGAAGATTATATTGTAAGCCTCGATTCCATTGGCATGAACGATGTCGCGCACGTGGGCGGCAAAAATGCCTCGCTGGGTGAGATGATCCAGCACCTGGCCGCAAGCGGCGTCAGCGTACCCGGCGGATTTGCCACCACCGCCGAGGCATTCCGGCGCTTTCTGTCGGATGCGGGGCTGACCGACAGGATCAGCGCCGCGCTGGGCAAGCTCGACGTCGAAGACGTGAAGGCCCTGGCGCAGACCGGCCGGGCGATCCGCCAGATGATTATCGACACGCCGATCAAGGGCCAGTTGCGCGACGCCATTGCGCATGCCTTCGAACAACTGGAGCGGCAGGCTGGCGGCTCTCTGGCCGTCGCCGTGCGGTCCTCGGCGACCGCCGAGGATCTGCCCGATGCGTCTTTCGCCGGTCAGCAGGAAACGTTTCTCAACGTGCGCGGCTTGGACAACGTGCTGCTGGCGGTCAAGAACGTGTTCGCGTCGCTGTTCAACGACCGCGCGATATCGTACCGCGTGCATCATGGTTTCGAGCACGGCGAAGTCGCGCTGTCGGCGGGTATTCAGCGCATGGTGCGCAGCGATCTCGCCGCCAGCGGCGTGATGTTCACCCTCGATACGGAATCCGGCTTCCGCGACGTCGTGTTCATCACCAGCAGTTATGGTCTGGGCGAGGCGGTGGTGCAGGGTGCGGTGAACCCCGACGAATTCTATGTGCACAAGCCGACCCTGGCCGCCGGCCGGCCCGCCATCCTGCAGCGTACCCTGGGAAGCAAGGAAATCAAGATGATCTACAGCGATGGTGGCGCGCTGGAAAAGTCGGTGCGCACCGTCGATGTGCCGGCAGACGAACGCGCCCGTTTTACCTTGACCGATGAAGAGATCACGCAGCTGGCCCGCCAGGCGGTCATCATCGAGCGGCATTACGGCCGGCCGATGGACATCGAATGGGCCAAGGACGGCGAGACCGGCGAACTGTTCATCGTGCAGGCGCGCCCGGAAACCGTCAAGAGCAAGACCCACCAGGTCGTGGAGCGCTATGTGTTGTGTGGAAAAGGCGAGGTGCTGATCGAGGGGCGCGCGGTCGGCCAGCGAATCGCCAGCGGCGCGGCGCGGGTGATGATCGATCTTGGGGACATGGACAAGTTGCAGAAGGGCGACGTGCTGGTGACGGACATGACCGATCCGGACTGGGAGCCCGTGATGAAACGCGCCGCGGCGATCGTCACCGATCGCGGCGGGCGCACCTGTCACGCCGCCATCATCGCGCGGGAACTCGGTATTCCCGCGGTGGTCGGGTGCGGCGACGCGTCGCGGCGGCTCAGTGACGGGCAGGACGTCACGGTGTCGTGCGCGGAAGGCGACACGGGATTGATCTATGAGGGCAGGCTGGACTTCCAGGTGCACAAGCACGAGCTGGACGCCATGCCCGAACTGCCGCTTAAAGTCATGCTGAACGTGGGCAATCCTGGGCGCGCATTCACGTTTGCGAGCGTTCCCAACGCCGGCGTGGGTCTGGCAAGGCTGGAATTTCTGATCAACAACACCATCGGCGTGCATCCCAAGGCGTTGCTGGAATTCGATCAGTTGCCGCCGGACCTGCAGGACAAGATCGCCGCGCGCTGCGCCGGCTATGCGGATCCGGTGAGCTTCTTCGTGGACAAGCTCAGCGAAGGCATCGCGACGCTGGCCGCGGCGTTTGCGCCGCATCCGGTGATCGTGCGCCTGTCGGACTTCAAGTCCAACGAATACGCGCACCTGATGGCCGGTTCGCGCTACGAGCCCAAGGAAGAGAACCCCATGATCGGGTTGCGGGGCGCGTCGCGCTACATCTCGGAAAAATTCCGCGACTGCTTCGAACTGGAATGCCGGGCGTTGCGCAAGGTGCGGGAAGAGATGGGCTTTACCAACGTGCAGATCATGGTGCCGTTCGTGCGCACCCTGGAAGAGGCGTCGCAGGTCGTGACGCTGCTGGCCGATAACGGGCTGCAACGCGGGGTCGATGATCTCAAGGTGATCATGATGTGCGAGATTCCGTCCAACGTGGTGCTGGCCGAACAATTTCTCGAACATTTCGATGGATTTTCCATCGGTTCCAATGACCTCACGCAGATGACCCTGGCGCTGGACCGGGATTCGGGGCTGGTCGCGACCGGCTTCGATGAGCGCAATCCGGCGGTCAAGACGCTGATTCATCAGGTCATCGGCGCCTGCCGCAAAGCGGGCAAATACGTGGGCATCTGTGGGCAGGGACCTTCGGATTATCCTGACTTCGCCCGCTGGTTGCTCGACGAGGGTATCGATAGCGTGTCGTTGAATCCCGATTCAGTCGTCGAGACCTGGCTGTTTATGGCGGAGCAGAGCAGTTCGTAAACACGGGCCCTTGAGGTACACCCGCGACTCGCCGCGGGTTGGCCGCGCACGGCGTCCAGGTTTACTCGCGCGCAATAAAGCACTATTAATACCTTATGGCACGCGCCCGGAGGCGTGATTCCCTGTTCGAGAACGACAACCGCTTGCCAGATCTGGAGTCTGCAAGCTGATCACGGCCGCATATTAAAACGGGCATGGATAGCTGTTTACACATTCTCATGGTCGACGCCGGCTCGCCGGATGGGCGTCTGGTAAAGTCCGTCATCGAGCAGTCGCTGGGACAGGTTCGTCTTCACACCGCGCACACCCGCGCGCACTTCCACGAAATGCTGGCAGCGGATTATTACGATCTAATCCTGACCGATCATTTGCTGCCGGGGTTCACCGGCTTCGATGTCATCACGGAAGTTCGCCGGCGCGGGCTCGATATGCCTGTGGTGATGTTGGCCGCGAACGGCTCCGAGGCGCTGGCCGTGGCGGCCATGAAGCGCGGCTTCAGCGATTATCTGGTGAAATCACCGGATACGGTCAAGTCCATCCCGCTGGCGCTGCGCGCCGTGCTGGAGAGCGCGGCGCGCCATCGTCTGAATCGGCGGACGCAGCTGGGCACTGGAGAAAACACGGGTGCGGAGCCACGCTGGCAGGACCTGTTTACCGACAGTATCGAACAAGTGCTAGCAATCGTTGTGGGCGACGATGACGCCATTGTGTATATGAGCCAGGCATTACGGCAGACCCTGGGATTCCGACGTGAGGAGTTGGCGCGTTTCAAGTTTTCCGACCTGATCACGGCGTCCGCTCGCGCCCACTGGGAGCGTTGCCGCGAGCGCCTGCGCAGCGGCGAGGAACTGGCGCCGCTGGAGGTGACGATCGTCAACAACGACGGGCGCGTGATCACGCTGGAAGGACGCATGAGCTGCACGTTCAGGCACGGCCGGCCCGAGCATCTGCGCGGTATGTTCCGGGACATCACCGCGCGCAGACAGATCGAGGACGTGCTCGGCATGCTGCGCCGGATAGGCGCTCTGCGACAATGTTCGTTTGAACACAGACTGAGGCAGTTGCTGGAGTGCGGGTGCAGGTTTTTTAACTTGCCGCTGGGCGTGGTCGCGCGCTTTACCGATGAGGGTTGTCAGATCGTGCAGGCGATCACGCCTGACGTCGCCCTGCGGCCGGGCGACATTTTGCCGCTGCGATCGGCCGATCGCAGCGAAATATTTACCGACACCGGCGTGGTCGCCGCCCAACGCGCTTCGGACGCGACCCGACGCCACGTGGCCTGGCATGATCATGACATCGAGGCCTATCTGGGCGTGCCGCTGACGGTTGGCGGTCGCGTGTACGGCGAGCTGTATTTTGCGAGCCACAAGCGCAAGTCAGCGCCGTTTACCGCGACCGATATCGAGGTGTTGAAGCTCAAGGCGCAGTGGATCAGCGATCAAATCGCCAGTCAGCTCGAATCGGGCATACTGCAGAATATTATCCAGGGCGATTCCACCGCCACCGGCGATGAGTTTTTCCGACAGCTCGTTTCGCATCTTGGTGTGTCGCTGGGGGTGCGCTGCGTGATCGCCGCCGAGTTGATCGATACCAGGGCTGAACGCGCAAAAACCCTGGCGGCGTGGATCGATGGCCGTCAGCTGAACAACTACGAATTCAATCTGCTGGGAACCCCAGCAGCCTATCTGGTGCGCCAGGCGCGGTACCGCTATGAGCGCAACGTACACCGGCGCTTTCCCGAAGACGAACTGCTTGCCCGTGTTGCGGCACAGTCGTATCTGGGCGCGCCCATGCTGGATGCCACGCGCAAGACCTTGGGGCTGCTTGCGGTAATCGACGACAAGCCTCTGGCTGATGCGAGTCTGGCGGAAACCATCGTGCCGATCTTCGCGGCGCGCGCCGGGGTGGAACTGGTTCGCATGCGGGCCGAGCGCAAGCTGCTGGCAGACAAACACCGGGCGCAGGTGACCTTGCACTCGATCGGGGATGGTGTGATCACCACCGACGCACAGGGCGTGGTCGAGTATCTGAACCCGGTCGCGGAATTGCTGACCGGCTGGCGCATGGAAGAGGCGAAAGGCAGGCCGCTGGCCAACGTATTCTGGGTAATCGATGAGCAGAGCCGTCAGCGTGTGGCCGATCCGTCTGTTCGCTGCATGGAGGCGGGCTGTATGGTGAGTACCGCGGGCGATGTGCTGCTGCTGGATCGCAGTGGGCGCGAATACGCCATCCATGGTACCGCGGCGCCTATCCGCGGCGACGAAGCGCAAGTTCTGGGTGTCGTGCTGGTGTTCAAGGACGTTACCGAGACCCGCCGCATGGTGCGTCAGATCGCGCATCAGGCCAGCCATGACGCGCTCACCGGCCTGGCTAACCGGCGTGAGTTCGATCAGCGTCTCGAGCGCGCGGTCACCACCGCCAGGCAGCACGGTATTGATCATGCGCTGGCCTATCTGGACCTGGATCAGTTCAAGATCGTTAACGATACGGCGGGGCACAGCGCCGGCGATGCGCTGTTGCGGCAGATTGCCGGCGTGCTGGCGGAAAAGATCCGTGGTCGCGATACCCTGGCGCGGCTGGGCGGCGACGAATTCAGTCTGCTGCTCGAGAACTGTCCCATCGAAAAAGCCGTTGAAATCACGGAGTCGTTGCTGGACACCATACGTACCGTGCGATTCGTGTGGCAGGACCGCGCGTTCGACATCGGTGTCAGCATCGGGCTGGTCGCCATCACCCCGGATGTCGACAGCAGCGCGGAAATCCTGAGTCGCGCCGACGTGGCCTGTTACACCGCCAAGGATCTGGGTCGCAATCGCGTCTATGTTTACCGCGCGCACACCGGTGAGCCGCCGTCGCGCCACACGGAGATCATGCGCGCGGCAGAACTGTCGGACGCGCTGGAACGGGGCCGTCTGTCCTTGTATTGTCAGCCGATACACCCGCTGGGTTCAGACGAAGAGAATCCTTTGCACTATGAGATTCTGTTGCGCGTGGCCGGAGAATTCGATGAAGAAGTCGCCGCACCGGGCCTGTTGATCGCTGCGGCCGAGCGCTATGGCATGATGGCGATGATCGACCGCTGGGTCATCGATTCCGCATTCAGTGCATATGCCTCGCTGCTCGCCGGCAGGCCGGACGCCAGTATCGCGATCAATCTCTCCGGTGACTCGTTATGCGACGAAATGCTGATAACCCACGTGCCTCAAGCGTTGACGCGCTGGAAGGTGCCGCCGGCGCGCGTCTGTTTTGAAATCACCGAGACCGCCGCGATCAGGGACCTGGAGCAGGCCGGCCGGGTTATAGCCGCGATCAAGCAGCTGGGATGCCGCTTCGCGCTTGACAATTTTGGCAGCGGCCTGTCATCGCTGGCCTACTTGAAGCAGCTGCCGGTGGATTATCTGAAAATCGACGGGAGTTTCGTGCGCAACATGCTGCAGAACCCTGTCGACTGCGCGCTGGTCGCGGCCATCAACGAGGTAGGGCACATTCTAAAAATCGTGACGATCGCCGAATGCGCCGAGACCGACGACATCGTGGTCGAGCTGAAACGGCTGGGCATCGATTATGCGCAAGGTTATGCGCTTGGCAGGCCGGTGCCAATCGCCGATGTCTAGGGCGTGCGCGTCGACCTACACCGCGGCCGCGAGCAAGTCGATCATCGCCGGCGCGGCGCCAATGTGAGGTTTTATTTCGACGACGACATGCGGATATTCTGCTTTTTTCGCGTCGATCAGCGCCGGCACGTCCTGCATGATGTGGTTACCGCCCGCCAGAAAATAAGGCAGTATGGTCAACCTGCGATGCCCGTCGCGCACCGCCGCATCGATGGCCGCGGCAATCGTCGGCTGTGCGAATTCCAGAAAGCCGCAGGCGACGTGATCGTATCGATCGATCACGCGGCGGCGCAACGCGTCGGTCAAGGCTTGTACCTCCGCGTTCGACGCCGGCCGCCGGCTGCCATGTGCAATCAAAATGAGGCTGTTCATGATGATCGATGGGCGCTTGCGGTTGCGATGACCTGAAAATCGCATGATAACACTGCTCAAAACGATGATCTAAACGCGGCCGATCGTCGTGGCCTTTGACTGAAATGGCTGGCCGTGGCATTGTTTGCAGCTTGATCGGTAGCTGTCTGGCGGGATGTTGGTCGCAAACGGCGTCGCTATCGTAACTGCGGACCCAGTCCCGGGCGGGCCGCGTTTGCACGCGCGGCGTGAGAAGGAATATGCCGACGAAAAGCATCTATAAGGTCGCGTTCTTTAATCAGGGCAAGATTTATGAAGTCTTCGCGCGGCGTGTCTATCAGGGCGAATTGTTCGGCTTCGTGGTGCTTGAGGAACTGGTATTTGGCGAGCGCGCCTCGGTGGTCGTCGATCCCAGCGAAGAACGTCTGAAAACGGAGTTTGAATCCGTCAAGCGTACGCACGTCCCGATGCACGCCGTGGTGCGCATCGACGAAGTCGAAAAGCAGGGCGTCGCCAAAATCAGCGAGCCCGGAGCCAACGTCGCCATGTGCCCTACGCCGCTTTATACACCCGGCGGCAGCAAGGGGTGAGTTCAAATGTGGAGAGGTGTCCGAGCGGGCGAGGCCCAAACAGGCGAGCATCCAGTGAATGCTCGTCCGGCCGAGCGCCCGCACAAGGAAGTGCGGGCAGGGGCCTGAGACGGCCCGAACGTTGCGCCATGGATGGCGTGTATGAAGAGTTTAGGTGTGGAGAGGTGTCCGAGCGGTCGAAGGAGCACGCCTGGAAAGTGTGTATACGTTAATAGCGTATCGAGGGTTCGAATCCCTCCCTCTCCGCCAGAATGAGCGGACGATGGCGGTGAATCGTCCCTGGTGTGGTGATCCAGCCCCCATCGGGTCGCGGCTCACCCCTCTGCCAACTTACAGTCGGGTCAACGCGCAATGGTGGCCCGCGCCGGTCTCTCCGCGACGATAAATTGTGAATCCCGCCAGGCCCGGAAGGGAGCAACGGTAACAATGGATTCGGGTGCCGGAGTGCGGCTGGTGCGGGCTGCCGCTCTTATGTATCATCTGGTCGACGAGCGCGCCATGAGGCTAATGGCGGTGGCGGCCGTGTATCGTCTCTGACCCAGCCAATATATCAATCTCCCGCGATCAGTCATGAGTTATCAGGTGTTGGCGCGCAAATGGCGGCCGCGAACCTTCGCCCAGATGGTTGGGCAAACTCACGTGCTGAAGGCGCTGGTCAACGCGCTCAACCAGGGCCGTTTGCATCATGCGTATCTGTTCACGGGCACGCGCGGTGTTGGCAAGACCACCCTGGCGCGGATCCTGGCCAAGTGTCTCAATTGCGAGCAAGGCGTCAGCGCCGAGCCGTGTGGTCAATGCGGCGCCTGTCGTGAAATCGACGGCGGCCGCTTTGTCGATCTGATCGAGGTGGATGCCGCCTCTCGAACCAAGGTCGAAGATACGCGCGAACTGCTGGATAACATTCAGTACGCGCCCGCGTACGGCCGTTACAAGGTGTACCTGATTGACGAGGTGCACATGCTGTCCGGGCACAGCTTCAACGCTTTGCTCAAGACTTTGGAGGAGCCGCCACCGCACGTTAAATTTCTGCTGGCGACCACCGATCCGCAGAAACTGCCGATGACGGTGCTGTCGCGCTGTCTTCAGTTCAACCTCAAACGCATGGCCACGCAGGAGATCCGTGCCCACCTGCGGCAAATGCTCCAGCAGGAGGGTGTGGCGGCCGACGATGGCGCGCTGGCCGAACTCGCGCGCGCTGCGGATGGCAGTATGCGCGACGCGTTGAGCCTGCTCGATCAGGCGATCGGCTTCGGCGACGGTGAGGTACGCGAGGCGGCCGTGCGCGAAATGCTGGGGTCGGTGCCGCGCGAGCAGTTAAACAAGCTGGCGATGGCTATCGCCGACGCGGACGCAGTTACCGCCTTGCAGTCGGTCGCGGAGCTTGTCGAGCAGGGCGCGGACTGCGCCGAGGTGTTGATCGAACTGATTTCGCTGCTGCACCGGGTGGCGCTGGAGCAGGCGGTGCCGGGCGCCACCGACGAGGACTACCCACACGCCGCGCTGGCTTCAAGGCTTGCGGGCCGGCTCAGTCCGCAGGACGTTCAGCTTTATTATCAGATCGCGGCGATCGGCAGGCGCGACCTGCCGCTCGCCGTCGAATCCAGGGCCGGCCTCGAGATGGTGTTGTTGCGCATGCTCAGTTTCAGGCGGCTGTCGCCGCATGCGGCGGCGACAGCCGCGAGCGCGGAAGAATCGCGCGACGCACCGGGCCGCCGCGGTAAAATTCCACAAGCCGCGCCTGCACCGTCCGCAACCGCGGCGGAACCCGTGTCCGAGACGCTAAAAACACCCCCGGCGCGTGACCGCACATGGCCGCAACTGGTGCGAGCGTTGCGATTGAAAGGCGTCGCTTCGGCACTGGCCAGCAATTGCAGTCTCCAGTCGATCTCGGACACAGAGGTTTGTCTGGCGCTGGAGGCCGGCCACGCACAGATCAGAACCGCTAACGCCGAGGCGCGGCTGCGCCAGGCGCTCAGCGAACATCTGGGCGGTCCGGTACGGGTGCGTATCGAAATCGCCGAACACGCCGATGCGACGCCGGCGCAACTTGCGAGCCGCGATTTCGCAGAACGCCAACGGGCGGCGGATGCGGCGATCGAGGCGGACGCCACCGTGCAGGCGTTCAAACAACAGTTTGCCGCCGAGATCGTGCCCGGTTCGGTGAGACCCATCAATCACGACTGAACAGAGGACGATATGAAAGGCGGAATCGGCAATCTCATGAAGCAGGCGCAGAAGATGCAGCAGGACATGGCCAAAGCGCAGGAAGAGCTGGCGCACATGCAGGTCAAGGGCGAGTCCGGCGGTGGTCTGGTCAGCGTGTTGATGACCGGCAAGCATGAGGTAAAACGCGTAACCATAGATGACAGCCTGGTGGGCGATGACAAGGACATGCTGGAGGATCTGGTCGCCGCCGCCATCAACGACGCGGTGCATCGGCTGGACGAGTCGATCAAGGAAAAGTTCGCGGGGCTCGCGCAGGGCATGAACCTGCCGCCGGGCCTCAAGCTGCCGTTCTAGCCGATTCTGGCGCGAACGCCTCGGCTACGGCAGCGATCGTACGCCGCACGCAAGCAGACTCACTCGGTCATCTTGATTATTCTTCAAATCCTCTTCCCATGTCCGAGAACTCCCTGCTGCAGCAACTGATCGACGCGCTTCGGTGTCTGCCCGGGGTGGGCGCCAAGACCGCGCAACGCATGGCGTTTCAGTTGCTGGAACGCAACCGCGCCGGCGCGCTGAATCTCGCCGATCGCCTGCGCGAAGCGGTGGAAAAGATCGGTCACTGCCAGCAGTGCCGCACCCTGACCGAGCAGCCGGTGTGCCGTATCTGCGCCAATCAGGGCCGCAATCGCGAGATAATGTGCATCGTCGAATCGCCGGGCGACGTGCTGGCCATCGAGCACGGTACCGATTTCCGCGGCGTTTACTACGTTCTGATGGGGCGGTTGTCGCCGCTGGACGGCATCGGTCCGACGCAGCTCGGTCTGGAGAAGCTGGAGCAGCGGTTCGACGAAGGTGAGATCCAGGAGGTCATTCTCGCGACCAACTCGACGGTCGAAGGCGAGGTGACCGCGCATGTGATCGGCGAGATGGCCAGAAAGCGGCACATCAGAACCACGCGCCTCGCGCAGGGCGTGCCGGCAGGCGGGGAACTCGAGTACCTGGACAGCTCGACGTTATCCCATGCCTTCAGCGGGCGCCGTGATTACGCGTGATAACCGCGCCTAATCCAGGACGGATTTATTCAGGGTACTTGACTCTCAGGCAGGAGCACCGTAGAGCCAGCGGTCTCACGCGACTCCAGCGCCCGGTGAGCGTCGCGCGCGTCGCGTAGCGCGAAGGATCGACCGATCTCGATCCTGACCTCGCCGCGGCCAACGACCTCGAACAATTCGCTTGCCGTCGCCAGCAGGTCGGTGCGCCGGGCCGTGTAAGTCATCAGCGTCGGCCGGGTCAGAAACAGGGATCCTTTTTGGCTCAGGACGCCGATATCGAGCGGCGCGACGTTGCCCGAGGACTGACCGAAGCTCACCATCAGACCGAACGGGCGCAGGCAGTCCAGCGAGCGCATGAAGGTATCCGCGCCCACGGAGTCGTAGACCACCGGCACGCCATCGCCGCCCGTGATCTTTTTCACCCTGGCGACAAAATCCTCGCGCGTATAGATGATCGGGTGATCGCAGCCGTGCGCGGCCGCGAGTTCGGCCTTTTCCTCGGAGCCTACCGTGCCGATTACAGTCGCGCCCAGGCGCTTGGCCCACTGGCACGCGATCAGGCCCACGCCGCCCGCGGCGGCGTGCAAAAGTATGGTGTCACCCGCCTTGACCGCGTAGACGCGCCGCAGCAGATATTGTGCGGTCATGCCCTTGAGCATCATGGCGGCGGCCGTGCGGTCATCGATCGAATCCGGAAGCTTTACCAGTCGCTCCGCCGGCATGATGCGCTGCTCGGCGTAGGCGCCCAGCGCGCCTGCGTAGGCGACCCGGTCGCCCGGTCTGAACTCAGTCACGTCCGGGCCCAGCGCTTCTACGCGGCCCGCCGCTTCCATGCCGGGGATGAAGGGGAAGCCGGGCGCGGGATAAGTGCCTTTACGAAAATAGACGTCGATGTAATTGAGTCCGACGGCGGTGTGGCGGATGCGCACCTCACCGCGCGCCGGTGCGCGGACCTCGACGTTTTCCCATTGCAACACATCGGGCGCGCCGTTGGTGTGTACTTGAATGGCTTTTGGCATGATTTACCGACGAAGATCAACAAACGATGAGTATTTACGGCAGCATTGTGGGCGTCATGTTTACGGCGCCAGCATCGGGCCCAGCGGCCGCCCGCCCAGCAGGTGTATGTGCAGATGGTAGACTTCCTGGCCGCCGTAATCTCCGCAATTGATAATCAGGCGATAGCCGTTTTTCTCGATGCCTTGCGCCTTGGCGAGCCGCGCCGCTACCACGACCATGTGACCGACAAGCTGTTCATGCGCTGTCGTCACGTCATTGACGCTGGGAATAATGGCGTTGGGCACGATGAGAATGTGCGTGGGCGCCTTGGCGGCGATGTCGTTAAAAGCGGTCACCTGTTCGTCCTGATACACAATGGTCGCGGGCACCTCGCGGCGGATAATCTTGCTGAAAATCGTTTCTTCCGGCATGTTTGTTCCTCGCGGATGTTTTGATGTTCCGACGGTGCAAGATCCCGCACCGAAATGGTAGATCACCGAGACCGGCGAACGCACCGCGCGGGGCGGGCTGGGCTACTTGCCGAAGTTATAGAACTGCCGGTCCAGATAATGGACGACATCGGCGATGTCCTTGTCGGACCACGCCAGTTTGGCGCCAGCGGCGCAATAGCGCACGCGCTTTTCGAGCTGCGGCCGCGAATTCACCATGCGCGGGCTGCGAGTGTACAGTGCCGTGCCATCACCGCCGGTCATGTTGGCGTGGCAGTTCGTGCAGTTGGTGTTGTGCAGCGTCCGCCCGTGATCGAAATCCGGTCCGGCGCCAAGTGCGCCGTTTGTTATCGATACCGCCAGCACAGCGGCCACGAGTTTCGTGTGCACGGCGTGACGCTCAGGCGGTGCGGCCCATCGCGGCCAGGTGTGCGATCCGCTGCGCGGCGGGCGGGTGCGAATCGTATACCGCGGAATGCAGGGGATCGGGGGTCAAGGTGCTGGCGTTCTCCTTGTACAAGCTTACCAGCGCGGTCACCAGGCTGCGGGCGTCGCTCTGCTCGGCGGCGAATTCGTCGGCCTCGTATTCATGCTTGCGCGACCACCACGCCATCAACGGTCTGGTAAAAAACCCGAACACCGGCCCCACCATGGTGAACAGCAGTAACGCCATGTGGGCCGAAGGTTCGCGCACGCCCAGCGGGCCGTAAAACCAGGGCTGCTGCATCAGCCAGGCGAGCAGCACCAGCGCCACGAGACTGTAAGCCATCATGAAGGCCAGCCTTTTCTTCACGTGGTTGCGTTTGAAGTGGCCCAGTTCGTGCGCCAGCACCGATTCGATCTCGGCGGCCGACAAGGTGTCCAGCAAGGTGTCGAAGAACACAATGCGCTTGTTGCGGCCGACGCCGGTGAAATACGCGTTGCCGTGCGCCGAACGTCTGGAGCCGTCCATCACGAACACGCCCTTGCTCTGAAAACCGCAGCGCTCCAGCAATTGCTGAATGCGGTTGCTCAAGGCGGCATCGTCCAATGCCGAAAATTTGTTGAACAAGGGCGCGATCAGCGTCGGGTAGGCCCAGGTCATGAGCAGACCGAACGCGGTCCATACCACCCATACATAAAGCCACCAGTAAGTGCCGCTGCTCTCCATCAGCCACAGCACCAGCAGGATCAGCGGCGCGCCGATTACCAGCGCCAGCACCGCGCTTTTACACAAGTCCGTGATGAACAGACGCACGGTGGTGCGGTTGAAACCGAAGCGCTTCTCCAGCGCGAAGGTGCGGTAAAGCGACGCCGGCAGGTCGAGCAGCGCGGCGATCAGCAACACGCTCAAGACAACGCCCGCGCCGCTGACGAGCGGCCCCGTGCCCAGCGAACGCCACGCCTGGTCCACGATGTTCAGGCCGCCGCCGAGCGTCCAGATCAACAGCAGCACGGCGTCGACACAAGCGTCGACCATGCCGAAACGTGTCTTGGCGGCGGTGTAATCCGCGGCCTTCTGATGCGCGTCCAAGGGCATGCTGCCGCGGAACTCGTCGGGCACCTGGTCGCGATGCCGGCGGACATAATCCACATGCCGTTGCGCGAGCCACAGTCGCAGTATCAGCGACAGACTCAGCGCCGCCAGAAAAATTAGCGTGAATGTATGCATTGATGCGATCCTGTTCGCGCCCGCCGCAGACTCGCCGCAACAGCAATTCCGCGTCGGGCGCAGGTTCTGTCAACAGCTTACCCTTTTGTTAGAATGCCCGGCAACTGCACGCGCGCATTTCCTGTTGAGAGTTGGTGGCGCCTGCGGAGTTCCGGTAGCGCGCGATGCGCGCCCGTTCTTATTGACCTCGACGACAACCCGGCGCATATGTCTCAGCCACTCGGCAATCTGATCTGGATCGATCTCGAAATGACCGGGCTTGATACCGAACGGGATCGGATCATCGAGCTCGCCACCGTCATCACCGACAAGGACCTCAACGTGCTGGCCGAGGGCCCGGTGTTCGCGATCGGCCAGCCCGCGGAATGTCTCACGGGGATGGACGCGTGGAACCTCGAGCAGCACGGCAAGTCCGGGCTTCTGGAGCGCGTGAAAGCAAGTCAGGTCGATGAGCGCGAGGCGGAGACCGCCACCTTGGCCTTCCTGCGCGACTACGTCGCAGCGGGTCAGTCGCCCATGTGCGGCAACAGCGTGTGCCAGGATCGCCGGTTTATGGCGCGCTCAATGCCGGAGCTGGAGGCCTATTTTCACTATCGAAATCTGGACGTCAGCACGCTGAAGGAACTGGCGAGACGCTGGGCGCCGGAGGTGGCGAAAGGCTTTTCCAAGGAGTCCAGCCATCGCGCGCTGGACGACATCCACGATTCGATCGCCGAGTTGCGCTATTACCGCGAGCGTTGGTTGCAGCTTTGATGCGGCCCCACCAATTGGCGTGTGCCGCTAAAAAAGGCGGCAAACGCGTTATTCGGAATCATTCAACGGGCGTATCTGGCTGATTGCCCCAGTCCGACCAGGAGCCGGGGTAACCGCGGACGCGCTCGAAGCCCAACGCCTTGAGCACCAGCCAGGTGTGCGCCGAGCGGTGGTGCGTCTGGCAATAGGTGATGATCTCGCGCTCCGGTGTGACGCCCAATTCCTTGAACCTGGCGAGCAGCGCTTCCGGCGGTTTCAAGCGCAGGTTGCGACGCGTGTCCATGGTCTGCGTCCAATCCATGTTGACCGCACCCGGAATGTGGCCCGCGCGGGCGGCGCGTTTGTCCTCGCCGGCGTATTCCTTGGGGGTACGACTATCGAGCAGGCGCTTATCGTTGTCGCGCAGATGCGCTTCGATATAGTCGCGCTCGGCCACGACCTGGCCGCTGCCGCTCGCGCGATAGTCGCTCACTTTAGGAATTACGGGTTCGCGCTGCAGCGGATGGCCCTCGTTGGCCCAGGCGTGCAGGCCGCCGTTGAGCAGTGCGTAGCGCCGATGTCCGTACGCCGCCAAGCTCCATAGCAATCGCGCGGCGTGACCGCCGCCTTCGTCGTCGTAAGCCACGATGCGCGCTTCGGGCCTCAGCCCCAGCGACGAAAATAATGCGCTCATGTAAGCCGCGTCCGGCAACAGACCGGCCACGGGCGGGCGCGAAAACACCAGTTGCGCATAATGCACGTGGACCGCGTCGGGGATGTGCGCCTGGGCGTATTGTTCAGCCTTGCATACATCCACGATCTGCAGATCGGGGTCGGCAAGCCGCGCCTCGAGCGCCGCGGGCTCGATCAGAAATTCGGTTCGGAAATCGTTCATCCGCCAGTTGCCATGCTGCCGGGTTACGGGACGGCCGTGCGTATGGGCGCGCGATCAGGTGAGACGCTATCGGGTTCCAGAACGGTGTTGACGCCCATTAACTTCGGATCCATGTGCGGATAATCAAGAATGTGATGCAGGCCACGGCTTTCCTTGCGCCCCAGGGCCGAGCGGATAGTCAGATCGGCGACCAGCGCGAGGTTGCGCATCTCGATCAAATTGCCGGTGACCTTGAAGTTACTGTAATACTCCTCGATCTCGTCCAGCAACAGATCGATGCGGCGCCTGGCGCGCTGCAACCGCTTGGTGGTGCGCACGATGCCGACATAGTCCCACATGAAACGGCGCAGCTCGTGCCAGTTGTGGGTAATCACCACTTCTTCGTCGGAGTCGGTTACGCGGCTGGCGTCCCACGGTGGAATCTCGTAATCGGGGCGGGATTGACGCAGCCGCGCCGAGATGTGCTTTGCCGCGGCGCGCGCGAACACCAGACATTCCAGCAGGGAATTGCTGGCCATGCGGTTGGCGCCGTGCAGGCCGGTGAAGGCGACCTCGCCGATGGCATAAAGATTGTTCACGGCCGTGCGGGCGTCGAGATCGGTCATCACGCCACCGCAGGTGTAATGTGCCGCCGGCACCACCGGGATCGGGCCGCGGGTCAGGTCGTAACCGAATTGCAGGCAGCGCGCGTGCACGTTGGGAAAATGCGTGGTGATGAAGTCAGCGCCCTTGTGGCTGATGTCGAGATAAACGCATTCCGCGCCCAGACGCTTCATCTCATGATCGATCGCGCGCGCAACCACGTCGCGCGGTGCCAGTTCCGCGCGGGCGTCGAAGCGATGCATGAACTCGCTGCCATCGGGCAACAGCAGCCTGCCGCCTTCGCCGCGGATCGACTCGGTGATCAAAAACGATCGCGCCTGCGGGTGATAAAGGCAGGTGGGATGAAACTGCATAAACTCCATGTTGGCCACCGGGCAGCCCGCGCGCCATGCCATGGCGATGCCGTCGCCCGAGGCGCTGTCCGGGTTGCTGGTATAGAGATAGACCTTGCTGGCCCCGCCGGTGGCCAGCGCCACGAAGCGCGCCTCGAACACTTCGACCTCGCCGCTCGCGCGATCGAGCACGTAGGCGCCAAGACAACTGTTTGCCGCGGCCGGCTTCGGCCGGCCCGGCAGTTTGTGCGTCGTCACCAGGTCGACCGCGATGTGATTCTCGAACACCTCGATTTGAGGTTGCGCGCGCACGCGTTCGACCAGCACCCGCTCGATCGCCTGGCCGGTGGCGTCGGCGGCGTGCACCACCCTGCGGTGACTATGACCGCCTTCGCGCGTAAAATGGAGGTTGCTGGTGCCGTCTGCGCGCGTCTCGCGGGTGAAATTGACGCCCAGTTCGAGCAGCCATTGAATGGCTTCCGCGGCATGCGCCACCGTGTATTGCACGACTCTCTCGTCGCACAAGCCTGCGCCGGCGCTCAAGGTATCCGCCACGTGGGATTCTGGCGAATCCTGCTGATCCATGGCCGCGGAGACACCGCCTTGCGCATACCAGGTGCTGCCTTCATTCAGCGGACCTTTGGAGAGCACGGCGACGCGCGCGCCCTGGCCCAGACGCAGTGCCAGGCTCAGGCCCGCCGCGCCGCTGCCGACGATCAGCACGTCGTATTTGCGTTGCTCGTGTTTGGCTTGAGGGCCAGTCATCGTTTCTGTATTTTGTCACAAGTTTTGCCAGCGAAACATCAAAGTCGTGCTGTAAAGCCTCATGATGCAAGAGTCATACACTTGAAAAATAAACCGACGGTGCGAACTCCGCGCGATGTCATCTGTCAATCTGTCAAGGCGCAGGGAGAGCGCCTGGAAATGGGGGAATGCCCGGATGGGCGAGATCAACGATCGTGAGCTGGTCAAGCGCGTACAGGCGGGAGACAAGAGTGCCTACGACGCGCTGATCCGCAAGTATCAGCACAAGATCATCAAGCTGATCTCGCGTTACGTGCACGATCCGGACGCCGCGCTGGACGTGGCGCAAGAGGCGTTTTTGAAGGCATATCGCGGACTGGAGCGGTTTCGTGGAGAGAGCGCGTTTTACACGTGGCTGTACCGGATCGCCATCAACACGGCCAAGAATCATCTGGTCGCGCAGAACCGCCGCTCGCCGGATTACGAGGTCGACGCGCAGGAAGCGGAATATTACGAGGGCGCGTCGATGCTGAAGGAATACGCCACGCCCGAAAGACAGCTGCTCACCGAGGAAATAGAACAAACGGTGTATCGCGCAATCAAAGAGTTACCGGACGACCTCAAAACCGCCATCACATTGCGGGAACTTGAAGGCATGAGTTACGAGGAAATTGCGCAGACCATGGGATGCCCCATCGGCACCGTTCGCTCCCGCATCTTCCGCGCGCGCGAGGCGATCGACCGTCACCTGCAGCCACTCATCAGTTAAAAAACGTTTACGCCCCGTTACACACCCCCGCACGCACAGAGACGCCATCATGAAAACTGACGAAAGCCACGAAGACGTAACGCGTGAACAAGAGCTGTTGTCCGCGTTTGTGGATGAAGAAACGTCCGAGTTCGAGGTGCATCGATTATGCAAGTCGCTGCTGGACAACGAGCGCGAACTGGCGCGCCTGGGACGTTATTACATGGTGCGCGATGCGCTGCGGGGCAACCTGCCGACCAAACTTGACGTCAAATTTGCGGCCGGCGTGATGGCGGCGGTCGAGCGCGAGCCGCTGAACGTGGTGCCAGTCACGCCCGGCAACCGGCGCGCGCGATTGCTCAAACCGGCCGTTGGCTTCGGTCTGGCGGCGTCCATCGCGGTATGCGCGGTACTGGCTCTTCAATCGTTTACCGGTTCGTCTTCATCCAACTCCCCCGTCGCCAACGTCGCTCAGCTCAGCCCCACGTCTCCCTCGCCGAATCCGCGGTTATTACGCAGGGCGAGCGCAAATTCATCAGCCGCCGCCGGCGCACCCGAAGCCTCTCTGGCGAACAATCCGGATGTCGCGGCAAGGCTGAACAGTTATCTGGCCAATCACAGTGAATACGCGCCATCGCGCGGCATGATGTCTTATGCGCGTGTGGTCGTCGGTTACGAAGGCGATCAATAGCCTCTGCATGATGCGGTGTGTCGCATTATTGACGATGCTGGCGGCGCCGCTGCCGGCGTGGTGCGCGCAGGACGCCAAGGTCTGGCTGGACAAGGTGGCCGATGCTGTGCAATCCCTCAATTACGAAGGGACGTTTATTTTCATACGCGGCGACAAAGTGGATACCATGCGCATCGTCCATGGCCGCAACGAACACGGTGTACGCGAGCGCCTTGTAACGTTGACGGGTGAGGCGCGCGAGGTGGTTCGTGATCGCGGCGTGCTCACCTGTGTCTGGCCCCGCAAGAATTCGGTGATGGTGGAAGGCACGCGCGCAAGCCATGGAATCCCCAGCACAATCCCTTCTCGCACGCGGGGTCTTGAGGATCATTACAGACTGCGCGTAGACGGCAAGAACCGTATCGCCGGCACGGCTTGTCGCAATATCGCCGTTGAGCCCAGAGACAATCTGCGTTACGGACATCGGCTCTGCGTGGCGGAAGACTCGGGCATGTTGCTCGAATCGATGATGCTGAACGCGCGCGGCGAGCCCATCGAAAAAGTCATGTTCACCAGTCTTAAACTGCGCGAGCGCATTCCGGATGAGCAATTTGAGCCAACCATGATCGAAGACGATCATGTGTGGCAGCGCGCGGGCCCGCGCCAACAACCGTTCGAGCTGGAGCCCGATCCGGGCTGGCGGATCGAACGCAAACCGCCCGGTTTCGAAGTCACCGCGGTGACCAAGCGCGTGATGGCCGCCAGTCCCCAGCCCGTGCAGCATATGATTTTGACCGACGGCCTCGCGTCCGTGTCCGTGTTTATCGCCAGGCCGGTGGATCGCGCGGCGCTGTTCGAAGGTACCACGCGCAGCGGCGCATTGAATGCGTATGCGCGCAGCCTGAGCGGGCATCAGATTACGGTGGTCGGCGAGGTGCCCGAGCAGACGGTCAAGATGATCGGGCTCTCCATGACTTACAACCAGGCTGATTGAAGCGTGGCGCTAGACGGCGCCTGGGCGTTGCAGGATAAACGTTGATTTGCGCCCGGCTGGCAGCGGGTAAGCTTGCCAGACGGGTTACTCTCCGGCCAGCCACAAAGTCTGTGTAACTTCGCATCGTCTTTTCGGCACTGGGCGTGGGTTCCGCGCCCAGCCGATTTGGCCTCGGCTTCATCGGGCAACGCGGGTCAGCGTCTGCGCCGGGCCTTGGACCAAAGCGGTGAAGCTCGCGCGTTTCAATCCATGTTAATCTGGCATGCATCCACCGCACAGACTGTGGAAATCTCCGCTGGGGTGGAATTCCAGATGCCGCGGAGATCATTGGGATAAGCGTTTGATCCCGCTTTACAATTAATTGCCCGTTTGCACGGCGGTTAACAGGTGCTGCGATGCGAAGGTGGAATGTTGTCCTGGGATTGGTTTTGTATACGAGCCTGTCGGCGGCTCACGCGCATCGCGGGCTGCCCGATTTCATTGGTCTGGTCGAAGACAATGCCGCTGGCGTGGTCAACATCAGCACCAGTCGGCAGCAAGAGCCATTACCGAAACTGCCGCCCGATTTCGACATCCCGGAACTGCCCGAAGATAACCCCTTGAACGACTGGTTGCGCCGCTTCTTTGGCGATCGAGACGGCGACCGTGCGCCCTACGGCGAGGAGTCGCTGGGCTCGGGCTTTATCGTGTCCAGCGACGGCTATGTCATTACCAATCGTCACGTCGTGGAGGACGCCGACGAAATTGTTGTGCGGCTCAGCGACCGCCGCGAGTTGCTGGCCAAGGAGATCGGGCACGACGCCCATAGCGATATCGCGCTGCTCAAGATCGAGGCGGACAACCTGCCGGTTTTGAACCTGGGCAGTTCCAGAGACTTGAAACCGGGCGAATGGGTGCTGGCCATCGGCTCGCCGTTTGGCTTCGATCATTCGGTCACCGCTGGCATCGTCAGCGCCAAGGGCCGCAGCCTGCCCAGCGAGAACTATGTCCCGTTCATTCAAACCGACGTCGCGATCAATCCGGGCAATTCGGGCGGCCCGCTGTTCAATCTCGATGGCGAGGTGGTGGGGATCAATTCGCAGATCTTCAGCCGGACGGGCGGCTTCATGGGGCTGTCGTTCGCGATCCCGATCGAGGTGGCGATGGATGTGGTCCGGCAACTGAAGACCCACGGTTTCGTATCGCGTGGTTGGCTGGGGGTCTACATCCAGGAGGTCACGCGCGAACTGGCGGAATCATTCAACATGGAAAAGCCCAGCGGCGCACTGGTTACCATGCTGCTGCCAAACAGCCCCGCGCGGGAGAGCGACCTGCGCGTGGGGGACATTATTCTGTCTTTCAATGGCCGCGCCGTGCTCAGCTCCGCAGCCCTGCCGCCGATGGTTGGCGGTACCCGCGCCGGCGAGCGGGTTGAACTGGTCATCCTGCGAGACGGCCGTAAGATCACGCGGCCGGTGCGCATCGGCGCGCTGCCCGGCGAGGAATCCGAGGCCCTGGATCGCTCCCGAACCGAGGCGCCGGACACCAGTGACGTGGTACTGGGTCTTGAGTTACGGCCACTCACCCCAGAGCAGCAGCGCGAGCTGGGGGACGACGCGGTGGGCTTGCGCGTCGTGGCGGTGGAGGATGGTCCGGCGCGGGACGCGGGCGTGCGCAAGGGCGACATCGTGCGCATGATCAATAATGAAGAAGTGGCCACCGTGGCGCAGTTCAGGGCGATCATTGCCGAATTGCCCAGGAACAGATTCGCCTCCGTGCTCGTGCAGCGGCGGCAGGGACCGGAGTTTCTGGCATTGAAAATACCCGATTGAGCATCCCACGGTGCGGCGGCGGTATACTACGCGCCGTTCAATCGAAATCGAGCTTTGGTCAGGGCCTGATGGGTGGTCGACATCGGGCCTTGTTGTAAGGACGAATGCAAAATATACGAAATTTTTCCATCATCGCGCACATCGACCACGGCAAGTCGACCCTTGCGGACCGGTTTATCCAGCATTGCGAGGGCTTATCGATGCGCGAGATGCGCGCGCAGGTGCTGGATTCCATGGACCTGGAGAAAGAGCGCGGCATCACCATCAAGGCGCATGCGGTGTCGCTCAATTACCGCGCCAATGATGGCTGCACCTATCTGCTGAATCTCATCGACACGCCGGGCCACGTCGATTTCTCTTACGAAGTCTCGCGTTCGCTGGTCGCCTGCGAAGGCGCGCTGCTGGTGGTCGACGCCTCGCAGGGCGTGGAGGCGCAGAGCGTGGCGAATTCCTATACCGCCATCGATCAGGGGCTGGAAGTGCTGCCGGTGATCAACAAGATCGATCTGCCGGCCGCGGAGCCCGACCGCGTGATCAGGGAAATCGAGGACGTTATCGGCATCGACGCCTCGCACGCGGCGCGGGTCAGCGCCAAGACCGGCGAGGGCGTAGGCGATCTGCTGGAAAACCTGATCGTGCGCATTCCGCCCCCGCAGGGCGACGTCCAGGCCCCGCTGAAGGCCCTGATCGTGGATTCCTGGTTCGACAGCTACACCGGCGTGGTGGTGCTGGTGCGGATCATGGACGGCGAGGTTCGACCCAAGCAGAAGATCATGGCGATGTCGCAGGCTCGCAGCTATCAGGTCGAGAGCGTCGGCATCTTCAGCCCCAAGCGCCAGGCCAAGGACGCCTTGCGTGCGGGCGAGGTCGGCTATCTGATCGCCGGCATCAAGGACATCGACGGCGCGAAGATCGGCGATACCCTGACCTCGGCCGAGCGCCCCGCCGCAAAGCCCTTGCCCGGCTTCAAGGACGTGCAGCCGAACGTGTTTGCCGGTATGTTCCCCGCCAGCGCGGACGACTTCGAGCGGTTTCGTGAGGCCCTGGAGCGTTTGCGGCTGAACGATTCCGCGCTCAGTTTCGAACCGGAGACTTCGCACGCGCTCGGCTTCGGCTTTCGCTGCGGATTTCTGGGGCTCTTGCACATGGAGATCGTGCAGGCGCGCCTGGAGCGCGAGTACAACCTGGACCTGATTACCACCGCGCCGACGGTGGTCTACGAGGTGCACACCACCAAAGGCGAGGCGCTGAACATCCACAATCCCGCCGAACTGCCCGCGCCCAACACGATTGCCGAGATCAGGGAGCCGATCGTGGCGGCGACCATTCTGGTGCCGCATGACTACATCGGTAACGTGATCGGCCTGTGCGTGGAGAAACGCGGCGTACAGACGCGCATGCATTACTTTGGCAAGCAGATACAGCTCGGCTATGAATTGCCGTTGAGCGAAATCGTGCTGGATTTTTTCGATCGGCTGAAATCGGTCAGCCGCGGGTTCGCCTCGTTCGACTATCAGCCGCTGCATTTTCAGGCGGCGCCGCTGGTCAAGGTCGATATTCTCATCAACGGCGAGCGCGTCGACGCGCTGTCGGTGATCGTGCACAAGGACAAGTCGCAGGCGCGCGGCCGGGAACTGGCCGAACGCATGCAGAAGATCATCCCGCGGCAGATGTTCGATGTCGCGATCCAGGCCGCGATCGGTTCGCACATCATCGCGCGCAGCAGCATCAAGGCGTTACGCAAAAATGTTACCGCCAAGTGTTATGGCGGCGACGTGACCCGCAAACGCAAGCTGCTGGAAAAACAGAAGGCGGGCAAGAAACGCATGAAGCAGATCGGCAGGGTCGAAATCCCGCAGGAGGCGTTCCTTGCCGTGCTGCAGGTGGACAAATAACGCTAAACGTACGGATTGCTCATGAATTTCGATTTGGAACTGGTGCTGGTGATCGGCACGCTGTTAACGGGCGGCATATGGCTTCTGGATCGCCTGTGGCAGGCCAGGTCCGCCGAAGCCTCGGTGTCGCACGACATTGTGCAGGAAGGCGCAGAAACGGCACCTCCCGGGGCGCGTGGCGCAGGTCAGCGCGATGCGCACAAAGACGCCTGGTATGTCGAGTATTCGAAATCGTTTTTCCCCGTGTTGTTGATCGTGTTGCTGCTGCGCGGTTTCGTCGCGGAACCGTTTCGGATTCCGTCGGGTTCGATGATGCCGACCCTGCTGGTGGGCGATTTTATCCTGGTGAGCAAATTCGCCTACGATATCCGCCTGCCGGTGACTGGCACCAAGCTTATCGAAACCGGCGGCCCCCAGCGCGGCGACGTGGTCGTGTTTCGCTATCCGGAACACCCCACCGACGACTATATCAAACGGGTCGTCGGGCTGCCGGGCGACCACGTCGGCTATTACAACAAGGTCCTGTATATCAACGGCAAGCGGGCGCCGCAGCAACCGATAGGCCAGTACGACGCCATGGGCAGCGGTATGGCCATGAACGGCGCCACGGTCGCGATGGAAAAGCTGGGGGACGTCAAACACCGTATCCTGCTGGAGCCGGGACAGCCGGGCATGGAGGGCGAATACATCGTCCCGCCGGACCAGTATTTCGTGATGGGCGACAACCGCGACAACAGCAACGACAGCCGTTTCTGGGGTTTCGTGCCGGACGAGAATCTGGTGGGCAAAGCGTTTCTGATCTGGCTCAACTGGGACATGCAGGGCGGGGTATTCGATTTCACGCGCATCGGCGACCGCATTGACTAGCGACGCACTGTCCGGCCCGCATTACAATATCTATCGCGCGTTTGTGCGCATTGACGGGGGAAGACCATGCACGGGCCAAATAGACAACGGGGCGCTTCACTGGTTTTTATTTTGATCGTGCTGGTGGTGGTGGGGTTTGCCATCACTATTGGCATCCGACTGGTGCCGATTTATATCAATGCCTACACGGTCAAAACCATTCTTAACGAGGTGGCCAACGAGTCGCGCGGCACCGACCGGAATCCGAATCAGATCTGGGCGAGCATAGACAAGCGTCTGGATATCAATGACGTGGACAACATCAAGCGGGAGCATTTTGTTTACAGGCGGGACCGTGGCGTCACCACCATCGGCATCACTTATGAGGCGCGCACCAAGCTGCTTGGCAATCTCGACGTGGTTGCCAAATTCGCGCCCGCCGAGACGCTGGGGGACGCGACTCAACAGAACCAGTAGCGGATGAAGAATTACCGACTATCGACGTGGCTGGATACGCAGATGCTCGCCTCCCCCTCGTTCCAGGCGGCGCTGACGCACCGAAGCGCGGGCGGCAACAACAACGAAAGACTGGAATATCTGGGCGACGCGGTGCTGGGCATGCTCATCGCCGAGCATTTGTTCCGTGCCCACGCGCACGCCAGCGAAGGTGATTTAAGCCGGCTGCGCGCCTATCTGGTGCGCAAGGAAACGCTGGCCGAAATCGCCAGGGAGCTGAACCTGACCGACCTGATCGTGCTGGGCCCGGGTGAACTCAAGACCGGCGGACATCGGCGGGACACGATCCTGGCCGACGCGCTGGAGGCGATCGTGGGCGCGGTTTACCTGGAAAGAGGGCTTGAGGACGCGCGCGCGTTCGTGCTGGGTTTGTTCCAGACGCGCAATGCGCATTTGCCGTCGCCCGAGCAACTGAAAGATTCCAAAACCCGCCTGCAGGAGTTTCTGCAGTCGCGCAATCTGCCGCTGCCGGATTACCGGCTGCACGAGGTCAGCGGCGCGGCGCACGCGCAGCATTTCGCCATACGCTGTCAGTTGCGCGACTGCGCCATAGAAACGATCGGCAAGGGCAGTTCGAAACGCGAAGCCGAGCAGCGGGCGGCGGCCAAGGCGCTGGACATGATCCAGGCGCGGCATGATGAGCGCGCATGAACGGTTCTGAATCGCTGCGCGGCGGATACTGCGCGCTGCTTGGCCGCTCGAACGTCGGCAAGTCGACACTGTTGAACAGACTGGTCGGCGCCAAGATTTCGTCCACCGCCGATAAGCCCCAGACCACGCGCCAGAACATCCGCGGCATCCTGACCGGACACAACGCGCAGATCGTATTCGTCGACACGCCAGGCATTCATGTCAGGGACACTCATCTGCTGAATGCGGCCATGAACAAAAGTGCGGCGGCGGCGCTCAATGATGTGGACGCGGTGGTGCTGGTGGTCGAGACCGGCCACTGGGGCGGCGAAGAGGATCGAATCATCGGCATGCTGGCCGTCGCCGGCAAACCTTGTCTGCTGTGCATCAACAAGGTGGATAGACTGCTCGACAAGCAGGCCCTGTTGCCGTGGCTGGCGACCATGCGCGACAAGTTCAGCTTCGCCGCGCTGATACCGGTCTCCGCTGTCAAAGGCGACAACGTCGACGCGCTGAAGGCCGAAATCGTCAAGCTTATGCCTTGTGTGGACGCCTTTATCTATCCCGAAGATCAGCTGTCCGATCGTGACGAGCGTTTCATCGTGAGCGAGTTGATCCGCGAGCAATTGATGCGCCGCCTGGCGGCCGAGCTGCCGTATTCGGTGTACGTCGAGATATCAGCCTACGAAGAGCGCGGCCAACTCACCTCCATCGCCGCGACCATCTGGGTCGCGCGCGAGAGCCACAAGGCGATCGTTATCGGCAGATCCGGACACGCGCTGAAAAGGATCGGCAGCCGCGCGCGCGCCGCGATCGAAGGCTTTCTGAACCGGCGCTGCTATCTGAGTCTGTGGGTCAAGGTCAGGCCCGGCTGGCAGGATGACGCGCGCATTGTCGGCGCGCTGACGAGCTGAGCATCGATGCCCAGAGTCATCCATCAGCCGGCTTTTTTACTGCATGCGCGGCCGTATCGCGAGACCAGCGCCTTGCTGGAAATGCTGACCTTCGAGCACGGGCGCATCGGCCTGATCTACAAGGGCGCGAAGCGTTCGCCCAGGCGCGCGGCCCAGTTGCAGTCTTTCCGCGAGTTGCGCGTATCCTGGGGCGGCAGAGGCGAGCTGCATACGCTCACCGATCTGGAAATCACCGGCGCGATCCGGTTGGCCACGCCCAGGCTCAAGATCTGCGGACTCTATCTCAACGAACTGTTGATGAATCTGCTGCCGCGCAACAGCCCCGCAGAGGAGCTTTACCGGTGTTACGCATCAACCTTGGCGGAGCTGAGCGCGCAGGCCGCGGTCGAACCGTCGCTGCGACGCTTCGAGCTTTATCTGCTTAAAGCGAGCGGCTATGGCCCGCAGCTCGATGGCGAGGCGGCCGGCGAACGCGCGATCGATCCCGCGGCCTATTATTATTACGATAACGAACGCGGACCGGTGCCCTGCGCGCTGGACGCCGAATGCCCGCAGCCTGTGGTCAGCGGCAAGACCTTGCAGGCGTTGCGCGCCTTGCGGGTTCTGGATGCTGCGCTGGCGAGGGAATCCCGCGTGTTGCTGAGAGGCATCATCGACTATCAGCTGCGCGGCAAGCCGTTGATCAGCCGCGAGATCATGAAATATCTCGCCGACGGATGAACCCGCGAACGAAGAAGATGGCGACGACTATCGGCAACTTGCGGCTCGGCGTGAATCTCGACCACGTCGCCACCATCCGACAGGCGCGGTTCACGCCGTATCCGGACGTGATGGAGGCGGTGCGGATCTCGGAACGCGCGGGCGCCGACGGCATCACGCTGCATCTGCGCGAGGACAGGCGCCACATCCAGCCCGAGGACGTCTACGCCGCGCGGCGGATAATCACCACCTCGATGAACCTGGAAATGGCCGCCACCGAAGCGATGGGCGCGCTCGCGATCGACTTGCGGCCGGATTACTGTTGCATCGTGCCGGAACGGCGCGAGGAATTGACCACCGAAGGCGGGCTTGATCTGGCCGGCAACAAACGGCGTCTGACGGACGCCTGCCGGCGGCTTGCGGCGGCAGGCATAAAGGTGTCGCTATTCATAGAGCCGACTGAGCAGGCCATCGATTTAACGCGCGAAATCGGCGCGCCGATCGTGGAACTGCACACGGGCGTCTACGCCGACGCGACCGGCGAACGTCAGGCGCGGGAACTGGAGCGGCTGACGCAGACCGCCGCCTACGCGGCGAACGCCGGTCTTCAGGTCAACGCGGGTCATGGCCTGCATTACGCAAACGTCGGCGCCATCGCCGCCATTCCGCAGTTAAAAGAACTCAACATCGGGCACGCCATCGTGGCGCGCGCGTTGTTTGTCGGTCTGCACGCCGCAGTCGACGAGATGAAACAGGCGATGGCGGCAGGGCGCGGTCGGCAACCCTGAGCAGCACTGCGGTTCCGCGTGTTATTCGCGGAACCACACGCGCTGGCGCGCATCGAAAAGGCTCCACCATGCACCTTTGCAACAGCCACGCCGACTTGGTGTTATCTCACCGTTTTCGCCGTAAAATTACGCTATGGAAGCGAAATTAGCCAGACACGCGATAGATTTTCCGACGCTCGAAGCGTTCGTCGGCAACACGCCGCTGGTGCGGCTGCAGCGCATCACGCCGGGCAACCGCAACACGCTGCTGGCCAAGCTGGAAGGCAACAATCCCGCCGGTTCGGTCAAGGATCGGCCGGCGGTCAGCATGATCAAACACGCCGAGCTGCGCGGCGAGATCCGCCCCGGCGATACCCTGGTCGAGGCCACCAGCGGCAACACGGGCATTGCGCTGGCGATGGCCGCCGCCATCAAGGGTTATCGCATGGTACTCATCATGCCGGAAAACATGAGTGCCGAGCGGCGCGCGACCATGAAGGCGTTCGGTGCGGAGATCATTCTGGTCTCCGAGGACGAAGGTATGGAAGGCGCGCGCGATCTGGCCGAAAAGATGAGCAAGGAAGGCAAGGGGCGGGTGCTCGACCAGTTCGCCAACGAGGACAATCCGCGCTCGCATTACGAGGGCACCGGTCCCGAGATCTGGCGCGATACGCGGGGTGAGATCACGCATTTCGTGAGTTCCATGGGCACCACCGGCACCATCATGGGTGTGTCCCGATTCCTGAAGGAGAGAAACCCCGACATTCAGATCGTCGGCGTGCAGCCGACCGAGGGTTCGCGCATCCCTGGCATCCGCCGCTGGCCAGAGGCGTATTTGCCAAAAATCTATCAGCCCGAGCGCGTGGACCGCGAGATTGACGTCGACGAGAAAGAGGCCGAGGACATGATGCGACGGCTGGCGGCCGAAGAGGGCATCTTCGCCGGTGTCTCGTCCGGCGGCGCGGTGGCGGCGGCGCTGCGCCTGTCCGAAGAGGTCGAAAACGCGCTGATTGTGGTGATCATCTGCGACCGCGGCGACCGTTACATCTCCACCGGCGTGTTTCCACCTTAAAGTGCCGACACGAGGCGCGATTACCGTCGGTAGCGATCGCAAGACTCGCGATCGAGCACAGCAGCGGCGCTGGCATGTGCAGGGCCTGCTGACGTGAACGTACTCGTCTTCGATATCGAGACCGTGCCCGACGTGGAGGCCGGCAAACGCCTGCTGGACCTCGACGGCGCGCCGGATGCCGACGTCGCCACCGCCATGACGCATCTGCGGCTTCAGCAGACCGGCCGCGATTTTCTTCCGCATCACCAGCAGCGGGTTGTGGCAATCTCCATCGCGCTGCGATCGGGTAGTAGCTTTAAGTTATGGTCGCTCGGCGATGAAGATTCACCGGAGTCCGAGCTGCTGCGGCGTTTTTACGACGGCATCGACCGCTTCAGCCCCACCCTGGTGTCATGGAACGGCTGCGCCTTCGATCTGCCGGTCATCCATTACCGTTCGCTGCTGCACGGCGTGGCCGCGCCGCGTTACTGGGAGAGCGGCGACAGCGACACGAGCTTTCGCTACAACAATTACCTGAACCGCTTCCACTGGCGGCACATCGACCTGATGGACGTGCTGGCTGCTTACAACCCGCGCGCCTTCGCACCCTTGGATCAGATCGCGGCCATGCTTGGGCTACCGGGCAAGATGGGCATGCACGGCGGCCAGGTGTGGGAGGCGTTTCAGGCCGGTGAGATCGCCGCCATCCGCGATTACTGCGAGACCGACGTGCTCAACACCTATCTTGTTTACCTGCGCTTCGAGCAGATGCGCGGCCAACTCGATCCCGAGGCGCACGCCCGCGAGTGTCAGCTTGCGCGCGATATGCTGACCGCGATGGACCGGCCGCACCTGAACGAATTTCTGGCGCGCTGGCGATTGTAGAAGCGGTTTGAACCGCGGTGGATACGCCCGCAGCGGGCTCGATCCCTGTACCGTAGGGTGGATTAAGGGGCGCCAAGCCCCGAATCCACCTTGGCTTCCTAGCGAATCAGCAACGTGCTCAGAAGCCTCGTATAAATCTCGGACAGTACCTCCAGATCCGCCACCCGCACGTGCTCGTCGATCTTGTGAACGCTGGCATTGGCGGGCCCCAGTTCGATCACCTGCGCGCCGGTGGGCGCGATGAAGCGACCATCCGATGTCCCGCCTCCGGTCGATAATGTCGTCTCCAGACCGTCGACTTCGCGGATCGCCTCGCGGGCCGCCGCCACCAGCTCGCCGGACGGGTTGAGAAACGGCTGGCCGGAGAGATGCCACTTGAGATCGTAGCGGAGATCATGCGCGTCCAGCAGCGCTTCAACCCTCTGCTGGAGCTGCGCTTGCGTCACCGCGGTCGAGAACCGGAAATTAAAGATCACGTCCAGCGCGCCGGGGATAACGTTGTCCGCGCCGGTGCCGGCATTGATGTTGGATACCTGAAAACCCGTCGGCGGAAAGTGTTCATTGCCGCGGTCCCATTCCGTATCGAGCAGTGCCGCGAGCACTGGAGCAAAACGATGCACCGGGTTGTCCGCGTGATGCGGGTGCGCCACGTGGCCCTGGCTGCCGTGCACGCGCAGGCGGCCGTTCAGCGATCCGCGCCGGCCGTTCTTGATCGTATCTCCCAGTCTTTCCTCGCTGCTGGGTTCGCCGACCAGACACCAGTCGATTTTTTCGCCGCGGCGCTCCAGGGTGTCGATCACATGTTTGGTGCCTTCAACGGCAGGGCCTTCCTCATCGCTGGTGATCAGCAGCGCGATCGAGCCTTTGTGGTTGGGATGTCCGGTCACGAACGCCTCACAGGCCGTAACCATCGCCGCCACACCGCCTTTCATGTCCGCGGCGCCGCGGCCGTAGAGCCTGCCATCCCGCACCGTCGGTGCGAACGGCGGGCTTTGCCATTGCTCGAGCGGGCCGGGCGGCACCACGTCGGTGTGACCGGCGAATACAAACAGCGGTCGTTCAGTGCCGCGCCGCAGCCAGAGATTGGAGACTTCGCCGGAAGGCATCGGTTCGGCCTTGAAGCCGAACTTAGCCAGCCGCTCGCCGATAATCTCTTGGCAGCCGGCGTCGTCAGGCGTGACGGAGGGTCGCGCGATGAGCGTCTTCAGTAGATCAAGCGTATCGGACATCGCGTACTTCCAAGTCGCCTGTCAAAGCAGGATGGCAGGCAGGATGAGCTTGCGAATCCTTAGCCAACGGCGGATCCCGTTAATCAAGATTGCGCAACAATTCGTTCAAGCCCACCTTGCCGCGCGTCTTCGCGTCCACCTTCTTGACGATCACCGCGCAGTAGAGGCTGTATTTGCCGTCTTTTGCCGGCAGATTGCCGGAGACGACCACCGAGCCCGCCGGCACGCGACCGTAGATGACCTCGTCGCGCTCGCGATCGTAGATGCGCGTGCTCTGGCCGATGTAAACGCCCATGGAGATGACCGAACCTTCCTCGACGATCACGCCTTCGACGATTTCGGAACGCGCGCCGATAAAGCAGTTGTCCTCGATAATGGTCGGCGCCGCCTGCAGCGGCTCCAGCACGCCGCCGATGCCCACGCCACCGGACAGATGCACGTTTTGGCCGATCTGCGCGCAGGAGCCGACGGTAGCCCAGGTGTCGACCATGGTGCCGGAATCCACGTACGCGCCGATGTTCACGTACGATGGCATCAGCACGGCGTTGGGCGCAACGTAGGCGCCCTTGCGCACGGTCGCCGGCGGCACGACTCTCACACCGCCCGTGCGGAAGTCGTTGGCGCTGACTTCGGCATATTTGAGCGGCACCTTGTCGAAATAATGGGTGAAGCCGCCGCTGATGAAGCGGTTGTCCTCGATGCGGAACGACAGCAGCACCGCTTTTTTAAGCCATTCGTTGACGAACCATTGGCCGCTTTTCTTTTCCGCGACGCGCAGGCGGCCGTTATCGAGTTGCTCGATTGCTTCGAACACCGCCTCGCGGATATGCGTGCTGACGTTGCGCGGCGAGAGTGCGGCGCGGCGCTCGAAGGCGTCTTCGACGATGGTTTTCAAATCGCTCATGCGAGTCTCCGTTAGAGGGTTGCGATAAAATTCCGGATGCGGCGCGCGGCTGCCATGCAATCTTCCAGCGGCGCTACCAGCGCGATGCGTACCCGATGCCGCCCGGGATCGCGGCCGTCATGCGCGCGCGACAGAAAACTCCCGGGCAGCACCGTGACGTTCTGTTGCGCGTACAGGGCTTGCGCGAAACGCTGGTCATCGATGGGCAGGCGCGGCCACAGATAAAAGCCGCCCGCGGGCCGCGCGACGCGCAACACCGGCGCCAGTATCTCGATGACCGCATCGAATTTCTCGCGATAACGGCGGCGATTGTCGATCACGTGCACCTCGTCGCCCCAGGCCGCTTCGCTGGCCGCCTGTACGGGCGGCGGCATCGAGCAGCCGTGGTAGGTTCGGTAGCGCGCGAACTGCGCGATCAGACGTCCATCGCCGGCCACAAAGCCCGAGCGCAGGCCCGGCGCGTTGGAGCGCTTGGACAAGCTGTGAAACACCAGACAGAGGCAGTAATCGGTATTGCCCATGCGCGCGGCCGCGCCCAGCAGCCCGACCGGCGGCTGCGCCTCGTCCGGATAGATCTCGGAATAACACTCATCGCAGGCGATGATGAAATCGTGCTTTTCGGCCAGCTCGATCAGCTTTTGCAACACCGGCTCCGGCATGACCGCGCCGGCCGGATTGCCGGGGCTGCACAGATAAAGTAACTGGCAGCGCGCCCACACGTCTTCGGTTACCGCGCCGAAATCAGGCAGAAACCCGCGTTCCTGATCGCAGTCCAGGTAATATGGTTGCGCGCCGGCCAACAGCGCCGCGCCCTCGTAGATCTGATAGAACGGGTTCGGCATCAGCACCAGCGAATCATGGTCGCCATCGATCACGCACTGCGCGATCGCGAACAAGGCCTCGCGCGTGCCGTTGACCGGCAGCACGTTGGCATCCGGATCGATGCTGGTTTGCGGCAGGCTGAAACGGCCGCGCAACCACGCGGCGATCGCTTCGCGCAGACTGCGATTTCCGCGGATCACGGGATAGTTCGCCAATCCCTGAAGTTGATTCACCAGCGCCTCGCCAATCAGGGCAGGTGTGGCGTGTTTGGGCTCGCCGACGGATAGCGCGATCGGCTCAATGCCGTCTGGCGGCCGCACGCCGGCCAGCAATGCTGTCAATTTCTCGAACGGATAAAGGTGTAACTGCCGGATGCCAGGATTCATCGAGTTTGTGTTTTTTCGCCGCGCTGCTCTGGTTGTATGCCCGTGACAGGCATAGGAATCTGCCGCTTGCCCGGTAGCAATGCTTCCCACGGACGCTAATGCTCAGGTGGGTGATTCGGACGCGTGTCGCCCGGCGCGCCCGCAATTTCGCGCATCAGCGTTTCATCATCCGGCTGCGGCGGAATCGTCGGCGCCGCCTGTTTGCCCAGGTACTTCAATAGCCGCGCGCGGATCAGCGCCAGATGCCATTCATCCGTGATCGGCTGGTTTTTGAGATCCGTAACGATAAACACGTCCTCGGCCTGCTCGCCGATGGTGGTGATGCGGGCGTTGTGCACCAGCACGTCGCTGTCGGTGAAGGCCTTGCCGATGCTGGACAAAAGGCCGGGGCGATCCGCCGTGATTAACTCCAGCACCGTGTAGCGGCGGTTTGACGTGGTGTCGAACGAGATCTGCGTCGGCACATCGAAATGGCGCAGCTTGCGCGACACGCGCCACCTGGTCTCCAGCGGGACATGCGCCGGATCCTGCAACAGGTTACCCAGGGTCGTGGAAATCTCGTCGATGCGATACTGCTCCTCGATCGGTTTGCCGGTCTCGTCCAGCACCATGAAGGTGTCCAGGGTGTAACCCGCGGTGGTGGTGGTAATGCGCGCGTCCAGCACGTTGAGCCCCAGCCGCGCGAGCGCCGACGTAATGTACGCGAACAGCTGATGATGGCTTTGCGCGTAGATGAAGATCTCGGTGCTGCCGCGCGCGGTTAACTGGCGGATCAGGACCAGCGGGCGTTGCCTCAGATCCGACTGCACGATAGCCTGTGTGTGCCAGGCGATCTCATCGTCGGAATGCCGCAAAAAATATTGCTCGTCGAATTCGCGCCACAATTCCCGGCACGCATCGAGATTGAGCCCTCGCGCCTTGAGCAGATGAAGACTTGCCTGCTTGACCTCGCCGATCAACTCCTCGCGCGCCAGCGGATTATTGAGCCCGCGCTGTAACACGCGCCGGGCGGTGAGATACAAATCCATCAGCAGCGCGTCCTTCCAGGAATTCCATAACGTGGGATTCGTGGCGCGGATGTCCGCGACGGTGAGCAGATAAAGGTAATTGAGCCGCGCGAGATTGCCGACCTTGTCGGCGAACGCGTTGATGATTGCGGGATCGCTGATGTCGCGGCGCTGCGCGGTAAGCGACATCAGCAGATGATACCGCACCAGCCACGCGACCAGACGCGCGTCGTAATGACTCAAGCCATGCTGCAGACAGAACGTTTCGGCCTCGGCCGCGCCGATCTCCGAGTGATCGCCGCCGCGGCCCTTGCCAATATCGTGAAACAGGGCCGCCAGATATAACAGCTCAGGTTTGGGAATCTGGCCGAACAGCTCGCTGCAAAACGGCAGTTCGTGCGCGAACTCCGGCACCGACATGCGCCGCACATTGCGCAGCACCACCAGGGTGTGTTCATCGACGGTGTATGTGTGAAAAAGATCGTACTGCATGCGGCCGGTCACCCGGGCGAAGCTGGGCCAGTAGGCGGCCAGTACGCCATAGCGGTTCATGCGCCGCAGTTCGTGCGTGATGCCGCTGGGCTGGCGCAGGATCTCCATGAACAGACTGCGGTTGGCGATATTCCCGCGAAAACGCTCGTCGATCAGATAGCCATGTTTGCGCACCAGCCGGATGGTCGCTGCGCGCACGCCCTTGAGTTCAGGATGTTGCTGCATGACCAGAAACAATTCCAGCAGCGCGGACGGATAACGCCGGAAGATATTTTCGTTGGTGACCTCGAGAAAGCCCTTGCGCGCGCGAAAGCGCCGGTTGATGCGCTGCGGTTCATCGGTCTCATCGGCGTACAGGATGGCCTCCTGGTACAGCTGCAGCAGCATCTCGTTGAGCCTTTGCAGTTCCATCACCGTGCGATAGTAGCGCTGCATGAATTGCTCGACGGCCAGGTTGCTGTCCTGGTCCGCATAGCCGAACTGGCTTGCGATGGTGCGCTGATAGTCGAACAGCAGGCGGTCTTCGCGTCTGCCGGCAAGCATGTGCAGCGCATAACGCACGCGCCACAGAAAGCTCTGACCGGCAGCCAGGGTCTGATATTCATCCTCGCTCAAGAACCCGTGGTGCACCAGCTCGTGCAGACTGGTCGCGCCCAGATGCCGCTTGGTGACCCAGCCGACCATCTGGATATCGCGCATGCCGCCGGGGCTTTCCTTGACGTTCGGTTCGAGTCGGTAGGCGGTGTCGCCGAATTTGTGGTGGCGGTGCTCCTGTTCCTCAAGCTTCGCGGAGAAGAATTCCCGACTGGGCCAGATGTGCGGCGGGGCGATGCGCTCGGTCATTTCCCGATAAAGCGCCGCTGGCCCGGCCAGCAGCCGCGATTCCATCAGGTTGGTAGCGACGGTGACATCTTCGGCGCCGGCGCGCACGCAGTCGTCCAGGGCGCGCACGCTGTGGCCGACCGGCAGGCCGATATCCCACAGGAAGGTGAGGAATTCCGAGAGTCGGCCTTCCAGTTGCGGGTCGGCGGGCGAGGCCAGCAGCAGCATCAGATCGATATCGGAATAGGGATGCAGCTCGCCGCGCCCATAACCGCCGACCGCGACCAGCGCCACACCGCGCGTGTCGTCAAGCGCGAAGCGCTGCCACGCGAGTTCGAGCAGGTGATCCACGATCGCGCCGCGGCCCTGCACCAGCGCGGCCGTGTCGCTGCCCGTACAGAAAGCCTCCTTGAACGCCTTGTTCGACTCCTTGAGGATGTTGCTGAAGGCGGCGATTTCCTGCGCCCTGGACTCGCAGTTGGGCTGCGGCCAGCGCAACGCCAGCTTCAATGCCTCCGGGAGCATCTCAGCGGCGGGCATGGCGATCGATCCCCCTCACGCGGCCTCGCCGGGCCGCAGGGTGAGGATCTCGCGGCCCTGTTCGGTCACCAGCACGGTGTGCTCCCACTGCGCGGACAGGCTGTGATCCTTGGTGACCACCGTCCAGCCGTCGGCCATCGTTTTGACGAAGCGTTTGCCGGCGTTCAGCATGGGTTCGATGGTGAACGTCATGCCCGGTTTCAGTTCCACGCCGGTGCCCGGCTGCCCGTAATGCAGCACCTGCGGGTCTTCATGAAATCCGCGCCCGATGCCATGGCCGCAATATTCGCGCACCACCGAGCAGTTATGTTGTTCGGCGTAGCTCTGGATTGCGTAACCGATGTCGCCCAGCTGTGCGCCGGGCGCGACCTTATCGATGCCGGTACGCAAGGCCGCATACGTCGTTTCCACCAGTCGCTTGGCCAGTACCGACGGTTGACCGACGAAGAACATCTGGCTGGTATCGCCGTGAAATCCATCTTTTATGATGGTGATATCGATGTTGAGGATATCGCCGTTCCTGAGCGTTTTGCCGCCTGGAATGCCGTGACACACCTGATGATTGACCGAGGTGCAGATCGATTTCGGAAAGCCCCGATAATGCAGCGGCGCGGGCACCGCGCCCAGTTCGTTGACGATGTAGTCGTGACATCTCTCGTCCAGCTCACCGGTTGTGACACCCGGCTTGATATGCTCGGCGATCATCAGTAACACCTCGGACGCCAGGCGACAGGCGACGCGCATTTTCTCGATCTCTTCCGGAGTCTTGATGATGGGGGCCATGATTGCGTTGTTGGAGCCGCGGAGCGCGCGGACGCAGGCTTGATCGGCCGTATTATGCCGCTGATTCATTGTTGCCGAAAGCCGAGTATGGTATAAAGCGCGCGCATCAGGCGCAAATTCCGGACCGTATTTCATGGAATCCCGCTTGCGCGGATCGGCGCTGTTTTAACGATCCGCACCCAATCCGCACATACGCCGTCACCAGCGGCCGGGTGCGCTGTCTCTGAATCGATCCATTCAGTCACGGTGTCGCCGCCTGGGGCGTATGGAGGCCCAACCCGAACTTTTGGAGTTTTTTCATGGCCAATGTCACCATGCGCCAGATGCTGGAAGCTGGCGTGCATTTCGGGCATCAGACCCGTTACTGGAATCCCAAGATGGCGCCGTTCATTTTCGGCGAGCGCAACCGGATTCACATCATCAATCTGGAAAAAACCCTGCCGCTGTTCAATGACGCCACCAATTATCTGGGTAAGATGGCGGCCGATGGCGGCAAGATCCTGTTTGTCGGCACCAAGCGCTCCGCGCGCGATACCGTTGGCGAGCAGGCCAATCGCTGCGGCATGCCGTACGTCAACCATCGCTGGCTGGGCGGCATGCTGACCAATTTCCAGACCGTGCGTAAGTCCATCAAGCGGCTCATGGACTTGGAGCAGATGAGCGAAGACGGCACCTTCGAGCGTCTGGGCAAGAAAGAAATCCTCAAGCTCAGGCGCGAGATGGACAAACTGCAGCGCAGCCTGGGCGGGATCAAGGAGATGTCCAGTCCGCCGGACGTGCTGTTCGTGATCGACGTGGGATACGAGCGCATCGCCGTGGACGAGGCGATCAAACTCGGTATTCCAGTGGTGGCCGTGGTCGATACCAATCACTCTACCGATGGCATCGATTACGTCATTCCCGGCAACGACGACGCGATCCGCGCCATACAGCTTTACACTACCGGTGCCGCCGACGCGATCGCCGATGGTCTGGCGCAAAGCCGCGCGGCCCCCGGCGCCGAGGATGAATTCGTCGAACTCGATGACAACGGCGAGCCCCGCACCCGTAGCGCGACGCGCAGCAGAGCGGCGGTCAAGCCGAAAGCCGCGGCGAAAAAGCGCGCCGGGAGCAGTAACGGCTCCGGCGGCCCATCCGCAGGCGAAGATGCGGCCACGGCAGCATCGACGCCCGCGGGAAGCGCTGCGGCAAACGCCGCGATGGGTACGCCGGCGAGCGACTCGGACGGGTCGGACGACAACAGCAATTCGTGACACGATGCGCGCGCAGGCGCGGATCGAGCGCAACAGCAGAGGTTTTAAGCTTATGCAGATTACCGCATCCATGGTCAAGGAGCTCCGCGAACGCACGGGGGCCGGCATGATGGAATGCAAAAAGGCGCTGGCGGCGAGCGGCGGCGACATGGATGGCGCTGTCGAAGCCATGCGCAAGGCAGGTACAGCCAAGGCCGACAAGCGCGCGGCGCGCGTCGCCGCCGAGGGCGTGATCCGCATCAGCGCTTCCAACGCGGGTACCGAGGCCGCCATGGTGGAGGTCAACTGCGAAACCGATTTCGTCGCCAAGGGCGATGACTTCGGCGCGTTCGCGCTGGCGCTGGCCGAGACGGTGGTGCGACACAAGCCCGCCGACGTCGACGCCTTGATGGCGCTGCCGATGGGCGAGGATGGGATCAAAGTCGAAGACCAGCGCCTGCGCGCGGTTGCCACGCTGGGCGAGAACATTCAGGTGCGGCGCTTCGAGCATATGCGGGCCGAGGGCGGCCAGGTGGGCGTTTATCTGCACGGCAGCCGCATCGGCGTGCTGGTGGACGTGATGGGCGGCGACGAGGCGCTCGCCAAAGACTTGGCCATGCACGTGGCCGCGAGCCGACCGATATGTGTGGATGAGCACCAGGTGCCGGTCGAGGTGCTGGACAAGGAGCGTGCGATCTTCGCTGCGCAGGCGCAAGCCAGCGGCAAGCCGGCGGCCATCATCGACAAGATGGTGGAAGGCCGCCTCAAGAAATTCCTGGGTGAAGTGACTCTGGTCGGCCAGGCGTTCGTGAAGGACCCGGATCAAACGGTGGGCGCGCTGCTGACGGCGTCCAAGGCGAAGGTCCGGCGGTTCGTGCGTTTCGAGGTGGGCGAAGGCATCGAAAAGAAGACCGGCAATTTCGCCGACGAAGTCATGGCGCAGGTAAAGGGAAAATGATCGCTTGTTACGGCCGCGGTCTTCAGATCGCGATTCATCGCATGGATGCCGCCGCGGCTTCGGCACAGTCTTAATGAACGATTCGGCCACACCGCGTTACAGGCGCATCCTGCTCAAGCTCAGCGGCGAGGCGCTGATGGGGGGCCAGGATTACGGCATCGAACCCAGCGTGATCGGCCGGATCGCGAACGACCTGGGCGAGCTGAATCGCCGCGGTGTCGAGGTCGCGGTGGTGATCGGCGGCGGCAACATCTTTCGCGGCAAGGGTCTGGCCGAGGCCGGCATGGACAGGGTTACCGCGGATCAGATGGGCATGCTTGCGACCGTGATCAATGCGCTTGCGCTGCAGGATGCGCTGGAAAGTCGCGGCCTGTACTGCCGCGTGATGTCCGCGCTCAAGATCAATCAGGTGTGCGAGGATTACATCCGCCGCCGCGCGGTGCGCCATCTGGAGAAAGGCCGCATCGTGGTATTCGCGGCCGGCACCGGCAACCCGTTTTTCACCACCGATTCGGCGGCCGCCTTGCGCGCCAGCGAGATCAACGCCGATCTGATGCTCAAGGCGACCAAGGTCGACGGCGTGTACGACGCCGATCCGGTCAAGCACGCCGACGCCAAACGCTACGAACGCCTGACTTACGACGACGTACTCACGCGCAAGCTGGACGTGATGGACGCCACCGCCATCGTGATGTGCCGCGACAACGACATTCCCTTGCGCATCTTCAACATCTTTCGCGAAGGCGATCTGCTCAGAGTGGTGATGGGCGAGCAGATCGGCACCGTCGTGGCGCGCGGATGAAGGGTCTGTACGCGAAGGCGCGGATCGTTGCGCCGCGCCCGTCGCGGCGAGTTTCTGTTAATCACGGAATGCCGGCATGATTGAAGACATCAAAAAGGACGCCGCGCAACGCATGCGAAAGAGCGTCGAGGCGCTGCAGCAGGAATTATCCAAGGTGCGCACCGGTCGGGCGCACGCGAGTCTGCTGGATCACGTCATGGTCGATTACTACGGGGCGCCCACGCCGATCAATCGCGTCGCTAACGTTACCGTGGAGGATTCGCGCACCCTCACCGTCACGCCGTGGGAACGCAATATGGTACCGGTGGTGGAAAAGGGCATCATGAATTCCGACCTGGGCCTCAATCCCGCCACCGCCGGCATGGTGATCCGCGTACCGCTGCCGGCCTTAACGGAAGAACGCCGCCGGGAACTCGTCAAGGTGGTGCGTCACGAGGCGGAAAACGCCCGGGTCGCGGTGCGCAACATCAGGCGCGACGCCAACAACGATTTTAAGGAGCTGGCAAAGGACAAGGAGATTTCCTCGGATGAGGAGCACCGCTGCCAGGAGCTGGTGCAAAAGCTGACGGATCAATACGTGGAGCAGATCGATCAACTGCTGGCGCGCAAGGAGCAGGAGCTGATGGAGATTTGACGCAAGATTTGCTCCTGGAAAGATTTGCAATCATCTAAAACCTGTTAAACAATAACTAAAGCTGTGGTTTGCAAGTTGTTTATAAAAAGTATTCCGGCAAGAGTGGTGCGCGCGGCCGCCTGAGGGACAGATGAGCGCCGCGTCAGGACAGGTTCTTCCGCGGCACGTCGCCATCGTCATGGACGGTAACGGACGCTGGGCACGGGCGCGCCGCCTGCCGCGCACGGCCGGGCACCGGCAAGGTGTGGCGGCCACCCGCAAGGTGGTGCGCGCCTGCGGCGAACGCGGCATCGAGGCGCTTACCCTGTTCGCCTTCAGCAGCGAGAACTGGCAACGGCCGAAGACCGAAGTCAGCACGTTGATGGATTTGTTTTTTTCCACCCTCAGACGGGAAATGAGGGATCTGGCCGAGCACGGCGTGCAGTTGCGGTTTATCGGCGACCGCACGGCGTTTTCGCCCAAGCTGCAGCGGCAGATCTCGCTGACCGAAGAGGCCACCGCGGGCGGGCGCGACCTGCTGCTCAATGTCGCCGCCAATTACGGCGGGCGCTGGGATATCACTCAGGCGGTGCGCGGGCTTCTGGCGGACATCGTTGGACAAGCGCAATCTGGCGCTGAACGCGGACACCAGATCGAGCGCATCACCGCCGATGCGATCGCGGCGCGGCTCGTCACCGTCGGGTTGCCGGAGCCCGATCTGTTCATACGTACCGGCGGCGAACACCGCATCAGCAATTTTTTGATATGGCAACTGGCGTACACGGAATTATATTTCACCGATGTGTTATGGCCGGATTTCGATGAAGCCGCGCTGGACGATGCGCTGGCCTCATTTGCCCGCCGGCAGCGCCGCTACGGCAAAACCGGCGAGCAGATCTAGGGGGCCGACGGTGCTTGAAAAGCGGGTGGCCACCGGGGTAGTGATGGTCACGGCCATGGGCGCGGCTGCGCTGCTGCCCGCAGCCGGCCTGGCGGTGGTATTGCTGATCGTCGTGCTGCTGGGCGCGTGGGAGTGGTCGCGGCTGACGGGCCTGGTGCGGCGCGATGCGCGACTGTTGTATCTGGCGGCGATCGCCGCCTGCGCCTATCTGGTGTGGCAGATGTTCGGCGACGGGCGCGCGCTGGCGCCCATCGCGCTGGGCGTGTTGTGGTGGCTGGTCGCGCTGGTAATTCTCGCGGTTTATCAGCCGGGGGCGACGCGCGGGCCGGTCAAGGCGATGGGCTTGCGATTCGCGGGACTGTTCGCGCTGGTGCCGGCCTGGGTGGCGATGCTCGATCTGCATAGGCTGGAACCGCAGCCGGCATGGCTGGTGTTCTTGTTACTGCTGGTCTGGGCGGCGGATTCGGCCGCGTTTTTCACCGGCCGTCGACTGGGCAGGACACCGCTGGCTCCCGTGATCAGCCCGGCCAAGACGCGCGAAGGCCTGTTCGGCGCGCTGGCGGCCAATGCGCTGCTGGCGGTGCTTGGGGTCTGGTGGTTCCAGCTGCCAGGCGCGCTGTGGTTCTATTTTATCGGCCTGTGCCTGCTCACCACCTTGCTGTCGGTGGCGGGCGATCTGTTCGAGAGTCTGCTCAAGCGCCACGCCGGCGTGAAAGACAGCGGCAGGATGCTGCCGGGTCATGGCGGCGTGCTGGATCGTATCGACAGCATCGCAGCCGCCGCGCCGCCTTTTGTGCTGGGGCTGCACTGGATGAACTGGCCGGTGCGCTGAGCGACATGCCGGAACGATCGCCTCATTGGTCTACGTGCGGCGCGCCCGTCCCGGCCGCACCCATGAACGTCGCGGTGCTGGGTTCCACCGGCAGCATTGGCATCAACACCCTGGACGTGATCAGGCGGCATCCGGATCGCTTCCGTATCCGGGCGCTGGCGGCCAATCAGGATGTAGAGACGCTATTCGCGCAATGCATAGCACATCGGCCGGATCGTGCGGTCATGCGCGACTCGCGCAAGGCCGAGGATCTACGCCGCAAGCTGCGCGCGGCCGGCGCTGACATCGAGCTGCTGGCGGGCGACGCAGGTCTGGAGCAGGTCGCGCGCGAGCCCGAGGTCGAAGCCGTCATGGCGGCGATCGTCGGCGCCGCGGGGTTGTTACCCACCCTGGCAGCCGCGTGGGCAGGTAAACGCATCCTGCTGGCGAACAAGGAATCGCTGGTTATGGCGGGCGCGTTGCTGACGCGGGCGGTGCGCGACCATCACGCCTGCCTGCTGCCCATCGACAGCGAGCACAACGCGGTGTTTCAATGTTTACCGCCAGGCTGTCAGGCGACAGATGCCGCGGTTCAGCGAGCCGGGCTTCACGCCGCCGGCGTTGACCGCATTCTGCTGACCGCCTCCGGCGGGCCGTTCAGAGACCTGCCGCTGTCTGCCTTGGGCGCCGTGACGCCCGCGCAGGCGTGCGCGCATCCGAACTGGAAAATGGGCCGCAAGATTTCGGTGGATTCCGCGACCATGATGAACAAGGGGTTGGAAGTTATCGAGGCCTGCTGGCTGTTCGATTGCGCGCCCGAGCAGGTGCAGGTGGTGCTGCACCCGCAAAGCGTGGTGCATTCGATGGTGGCGTTCGTGGATGGTTCGGTGCTGGCGCAGCTGGGTAATCCCGATATGCGCACGCCGATCGCGCACGCACTCGCGTGGCCTGCGCGCATCGATTCCGGAGTGCGGGCGCTGGATCTGGTCGAGGTCGCGAAGCTGGAGTTCTTCGCGCTGGAAGCGGCGCGGTTCCCCTGCTTGCGACTGGCCTACGAGGCGTTGCGCGCCGGCGGCACCGCGACCACGGTGCTGAACGCGGCCAACGAGGTGGCGGTGCAGAGTTTTCTTAACGAACAGATCGCGTTTCTGGACATCCCGAGCGTTATCGAGCATACGCTGACGCGGATCGCTTCTACCGAAGCTGATTCTCTGCAAACGATTCTCGCTGCCGACGAGACCGCGCGCGCCACGGCCGCGCAGTACATTGCGGCGCATGGTTAGCCTTCATCGATGAGCGTTTTGATCAGCATTCTCGCCTTTGTCGCGGCCATCAGCGTCCTGGTGGGTTTTCACGAATTGGGCCATTTCTGGGTGGCGAAGCGGCTGGGCGTGAAGGTACTCAGGTTTTCGATCGGCTTCGGCAAGCCGTTGTGGAAGCGCACCGCAGGCCCGGATCGCACAGAGTACGTGCTCGCCGCGATCCCGCTGGGCGGCTACGTGAAGATGCTGGATGAGCGCGAAGGGCAGGTCGCCGCCGCGGAGCGCGATCGCGCCTTTAACCGGCAGCCGGTCGGCGCGCGGATCGCCATCGTCGCGGCCGGACCGCTGGCGAACTTTCTGCTTGCCGTAGTTGCCTACTGGCTGATGTTCATGCTCGGGGTCAGTGGCGTCAAACCTGTCATCGGCGAGGTCGCCCCCGGCGGGATTGCGGCCCGCGCAGGCATCGAGCGCGGTGACCAGATCCAGGCGATCAACGGCGAGCGCATACAAACCTGGGAAGACGCCAGCATCAGCCTCATCGATCAGGCCCTGAAACAGGGCATTGTGATCGTCCGGGTACGCGACGAAGCCGGTGGGACCAGCACGCACGAACTCGATCTCAGCAATACGCGCGAGATCCTGGGCGACGACAATCTGCTTTCGTCCCTGGGCATCACGCCGTGGCAGCCGGCGTTCGAGCCGGTACTGGGTAAACTGGTTGCAGGCGGCCCTGCCGAGCGTGGCGGGGTGCAAAGCGGCGATCGCATTGTGCGCGCCGACGGACAGCCGATCACGCGCTGGCAGCAGTGGGTGGATCACGTGCGCGCGCGGCCCGATCAGGACATAAGACTGCAGATTGAGCGCGACGGGCAGAGGGTGACGTTGCGACTGCACACCGACACCGAGCGCGATGACGGCGAGCGCGTCGGCCGCATCGGCGCGTACCCATACATCGACCGCGACGAGCTCGAAGCCATGCAGGTCGAGGTGCGCTATGACCCGGTCAGCGCCCTGGGGCTGGCGGCCGCGCAAACCTGGGAGTTTTCGGTGCTGACCGTGCGGGTGCTGTGGAAGCTGGTCACGGGCGAGGCGTCGTTGAAGAATGTCAGCGGGCCCATCACCATCGCCGAGTACGCGGGGGTATCGGCGGTAATCGGCGTGTCGGCCTTTCTGGGCGCGCTGGCGATCTTCAGCATCAGCATCGGTATCCTGAATCTGCTGCCTGTGCCGGTGCTGGATGGCGGGCATCTGCTGTATTACTTCATCGAGCTGGTCAAGGGCAGTCCTGTGTCGGAGACGACAGAGGCCATCGGCCAGCGTATCGGGCTCGCGGCGCTGGCGGGCCTCATGGCACTGGCCTTTTATAACGATTTCTCAAGACTGCTGGGTTAGTGATATTTCGCGTATTCAACACGCTGGCGTTGACCGGCGCTCTGCTTTTTTTTGCCAATAACGCCCACGCGGTATCGTTCGTGATCAAAGATATCGAGCTGCAAGGGCTGGGGCGTATCGAGGCCGGCACGGTGTTCACCTATCTGCCGATCCAGGTCGGCGAACGCTTTACCGAGGAGCGCGGGGCCGAGATCGTCAGCGCGCTGTACGATACGGGCTTTTTCAGCGACATTACGCTGCGGCGCCGCGGCGACGTGCTGATCGTGGTGGTGACGGAGCGGCCCGCGATCTCGGGCATCACGTTCGACGGCAATGAAGACATCTCCGATGAAGACTTAACCGAGGCGCTGCGCAGCGTGGAGATCGCGCGCGGGCGCGTGTTCAACCGCTCGGTGCTGGAGCGGCTGGAGCAGGAACTGACGCAGCAATATCTCGCGCGCGGCAAATACAACGCCCGCATCCGGACCAAGGTCACGCCGCTGGAGCGCAATCGGGTCAACATCAAAATCGATATCTCGGAAGGCGAGGTGGCTTCCATCAAGCGGGTCAACGTGGTCGGCAACGAGGCTTTCGAGGAAGACGAGCTCACCGAGGATTTTGCATCCGGCATCCCGGCATGGTGGGCGTTTTTCAGCAGCCGCGATCAGTACTCGCAGGAGAAGCTCACCGGCGATCTGGAGTTGCTGCGTACGCATTATCTGGATGAAGGCTACCTGCAGTTCAACATCGATTCGACGCAGGTCTCGATCACCCCGGACAAGCGAGATATCTATATCGGCATCAACATCGACGAGGGTGAGCAGTACACGGTCAGGGACGCGCGGCTGGCGGGGACGTTCATCGTGCCGCGCGCGCAGCTCGAGCGGCTGCTGGCGGTCAAGCCCGGCCAGACCTTCTCGCGCGCGCGGGTGGTCCGAACCGTGGATGACATCACCCGGCGGCTGGGCAACGAGGGCTACGCGTTCGCCAACATCAATCCGATTCCCGAGATCGACGAGGCCAGCAAGGAGGTGAGCCTGACCTTTTTCGTGGACCCGGGTCAGCGGATTTACGTAAGACGAATCAATATCCTGGGCAACACCACCACTTCCGACGAGGTCTACCGGCGCGAGCTGCGTCAGATTGAGGGCGGCTGGTACAACCTGTCGGATATCGAACTGTCGCGGCAGCGCATACAGCGGCTGCCTTACGTCGAGACGGTGGAGGTCGACACCGCGCGCGTGCCGGGCGTCGACGACATGGTCGATCTCAACATCAGCGTCAAGGAACGGCTGGCCGGCAATTTCGCCATCGGCGCCGGTTATTCGCAAAGCCAGGGGCTGTTGTTCAATCTGTCCGTGACGCAGGAAAACTTTCTCGGTACCGGCCGGCGGGTGGGCGTGCGCTTCGACAACAGCGACTACAACACGGTTTACAACATTTCCTACACCAATCCTTACTACACCATCGACGGGGTGAGCCGCGGGTTCAACCTGAATTACAGTAGGACGGACGCCAGCGAGGCGAATATCTCTGACTACGACGCGCAGCAGCTGGGCGGCGACGTCGAGTTCGGCATACCGTTCAGCGAATTCGACACGCTAAGGACCAGCGCCGGTTACAGGGACGTGAATATCGACACCAACGTCAACACATCGCCGGAGATCCGCCAGTTTCTGATCGACAACGGCGACGCATACAATATTTTTGAGCTGGGCGCCAGCCTTATTCACGACACGCGGAACAAGACCGTATTCGCCGATCGCGGCAATCTGCAACAACTCAATCTTGAAGTCGCGGTGCCGGGCGGCGACCTGCAGTATTACCGGACCGATTACAGCAATCTGGGCTATATTCCGTTGACATCGGGCCTGACCCTCTCGCTCAACGGCGAAGTCGCGTATGGCGATGGTTACAGCGGCACCACCGACCTGCCTTTTTTCGAGAAATACTACGGCGGCGGTTTTGGCACCGTGCGCGGCTACGCGGCCAATACGCTGGGCCCGCGCGATAGCACCCAATTCAGGGACCCGCTCGGTGGCAACTTCAGCGTGGTCAGCAATATCGAGCTGCTGTTCCCGCCGCCATTCACGGAGGAGGCCAGCAACCTGCGCTTCGGGCTGTTTTTCGACGCGGGCAACGTATTCGAAGACGTGGGCGCGTTCGATACCGGCGAGATCCGCACCTCGGTGGGTGTCTCGACCAGCTGGATCACGCCGGTGGGCGCGTTGACATTCAGTCTGGCGCAGGCGTTAAATGACCAGCCGGGCGATGAGACCGAGGTATTCCAGTTCAACATCGGCACCATCTTTTGAGCACGGGAGCAGTATGAAACGGCTTACGATCCTTATCCCTTATCTGGTCTGCGCGGGCTTTGCCTGGCCGTCCTCCGCCATGGCGCAGGAGATCAAGATCGGTTTCGTCAACATTGTCCGCGTGATGGAGCAGGCGCCGCAGGCGCAGGCTGCGCGCGAGGCCCTGGAGCAGGAATTCTCCGGCCGTGACGCCGCGCTCACCAGCAGCCGCGATGCCATTGTGGAACTGGAAAGAAAGCTGCGCACCGACGCCGAGATCATGAGCGCCGCGCAGCGCGAAGACCTCGAGCGCGACATCGCCAGCCGCAAGCTGGATTTCAATCGCGATCGCGAGGAGTTGCAGGAAGACTTCAATATCCGACGCAATGAGGAACTCAGCGATCTGCAGCGTGTGGTGTATGACGTAATCGTCGATGTGGCCAAGGAAGAGAATTACGACTTGATGGTTACCGAAAGAGTGCTTTACGCCAGCGAGCGGATCGATATTACCGACACGATACTGGAACGTCTGCAAGAGTTGCAGTGAACGGCGCGGGTTCTTTTCCGCGCAAGGTGCGCTTGGCCGTCACATTCATGTTGTGGAACACCGCGTTCTAATCACGCATAGAAAAAACCGTGTCCTGGCGTCTGCAAGAATTGGCCGATCAGGTCGGTGTCACCCTGGTGGGCGATCCGGATTGCCAGATCGACAGGGTCGCCAGTCTGCCAGGCGCGCAACCCGGCAGCATCAGCTTTCTGGCCAGTTGCCGCTACCGGCCGTTTCTGGCAACGACGCGCGCCTCGGCGGTTATCGTCGGCCCCGATGACCTGGAAGATTGCCCGGTCGCCGCGCTGTTGTCCGATAATCCTTATCTCACCTTCGCCAGGGTCACGAATCTGCTGCATCCGCGACCGCCCGAAGTGCCCGGCGTGCATCCGAGCTGCGTGGTGCACCCGCAGTCACATATCGATCCTAGCACCGCGATTGGCGCGCTGACGGTAATCGAGGCGGGTGCGGTGATCGGCGCGAACGTCATGATCGGGCCCGGTTGCGTCATCGGTCGCGAATGCACGGTCGGTGACTCGTCGCGGCTGGTCGCGCGGGTGACGCTATGCAACCGCGCGGTGCTGGGGCGGCGCGTGATCGTGCATCCGGGCGCGGTCATCGGCAGCGACGGGTTCGGTCTGGCCAACGACGACGGCGTATGGGTGAAGATTCAGCAGCTGGGACGCGCCGTGATCGGCGACGACGTGGAAATCGGCGCCAATACCACCGTCGATTGCGGCGCGCTGGAAGACACGGTGCTGGAAGAAGGCGTCAAACTCGATAACCAGATTCAGATCGCGCACAATGTGCACATCGGCGCCCACACCGCCATCGCCGGCTGCGTGGGCATCGCCGGTAGTGCCAGGATCGGCAGGCATTGTACAATCGCGGGCGCCGCCGGCATCGAGGGCCATCTGGAGATCGTCGATCATGTGCACATCACCGGCATGTCGAAGGTCAGCAAGTCCATTACGAAACCCGGCACCTATACCTCCGGCACGCCGCTGGAACCGAACGCGCAGTGGCTCAAAAATTCGGTTCGATTCCGCAAATTGGACGAGCTTGCGCGCAAGGTCATGGCACTGGAGAAGAAGCTCAAGGACTAGCGTCCGTGCGCGGAGGTGGCCGGTATGCCGAGCCACGATGCATCCAGAAAGAGGACGTAGACGCGCATCAGGAGGACACCCGCTGCGTACCATTGGATAGACAATCCCACGCGTATTAGTGATGGCTCGCGGAGGATGTTGCGCCGCGGGGCTGGACACGGCTTATCGACACAGGGTCAAGCGAACTTGAACATCATCAACATCCGGGAGGTCATGCGTTTTCTGCCTCACCGTTATCCCTTTCTGCTCATCGACCGGGTGCTCGAGTGCAATCCCGGCGAGTCGTTGACGGCGATCAAAAACGTCACCATCAACGAGCCTTTCTTTCAGGGCCATTTTCCTGAGCTGCCACTGATGCCGGGCGTGCTGATCCTGGAGGCCCTCGCCCAGGCCAGCGGCGTGCTGGCGTTCAATACGCCCGGACATCGACCCAGTGATAAAAGCCGTTACCTGTTCGTCGGCATCGACAAGGCCCGCTTCAAGCGGCTGGTGGAGCCGGGCGATCAGCTGCTGCTGCACGTTCAGTTCCTGCGCCAGCGCAGCGGCTTCGGGCTGTTTAACGCGACCGCCAAGGTGGATGATGAGCTGGCCGCCAGCGCCGAGCTGATGTGCGTGTTCAAAGAGTTCGCGCGTTGATCGACCCGCGCGCAGCCGTCGATCCCGCGGCCGAACTCGCATCCGACGTAGAGGTCGGGGCTTTCAGCGTCATCGGGCCCAAGGTGCGGATCGGCGCGGGCACCTGGATCGGTCCGCACGTCGTCATCGAGGGACCCGCCCGCATCGGCAGGGATAACCGGATTTTCCAGTTCGCCTCGGTCGGCGATATACCTCAAGACAAGAAATACGAAGGCGAGACGACCGAACTGGTGATCGGTGACCGCAACACCATACGTGAATACTGCACCATCAACCGCGGCACCCGAAACGGGCAGGGCGCCACCATCATCGGCAACGACAACTGGATCATGGCCTACGTGCACATCGCGCACGATTGCGTGGTCGGCGATCACACGGTGTTTTCCAACGGCGCCACCCTGGCCGGCCACGTGACGGTCGAGGACTACGCCACCCTGGGCGGCTTCACCCTGGTGCACCAGTTCTGCCGCATCGGCTGCCACGCGTTTTCCGGCATGGGCACCGCGCTCAATCGCGATCTGCCGCCGTACGTTTTGGCCTCGGGCAACCTGGCTTCACCGCACGGCATCAACAAGGTCGGCCTCAGACGCCACGGCTTCAGCGCGGACACCATCCAGGCGCTGCACAAGGCATACATGCTGCTGATCAAATCGCGTAACCGTCGTGATGACGATCCTCGTCAGCTTGAACAGCTGATCAACGACTTTCCCGAAGTCGCGCGCCTTGCGGAATTCGTCAGCAATAGTCCGCGAGGGGTGGTCAGGTAAGCGACGCGCAGCTGTCGCACGCTCGGCCTCATATAGATGAGCACCAGTTGACAGGGATCAACGGGTTAGCCATTGTTCTCGCTTGACTCGGGCGAAACGCCGAGCGGCCATTAGAACAATTATCCAGACTAGTAGGGGAGTGAAATGCACAAGAGACATTTCTATAGCTGCGCGCTGATAGCCGCAGCGTTAGCTTTACTTTCGACCGGATGCGCCGGTCCGATCAAAAACATGCGCGAGGTGCCGGAGGAGCGCGCGACTTTCGCGCCCGACCAAGGCAAGGCCATGGTCGTTTTCATGCGGCCTGCCTGGGTCGGAGGCGGCATCCAGTCGAGCGTATTTCAAATCGTCCGCGACACGCCGAAGCTGGTGGGCATTGTCGTCCAAAACTAAAATTGCCTATCAGGTTGAGCCTGGCGAACACCTGTTCATGGTGATTGGCGAGAATGCGGATTTTATGGATGCCGAACTGCTAGCGGGTAAGACTTATTACGTGTTGGTAACCCCGCGCCCTGGCTTGTGGAAGGCGCGCTTTTCATTGAGGCCGATTCACGAGGAGGAGCTGGGTACTGACGACTTCGACGAATGGTACGACGCAAGCCGATGGGTCGAGAAGACCGCGGAATCTGACCAGTGGGCGTTTGAAAATATGGACAGCATTCGCGAGAAGCAGGCAGCTTATCTCGCCAAATGGGCCGATAAGCCGTTAGCGGAAAGACCCAAGCTGTACCCTCAGGATGGCCAGTAAATTCCTGAATTGCCAGCGGCTTGTTCCGTATTACCTGCACATAGGCAACCCTGCAGGGAGTCTTGCTCACACAGATTGTTGTGAAGCAACTTCAGTCGATTATTTCCAAAGCCAGTTGAGCAGTTTTCCGCGAACCGCCGCCCTCCCCAAGCGTTTTAACGATTCCGCCCAGTTCCCGCCGCATATTCTCGGCATAAGCCTGATCGGTCAGCAGCCGCTCGATCTCGTCGGAGATGGATTTGGGCTGTACGTCGTTCTGTACAAATTCCCGCACGATGGCCTTGCCAGCGACGATGTTCGCCAGGCCGATGTGCTTGACGGTGACCAGCCGCCGCGCGATCCAGTAGCTCAACCACGATACCTTGTAGATGATCACCATCGGCGTGCCCATCAGCGCGATCTGCAAGGTGGCGGTGCCCGACGCCGTGATGATCGCGTCGCAAACTAAGGTGACGTCGTAGATGCTCTGATTTTCCAGTATGTTTATCGGCGGCGCTGAGTCATCCACATAGCTTTCGATCATGCTGCGATCCAGGCCAGGCGCGACCGGCAGCACGAACTGCGCGGCAGGAAAACGATCACGCAGCAGCCTGGCGGTTTCGAGCAGCGCCGGCATCAGACGGGCAATTTCGCTGCGCCGGCTGCCGGGAAACAGCCCGATGATCTTCGCATCGGACTTGAGCCCGAAACGATCCAGCGCCTCGCCGCGGCTCATCGTCGGGCTAGCTTCGTCCGCCAGCGGATGGCCGACGAAGCGCACGGGCACGTTGGCCTTTTCGTAGAATGGCACCTCGAACGCGAACACAACCGCCATCATGTCCACCAGCCCGCCGATCTTTTTCACGCGGCCGGGCCGCCACGCCCACACCTGCGGACTGACGTAGTACAACACCTTCACCCCCGCCTTTTTGGCGGTGGCCGCGAGCCGCAGATTAAATTCCGGGTAATCGATGAGGATCAACAGATCCGGCCGCCGTGTCTCGATGATGTCCTGCAGCTTGCGCAGCGCGGCCTTGATCTCGCGATAATGCGCGAGGACTTCGACGATGCCCACAACGGCAAGCCGGCCGGAGTCGACCAGGATATCCACGCCGGCCGCGCGCATGCGGCCGGCGCCCATGCCGTAACAGCGGACCTCGGGACGCAGCTCGCGCAATGCCTTGACGAGATTCGCCGCGTGCAGATCGCCGGACGCCTCGCCGGCGACCAGCATGACGTCCGCGCCCTCGCTGTTAGCCAACGGCCGCCTCTTCTACCTCCATGGCGATCCTTCGAACGTCGAATTCTTCGAGTTCCGGATACATTGGCAGCGACAGGCATTGCGCGGCTACCCGCTCGGTGACCGGCAACTCCTGGCCGCGATGTTCGCCCGCGAATGCCGCCTGGCGGTGCAGGGGAATCGGGTAGTAGATGGCGCTGGCGATGCCGGCGACTTGCAGCCGCGCCATGATGCGGTCCCGGTGTGGTGAGAGGACGGTGTACTGATGATAAACGTGGCGCGCATTGTCGCTCTCGACGGGCGTCTGTACCGCGCCGCCCAGCAGTTCCGTATACCGGCGCGCGATCTGCCTGCGCTTGTCGTTGTACTGGTCGATGCGCTTGAGCTTGGCCCGCAGCACCACCGCCTGCAGCTCGTCGAGCCGACTGTTATAGCCAATTACATCATGCTGATAGCGAACATTACTGCCGTGGTTACGCAGCTTTCGGCACTGTGCCGCCAGCTCATCGGAATTCGTCGAGATCAGGCCGCCGTCACCGTAACAGCCGAGGTTCTTGCTGGGGAAGAAACTGAACGCGCCGCTGGCGCCGAAGCTGCCCGTCTGACGGCCGTCGATGGTCGCGCCGAACGACTGCGCGCAATCCTCGATGAGCGTGAGCTTGTGCCGTTCGCACAACGGTAGCATATGCCGCAGGTCCGCCGGCATGCCGAACAGATGCACTGGTAAAACCGCGCGTGTGGCCGGCGTAACAAGCGCCTCGACGCTGTGCGGATCGAGGTTGAAGGTCCATGGATCGATATCCGCGAACGCCGGCCGGGCGCCCACGTAACGGATCGCCTCGGCGGTGGCGATGAAGGTAAACGCGCTGGTGATCACCTCGTCGCCGGGTCCGATGCCCGCCGCGCGCAGAGCCAGATGCAAGGCGTCGGTGCCCGACGCGCAGGCCACGGCGTGGGCAACGCCCAGGTACGCCGCCGCCTCCTGCTCGAACGCCGTCACGTTGGGCCCGAGGATGAACTGCGTATCGGCCAGTGCCCGCAGTATGCCGGCGTCGATCTCGTCTTTTAGCGCCAGGTACTGCTGCTTGAGGTCAACCATGGGGATCATGAATCATCATTCCTATTCGGGTAATTGCTGCCAGTCACCATTTCCGTAATCCGAATCGCCGTCTCCAGCGCGCGCTTGCCGTCTTCGCCCGTTACTACCGGCTCGCCGTCCTCGCGGATCGCCTGCAGAAACAGCTCGATCTCGGTTTTCAGCGCGTCGCCGTCCTCGTATTGAAATTGCTCGCTCTCGATCTCGGCCACGCCGGGAAACATCTCGCCCGCGCCCTTGCGGTGCACGGACAGGGTCTTGTCCTGAAAATCAATGGAGATGTACGCGTCGTGCTGGAACACCCGCATCTTGCGCTCGACCTTGGTGCTGACCCGGCTGGCGGTGACGTTGGCCACGCAGCCGTCCTCGAACACCAGCCGCGCGTTGGCGATATCCACGGCGTCGGACAGCACCGGCACGCCGCTGGCCTCACAGCGCGCGAGGTCCGAGCGCACGACGTTCAGGATAATATCGATGTCGTGGATCATCAGATCCAGAACCACGCTCACGTCGGTGCCTCTGGGCTTGTACGGCGCGAGACGGTGCGACTCGATGAACAGCGGCCGGTCCAGCACCCGGTCCAGGTTCAGGATCGCGCTGTTGAACCGTTCCAGATGACCGACCTGCAGCACGCGCCGCTGCGCGCGCGCCAGGTCGATCAGCGCCTGTGCCTCGGCTGCGGTCGCCGTTATCGGCTTTTCGATCAGCACATGACTGCCGTGCGCCAGAAACGCGCGCGCCACTTCATAATGCAGGCTGGTCGGCACTACAATACTCACCGCGTCCACGCGGCCGAGCAGTTGTCGATAGTCGTACAGCGCCTCGACACCGTGCTGCGCAGCCACCGTGTCGGCGGCCTGGGTATCCGTATCGACCACAGCGAGCAGCCGGCTGTCGGCGAGTTGTGCGTACTTCTGCGCGTGGAACCTGCCCAGATATCCGATGCCCACGACGGCGGTGGTGATTGGCGGCATGATTGAGTGACGGTTATTGACTGACGCGAGTATAGGCACTAAACCCGTTGATCGAAACCTCAAGCCAAGAATACACGCGCCCGTGATCGGCCTCGCACCCGCTTCCGGGCCGTCGTCGGAGCACCCGAGCCTCGGTCACGGCCGCCCATGATCGACCCCTGCACGCGCATTGCGGGCGTGGACGAAGCGGGGCGCGGACCGCTGGCCGGCCCGGTATATGCCGCGGCGGTGATTCTGAATCCGCGGCGGCGGATCCGGGGGCTGGCCGATTCCAAGCTCTTGAAACCGGAAGTCCGTGAGGCGCTGGCCGTCCTGATTCAGGAACGCGCGCTGGCCTGGGCGGTGGCGAGCGCCGATGTCGAAGAGATCGAGATCCACAATATCCTCGGCGCCACCATGCTTGCCATGCGGCGCGCGGTGAGCGCGCTTGGTATCGCGCCGGGGCGCAGCCTGATCGACGGCAATCGCTGCCCGTCACTGCCTTGCGCTGCGACCGCCATGGTGGGCGGCGACGGTAGCGTGCCGGCCATCAGCGCGGCCTCGATTCTGGCCAAGGTTGCGCGCGACCGCGAGATGCGCGTGCTCGACGCGCGCCACCCGGCGTATGGCTTCGCCGCCAACAAGGGCTATGGCACGCCCTTTCATCGCGCCGCGCTGGAGCGATACGGTCCATGTGTGTGCCACCGACGCAGTTTCGAGCCGGTGCGGCGGTGGCTCGCCGCCCAGTACAGTATTTAGGGGAATATAATGACGCGGATCGCGGCAGACGCGCAATGGACCTCGCGCGGTGCGTGCGCCGTTGCCCCACCAGTCCAGCCTCGTCGCCGCTGGCAATCGATATTCAAGCCATGACAGCCAGTTTCGTACATTTACATCTGCACACCGAGTATTCGCTGACCGACGGCCTTGTGAGAGTGGGCCCGCTGATGGACGCGGTGCGCGACGCCGCGATGCCGGCGGTGGCGCTCACCGATTACAGTAATCTTTTCGCGCTGGTGAAGTTTTACCGCGCCGCCGTTGCCCGCGGCATCAAGCCCATCATCGGCGTCGACACCCTGGTCGCGGGCGAGGGCAACGAGCCCGCCAGCCGCCTGGTGATGCTGTGTCAGAACGAGACGGGTTATCGACACCTCACGCGGCTGGTCACGCGCGCGCATCTGGAAGGACAGGCGGGCGGCACGCCGCTGTTGCAGCGCGCATGGGTCGCCGAGGCCAGTGCCGGCCTTATCGCGCTTGCCGGTGGTCGCCACAGCGATGTGGGCCGCGCGCTGCTGACAGGCAACCGTGATGCCGCGAATGCGCGCCTCGCCTTCTGGCGCGAACATTTCCCCGATCGTTTCTACCTCGAATTGAACCGCACCGGCCGCGACGACGAGGAGCGCTATCTGACCGCGGCGGTCGAATTGGCCGCGCGCACCGACACGCCGGTGGTCGCGACCAACGACGTGCGGTTCTTAAAGCGCGAGGAATTCGGCGTGCACGAGGCGCGCGTGTGCATTCGCGAGGGACGCACCCTGAACGATCCGCGCCGGCCGCGCCGTTACAGCGAGCAGCAGTATCTGCGGACCCCGGAAGAAATGGCGGAGCTGTTCAAAGACCTGCCCGAGGCGCTGGCCAATTCGGTGGAGATCGCCAAGCGCTGCAGCCTGTCGCTCAAGTTCGGTCAGAACGTGCTGCCCGAGTTTCCGACACCGGCGGGCATGAGCGCGGACGAATATTTCGTTGCACAGGCGCGCGAGGGTTTGAAGGAACGTCTGCGCGCTGTGCCCGCCGCCGACCAGGTGCGCGCGGCGCGGTATCGGGAACGGCTGGAGACGGAACTCGAAATCATCGTTGGCATGCGGTATCCCGGTTACTTTCTGATCGTCGCCGACTTCATCCGCTGGGCCAAGCAAAACGGCGTGCCGGTGGGCCCTGGCCGCGGCTCGGGCGCGGGCTCGCTGGTCGCGTACGCGCTGGGCATCACCGATCTGGATCCAATTCGTTACGACCTGCTGTTCGAGCGCTTTCTCAACCCGGAGCGGGTGTCCATGCCGGACTTCGACATCGATTTCTGCATGGAGGGACGCGACCGCGTGATCGACTACGTGGCGGAGCGCTATGGCCGCGAGCGGGTGAGCCAGATCATCACCTACGGCCGCATGGCGGCCAAAGCAGTGGTGCGCGACGTAGGAAGGGTGCTGGGCCATCCGTATGGTTTCGTCGACCGCATCGCCAAGCTGGTCCCGTTCGAGATCGGCATGACCCTGGACAAGGCCTTGGCGCAGGAGCCCGAACTGCGCCAGATGTACGAGGACGAGGAAGACGTGCACGCCATCATCGACATGGCGCGCGCACTGGAGGGCCTCGCGCGCAACGCCGGCAAGCACGCCGGCGGCGTGGTCATCGCGCCGTCGCGGCTGACGGATTTCACGCCGCTGTACTGCGAGCCGGGCGGCGGCAGCGTGGTGACGCAATTGGACAAGGACGATGTCGAGGCCATCGGTCTGGTCAAGTTCGACTTTCTGGGCCTGCGCACGTTGACCATCATCGATCATGCGGTGGCCAGCATCAATGCGCAGGCGGGCGGCGCACAGGTGCTCGATATCCACGCGGTGCCGCTGGACGACGCGGCGACATACGCCTTGCTCAAACGATCTCAGACCACCGCGGTGTTTCAGCTGGAATCCCGCGGCTTGAAGGAACTGATCAAGCGCCTGCAGCCCGACAGTTTCGAGGACATCGTCGCCTTGGTGGCGCTGTACCGGCCTGGTCCGCTGCAGTCCGGTATGGTGGATGATTTCATCGATCGCAAGCACGGGCGCGCGCGAGTGAACTATCCGCATCCCGCGCTGGAAACCATCCTCAAGCCCACGTACGGCGTGATCCTGTATCAGGAGCAGGTGATGCAGATCGCCCAGGTGCTGGCCGGCTACACGCTGGGTGCGGCCGATCTGCTGCGCCGCGCGATGGGCAAGAAGAAACCGGCCGAGATGGCCAAGCAGCGCGAGATCTTCGTGACCGGCTGCGTAAAGCGCGGAGTGAAGGCCGACATCGCCACGCACATCTTCGACCTGATGGAGAAATTCGCCGGCTACGGCTTCAACAAGTCGCATTCCGCCGCTTATGCGCTTCTGTCGTACCAGACCGCCTGGCTGAAGGCGCATTATCCGGCCGCGTTCATGGCCGCGGTGCTGTCGGCGGATATGGACAACACCGACAAGGTCGTGAATCTTATCGAGGAATGCCGCAGTCTGGGGCTGGAGGTGATCCCGCCGGACGTCAACCGCTCCGTGTACGCCTTCACGGTGCAGGACGACAAGACCATCCGCTATGGTCTGGGCGCGATCAAGGGCGTCGGTCAGGGCGCGATCGAAGCGCTGATTGCGCAGCGGCAGGAGGCGGGCTTCGAAAGCCTCTTCGCGCTGTGCCGGCGCACCGGCACGCAGAAACTCAACCGGCGCGCGCTGGAGGCGCTGGTGCGCGCGGGCAGCCTCGACAGCATCGGGCCGAACCGCGCGACCCTGATGGCGCAGGTGCCCGATGCGCTGCGGCTGGCCGAACAGCACAGCCGGGACGCGAGCGCGGGGCAGGTCGATCTGTTTGGCGTGGCGGCCGCGCCGCGCGAAGAGGTGATCGAGTTACCCGAATGGGATGAAGATCAGCGGCTAAGCGGCGAGAAAGAGACGCTGGGGCTTTATCTTACCGGGCATCCCATCACGCGCTATGAGACGGAACTCGCCAGAATCACCAAGCGGCGCATCGGCGATCTCGTTTCCGAAGGCAGCTTCGACACCGACGCAGGCTACGGCCGGCGCGAGCAACAGACCGTGGTGCTGGCGGGCCTGGTCGTGAATATCCGCACCCGGAACACGCAGTCCGGTCGCATGGCCTTCATAACGCTTGACGACCGCAGCGGGCGCATCGAGGTCGGCGTCTTCACCGATAACTATGGCCGTTACGCCAGTCTGCTGATCCCGGACAAGATCCTGGTGGTGGAGGGCACGCTCGGTTTCGACGAGTATCGTGGCCAGATGCGCGTGCGCGCCAGTATGCTTATGGATATGGACGGCGCGCGCGCCCGTTACGCGCGCGGCGTGGAGATTCACCTCGCGCGCGGCAACGGGGACTTGCGCATAGTCGGCGACCTGCGCGACGCGCTGACGCCATACCGCCAAGGGCCGTGCCCGCTGCAGGTGGCGTACATCAACGGCAAGGCCGCCGCAAGGCTGGTGCTCGGTGACGACTGGCGCGTGACCCCCAGCGACGCATTGCTGGAGCGGCTGCGCGGCATGGCCGGCATCGAGAAAGTCGAGGTGGTTTACGGTTGACGCCGCGCGAACGCACGGCAATCGCCAGCATGCGCGCCGCGCAGACGCGCCAACGTCTGCGAAACAGTCAGGAATATGTCAAAATGCGCGCCAAACCACCGCCGCGCGAGGATTGCGCCTTAAGCGCCGTCCGACGCGGCCGAAAACTCAAAACCAACGTCATTGTCGTCAATGAATCCCGATTTCCTCGATTTTGAACAACCGATCGCCGAGCTCGAAGTCAAGATCGAGGAACTGCGCTACGTCGGCACTGACGCCGACGTCAATCTCAACGATGAAATCAAGCGCCTGCAGGACAAATGCAGGACGCTGACCGAATCGATCTTCGCCAACCTCACGCCGTGGCAGATCTCGCAGCTGGCGCGTCATCCGCGCCGGCCTTATACGCTGGACTACATCGGCGGCCTCATCACCGACTTCGAGGAACTGCACGGCGATCGCGCATTCGCCGACGATGCGGCCATCGTGGGCGGCGTTGGCCGCTTCGAGAGTCAGCCGGTGATGGTCATCGGCCATCAGAAGGGCCGCGACACGCGCGAGAAGATCCGCCGCAATTTCGGCATGCCGCGGCCGGAAGGTTACCGCAAGGCGCTGCGACTGATGCGCATGGCCGAGCGCTTCAAGCTGCCGGTGCTGACGCTTATCGACACGCCAGGCGCCTATCCCGGCGTGGGCGCGGAGGAGCGTGGGCAGAGCGAGGCGATCGCGCGCAATCTGCAGGTGATGTCGGCGCTCAAGGTGCCGATTGTCTGCACGGTGATCGGCGAAGGCGGCTCCGGCGGCGCGCTGGCAGTGGGTGTCGGCGATCATCTCATGATGCTGGAATACAGCACGTATTCGGTGATCTCGCCCGAGGGCTGCGCCTCGATACTTTGGCGCAGCTCGGAGCGCGCCGCCGACGCGGCCGCGGCGATGGGCATCACCGCGCCGCGCTTGAAGCAGCTCAAGCTGATCGACGAGGTCATCCCCGAGCCACTAGGCGGCGCGCACCGCAACCCGGACATGGCGTATCATCGGCTCAAGAAGGCGCTGCGGACGGCGCTGGATCGCGCGCACCGCAACGACATCGACGCCTTGCTGGCGCGGCGCTATCAGCGACTGATGAGTTACGGTCAGTTCAAGGCTTAGCCTCGACTGGCGTCGCTGCGGCATTCTTGTATAGCGCCATTGGTTGGTCATCGCCGAACACCGCGAGAGGAAGCAATTATGTCCACCCTGGAAAAGATCGTACTGATCTCTCCGCAGGAATATCTGGACGGAGAGCAGTATAGCGACGTCAGGCACGAATACGTGGCCGGCCGCGTTTATGCGATGGTCGGTGCGAGCAGGGCGCACAATCTGATCGTGGGTAATTTTCACGCCGCCTTGCACGGTCACTTGCGTCGAAAACCTTGCCAGGTCTTCGCCACCGACATGAAAGTGCATTTTGCGGATACGTTTTATTATCCGGACGTCATGGTGGTTTGCGAGTCATCTGACCGGCACGATTACTATTGTGAACACCCGATACTCATTATCGAAGTAATCTCACCCTCGACAGAGGCGCGCGACACCCTGGAAAAGCGCGTTGCTTACCAGTCGCTGGAGAGCCTGAACGAATATCTGCTGGTGGCGCAGGACAAGATGGAGGTGCGCATCTACCGACGCACCGATGAAGCGTGGGAGCTCGAAACCTGCGCCGAGAAAGACCAGGTTCGACTCACGTCCGTAGGACTGGAGATTCCGATCGAACAGATCTACGAAGACGTGTGGTCTTGAACGCCAAACCGCGTTTGGTAACCCCGGCAAGCCGTCGCTGCCAAATCGCATGGTGTGCGCACAATTCGTTTCTTGCGCTCGTTGTAAGGCACGACGAACGAGCTCAGCGACGTAAAACTGCCGCATCCACGCCGCCGCAGAGCACAGGCGGCGCGTAGGCAGACAAATCCTCCGTGGCGTTCACGCCAGAAGATCTGCGCGAACGGCTGGCGGCGCTGCCCGCGGTCGATGAGTACCAGATCGCATTCAGTGGCGGCCTGGACTCCACCGTGCTGCTGCATGCGCTGACGGCGATCGTGAGCGGCTCGGGACCGGCGTTGCAGGCGGTGCATGTTCATCATGCGCTGCACCCGCAAGCAGATAACTGGGCGGAACATTGCCGTCAGGTATGTGCGGCGCTCGATGTGCCGTTCAGGCTTGTCCGCGTCGATGCCGGAGCCAAGCGCGGTGAAAGCCCGGAAGCGGCGGCACGCGAAGCACGGTATCGCGCGCTGCGAAGCGCGATCAAAGCCGGTGTGTGCCTGTTGACGGCGCATCAGCAGGACGATCAGGCAGAGACCTTGCTGCTGCAGCTTTTGCGCGGATCGGGCCCTGCGGGCCTGGCCGCGATGCCGGGGATCACCCGTTTCGGTGACGGCTGGCACGTGCGACCGTTGCTGGATTTTACACGGCGTGAACTGGCCGACTACGCCGCCGCCAGAGGGCTAAGCTGGATTGACGATCCCAGCAACTGGGACATCGAACCCGATCGTAACTTCATCCGTCACGAGATCATGGCGGCGCTGCGCGCACGGTGGCCATCCAGTACAAGAACGCTCGCGCGCGCGGCGGGTTTGCAGGCCGAGGTCTCGACGTTGCTCGGCGAACTGGCAAACCAGGATCTTGCGGTGCTCGCCGGCAGCCGCGCCGATACCTTGTCCATCGCAGCCTTGCGCGGACTCTCCGGGCCGCGGCAACGCAACGCCATCCGTCACTGGCTGATCGGCCTGCGCTTACCCCTGCCGACACAAACGCAGCTCGAACATGTTCTGATCGGCGTCGTTGGCGCGCGCGGAGATCGATCGCCCGTGATCGCCTGGCACGGCGTTGAAGTGCGCCGCTATCGCGATAACCTTTACGCAATGCCGCCGCTGCCCGCGCATGATCCCAACATGGTGCTGCCCTGGGATACGCGCGAACCGCTGAATATCCCGCATCTGGGCGTCACGCTCGAATCCTCGCTATTGGAATCATCAGGCATCGCCGATGCGGCGGCGCGCTCAGATATCACGATAAGATTCCGGCGCGGTGGCGAACGCTGCCGCCCGCGCGGACGCCGTCATCATCATGATCTCAAGAAGCTATTTCAGGAAGCCGGCGTGCCGCCCTGGGAGCGGGACCGGATTCCGCTGGTTTATGTCGGCGAACGGCTGACGGCCGTTATCGGTTATTGGGAATGCGAGTGAACGGATAAGATCGACGCGGCCACAGCTCGCCAAGCCACTTCGTTTGGAGCGCTTTTGCCAAACCGATGCTTTCTTGCACACCCCGCTCCTCAATTTCCGACAACACACTTAGCGGATCAAAATCCGGATCGTTCTAGTTGTGAAACACCGTGTGCGTATTATGATTTTGTGTAATGCGTTTCCAAGGTCATGCAGCGGCGCTATCGCACTTTAGCGTCAAAGCGCAATCTGTTGGCTTCGCGTCCAGAAGCTCTTCAACGACCTTCCGTCCGCGGTAACGCCACGAACCAGAATAGCGTTTACCGTCGCCGACGTAGAGGTCGAAGAAATGATCGGGTTTTCCGGCATCGATCGGCCCTAATACTTCCCGCAAGTAAGCGCTTCCGGTATCGCGCAGCGTCCTCCTCTAGCGCCAAAATGGACCACTTTTAGTCCTTCTGGATCGCCGTTTCGCAGGAGTAGTGATTCCAGGGCGAATCGGGCGGCTGGTATTCCCTGTTCTGCGGACTTGGTAGGCCACGTCAAGCCCGCAGATTTTTCTCCACGCCGGATGAGCTCGCAGACCAGATCATATTGCCTGCTATCAACCTGGCGCTAACCGCGAGCCTGGAACGCTTCGTCGCGCTATCGTCCGGTTCTGCTTGGCGCCAGCCGTAAACGCCTTAATGGGTTCGCTATTGGACGCGCAAATTCCGGCAGAGCTCGTGCCCGCGGCGTGCGCGACCCACCGCACTGGGCGTGCTAGCAGCGGTAAAGGTGCTCCGCACAACGTCGCCGCGAATCGTCAGGTCGAGGGCATGGCTTGGGCGCGGTGACGCTCGAGGCGCTTTGATCGCTGCTCTTGGGAGATGGATGCCAACGGCGCACATTAGCAATTAAGGGCCATTAGGCTACAATTAATCATGGTGCGAAACGATCAATGGCGCGCGGCCCTTGCGGTCGCGAAGATTCAGTTACCTAAGGGCAATGGTCTCAGCTCATCCTGGATAGCTCGATGCGCTTACTCCTGCAAATCGTCAGCCAGCAACGACAGGCGTTAGGCGCGACTAGTCTGATGGTATTTGGCCAGCAGGGCGGCAGCATTGGCCGTGGCCAGGATAACGATTGGGTATTGCCCGACGAAGAACGCTATCTCTCGAGCCGACACGCCCTCATCCGCTACCGTAATGACATTTTCTATCTGGAAGATGTCAGTACCAACGGTGTGTATATCAACGATTCAGCCCAGGTCGTCGGGAAGGGTGGCCCGGTGGCCCTAAATGACGGCGACCGACTGCGTATTGGTGACTATGAAATCCAAGCGACGATTGAACGACCGCCGGAGTCCGAGGTCTTCCCCGATTTGGGTCTGCAAACCCAGTCTAACATTGCCGATGAAGCCGATCCGCTGAGGGCGCTGGATTCGGGCAGAGCAGACCGCGGGACGGTCGATCAGGACGATCCGTTCGCGGGTTTGTTTGAACAAGCGGGGGCCGAGCCGGATCATGTGTCTTCTCAAAACGAATTTTTCAAACCGCCCGAGCCGGTGGCCCAATCGATTCCGGACAATTGGGACGAGACGGGTTTCGGAGCGGCAACGCCACCGATAGGCCTCCCGCAACAGCAGGCGCATGGTCGGTCGCCGATGACGCCTCAGGAAGAGCATCTCTACGAGCCCGCATCTCATGATCCCGAGGCGCACCGACCGCATCTAGCCTCGACGCCTATGCCGACGCATCAGCCGGCCGGGCAACCGGATGGCGGGCTTCAGGCGTTTTTCAGCGGGGCGGGTTTGGACGAATCGTTGTGTCCGGCGAGTAATGGTCCGGAAGCCCTGGTCCGCCAGGGCGCAATCTTTCGCGAAATGATCGAGGGCTTGATGGACGTGCTTCGGGCGCGGGCCACGGTCAAGAGCACCTTTCGCATGCCGGTGACCACCATCAAGCCGGTGGAAAATAATCCGCTCAAGTTCCCCATTGGCGTGGATGAGGCCTTGCGTTACTTGTTGGCGCCGCAAGGGTCGGGTTATCTCCCTGCGGATGCCGCCTGCCGCGAAGGCTTCCAGGATTTGAAGGATCATCAACTCGCCATGATGGCTGGACTTCAGGCTGCGTTACGGGCACTGCTTACGTACTTCGATCCGAAAACGCTCGAGGCGGACTTTTCAAAGAAACTGGGATTATTGAAGCGCGGAAAGTCCGCCTATTGGGATTGCTACGCGGAGTTCTATCGGCGCACCGTCCGCGATTCGGTAGAGGATAACTTCCAATCTATACTAGGTGAGGCTTTCGCCAGCGCTTATGAGGAGCAAATCCGCCGCCTGCAGCATGCGCGTGTGGGCCCTAGGGGCCATCCTGACTGGTGAAAAAAGAATTGCCGAACATTCTGCGATGTGTTCTATTTTGGAAGACCGTAAGTGACGCTGAACGTCCAAGCAGGGTCAGCGACAATAAGTTGTATAAAAAGCGATTCTGCGGGGGTGGTGAATGGCATGGGTCTATCGTTATAGGTCTGGTGGGCGCAAAGTCCTGCTGGCGATCATAGCGTTCTCAGTTGCGAGCTGTGGGGGCGGACCGCCTCCGGACCTTGGACCGCCTGCCGATCTGATTGTCAACGCCCATATCGAAGCCAGCACGGATCTGAATCCAGACCCCTGGGATCGCGCTTCGCCGGTTGTTCTCAGGATTTATTACTTGCAGGAGGCGAGCGCCTTTCAGCAAGCAGAATTCTTCCCGCTATACGACCAGGAAACCGACGTATTGGGTCCGGCTCTGATTGCGAGCGAGGAGTTGATCATCCAACCGGGAGAGCATCGCGAGTATAAAGCCACGATAGCTCCCGAGACACAGTATATAGCAGCGATGGCCGCCTTCCGCGATATCGAGCATGCGCGCTGGCGGGCGTTGATGGAACTGTCCGAGGAGACCAAGGTGCTGCTCGTGGAAGAGGAGTATCC
>JBOIDC010000001.1:0-204618 GCA_050740315.1 Gammaproteobacteria bacterium | reverse complement strand
TGGCCGGGATGGCGCCGATCCAGTAGAAATGGCTGGTCGCGATGCCGTATTTCGCGCCCGACGCACCCATGCCGATAACCTCTTGAGCACCGAGATTGGCGGAGATAAACGCCAGGCCTGTGATCCAGGCGGGCATCGAGCGGCCGGAGAGAAAGAAGTCCGTACTCGTCTTCATGAATCGCGTCAGCGCGAAGCCGATGCCGAGCACGAAGACGAAATAGATGAGCATGACCGCGTAATCGATCCAGGCCAGATCAACCGCTCGCGTCATTTTTGTTCTCCTGCGTGTCCCCGCGCTTGTCCGCGCGTTGTTATCGCAAAGGCGCGAGCACTGACGAAGCGTTCGTCCGGCCGCGCCGCTGGCCGTCCTGGAATTTTTATGTCCGTAGGTGCCGAGACGTGGGGCGGCGAGATTCTACCGGTCTGCGCACGGGATACCCGGACCTGTTCGCATGGCGCATGAGTCCAGCGGACCGCCTGTTCTGCGGCGCAAGGTACCAACGTAATGCGCGTATCGCTAGCTAGCCTCCCCGTAACGGATCATGGGCCAAAAAAAGCGGCGTGTCGAGACAGAATCGTGCAAAAACGCCTCAAACCGCTGAGGCGTACGATCGCCGACGCCCTGCGAGGCTCGTTCTTGATTCTAGGGCGGCGACTCGCCACCGTTTTTCCTGATCATCTATCCGGCCGTCATCGCCCGACATATCGCCTCGACATGACGATGATCCGTGCCACAGCAACCGCCCACAACGGTGAGATTCGGCAACAGGGCGTGCAGACCCTGATATTCACGCCCCAGTTGCGCCGGATCGCCGTCGTCGAGATCGGTGGACTCATCCAGTTCGGCGTGGCTCCGCTTCGAAGCGTTGGCGCGCAGGCCGCGGATGCGTTCGCGCCACACACCGGCCTCGCGCAGCACGTGCTCGAAGTGCGTGGGATGCGCGCAGTTGATCATGTAGTACGCCGCATAGGCGCCGGTCTCACGGTCCGTCCGTTCGATCGCCTCCGCCAGGGTATCGCGCGACGGCAGGCGGCCATCGGTCTCCAGGGTGAACGAGATCGTCACCGGCATGCCGCACGCTTTCGCCGCGCGCGCGATTCCGACACCTTCGTCGACGTAGTTGATGGTGAATGCCGCGACCATGTCGGCGTCGGTGTGCGCGAAGGTCTCGATCTGCGGCGCGTGATAATCCTGGGCCTCGTCCGCGCGCATGCGCCTGTCCGGCGCGTAGCCGTCCCCGCGCGGGCCCAGGTTGCCGCTGATTACCATCGGCGAGTTCGCCGTCTCGTATCGCTCCCGGATTTCGAGCATGAGATCGATGGCCTTGCGACTGACCCGCGCGAGCGCGGGCGCGTCGTAACCGAGTTTCTCCGCCCAGTCGAGATTGGCGCGCCAGGTCGGCGCCTCCAGCACCAGTCCCATGTCGTGGGCGCGGGCGATCTCGGCGTAATGCGCATAATAACGACGCAGCCGGTCGGTGCCCCGATCGGTCTTCAGCAGGTCGAAAGCCGCGAAGCACGGCAGATCCATACCGTCGTGGAAGACCAATTGAGTCTCCAGGCCGCTATCGGTGACGAACAGGCGGCCGTTTAGTTGCGGCAGACGATTTCTGTATTTGCTCATCGGAGTCTTTCCTCGCTACACCATTGTGTTTACTGTGTTTACCAAACCGACATCGCAGCGGCACCGACATGCCGGCCCGCTCGAAGCGCGTTTGCACGCGCCCGAATCAATTAGAATACCGGTAACGCCCGGCTCCGCCGCGGATAGGTGAAATCTGCATGACATGTGCTGTAGCTTACAGTCGCGATCGCCGGACCGCTAAAGCCATTTCGGCAAAGAATTTGACGGATCGGCCATGCGCGCCGCGATTGTAAAAGTCGCCATCCTGGCCCTGCCGGAGACCACGGCGTCGGTCGTGTTCGGCATGTACGACCTGTTCATGTCCGCGGGCCGGGACTGGGGCATTGTCGTCGACGGGCGCGCCGGCCCTGAGTCGATCAAGCCGCTGATCGCGTCGGCGCAGCCCGACCCGTTCGTTTGCGCCAGCGGCATCCGGATCGAGCCGCAGGCCGCACTTGAGGCGTGCGTTGCCGCGGATGTCGTGTGTGTGCCGGAACTGGCGATTCCGCCTGGCGAGCCCCTGGAAGGACGCTTTACCACGGAGCTCGACTGGCTGCGCCGCTGCTTTGAGAACGGCGCCACGCTCGCCACGGCGTGCTCCGGCGCGATGCTGCTGGCCGAAGCGGGCTTGCTGGATGGTCATGACGCCACCACGCACTGGGCCTATTGCGACGTGCTGCGGCAACGCTATCCGGCCGTCACGGTGCACCCGCAACGCGCGCTGGTGGTCTCCGGCGAGGGGCAGCGCCTGGTAATGGCGGGCGGCGGCACCTCATGGCTGGATCTGGCGCTGTACCTGATCGCGCGTTTCGTGAACGTCGATGCCGCGATGCAGGTCGCGCGTATCAATCTCATCGACTGGCACAACATTGGACAGCAGCCCTTCGCGCGGCTCGCGCGCTCGCGGCAGGTCGAAGACGCCGTTATCGCCCGCTGTCAGACGTGGATCGCCGAGCACTACAACGAGCACTCGCCGGTGACTGCGATGATACGGCTCAGCGGGCTGGCCGAGCGCTCGTTCAAGCGCCGCTTCCAGCAAGCCACGGGCATGTCGCCGCTGGCCTACGTGCACGCGCTGCGGCTGGAGGAGGCAAAGCAGATGCTGGAATCGGGCGACGCGCCCATCGAGATCATTGCGCTGGAGGTGGGCTACGAAGACGCCGGATTCTTCAGCCGCCTGTTCCGGCGCAACGTCAATCTGACGCCGGCGCAATATCGCAAGCGGTTCGGCACCATGCGCCGGGCGCTGAAGACCGGCACGCTGGCAAGTGGTTGACGAGACCCACATCGTCGCATCGTAGCAACGCGCCGCGCGGCGCGTTGCGGACGGGACACCCCGTACACCGGCGCCCGTTACGTTACAATCCTCGTAGGTTTCCCGCCGATTTAACGGAGATTCATGGCTTCAGTAAAGACAACAACGCAGCGACTCATCGTCGTCTCCAACCGTATGCCCTTCACGCTCAAGCGAGCGGACGGCCAATGGCAGGCGGAGCACAGCTCAGGCGGTCTCGCCACCGCGATGGAGCCGCTGCTCGCGCAATCCAGGGGCATCTGGGTCGGCTGGTCCGGCGACAGCAGCGATCTCGATAATCCACAACGAAAGGCGTTGCTGGACCACTGGGCCGAGCGCGAGGGCTGTTTCGCAGTGGAGCTGCCGCCGGACGTGGCATACGGGTTTTACGAGGGCTATTCGAACCAGACGCTGTGGCCGCTGCTGCACCATTTTCCGTCACTGCTCAAGTTCAACCCGGAATACTGGAAGGCTTACGTGGAGGCGAATCAGCGCTACCGGGACGTGATCCTGGAGCATCTGAAGCCGGATGATCTGATCTGGATTCACGATTATCACCTGCTGCTGCTGCCGCACATGGTGCGCGAGGCGGCGCCGCACGCGCGCATCGGCTTTTTTCTGCATACGCCGTTCCCGTCATCAGCCATCTTTCGCCTGCTGCCGCGTCGCGAGGAACTGCTGCAAGGGCTGCTGGGCGCGGATTATCTGGCCTTTCACACGCACGCTTACTTGCAGAACTTCCGCAATTCCGTACTGCGGATTCTGGGCTTCGACAGCCGCATGGACCGCGTGCAGTGCGGCGACCGCGGTGTGCGGCTGGATGCGCTGCCCATCGGCATCGCGCCCAAGGGGTTCAGCGATCTGCTGGATAAAGACGAGGAAACGAAACGGCACCTGGCGCACCTGCGGGAGCGCTTCGCCGATCGGCGCATCCTGCTCGCCGTCGACCGCCTGGACTACACCAAGGGCATCCCCGAGCGCATGCGCACCTTCGGACGGCTTTTGCGCCAGGCGCCGGCGCTGCGCGGCCGCGGCGTGCTGATACAAATAGCGGTGCCCTCGCGCGAAGATATCCCGATGTACAAGGAGTTGCGCCACGAGGTGGACGAACTGGTGGGCAAGATCAACGGCGAATTCAGCACGCCGGACTGGACACCCATCATCTACATTCGCCGCAACATCCCGCGCGCGGAGCTGACGGCGCTGTATGCCGCCGCCGAACTGGCCTGGGTCACGCCGCTGTGCGACGGGCTGAACCTGGTCGCGAAGGAATACATCGCCTGCCAGGAAGGTCAGGCGGGCGGGCTTATCTTGAGCGAGTTCGCGGGCGCCGCCGCGGAGATGGGCGAGGCTTTTCTGGTCAACCCCTACGACGAGGAGCGTACGGCGGAGTCCATCGAACATGCGTTGTCGCTGCCCGATGACCAGCGGCGCGAGCGGATCGCGGCCCTGCACAAGCGCGTGGTGCGCAACGACGTGTTCAAGTGGGGTGCGCGTTTTCTTTCGAACTTGAGCGACGCGGCAGCCTCACGCGAGGCGCATCCGTCCGCCAAGCCCACGCCGCTGCCGATCGCGGACCTGATCGACTCGTATCGGCAGGCGCAACGCCGCCATCTGCTGCTGGATTACGACGGTACGCTCGTGCCGTTCGCCAAGCGTCCGCAGGACGCCGCGCCCGTGCCCGAACTGCCGCCGCTGCTGGAAAAACTGGCCAGCGACAAAGCCAACACGGTGGTGATCATTTCCGGTCGATCGCGCGACGATCTGGAAGGCTGGCTGGGCGACGTGCCGGGCCTGTGGCTGGCCGCCGAGCACGGCGCGATCATGCGTTCACCGGACACGATGGCCTGGGAACATTCGCGCGAGAACTACACGGACAGGTGGAAAAAGCGCGTGCTGGGTGTGCTCGAACATTTCGTCGACCGCACGCCCGGTAGCCTCATCGAGGAAAAGGAATGCGCGCTGGTGTGGCACTACCGCATGGCCGATCCGGTATTCGGCGCGTGGCTCGCGAACGAACTCGTGGCCACGCTCGAACAGTTATTAGCGGAGACAGAACTGCGCGCATTCAGCGGCGAGAGAATCGTCGAAGTCAAACCGGTGTGGGCCAACAAAGGCGAGCTGTTGACGCGCCTCGAGCATCTGCCCACGCCCGACTTCTGCCTCGCCGCCGGCGACGACCGCACCGACGAAGACCTGTTCGCGCGCTTGCCGGACGACGCCTGGACGATCCACGTCGGCGACAAGGACTCAAGGGCGAGATTCTGCCTGCCTGACCCGGCGGCAATGCGCGGGCTGCTCGACAGATTCGTTGAAGTGGACGACCGCGAGGGCGCGTAGGCGGCTCATTCAGCTGCCGGTCGGTCAGCGATTACGATCGTCGGCCGCTTTTTCAACCATGAGTCGCGACGTTACCAGCCGCAAACCTCACGCACGGGCGCGATAGCCTGTTCGATCCCCGCCAGTTCAAATTGGCCCGTCAAAACACGATCGTTATACGGCGTGACGTTCATCACCAGCTCTTCGCCGCCGAATAGCGCTTTGATAAACGGGATGGCGGCAGCGTCGTTCCATAAGCCGGCAGCTTCTTTATCGTCGGCAAGCAACCACGACTCCGTACCGACGGGCGCGGAATCCACGCGGTACCGAACGTCGGCATAGTAAGTCCCGAGGTACGCATCCCATGCGACGTACAGAGATGTCCGGTTATCCTGGCATCTGATCCATAAGGTCGGGCGAATAGGTTGACGGGCCCGGTCGAACGTCAGACCGCTCGCGTCGAGATGGAGATAAATACTCCGACTGCCATCGGTTGGAGAGGTCTGGCTTGCAATTCGCCACGAACCTGCGATGTTGGCCGCCACGTTATCGAAGCAGGCAAGCCGCTCCACGCTACCCGGGATGCTGGCGCACTCCGTCAGGAGGCCCTGATCGGGCGCCCTCGCCGGACGGCTTATGTCCGGCGTGACGCAGGCAACCACCACCGGTAATACGGTAATGAGCAAGGCCGCGTCGCGTGTAAAATCAACGAGGCATGACCTTGCCGCCGCACAATCGATGCCATTGCAGCAACACGCGAAGCGATACAAATTCATCGCCACGCGACGCTGGCCTTGCTCTGGCGAGACAACCGCGCTCTGGCCGGCCAGTTCATTGTTCGATCAGCACCTCCCGCACCACATCCGGCTCCTCACGATTATACGGCTCGCTGCTGAACGACACGATCGCGCTGGGTTTGTCGCCGGTGTTTTTGATCGCGTGCGCGACCCCGGCGGGGATGGTGAGCCGGATGACTTCGCCTGCGGCAATTCGCAGTTCCATACGCTCGTCGCCGTCGCGCAGGCGGATCAGCAGCGGCCCGGCACCCGACAGCACCTCGGTGCCGCGCGTGTGGTAATGATTACCCCGAATCGCGCCCGGCTCGGTCAACACCATGTGAACATTGCGCTGCGCGGCGAGGTCGTCGCCCGGCAGCGGGTCGAATACGATGCCGCGCGCGTCGCAGTGAAGCGTAAGGTGTTCGATGATGACTCTCATGCCCGTAATATTCCTCATATAAAACCTGTGTGAGCAACATTTGGCCGGCGCGCAATCATCGCGTATCCGGCGCGTGCGGAAACCGTATGACACCGCATGCACAGCCGCCTTGAAAAGAATGCGACATCGCGTTTGACCCTCTTGACCTAAAGCTCACTTCCGGTCGAAATCCAGCGTTTTGGGCAGCCGGGCTCGCCGGGCACCTCGAGCCTGCGGTACGGCATGCAACGTCCTGATCCGCAGCAGATGAATTGTCACGCCAGCGGCGACGGCGAACAGCATCAGCTTGCCCCACCAGACTGGCACGATGTACGCAATCGTCCAGCCCATGGTCGTCCACATCAGCAGCAGCGCGAGCGCCTTGTCGCGCGGCCGCATGCCGCGGCCCTCCTGGTAATTCCTGAGATAATCGCCGAACCAGCGGTTGGTGAGCAGCCAGCGGTGGAAGCGCACCGAGCTGCGTGCATAGCACCAGGCCGCCAGCAGCAAAAACGGCGTGGTGGGCAGGCCGGGCACGACCACACCGATAAAGCCCAGCGCCGCGAAGAGCGTGCCGCTCGCAATTAGAATGGTTTTGGCAAGCGTGTTCATGGGCCGTCTACACTACACCAGCCGGGCCGTGACTGCGACGCGGTTGCGCCAGCCCAGGGGTGGGCATGCGCGACAGTCGAGATGACCGCGGATAAGCTACGGCACGCATGAAGATCTTTTCCTACCAGAGTCTGCGCATCCTGATCCTGCTGATGCTCCTGGCGGCGGCCGCGATCTATACCCAGGAGCAACGCCTGGTCTCGCGCGGCTGGTATAAGCCGCTGCACGTTACGATCTATCCCATCAACGCCGATGGCGGCGCGGCCGCGGCAGCTTACATCGCTGAGTTGAGCACGGAAGATTTTACCGACATCGACGCATTCATGGCGCGCGAGAGCGAACGCTACGGCATCGTCACCTCCACGCCGACGGTCACGCGGCTGGGCGCCGAACTCGAAGCCATGCCGCCCGCGCCGCCGGGTTCCGACGCGAACGTGGTCCGCATCATGCTGTGGAGCCTGCGGCTGCGGTTCTGGGCGCTATGGAACACGCCCGACGGCGGCGGTGACGCGAACCGCGTGCGGATGTTCGTGCTGTATCACGCGCCGGAACCGAATCAGCGGCTGGCGCACTCGCTGGGCCTGGAGAAAGGGCTGCTCGGGGTGGTAAACGCGTTCGCGGCGCCCGCGCAGGCTGACCAGAACAATATCATCATCGCCCACGAACTGCTGCACACGGTGGGCGCGACCGACAAATACGACGCGAAAGGCGAGCCGCTCTATCCGCACGGCTACGCGGAGCCCGATCGCACGCCCTTGTACCCGCAAAGACGCGCCGAGATCATGGCGGTGCGCATTCCGCGAGCGCCGAACGTGTCCGAGATGGCTGCGAGCCTGGAGCTTGTAATGGTCGGCGCACGACCGCACGCGAGATCAACTGGTCTGTGGCGGATTGAAGGATGACCTTCAAGCACGAAACGACGAATCAAGACGCGACCTGATACATCAACAGCCCCCAATGTGATCGTCGCCACACCGATGACGCCCTGCAGCCGTTGTGCAGCCAGGCCAGTCGCACCAGTTAGTCAGACCCTCGCCCGTGGTGGCGGCGAGCTGTAAGACCTCGATGTTCGGATTGATCCGCTGCGCATAGTCGATGCAGCGCTCCACGTCGAAGCTGACATGCGGCAACAGGTCGATCTTATTGAGGATCATGAGTGCGGAAGCCCGAACATGTGCGGATACTTGATCGGCTTGTCGTCGCCCTCGGTCACCGAAAGAATCACGACCTTGGCGGCTTGTCCGCGTGGCCGCATCAACGCGCCGACCGGTGCCATCTTTACGTGCAAAAACGTCGCGATCGGCTATAACTTCTTGCTATGCGTTGATCGGTGCAATAAGGATACGGAGAACCTTGAACGAGCCGAACGCGGCGTATGGTAACCGGGATCGAAACAAGCTGCGCGAGATTCACCGAAGAAAGATGAAACAAACTTTACGGAGCATGAGACGGCAATGATTAAGCTCTTAAAAGTAGGTGGTAAAGGCGAGGATGTTCGGCGCGTGCAGACACGCCTTAAAGAGCTTGGCTTCAACCCGGGACGCACGGATGGTGCTTTCGGCGCCGCGACGGAAGCTGCAGTACGCGCCTTTCAAAACCGCGTCGAACTTTTGGCGGACGGAATCGTGGGCCCATCGACCCTCAAGGCCCTGTTTGAAAACGATTTGGTCACCGGCAGAAATCCGCCACACAAAAATTCTGCAGCCCGTCTGGTTACCCTAGAGCGCGTCGCAAAAATGTTTCCGCATGCGCCGATCGAGAATATTGAAAAGCACCTGAAGACGGTACTTGCAGCGCTCGCTGAAACCGGTCTCGACGATAAGCCCATGGTACTGATGGCGCTGGCCACCATAAGGGCAGAGACCGACGGCTTCGAACCGATCAGTCAGCGCAAATCGAAGTACAGCACTTCGCCCGGCGGACATCCTTTCGATCTTTATGATAATCGGCCTATGCTAGGCAATCGGGGAAGACCCGACGGCGAAAGATTCCGGGGCCGCGGGTTCGTGCAACTGACGGGTCGTTACAACTACTTGAATTACGGCAAGGCGATAGGGCTCGGGAACGGCCTAATCGACAATCCAGAACTTGCGAACGAGCCTAAGACTGCTGCGAGGCTGCTCGCGCATTTCTTAAAGAGCAAGGAACCGGAGATAAGACAAGCGCTCGCCAGAGGGGACCGGCGAGCGGCGCGGAAGCTGGTCAACGGTGGCTCGCACGGCTTAGACCGCTTCGATCTTGCTTTTACCACCGGCGAAAGCCTGATCGTATAAACCATGAACGACGCATACAGCCAAGGCAGCGTATTCCCGGAGCGGGAACGCGACCAGGCCAACGCCTGGCTGGTCGAGGTCATGCAGAGCATGCTGCAAGGCTGTCGGGATGAGGTCGATAGGCTTCAACAGCAACTAAGCCGAGACTGTTGGATCGTTGTCTGGCTGTCGATCTGGACATGAGCCAAATCACCGTCGCGATCAACAGTCTTCAGACACAAGCCAGTTTGCGCTCTCTGGAACCGGACGCGAAGAACCGCGCCACCATCGAGGCGGCGGAGATGAGCCAAGGAAAACTGCCCGGATTAGCCTGAGAAATATCCGGCTGTATTTGAAGATGGCGACGTAATGAAGAAACGCCATAACTCCACGAAGGGTATGGGCGATTAGACACGTGTCGCAGCGTCGACTAACCCGCTGCTCATACGCAGCGGCCATGGGCGCACCAAAGACGGTTATATCTCGTCCGGCAAAACGTTCTTGTTAATCAGACTGATCATGCTGCGCATCGTCGCCCGATCTTCATCGAAACCGCCATGCGTACTACTGGCGCTCGCTCGCATGGGTGCAGACCAACCTCGTATATTCTTCAGCTTGAGCCCGCCAATATGTTCATCAAAATATTTTTCCATGCCGACTAGCGGCGTGCGCACACCATTTTCGAACGACTCTGATACCAGGTACAACAACGACCTGCCGTAACCCAGGATAGGCCTGCAGGTCGTATCCTGCAGTTCTACTTCGTCGGTCAGGTGAAAGGTGCGGAAACGTTTGACGGCGCCACTTTTGATTTTCGGCAGAACGGTATCCTGGAACAGCTTTACCGTTACCGCGGGCGCCATGAAGTTAACGCTCTCGAATTTCCACCCGAGCTTTGCCAAACGCTGAACCACGTAGCTGTGGGCTATGGCGCCTGCCGAGTGACCGATGAGGTGCAATCTGATGTTGCCGCCACCGAATACGGGGGAGTTGGAAGCATATTGGTAAAGTATCCTTCCTCCACTATTTTCATACGCGGTGATGGCGTCCGCGTTCTGCTTCATCTCTCCCCAAATCAATGTGCCTCCTGGCGCCAGCAACCGTTCGAGGCGTTGATTCCAGAATCGCTCCAGCTGATCCACCAAGCCCGCCGTAGGCTTAGGTAAGCCTTTGACCAGATCCTGCAGACGGTTCTTTAACGTCTCGAACAGTCCCGTTTCCCACATGAAAAAGATGGGGAAAATTTTTGCTGCGTATAACGCTGGTATCCATTGTGCGGCGGTCTTGGCCGCGGTCTCTTCTCCCGTTAGGCCACCATGCGCATAGACCGCGATGTTTGTGGGCTCCTCGGGCCCCAGGCCCCATCTCTTGCGTGCTTCCGTTAGGTGCGTTGATACCAGTGCCTTGACGTCCTCGGGCTGGGTGCGGAACTCGCCACTGTTGGACAGTCGGCCATTGTTTTCCATATTGATAATGAAAGGAGAGATTTCCCTGTTTCTTAGCACTGGCTCCGTTGCAACCTGCACCTTGCCGCGCTCAACGCGTAAGGATACGGATTTTGCAATATCAAGGTGCAATTCGGTTACCACACCAACCTGGGCCACCCAGCAATCCATAGCGTTGTCCAGCCAGTCACCGTAGGCAAGCACCGCCAAACCACCGGTACCCCAGCGCGAGCCCCAGGAATTCTGAATCATGAAGCCGCCGCTGTTATAACCGACGATGACGAAAGCGTGACCTCCGTCATCCGGCGCCGTTGCATGCCGCGGAATGATCCAGATCAAGCCCTTTGCCAGCTTGGCACTGCTGCCCCTCAGCCAGCCAGCGTGGCAAATGGCGCTGGCATATAACACGCCCACTTCGTGCAGCGCCACCTGCATGTCGGTAACGGAGCGCGTATCTACACGATAGTACGCGCCCAGCGGTCGTTTGGCGGCATCCAGCCACCAGTCAGCACCGGCGCGTTTGGCCGGAGGCGGCATATCAAGCGCGCGCCAAAGCTGAGCGCGGCACGCTCCGTGTTTGTACCAGCCCTTCATCGCGCCCCGTAGGCTGGAACCGGTGTCCTCGCTGGCGCCGGGAAATTCATCGTATCGACGCGCCATGGAATACAGCATGTAGGGCGATACCTGCGGCGCTCTCGCTTCCCTGGACTTTCGCTGTAAAAAATTCACCACGCTGGCCAACGCGAACCCGGTGCAAGCATTGGTGGTTTTCTGGTCCAGCACCGGCAGCTTCTTCTTGGGCTTCATAACCGGAGGCGGCGCGGCAGCGACCGAAGGAAGATAAAGCCGGTCTCGCAGATCAAGCTGATCGGGAACTACATTGCGTTGGGGATCGAAGCGCTGCGACTTGGCCATACTATTCTCCTGCACATGTCAGCGGACGTTATTCTGATACGCCTCACAAGCGCCACTTTCCTTACAGCGCCCATTTATCCGTGTGTTGTTCCACACATCATTTAACAGCACGCACCTCCACGATCTTCAGCCGCTCAGCATGGAAAGGTAGTCCAGCGCCTGGATGCCGCCTATGCCCGCGAACGGCAACAGCATGGCCCTCAGGAATGGTTGCTGGGAAAGGGGACGAAACGCACCGTCCTGAGTGGTCTTGATCTCGTCAATCAGCAACTTGAGCTGTTCGATGCGCCCCTTATCATCGGCGGCGTGGGCCCCGGATAGCTTGTGGTCCATTCTGTCCAACGCGCGGCGGCGCCCTTTTTCCGCTTCATTGCGCAATGCAATCTGCGAACCCACCACCAGCACGGCCGGAATCAGGAGGAATAAGTAAAGCATCGGCGGACGATGCCAGCCATCAAAGATGTGGCTGTATGATACCCACAACAACGCCAATATGATCAATGGCCCGTAAATCAACGCCGACACCGCGCGCGTGCGGTTCGCGATGAGCTGAACGTCGAGCCAATCCGCGAGGTCGGTCGGTCGCTCTCTCACGGTCAGCTTGTGCTCGTCGGCGAATTTATTAAGCGTTTGCTGCGGATAATCGGAAACTCGCCTGACCAGGTGGGTGATAAATCGCCGGCACATTAGAGTGGTTTCAAGAACGTAAAGCAGCAGCACCGTGAAAGCGACGGCCGCCAGCGCCAAAATACCTTTATCCAATACGTAGGCGGCAGTACCCCGCGCGGACAAATTGCTTGACGCTAACTGAATAATCACCAGAGCGGCAGCAATAAATACGGCCAGCGGGACAACCCGCCACCAGGCCGAACTGGACGCTTGCGCTTCCGTTATTGCCGCTCCCTTCGCAAACATCAACTCCGGATGTATATCGATATACTCTCGCCACAATCCGCACACGTTGATATAGGACTTGTAGTCGCCAGTCTTCGTCACTACAAGCCCTTTCTGTGTTTCAGCGCTTCCGAACGGCAGTAAAACCCGCTCAAGCAGCGCGCGGCGCTTCCGCTTCCCTAAGTAGTTCCTTTTCGACGGAGGACTCAACTGCGGCTGCAAGAAAACATCGCGTCTATAACGATCGCACTCCCGTTGTCCCCACAACACGTAACGGCCGTCCAGACCGGTGGCGTTGCGCGCCAACCATCGCCGGCTATGGACAAATAGCGCGATACTCAGCGTGCAGGCGAACAGACGGATGGCCTCGGCCGGCCAGATGCTTACACCGCCCCACCACGCTAAAGGCTCCTCGGTGGGCATGAGCCATACAAGGCTCAGCAAAACGCTCGATGGAACGACTAGCAAAAGTCCGATACGTGACCATCTAACCAGTCGTGTCATCGCCTCCAAATCACGTTTCGCCCGCACGACAAAGACAATCAGCAGTAACGCCGATATGATCCATAAGGCGGCTAATGAACGCGCCGCTGATTCGAGCTTAAGACTGAGTGGGGCATACGCAAATTCTGAGTCATTTACTCCAAGCAGCTGATGCATGCCGCCGAGCCCTGGCAGCGTTATCGCGGCCAAATCCCCGGCGTCTAGCCATAACGCGAGTAGTGAGTGCGCTCCTATTTCGAACTTGAGCATCAGTGGTGCACCCGCAAATTCTGCTATATGTACGCCGAGCTGCTGATAAATGCCCCCAAGTCCGAACGTCATCTCGGAAAAAACGATGCTGTCTAGTCCGGGATTGCTTGCGCCTTGAGCTTTTTCATCTGACCTTGATGTATATGAGGCGTAAGCACGCATGTCATAGAAGGGTTGAACAAACCAACTCCAGAAGAATAAGGTTTTTTCAATGCGGGATTGTTCCTTTTCATCGAGCTGGAAGACCTTGTCTCGTCCAATTTCAAATAGCTTCGGCTCAAACGACGGTTTGCTATCTTCAGCTTCTGCGAGTGCCCGACGGACTGCATGAAAGGTAGCGGATTGGTAACTATCCCGAAATGGCGGCGTTTCGATATCACCTTTTGATTCGCTCTCAAGTTCGAAACCCGAGGCGACGACCAGATTTCGCGTAAACGGATATGCGGAAGCGTGCGTGTAGCGGGCGTCCAGGTCGGTGGTAAAAAATAACGCGCGTGGAAAACGATCATGCAACGCCTGCAATACCAAGAGCTTGTCATGGACATCGGTGGCGAGCACGCCTATGGCCTTTACATTCGTGTCGCCCACATCGGCTTCAATCTTGTGAGCAAGCCGGCGAAGATAGTCGTATTGGGACTCACCATCCGCGCGCTCCAGGGACTCGGGATCAGGCGCTGTTTCTTTTGAAGCACCCGACGTACCTACGCCAGCTTCTTTGGGCTTACTTTGCGGTGTTTCGCCATCCAATCCACGCAGATAGCTGTATTGGCATATCCCGGATCGACATACTTCATCCGGAGAACCGTTGTCTTCTATTATCCCTTCGTAGAGTTGTCTTTCTTCTAGCAGAACATTTGCAAAGCTCTTCGGCAGCGCCCGACCATAGAATGTATCCCATTCCGAAAGCAGTACCACGACGTGGTGTGGGTCATGCACAAAGATGCGCCGGCGTGCGAACTCATCGCACAAGATGGTCTCGGCTAACTGTTCATCTCCAGCGTTCGCGCGGAGGAAACTGATATGAACTTGACCAAAATACGCCTCGATTGATTGAAGCTTCTCCTTCGATCGACCGTCCGAACGTACTTGAGAATCCTCTGCCGACCGACATTCCCCCATTGATTGACCTTTTCCACTTGATGGGTCTTCAGAAGTGGGGTGGGGCGAATCGAGGGTTGCGCCGATGAGAATGTCTTCTTCAGCCGTCGCGGTTGGCGAGTACATTTCCACTGGCCCTTGGGACAGCTCATCAAACTGTTTGCTAATGTCGTCTCGGTCTGTCCCTTCAAGTGAAGCTTCCCACATCATTCTTTGCAAGACTTGTGAACTCGAGGGGCCGATGATCTTCAAGTGCATTGACTTGAGAGGAGCTTCAGACCCTACCTTTTGTACGGCAACGTTGAGTCCGCTCAGCAAATTCGCAAGACCTGATAGAGGTTTATCGAACATGTCTTCAGCAACCCACATCACGAGTACGCGCGGTTGCTCATCCAGGTTTAAATCCCGAACAAAGCCCGTCCGGTCGGGGTTAAACCATTCATAAGGAACAAACGCCTTTGGCTCTCGAGCGAAAAGCGGAGACTCTTCTGGCTTTGGCAAAAAGAGATAACTGACGCGGTCTGAATGGCGAGGCTGATACCCTTCCGCGCCAAGGGCGGACAGCACCGCATAGCGCCTGCGACGGCGTTGCTCGATGTCTTCCCCATACCAACCGCCCCGAACCATCACGGGCATAACGGTTACCGGGTTATGCTTACGCGTATCACAGATTTGCTTCACTAGCCAGCTAAGATCATGACCACTGGACGGTTCTTGATCACAGCTGTCTTCGGAATTAGCGGATGCGCGCTCACGCTCTCTTGCCGCGTCGGTCGCCTGTCCGATGTCGCCATCTTCGGAAGGCGGTTTCGCTTTGAGATGTTCGGCGACGGCGGTGAATGGATCCTCCCACAGCCTCGCCGGCACGGACTCCGCCTCCGATGCAAAGCTCGTGTCCAGCTCTTCCGCTGGCGGACGCGTCGATTCGAATGGTTTTTCGTAGAGATAAAACCCACCGGCCGCCATGGCGGCTAGCAGCAGTAACGGCAGCACGGGCGCAGCCGGCCCGGCACCTGAAGAATTCGACATCTCGCCTCCGCGCCGCGTTTTTTGTTAAAGCTGTCGGCGCAAGGTGAGTATAGTCAATGTAACGGCGCGTGCAGGGACGGCAATTGGGAGCCGGCTTCGTACTGTTCATGAGCGCGGATTAACGCCGCATGCTCAAGAGCATCCATATTGCTTCGGTTTTCACCGCCACGCTGCTCGCGGACTCAGCGCGAAACGTCATGGCATGCGTCGGCGTTGCTCTCGCTCGCCGCGGCGGGGGCGGAGACTACGGTGGCCGCTAGCTCTCTTATTTCCTGACTTTGCGCGGGCGTCTGGCTTGAGATGAGGATCAACTGACGGACGAAGTCCACCACGCTGTCATCCAGGATGTCATTGTGATGTTGAATTAACTTTTTGTCCACGCGTACGACCAGGTAGGGATTGCGCCCGGCCGACGTTGGCGTGCGCTTAAGAATTGAGCGCGTAAAGGCGATCTTGCTGCCGGGCCGATCCCGCCGCCACTGCGCGCCGATTTTCAGAAAATTCGGTGATTGCACGCCCATACTATGTTTTAAAACCTGCACTTGCGCTCTGGGAGCGCGAAGAACATGAGTCTCGTACGGGGCGAAGTGCCCGATGGCGGTCACGTTGGCCGCTCTTTCATCAATACTTTCCGTTTCTCCAATGGTCGCATTGCATCGCTTTGTATCGCGCTCTTTTTCGAACAAGGTTGAAAACCAGCGGCCAACCTTAAAGGCGTATTTCGTCGCCTTATCGCCCTCCGAAGTGAGCACCGCGAGCAAGGGGAGTTGAGATTCACGATAAGGTGCATATTCCGTGGACATGTCGCTCAAAGTCGCGTACTGCAAGGCCTCGAATGCCGGGTTGATGAGAACGACCAGATTGCCGAAACCCTCGATACCGCCCTGAGTATTCGGCGCGTCGACCGTGCGCGCGAACCTCGCTTCAAGCACTTGCGACAAGGCGTCGTAGATCGCGGCGCCGCCGAAGCTGTGGCCCACGATCGTCAAGGTGGTGTTGCGGCCTCGGCGTTCTTTGATGCGCTCCAATCTCGCCAAGACCTCGGTCACGCCCCCGCGCCCGACCTTGTGCGCCGTGTTCTTGCGATCCCAGAACGTCAGTTGCCTGAGCACCGGCGCATAAATCGACAGGCCCCGCCAGCCCAGGTAAATGCCCATCACGTCGCGGCTCTTTTCGCCCCGAATGTGGCTCTCTGCCGCGCTGAGATTCATCAATAATTGGCGAAATTCCTTGATGTTCCCGTCGTCGGGCGCGGCGTTGTGTTTCCAGCCGTGCATGAACACGACGATGAGCATATCTTTACGGACAAGTTTTTCTCTCACCGCATCCAGAACCGCTCGCATCTGCCGCCGCTTGAAGAGCAGGCCCTGGTCATCGAACTCGATAAAACCCAGGGTGTAGCTTTCGTCCGGCTCTACACCATCCAGATCACGATATTCCTGCAGCGCGTTTGACGGACAGTCCGCGGGAGAAAGCGGCGACTTGCGAGCGCACGGCTCGTAATCCGTTCGGTATTGGACATGCTGGGTACATGAACTCACGGCCAACGCGACCGATATCGCCCATGCGGACGTTCTCAAGAAAAGCTTTGCCATGGTGACTGGCCTCCGACATTTGTAGTTTGTTGCCCTCGCTCTGCTGAGACACTAGCCGCCGTCGCTGTCATCCACATCGACAAATAAATCCGACTTCATCACGAGTTCGTGCCGTTTGCACAATCGAACATCACACTGCAAAAACGAGCCACGCCGAGCGGCCCACCAGTCGAATTATAGCCGTTAGTATTCCTTATCGGCCCACGCCGGAGACCTCCAAAAGCCCGGCTCACGGCTAACCGTCGGTCTCGGACATCGCTGCAATGAGCGTGTCTCTGCGGTTCTGCGCCTTTCGCTCTCGGTACGAGGCTTTGTATTTCTCAAAGTCCCACGTTTTGAAGAACTCCCTGCCCGCCCGCACGCCGGACTGGTAGAGCTCGCGGGCGCGCGCACGTGACAGATTGAATTCGGTGGTCTTGACGCCCCTAGTGGGGATCATGATGGTGCGCACGAATGCTTCGTTGGCAATATACATCCGGTCATGCGCCTCCATCATGGTGAAGAAGATAGACGCTAACAGAGTGAGCGGACCGAAGATCTCGCGGTGCCCAGCACATCGGCGTCTTCCGCCAGCAGGTAGCCAAAGGTGGGCCAGGCCGGTTCTGCGCTGCCGTCATCTAGCAGGCTCACGGGGAAATTGCTGAGCACGCCGCCATCGACGATCACGCATTCGCGGCCTGTCTTTTTGAGCGCCAGCTTCACCGGCTCGAAGAAGAGTGGGATCGACATGCTCATGCGCACCGCGCGTGCGATCTCCAGTTCGTCGGGCTCGACGCCATAGTCCTTGATGTCCTTCGGCAGCACCAGCATCTTTCCGCGCGAGATGTCACTCGCCACAACCTGTAATCGATATCGGTACTTTGGCGAGTTCTTGTAATCTTTCATCACCAGGTCTTTGAAGATTCGCTTGCCTTTGGCCGCAAGCTTCTCCCGCACCCAGGTCTCCAGATAATCGCCTTCGTAAATGCCCTTTTCAAAGCCCAAGCTGATGATCTTTCCGATGACGGGCACCTTGTCTAGCAGGCCCTCATCCTTGAACTTCGAGTAATCAAGCTCCTGCATGATCGCATGCAGTTCCTTGGCGTTATATCCCGCGGCGATCAACGCGGCGACGATGGCGCCGCCAGACGTGCCAGCGACGTTCATGAACTGGTAACCTCTTTCCTCGGTAGCAGCAATGGCGCCGGCCAGCCCGATGCCCTTGATGCCACCACCTTCAAACACCGCATCGCATTTCAGCATTACAATTCTCCTGTACTTTGACTAAGTCGAGCCCGATCAAGCTTTTTGTGCATTGATGTATTTGATTAATCCTCTGATGCTCTCCCAAGTCGTTTATGCCGAATACTTCGAGCATCACTGTGGGCGCGGACTCGGCAATTTCGAATGGACTGACACTCGTTTCAACATCGTGTCGTAGAGGGTTTCCTGAAAATCCGCCGCCGTATCGGCCGCGCCCTTGAGCGGCCAGTTTTTCGCTGACCCGATCAACGTACCACTTGTAATCAACGTGGCCGAGCGATTCGGCCGCGGCCCGCGGCTGTCGCCCAATGCTTTATGGCGTCATCAGTGTTGCCAACGCTGACGCTCGCGCACCCGTAGATTTGATTCCGGATTGGAGAGCTGATTGGTGCTGGATAAACAAGTCGTACTTCAACCCGCTCATTCTTTAAGAACGGCTTTAACACAGCCTCTGTTGCGGTTGAGGACTTGATGCCCAGACCAATAGATGGGCTTGGCTCTGAGCGATGATAGATGTCGACGGTTTGGGCGCCACTGCCATGTCCTCTACCAAGTAGAGAATTGGACATCTTGCCTCCGCACTGCGTCTGTTACTTATGGTATTGACGCCAGTTGAGTATAGTAGATGTCGCAACGGTTGCAGGGTTTTTCTGCAACAAGAAGCGCGCTGTGAGTGTGCGGTACCCACACCGGCTCAGTGTCTCGGCAGGGCATTCGCAGACAAGTCCAACCATCGAGCCGGGAAAGCGTGTCTGGCGAGCAATACTCCTCGGCACGCGCGGGCTATACTTTCGCGGGGGCAATATGAGAGCTACGAAACGTCGCTTCGTCGCCGCAAGCGGTTTGTTGCTGGCTCTGGTGATTACATCGGCGTTGACCCATGCCGCTCCGCCGCTGCGAACCTACAACATCGACCCGGAACAGATCTCCGTATCCGGCCTGTCGTCGGGCGGGTACATGGCCGTGCAGATGCACGTGGCGTTTTCGAGCCGCATCATGGGCGCGGGCGTGCTGGCCGCGGGGCCTTATCTGTGCGCGGAGGGCAACGCCTTGTATGCGACCACACGCTGCCTGAACAGCGGTAGCTCGCTGCTGCCGCCAGCCGCGTATTTCCAAGGCCTTACGAAGGCACTGTCCGACGCGGCCCGTATCGACCCGATCGCGAACCTGGCCGGCGATCGCGTATGGCTGTTCACCGGCGGCGCCGACAGTGTCGTGGTGACGCCGGTGGTCGACCGCCTGCACGACTACTATGAATTTTTTGTGGATCCCGACGATATGGTCTATCTGCGCGATCAGATATCGGAAGCGCAGCACGCGATGATCACGGATGACTATGGCAGGCCGTGCGGCTTCGAGGGGGGCGCGTACATCAACGACTGCGACTTCGACGCCGCGGGCGCGCTGTTGAATCATATCCATGGCGGACTGAAGTCGCCGGTCGAGGCGCCGGCCGCGAACCTGAAGACCTTCGATCAGTCGGCGTTCTCGAGCACGCAAAGCCTGGGCGCGCAAGCTTACATTTACGTGCCGAGCACTTGTGAAGACGGGAATGCGCGGTGCAAACTGCACGTCGCCTTGCACGGCTGCCGGCAAAACAAGACCGTACTCGGCGACGAGTATGCGCGCCACGCGGGCTACAACGAGTGGGCGGAGGCCAACGATATTGTGGTGCTCTACCCGCAGACCGGCGAAGACGCCGTCAACCAGTGCTGGGACTGGTGGGGTTACACCGACCCGGGCGTGGAGCAGAACTACGCGACGAAAAACGGCGTGCAAATGGCCGCGATCGAGGCGATGATCGGTCGCGTTATCGGCAAGCCGCGGTCACGCTACTGCGCAGCGGACACCAATGCCGCGCACGTGGCCGCCGGGCGCGCCTATACGCAGGGGTACTGGTGGGTGTGGACACTTTACTACGCCAGCGGCTCGGATGACTATCTCGGCTGGCGCGGCGCATCGACGACGAACCTCAAGGAAACCCGGCCGGGTGAATTCGCAGTCGCGGCTTCGTGTCGCTGAAGAAATGCAAGCAATGCGCGGCTCCTGAACCAGGCCCTTATTCACGCTCAGTGCGGAATGATCAGACGGTCGAGGATCAGAGCGCAGAATCGATCGCCTTCCTGACCATGAAACCCCCAGCCGACGTGCGTTGTGCAACCCGCGCAGAGCATAATCCGCCAGCGATACCCGGCAAACCAGGTGTGTTCGAGCGTCTCCTTGCCGATCTCGGTCGCGCCCGGCGCTTGGCGAAAGCAGCCGATATGAAACTGGATGCCGTGCGGATTGATGCAACGATGCTCGTGAGTATCGCGCACACGGATGCGGTCGCTGTCGCGCGCGATGGCAAAGCCGCAGGCCCGGCAGCGCAGAAACCGATCCGCCTGCGCCACGGGCGCGTCCTCGTGCGACGGCAAAAATTTGCCGATCGGCCCGTCGCGGCCGCGGTCCACAGGGGGCCGCGCGAACGACCCGGCGACGTGCCGATCTGACGCTACTGGTTCTATGGCCGATAACATATTACCTTAGCGCAAACATTCACCGTCCCATTTTTCAATATTCGGCCGAAGGAATCCATCATCGTGTATCGCACCGCCGAGCGGCGTCTGGCCCGGCTGTTCAACTCGGGTCAGCAGGGCCTGTTGGCCGGGGGCAAAATCGGGCTCGAGAAAGAGTGTCTGCGCGTGACTCCGCAGGGGAATATCGCGCAGACGCCGCACCCGCCGGCGCTGGGCGCCGCGCTCACCCATCCCTATATCACCACCGATTATTCCGAGGCGCTGACCGAGCTGATTACGCCGCCGCTCACCGACGTTCGCGAGTGCCTGGAATTTTTGCGCGACGCACAGAAATTCGTCTATGCGAACCTTCGTGACGAACTGTTGTGGTCCACCAGCATGCCCTGCGTGGTCGCCGGCGAGACCAGTATCCCGATCGCCTATTACGGCGAATCCAATATCGGTACCATGAAGAGCGTTTACCGGCGTGGACTGGGTCATCGCTACAGCCGCGTGATGCAGGTCATCGCCGGCGCGCACTTCAATTACTCGCTGCGCGCCGCGTTCTGGCCCCAGTTTCAGGAACATGAACGGGACCGCCGCCCGCTCGCCGAGCTTATCTCCGACACGTACATGGGCATGACGCGTAATCTGCAGCGCTTCGGCTGGCTGATCCCGTACCTGTTCGGCGCTTCGCCCGCGGTGTGCAAATCATTCATGGGCGGGCAGCCATGCCCTATGCCGGAGTTCGACGTCAACACGTATTACGAGCCGTTCGGCACCTCGCTGCGCATGAGCGACATCGGTTACCAGAACACCAAGGAGGCCGAATGCGGTATCAAGGCCAGCTACGATAATCTTGACGCCTACGTCGCGAGCCTGGCGCGCGCCACTGAAACACCCTGCGCGGCCTACGAGCAGATCGGCGTGGTGGTCGACGGCGAATATCGGCAGCTCAACGCCAACGTGTTGCAGATCGAGGCCGAGTACTACAGCTCCGTGCGACCCAGGCAAGTCCTGCACGGCAACGAGAAGCCCAGCCTCGCGCTCAAACAGCGGGGCATCGCGTACGTCGAACTGCGCTCGCTGGACATCAACGCCTTCGACCCACTGGGTTTGAGTGAGCAGCAGCTGCGCTTTCTGGAGACGTTCATGTTGTTCTGTCTGTTGCACGAGAGCCCCCGCATAGACTGTCGCGAGGCGCGCGAGATCGACAATAATCAGGGCGCCGCCGCACGCCGCGGCCGCGATCCCGGGCTCGAACTGCGCTGCAACGGCGAGGCGCTGGCCTTGCCGGTCTGGGCCGGCGAGCTGCTTGAAGCGATGTCGGGCATCGCCGAGGCGCTGGATGCCGACTATCCGGAGCAGCCCTACCGCAATGCCCTGGCGGCGGCGCGGGAGGCCGTGCAGGATCCGGAGCGCACCCCGTCGGCGCGCATGCTGGCGGAGATGCGCGCGAGCGGCGAGGGCTTTTTCCACTATGCGATGCGCAAGTCACTGGAACATAAAGATTATTTCGATGCGCTCGCGCTGCGCGAAGAGCGGTCGCACCTGTTCGAAGCGGCCGCGCAGGCGTCCGTGCACAAGCAGCGCGAGATCGAGGCTGCGGATACGGTTCCCTTTGATGAATATCTGCGGTGGTATTTCGCGCAAGCCTGACGCCGAGCCGCCGCGACCGTATTGTGTAAGGCTGCGTCGGGTGTGGCGAACAGCTCATCACGCCGTTGGCGCCGCTGATCGACGTAGTTGCGCCGCTGGTGTGCGTTTTTGACGTTTATGCACTAAACTTTTGACGTTCCGGCCGCCGCACCGCATGCGCCGCGACGCGTCGCGGACATGCTCGGCGGAGCGAGACAGCAAGGGGCGAGAGCAATGCAGGCTACAGAACTGTGTGCGTATGTATTGAGCGTCGACGATCCCTGGCAGGTGAAGGCGGTCGACGTCAACCAAGGCGGTTTGCGCATGGACATCCTTGTGGCGTTCAAGCCATCGACCAGATCATGGCTGAGCCGCACACACACGACAAAATGCAGCAAATGCAGCGCGAAACTGACCGTCAACAACAGATCGGAAACAAAAGTCTGGCGGCATACCAATCTCGGGCCGTTACAAACCTACGTCCACGTGCCCGTTCCGCAGGGCCTTGGCTGCAGCTGGAGCGAATGCCCGATCATGAACCTGTGGGGCGAGCCCGCGTCGCCTTTCACCACCGCGCTGCAACGCCAGGTTGGCCACGCGCTGGAACATTGCGACAGCGTGCAGAGCGTGTGCCGGTTGCTGGACGTGCGCATGGAGGATCTCAAGCGCTATGACAAGGTGTTGAGCCACGCCGGCGCGCGGCGGCGCGCCTCGGCGGCGGTACGGACGGCCAGCGCGATCGACAGCTTCATGCCCCGCGCGGCCACCACGCTCGACGATATCCCGGACGCATCGCACCCCAAATGGCAGCGGCTGATGAAGGGCGAGCTCAACATCCACGTCAAGGCGCTGGGCCTGCAGATGCTGCTCGCGCGCCTGCGCATGATGATGCTCCAAGACCTGACCGAGTCGCAACGGCGCGCCAAGATCGGGGAACTGCGCAACTACTTCGTCAAGTATCATCGCTTTGTGCAGTACGAACTGGGACAACTGCTGAGCAGCCCGTGACGCCGGCACTCATCCGGCGAGCGTTTTGCGAAGGCGATAACGAAACAAGAGGATTGGCGACAAACACGCCATCCGAACGAGACAAAAACCACAATTAGCGCGATGCGCTTGTGCAAGCGGCATGCGCCCCATCGATCCGCTACGCGATGCGTAATCGGCCGATTTGCAGGGCGCCTGACGAGGATGGTTACGCCATGTTATTGACTTTAGAACAAGCCAGCCGGGCAATCCGTAACGGCGAGGTGTTGTCGTTGGCCGCCGACGAAACACTGCTCAGCAAGCTCCCCAAAGGCGCGTGGATAGGCGGCACGATTCCCTATTTCATGGCCGAGGACGGCGGACAGATCAGCCGCGACAAGATCTTCGCCACGCGGCTGCCGTGCGCGTCCGAACAGATATCCATCCGCACCTACGCCACCGGCGAACTGCCGAACGTCCTCAACGACGCGCCCGACAACGGGTTCTCCATCGTCATCATTCCGGCGTTGAGCGAGGCGCACAGCGCCTATGCGCGCAGCGCCCCCGGCTTCGACGGCATGTTTTTGAAGCCCATCATCGGCTGGATCAGCGGCGTGCACTTGGATGATCTCGGCAAGATCTCGCCCAAGGTGTTCGATGGCCGTGCCGGAAGGATGTCCAGCGAACACGCGGTGGTGCTGCACGCCAGCCTGCCGGACGACAAGATTGCCAACATGGGCATCGTGAATCTGTTCTCCCAGGGCGACGGTGACATGATCAAATTTCCGCAGACCGGCTTCAGCGCCAGCCGCTGCTTCGTCAACGGGCGGGAACAGAATTTCGCCGATTATCTGACGGACAAGAAAATCGATACGCGGCTGCCGCTGGTCGCCGACTACTGTGGGGCGATGGTCAACGTGAGCTTTCAGGGCGTGGACCAGCAGAAAAAGACCGTCAGCTTTTACGCGCCGGTATTCGATGACGTGGAATACCGGATCGCGCAGCCCATCTCGGATTACGTTTCGGGTTTTCAGTCCGCCCTGCCCAGGATAAACGGAGAGGTCTCGTTTTCCTGCAACTGCATCCTGAATTTCCTCTACTCCGAACTGGAAGGCAAAAAAACCGCCAACATGACCGGACCGATGACCTTCGGGGAGGTGGCCTATCAGTTGCTGAACCAGACCATGGTGTACATGGTGGTGCAGGACAACTACTGATGAGCAGCGCCATTCCGCCGCACAGCCCTCATTAGTTAAAGAAACTCGCGCGTGGCGGCGCGGCGCGTGATCGGATCCTGACGATAGAAATCGTGCAACTGCCGATACACCGCCGGATAACATTCGATAATGACTTCCGGCGCCTCGAAGAACAGCTCGCTCATGATGGCGAAAAACTCCTCCGGCGCCTCGGCCGCGTAAGCATCGATGCGTGGTGGTGCCGCGTCGCGCGCGACCCTGCCCCTGAAGTCTTCGAATGCCCGCGAAAAATCCCGGGTCCAGGCGGCGAGGTCCATGCCCTGGTGTAACGGCGGCATGCCGTTCGCAACCCCGTTGCGCATGTCGAGCTTGTGCGCGAATTCGTGGATGATCAGATTGTAACCCTCGGCTGCACTCCGCTCGATGTTGGGCCAGGCCAGCACCAACGGACCCTTCAGCCAGGCTTCGCCGCTGAGCGACGCCTGATCGGTGTGCACCACGCCGGCGTCGTCGACGTAGGCGTGTATGGGCGCAAAATCATGCGCGTAGACGATGATCGACACCCAGCCGCGATACCATTCCAGTCCCAGATTCAGGATCGGCAGGCAGGCCTGCAGGGCGATGGTCAGCCGCATGCGCCCGGTCACCGCCAGACCGCGCGCGCCGCTGAATGTCTTCTCGTGCATGAACAGGATGGCAAGCTCGCGCAGACGGGCGGACTCCGTCCCGGACAGGCCGCGCAGCGCCGGCGTGCGCGCGAAAACCGCCTGCCAGTCAGTCTCGCCGACGGCGCTTCTGGAGATGATCCGTTGACGCCGCCAACGACGGTAACTCCACATCGACGAATGCCCGCCCGCCCGCGTCGCGGCCACGAATCTACGCCGGCGCCCTATGCGCGACCACCCGGTTTTGCAGCCGGCCAATGCCCTCGACTTCGCATTCGACCACATCGCCGTCGCCCAGAAACTCCGGCGGGTTACGCGCAAAACCTATGCCGCTGGGTGTGCCGGTGGCGATGATGTCGCCGGGCTCTAAGCGCATCCCGCGCGACAGGATCGAAATCGTGGTGGCCACATCGAAGATTTGCTTGGCGGTATTCGACTCCTGCTTGAGCGCGCCGTTGACCCAGCTGCGCAAGGCCAGTCGCTGAGGATCGGGAAGCTCGTCGGCGGTGACGATGCACGGCCCGACCGGCGAACTTGCGTCCAGACTCTTGCCCAGAAAGAACTGCTTGTGGCGCGATTGCATGTCCCGCGCCGAGATGTCGTTGACGATGGTGTAGCCGAACACGTGCCGCAAGGCGTCTTGCGCCGCGATGCCCCGGCCCGCCAGGCCGATGACCACGCCCAGCTCCACTTCCCAGTCGATCTGGCTGGATACGCGGGGCTCGAACGGAATATCCGCATAGGGGCCAGTGACGCTGGTGACCGCCTTGGTGAACACCACGGGATGCTCCGGCAGCTTGTAATTGCGTTTGGATGCCGCCGCGGACTCCTGGGCGTGATCCGCGTAATTCCAGCCCAGACAGATCAGATTCCGGCGCGGCCGTGGAATGGGCGCCAGCAGCCGCGACGGATCCAGTCGTCGACAGGCGACAGTCGGAGGATTTGCGATTAGCCGTTTGAGTTCGGCAAGCAAGTCCGCACCGCCATCGATCAGCGCCTGCATGGAATCGATTTTCGCCGGCCACCCTTCAAGCAAGGCCGGCACGACCCATGTGTCATCTATCTGCACGGCCAGATGCGGCTCGTCTTTATCCTGAAAGCTTACCAAGCGCATAATCGAACTCTCGGAGGTAAATCCATCTAATACCCGGGGCCCACGGTCGGCCCGGTATGCTTCACTCGAGCCTCATGCATGCGATGTAATGGCACATGACTTGCGTTCGAGTGCTATCCAGTCCCTAACTATTTTGGAGAATGACCCATGTTAATCAAATTGTTCACCCTTAGCAGCCTGCTCGCGCTGATGCTGGGCCTGGGCGCCGCGCCATCGGTTTATGCGCAGGGCCAGGTTCCGCAGACGCAGCCCGAGGCCATGAAGCCGACCGACGTGTCCGACGAGCATCTGGAGAAATTCGCGAACGTCAACGTCAAGGCGCACGAGATTCAGGAAAAGTACAAGGCCCAGGTGGAAGGCGCCAAGACCATGGATGACGTGCATAACATTCAGAAAAAGATGAACGGCGAGCTGGTCGACGCGATTCAGGGCGAGGATCTGTCCGTCGAGGAATATCAGCAGGTCGGGATGGCGGTGCAGCAGGACCCCGAGCTGCGTCAGCGGGCTATCGAAAAGATCAACGAGAAAACGAAGCAATAAAACCGCTTCAAATCACTTTAGCGCACAGGGATGTGACGCCAGCGACTGCCCCCGCAAACGACTCCAGCCAACCGGCACCAGCGAACTACTCGCGTCGCCTGTTTTGCAGCAAAAGCGGGCGGATCAGTCAGCGCTTTTGGCGGGCCGAGGCGTGCGGCGCGGGATCCGGAAAATCCGCCGCGTGCTTGCTGATCCACTCATGCGCGGCCTGTTCCGCGCTGATCTCGCGTCCCTCGGCATCGCGCACCTGGCGCTTGTATTGCTCAATGTGAAAGATCTGCTCTACCATGCGCACCCGAAACGCGTCCTCGGCGTCCATGAATTCCACGCCCAGGTCATAACCGCTGGCGCATGAGTGGCACCACACCACTCTGGCCTTCGCCTCGAACGGCGGCTCTACCACGGCGATGTTCAGCCAGATCAGGGAGCCCGGCTTTACATAGGCCCTGCAACCGCAGCACAACCCGCCGAAGCTGATGTTATGTAACGGTTGCCGATCCTTGCGGCCGCGCGGCGCGCGCGCAATCTCGATGGGAATATCGGAGGGATGCCTGATGTAGGCTCGCTGGCTGCGCTCAGGCATCGCCGCCCCTCGCCGTAACAATCATCAACTCCACTGCATGGTCTCCAGGTAGGTGCGAAGCTCCCGCGCGGTGCGGAATTTCTTGATCAGCAACGATCGTTTCAGTCCGCGGCAGATCGCTTTGACTTCCGGTGGCTGCCGCGCGTAATGCTTCTGGCCGCCCAGCGCGTCGAAGAAGATGCGGATCAGATGCACCACGTCATCATATATGTTCTCCGCGCGCGGCGCGCCCCAGTAAAACATATCCAGCAGCTTCAGCTCGAAACCCAGCCCGCAGCGCTGCACGATGATGTTGTCGGTGTGCAGATCCCCATGATATTCGCCGATGGCGTGAATGCACTCGATGCCGCTGGCCAGCGCATGCAGCAGATGCGTGGCCTGAAACGGCCCGAGCCGCTGGCCGGGTTGGCGCGCCAGAAATTCGCTCAACAGTTCGCCGGCGACGAACTCCGAGATCAGCACGCTGACCGGCACGCCGCGGTAGACGATCGTCTCCCGCGTGTGATACTGAATGATGATCTGACACTGACGCAGCTTGTGCAGCTTGCGTGCGTAAAAGCGCGCGGCGCGGTCGTTGAGATTGCGTTGCGGAAAAAACAGCTTGGCCGTGCGCTCGATGCCGGTCGCGCGTTCGCGTATGAGATAGACCTCCCCCTCCCAGCCGGCGCCCAGCCGGTCCACGACCTTGTATTTCTGCGCCAGCACGGTGCCGGCCTGGAGGTCAAAAGAAACGATACGCGGCATTTTACGCTTGCTGATCGTCATCCGCCAAAATTAACGGACGCTGATTTTGCTTACAATGCCGGCGCGCCCGCTGCTGCACGCGCAATCACAACACGCGGGGCTGCTCTTCCGCGTTCACCGGCATTTCGCCCAGCTCCGGCTGAGCCTCCGTGCGAGGATACAACTCCAGCGCCGCCGGCGTGGTGCGCGTCATGGAGACGAACGGCTCCTGCGCCTCGGTGGGGATGTCCTCGTCGCGGCGGATGAGGTACACCGCGTAGCATCCGAGTGTCGCCAGCGCGATCGAAAAGAAAAACAGGAGCGTACCGGGCCGGAACGTGTCCATGAACAAGCCCGCCAGGGCCGGACCCAGCGCCGCGCCAACGCCGTACACCAGCAACAGGCCGCCGGTCGCCTCCAGGACTTCTTCTCGCTGTAAATGATCGTTCATGTGCGCCGCCGACAGCGCGTACAGGGAAAACAGCAGGCCGCCGTACACGAACCCGCCTGCGTACGCCGCGGCCGGCAGATAATGGATGGCGAGATAAATGCCCGAGGCGCTGAAGGCGGCTGCGAAGCTGGTGGCAGCCAGGATCTTGCGCCGGTCTCGCGTATCGGACAGATGACCGACCGGCCATTGCAGCACGGCGCCGCCCAGGATGGTGACGCTCATGAACAAGGCCGTCGCCGCCGTCGACAGCCCCACCCGCTGCGCGAAGATCGGACCCATGCCCAGCAGCGCGCTGGCGCATATGCCGGAGATCAGCGCGCCTGCCACGGCCAGCGGCGCGACCTCGTGAAGATGCTTGAGGCCCAGATGTGCGCTGGGCACGGACTCCGGCTCGCGCACCCGCGTCATGGTCACCGGCACCAGCCCCAGCGAAAACAGCATGGAGACCAACGCGAACAGGGTCAGCGCGTTGATATCACCCGCCAGAATCAGGAACTGGCCCAGCGCCATCGCCACCAGGGTCACCGCCATATAAACGGCGAATACCTTGCCGCGCACATGCGTCGGCGACTGCTCATTGAGCCAGCTCTCGATCACCATGTAGAGCCCGACCATGCAGATGCCCGTGAGCATACGCAAGCCGCCCCAGACCCAGGGATTGACGAACAGCCCATGCAGCAGCGCGGTGATCGAGCCCAGCGCCGCCATGGACGCATACACGCGGATGTGCCGGAAACGCCGGATCAGGCGCGGGCATTGATAGGTGCCGATGATGTATCCGACGAAGTAACCCGACATGATGAGCCCGGCGCTGAGCGGATTGAAGCCCGACAGGCTGGCGCGCACGCCGAGCAGGGTGCTCAGCATGCCGGCGCCCAGCAGTACGATGCCGATACCCAGCAGCAGGGTATAGATAGAAACGACAAACATGGCTCAGCGCTGGCCGATCATAGATGCGGTGCTTCGAGCCGCGCGCCGTCTTTCACGATGATCGCACCATCCGGATGGTCCATGTGGATATACTCGACGTGCTTGCCGCGCAGACTGGCCGAGCCCCGCCAGCGATCATTGCCATCGATGCTGTATTCGAAGCCGTAACGCCGCCGCAACTGCACGCGTCCGGTCGGGCCGCGGCCAAGCGACAGCCCGGCAAGCCCTACGGTCTGATCCAGCAGTTGCACATTCAATTCCTTGCAGAGCCGCTGGCAATGATGCAGCGTTTGTTCACGCGCCCGCGAGCTGTCCGACCAGAACCACACCAGGCCGGCGATCAGCGCCAGCAGCAGCGGAACTTCCATGACATGCGCATCACCCGGCGCCGGCCTGCCCTGCGGCGAACATGCCTGGACAACGCGATAAGCGGCCCTGGAAAACCGCGATCATGAATCGAGCACCGCGAAGATGCGATCGCGGATGTCCTCGACCTGGCCTGTCCCCTCGATCCGCGTGTAGCGCGGCGCGTTGCGCGCGCGAGACGCCGCGTGATTCGCATAATATTCGAGCAGCGGCTCGGTCTGCTCGTGGTATACCGCCAGCCGCTTGCGCACCGTGTCCTCCCGGTCGTCATCGCGCTGGATGAGCGCCTCGCCGGTCACGTCGTCCTTGCCTTCCACCTTCGGCGGATTGAACAGCACGTGGTAAACGCGCCCCGAGCCGGGATGCACGCGCCGGCCGCTCAGCCGCTTGATGATCTCCTGGTCGTCGACGCCGATCTCCAGCACGTGGTCGATACCGATGGCCTCGTCTTCCAGCGCCTGCGCCTGCGCGATGTTGCGCGGGAAACCGTCGAACAGAAAACCGTTGGCGGCGTCGGGCTGCGCCACACGCTCCTTGACCAGCCCCAGGATGATGTCGTCGGACACCAGCCCGCCCGCATCCATCACCTTTTTTGCCGCCAGGCCCATCGGCGTGCCCGCCTTGACCGCGGCGCGCAGCATGTCGCCGGTCGAAATCTGCGGAATGCCGTAACGCTCCTTGATGTAAGTCGCCTGCGTGCCTTTTCCGGCGCCCGGGCCGCCGAGCAATATGATGCGCATTGGATGTCGCTCCCGTGAATTTGATTTGGCCCGCGATTTTGCCACACTAACGCAGCATGCCACAGGGTGGACTGTCAGCGAGCGAAGATGACATCGTAATCACACGAGCTATGCCTTTGCGAACAGGAATAAAACGAGGAACCATGATGCCCAGAAAAAATGCTTTCTATGCGCAATCCGGCGGCGTCACCGCCGTGATCAACGCGTCGGCCTGCGGCCTGATCGAGACCGCCCGCCAGCACAAGGACAGGATCGGCAAGGTCTTTGCCGGCCGCGACGGCATCATCGGCGCACTCACCGAAGACCTGATCGACACCAGCCGCGAGTCAAAAAAGGCCATCACCGCGCTGCGCTACACGCCGGCCGGCGCGTTCGGCTCCGCACGCTACAAGCTCAAGGGGCTGGACGAGAATCGCGCGGAATACGAGCGCCTGATTGAGGTCTTCAAGGCGCACGACATCGGTTATTTTTTCTACAACGGCGGCGGTGATTCCGCCGATACCTGCCTTAAGGTTTCGCAGCTGGGCAAAAGACTGGGCTATCCCATTCAGGCGATACACGTTCCCAAGACGGTCGACAACGATCTGCCGGTGACAGACAACTGTCCGGGCTTCGGCTCAGTGGCCAAGTATGTCGCGGTCTCCATCCGCGAGGCCGGCTTCGACGTGGCCTCTATGGCGAAGACCTCGACCAAGGTATTCGTCATGGAAGTCATGGGCCGTCACGCCGGCTGGATCGCGGCGGCCGGCGGACTGGCGGCGGAAAAGGCCGGCGACGCGCCGCATCTCATCCTGTTTCCCGAGATCCGGTTCGACGAGGGCAAGTTTTTGCCGCGGGTGAAAGAAACCGTCGAGCGCTATGGGTATTGTGCCGTGGTCGTCTCCGAAGGCGTGCGCAACAAGGCCGGGCAGTTCCTGGCCGAAGCCGGCACCAAAGACGCGTTCGGCCATGCACAGCTGGGCGGCGTGGCGCCGGTGATCTCGCAGCTGACAAAACAGCATCTGGGCTACAAGTATCACTGGGCCGTGGCCGATTATCTGCAGCGGGCCGCCCGCCACATCGCATCCAAGACCGATGTCGATCAGGCTTATGCGCTGGGCGCGGCGGCGGTCAAGCTGGCGCTGGCCGGCGAGAACGCGGTGATGCCAACCATCGAACGCCGGTCCAACAGGCCCTACCGCTGGCGCATCGGCCACACCCAGCTCGCCAGGGTCGCGAACAAGGAAAAGATGCTGCCGAAGAGCTATATCCGCAAGGATGGTTTTGGCATCACGCCCTCGTGCCGCGCGTACCTGCAGCCGCTGATCGTGGGCGAAGACTACCCGCCCTTCAAGCAGGGTTTGCCGCAATATGTACGGCTTGAGAACAAGCCGGTGGAAAGGAAGCTGGCGCCGTTCAAGCTCAAATAGCCGCGCATGGCATTGTTGTTCGCAAGCCTGATCTGGCCCGTTGCGGGTCAGCCAGCCGGGTAACCTGGCCCGCTCAGGCCGATGGCTTTACCGCGTGAACGTACGTGGTTGACGCCAGTATATGAGCAGCCGGAGCGTTGTTGATCAGGTAATCGAGTGGCCGTAACGGCAGGGCGATCATCACCGCCAGACCTGCCGCCACGTACTTGAGCGCGTTAGTCGGCGTGTAGTACCGAGCGTAGGCCATGCATAACTGCGTCAGGGCAAAGGTCGGACCGACACATGCTCCGGATGAGATTATGGAAAAACCGGCGCGCTCAAACAGACGCTGATGCCCGGTAAGCGTAAAGTTCTGATAATGGTCGGGATAGCCATGATACAGCTGGAGGAAGGGCGTCGCCGCGAATACCTGCCCGCCCGGCTTCAGCACCCGCCACATCTCGGCGACGCTGCGCTGCGGAAACTCCAGGTGCTCCAACACCGCCTCGCAGCAGACGGCGTCGACACTGCCGGCCGTATAGGGAAGTTCGTAAGCATCCGCGACGACATCCACGTTTGCAAACAGACCGACATTGAGGTTGATGAGACTGGGATGTCCCCGGGAGGGGCCACCGCCGATCGAGAGACACAAGGCGTCTGCGGGCTGCTCGGCCACTGCACGATGAAACGCGTCTCGCGATGCTTTGCTTCGGTAGTCTCCGCCAAGCGTGACGATCCGCAGAAGAAAGGCGCGCAAGCGCCCTTGAAGCGTCGCTCGCTGAGTGTATTCGCGAGCCATCTTCCCTCCGCCCGCGTGCAAATATTGCGTCTGCCTTGTCTTGTCCCCGAAAAGAATGGGCACGCCATTGACGAGCGGGTAACGTCGCGCGCCATCCGGCGTTTCAAGGCATTCATTGCGCGCGACAAGTGGCTCATGTGTAACCGGGCATGCCAGACGCCGCGCGGCAAGCTGCTGCTCGATGGTCAACATTCGCGTCGGTTTTTTCGGCAACCAGCTTCCGGCAGACTAAGCGCCATGTTCGTGGCGCAATCTCGCATACCCTTGTCAGCAGGCATGCCCGGGCAGCCAGCGGTCGACCATGTCCGTCAGGCCGCGTTTATCCTCATTTCCGTCAGCGCGTGCTCGCAGCGGATATGCAGGTCGAACTGCGCATCCTCGGGAAATTCCTGGGCGATCACCCACACCTGCGTGACCTCCTGGCTTAAAGTAGGCAGCACCTGCAGCGAATCGCGCATGCGCTGCTGGTCGAAGAACGCGAAAGGCTCGTCTAAGAACATGAATTGAGAGCCGTCGATGGCGGTATGCACCAGTTTCTGGGAAAGCGCCAGCCGTACCGCGAGCATGATCTGGCGCTGCGTGCCGCTGGAGATCTCGTCCAGATTGAGAAAGTCGTGCTTTTGCCCGGAAAACACCCGCACCCGCAGCGCCTCGTCAATCTGCAGATGCTCGTAGCGGTCGGCCGTCAACAGTGGCAAGGTGGCGCCGACCAGGTTGCGAATGTCATGGTTGAAGCGCCGCGAGACATGCCGACAACCATCCTCCAGCAGCTCCCGCGCGACGTTGCGGACCTCGATCTTGCGCCGGTCGTCGTCGACCTTGGTTTGCAAGCCAGTCATCAGCGACCGCAGATGAACGACCTTGCGGCGCCGCTCCTGTTCTTCGGGTATCGCCTCGTTCAGCTGCGCCATGGTGCCGGTCAGCGAACGCGTGTCGCGATCCAGATCGGAGACCTCGTTGGCGATGCCGGCACGTGTCGCCTCGATTTCGGTTCCCGTACGATCCGTCAGCGAGGTCAACAGCCGGCGATAGTCGTTCAGCGAATCGTGGTCCAGCAAGGTAACGGTGGAGTCATTGCGGTATTCGGTCGCCTGCGCGGCCAGTCGTTCGTCGCTGGCGTTCCGCAGCGCTTCCACGGCGTCGGGCAGCGGCATGGTGTCCAGGCTATCCAGCGCCGCGGCTTCCTCGCGCGTGGCCTCGATGCGCCGGTCCAGCCTCGCGGATTCGTCGTGGAAACGATTGATGCGTGCGGTCAGCATCATCCCGCGAATCAGCAGCAGAACGAACAGGACGGTCGCGCCAACCGCCAGCCACAGCAGCCCGACGTTGTAGTTTTCCCAGCCCGGCACGTTCGTGTCGAACCAGTTGACCACCGGCGCGCCGGCCGGCGTGCTTGGCATTTGAAACAACAGCACCCACAGCGCCCACAGCGCGGCCGCCAGGATCAGGAATACGCCGGTGAGAATGCGCGCCGTCTTGCGGCTACCGGTGGCCGATTCGGCCTCGCGGTTGACTTCGATTTTTTTTGCCGGCAACGATTGCTCCTGCTGGCCCGTCTGCTCACCACCAGCCTCACGTTCGCCGAGCAGTTCCGCCAGGCGCGCGCGGTAGGCGCCTGCGCCTTCTTTCATCTGCGCAAAGCGGCTCAGCTGGCTTTGAAGATGCTGGACAAAGTCCTTAAGCGTGGCGGTGGAATCCGCCGCCCCGGACGCCGCCTCGCGTTGCGCGCAATAGCGATCGAGGTTCGCCGTGGACGCCGCCAAACGCTCGGCGTGCGCCGTCCAGCCCTGATAGGAAGTATTGGTACTGGCTTTGAGGATGGGGGCGGCGTCGGCTTTAAGCGCGGCCACGCTGTCGCGGCATTGATCGGCAACGTGCCGCAGCATTCTCGCGCGGGTAGACTTCTCCTGATATTCCGTCCCGGTTGCGGATAAATCAGCCCACAGCGAGTGAAGGCGGTCAGGATTCAGGTTAAGCTCCGTGAGTCTGTCGTTCAGGTCCGCCATGTCCCGCTCGGCGTTGATCATGTCGTCGGTGAGCGTTTTGATCTCCTCGCCCAGCTGCGCCTGAACCTTTTCCAGCGGCGTCAAACCGGCCATGGCCTTGACCGCGGCGCTATGCCCGTGCGGCGTGGTAATTTCGCGTTGCGCCAGATAAAACGACTCGATGAATTCGTTGTAGCCGAAGCCGGCCAGCCGCACAACCTCGGCCGTGACCGCTTCCGCGCCCTGCGCGCGCGGCTCGTCCTTGTCCACCGCGAGCAGCCGCGCGCCCTGGTTGCCACTATCGTCCAGTGAGCGCTCGACCCTGTATTCGCGTCCGTCGCCGGTGGTAAAGTCGATCGCCACCAGGCAGCGCGTTTCGCCCCAGTGGATAATCTTGATCAATTCCTCCGGCGACAGCGAAAAAGTTCTGCCGAACAGCGCGAAACAGATGGTCTCGCCGATCGTGCTCTTGCCGGACTCGTTGCGCCCGCTGACGGCGATCAGCCCCCGGCCGGGTAATCCGTTGAGCTCCAGGTGCGCGTACTTGAGGACGTTTTCCGCCCTTATGGCTGTAATGATCATTGCGGGATTTCCTTTTTGATAGCGGCGAGCCGGTCCAGCACCAGCGCGACAGCCTGGTCGTAAAGCGCGGCATCAAAATTGGGGTCCGCGTTGCGCCGGTGCGCACGCTCGGAATCGCAAAATGCCGCGAATTCGGCGGTGGGGCCCTTCGAGCGGACGCTTTGTGAGCGGTTGTTGTTGGTGGTCGATGCAGCCATGAGGTCTCCGTTACTGGTGACGGTTCGAAACGAGGGTGGCGGGCACATTCAAAGTTCCGGATGATAATACGAGCAGCGCGGCGCGCCAAACGCATATGCTTTACGCCGCCGGGCACAAGAACCGGCGGTCGCCGATTGAAACCGGCGGTATCTTTGAGCATCGAGCCCATCGCAGGGGCGCGGCCAGCGCGATCAGAACGCCGGCGTGGTCGCGATGCGAGCACGCGGGCGGTCGGGCTGCAGTCACGGTCACGACAGGACCAGATAAGGCGCACTTTCTGAAGTCCATGCATACGGCGTTATTCGCAAGCGGCGCCGCCGCTCCGGCGGTCAAAGCGGGTTACTTCATACGATTTGCTGTTGCGATTGCGGTTCGAAACGTCAGGCCGCAGGCATCAGCACGAGGGATTAACGGATGGGCTACTGCTTGAACCTGCGCATTTGTAGGCGCACGAAGGGCAAATTATTCCAAACTAACAATCGACGAATTCACGCCACCGGACGATGTCCTCACGACGCTGCCGCAGTGGCGGCAGCGTCGTCGCGAAACATCATTACGGCGCCGTCAAGCTCCGGGAACGGTTCGACATAGACCTCGACTGCAATGTCCCTGCCCGACGGGCTGACCAGGATCGCATTGCAGCCAATTTTCAAGGGCGTGCCGGCATCGAGACATGCCTTGACCGGATCCCGAATCGGCGTGCGCGTGGCGCTCTCGACGACGTTGACGCAGTTCACCCAGGCCGTGCCGCGCACTTGCTCCAGACTGACGCCGAGCATCTCGGTAGCGGCGTGATTCAGGTAACGGATGCGGCCCGAGTGATCCAGCACCAACAGGGCCATAACGTCGGATTCGTGCGGCGCCCACGCAGATACCGGGTGGTGTGATTCAGGCTTTCCTGCCGTTACGCTGCGCGCGACCCTTTCCTGCACCGACGCCATGCTCTTGTCTCCTGCTGCGATTCGATGACCCCCCGACCAGCCTCCGCTGGCCCATCACGCTCGGCATTGCCTGCCACGGCGTGTCTGGCCCCTGAATGATGCACGGTATAGCTGCTGAGAAAGCTCGATATCAGGACATCTTGTCCTGACGGAATTCAGTCACGACACAACAGCACTACGCAATCATCTTCCGCCTGTAGTCTGCGCTGTTCTTTGGCCTGCTCATCCTGGCGCGCATCGAGCCATGCTGTCTGGCCTGACGCGTGCGATGAACGGTTCTGGCTCCGCGCACCTTGTTGTTCGATTGATTTGCGGCCACCGCCCTGCGTGGCGGGCATGACCTGCATGCCATTCCGGATAGGGTACCCGCTGGCTGCGCTGATTATGCTGTGAAAAGCCATCTTGCTCCTTGTTGGCAAGCGCGTATCAACGCGCTATGCGATTGACGTCTCCATCAAAGATCCGGCCCATCATGTGCCGCGTGGCGGTCGCGTCCCGGAAAGCCATTATGGCGCCCACCGTGCCGAAACCCTCGACGCGCATCGGTGAAATCGATCCTCCGATAGGGACCTGCTCGCCATCGCCGTTAACGAGCGCCACCTTGTTGCCCAGTGAAATCGGCTCGTCACCGGCGATACAATCTGCGATCAGCTTGTTGAGCGAATCATGGCTCAACTCGTCGACCAGATTGAAAAACTCGGTATAGGGTAAACCGCGCGTGTTCAGCGGCCGGCCGCGCGTCTGCTCGAAACGCACACCTAACAGTTGTTCCGCGGCGAGATTCATATACTCTATACGGCCCGCCACGTCGGTCAGAATTTTTGCCTCCTCGCTCGATTCCTGGGCTGCGGCACCGCGCACAGGCAGCGAATCGATTGCGGCCCGGAAATTGGCGGCGTTGGTCATTGGGTTCATAGCGATACTCCGCTGGACGTGTTGAATGGCCTTTCTGAACGTTGAGCCGCCACCTCCTTGTGGCAGAGAGTCTCCATATATATAAAGCACATAGTGCCTGTCCTCCATTCGTACGGTTACGTACGTACTTACCCGTAATGCACTGCAATATCATTTAGAACAGTTCTTTTGCGCAATGCGAGCATGACACAAGCAGGTGACACGACAATGAACCGGCCAGCCAACTCCGTATCACAGTTACCATCAAGCGGGATCGGCGGCGCACAACATCACCGCTAGAACGGCGCGCACTGTCAAGTAAATGTCATCTGCCCCTTCGATCGCCTTCGGCCGAGAGAGTTGCGCAATGTACAGTCCGCTCGACCCATTCGGTATCGCCGCCGCCCGCCGGGAAGTGCACAAAATCTGGTGGGCGCACCCTCGAATGCTGGCTGAGGAAGTCAATCGGCTGGGCGCGCGCGCACTGGCGCTGTCCACCTGGCAACGCATGGCCGGCCTGCCGGATAGCGAAGACCTGTTTCCCGCGGTCATTTATGACGAACGATTTCAGCATCCGTTATGGCGCCAGAACCCTTTCTCGACCCCCTCAAGGAAAATTATCTGCTGTACACGCGATGGCTGGAGGACGCGATTTACAAGACCCCCGACGTATCGGAAAAGACCAGACGCAGGGCGGCCTTCTGGACACGCGAATTCTTAAGCGCGGTGGCGCCGAGCAATTTCTTCCTCACCAACCCCGAGGCCATAACGCGCGCGCTGCAAACCGGCGGACAAAGCGTGACCCAGGGATGGCGTAACCTTCTGAGCGACATAGCCGCGGGTCACGTCAGCATGGTCGATCAAGACGCCTTTCAGGTCGGCGGCAATATCGCCACGACCCCCGGCGCCGTGGCGTATCGTAATGAGCTGGTCGATCTGATTCAGTACACGCCCACCACAGAGAAAGCGCACAGCACGCCAATCGTGATCGTGGCGCCGTGGATCAACAAGTATTACATCCTCGACATCAACGAGCGGTTGAGCCTGGTGCGGTATCTGGTGGCGCAGGGCTTTACCGTGTTCGTCACCAGCTGGAAGAATCCGGGCGCGGACATGCGCGACACGACCTTCGACGACTACATGCTGCGGGGCGTGCTCGAATCATTGCGCGCGGCGCGCGAGATCTGCGACGCCCCGCAGGTGCACCTGGCGGGCTACTGCATCGGCGGTACGCTGGTCGCCGCGCTGACGGCCTGGCTCAACCGCGAGGCCGGCGGAAAAGAGGGGTCGCCGGTCGCCCACATCACGTTGCTGACCACTTTGGCAGATTTTTCCGAGCCCGGTAATATCGAGGTATTTATCGATGAGCAGAGCCTGGATGCGATCGACGACATCATGGCGCATCACGGCTATCTGGACGGCAGGGATATGGCGACATCCTTTCGCAGCTTGCGCTCCAACAGCCTGATCTGGCATTACTGGGTGCAGAATTATTTACTGGGTGAGTCGCCGCCTGCGTTCGATGTGTTGTACTGGAACGCCGACTCGACACGCCTGCCATACGCCATGCATTCCTTCTATTTGCGCGAGTTCTACCTGCGCAACAAGCTGTCGGAAAAAGATGGCGTCACGTTGGGCGGGCGGCCCATCGACCTGTCACGCATCACGCAGCCACTGTACGTCATCAGCGCCGAGCAGGATCACATCGCGCCATGGAAGTCGGTGTTTAAGCTGTGCTCGCTGACACGCGGTCCAGTGCGATTTGTTCTCGCGACCTCCGGCCACATCATGGGTGTGCTGAGCCCACCGGTCGATCCGCCCAAGCGCCGTTACTGGGTGGGCGACGCGACAGGTCTGGGAGATCCTGACCACTGGCGGGCGAGCACCAGCAAGGTACCCAATTCATGGTGGACCGACTGGGTTGCGTGGCTCAAACCCCAGTGCGGCACGCTGCGCACGCCGCCCGCGCTGGGCGGCGACCCTCAGTCCCTATTGCCGGCGCCGGGCGCTTACGCCGTCGGCGACGGCAATCGTCTACGATCAGGCGCTGCGTCTCGATTCGGCACCCTTGGCTGTTGTACCGGTGCTCGTCTTTTTCGCGGGCTGAGAATTAGCCTGCGCGCCGTTGCCGGCCGTCCTGGCCTGCGCGCCAGCCGACACCAGACTGGACATCCAGTCCGCCTGCGCCTGCAGAGTGGTTTGTGTCGCCTGTTGCCAAGCCTCAAACACATTGTCGGCGTGGTTTGCAGCTTTGCGCGCGTTGCCGCGTGTGCGATACGGGTCCATTTGCTTGACCGCCGCGAACCAGGTATGCCAAGCCTGACGTTGCGCGTCTATCCAGTGCTGTGCTGCGCCCTCGACCTGCTCGCTCCACTCGCTGACGACCTTGGGCGCACCGTCGCCGGGCCGTGAATTTTTCATGACCATGCGCAGACAATCAGACTGTTGCTGCAGCAGGTAATTGACCATGTCCTCGCTCATCTCCAGCGGTCGGCTGAAGAGATTTCGCCACGGCACCGCGGCCTGCCCGTTACCGATGCCGAACAGGCTGTCCCAGCACTGCCCCTGAAAGCGCGTCCATGCATTGACCATATCTTCAATCTGGGCATTTACGCTTGAATTCATATCGCCTCCCGCAGTTACTACGAATGTTTATAAATGTCGCCGGAGGCATGATTTGCGTGCGAGTAGCGAAGCACTCAAGCTTCCGAGAGAACGTTATAATCTAATTCCTCGCGCGCGATGCGTTAATCCGTACGACTACGTACTTGACAACACTTATCCTGATTTGATATGCACACGATGACCCGCAAGCCCGGGGCGGGCGTGCGCGGTCATGCCGAGATCTGATTGGTCTCCAGCCCGCATACCGCGGCCATCGAAACCAGCTCGGGCAGCGTATGCGCCTCCATCTTGGCCATTAGGCGGGAACGGTGCACCTCCACGGTACGATGACTGCACCGCAGCTTCAACGCGATCTCTTTGTTGGAGCGCCCCGTCACGACCAGGCTCATCACCTCTTGCTCACGTTCGGTCAACCGTGAGAAACGCACCGCCACGGTGGAATTTTGCGCCTCAACCTGGCGTGCGTGCGCGTCCTGCTCCAGCGCCTGGCGCACGCAGAACACCAGCGTCTCGTCGTCGAAAGGCTTCTCCAGAAAATCCAGGGCCCCGGCTTTCATCGCCTTGACCGACATGGGCACATCACCATGACCGGTGATGAAAATGATGGGAATGTTCGCCCCCCTGACCGCCAGCGCCTCCTGCAACTCCAGCCCGCTCATCTCGGGCATGCGCACATCCAGTATCAGACAACCTGGGCGGTGCGGGCGGTAGGTTTCCAGAAATTCGCGCGCGCCCGAGTAGCACTCGGTGGAGATACCGGCCGATTCAAGCAGCAGGCTGACAGAATCCAGCATGGCAGGATCGTCATCCACAATAAACACGGTGGGCGGGTGGTTATACGTGGCTGACATGGTTATTGCGGGCAGAAAGGTGAAGGCCAATTTGGCGAATTCAACTTGACGAAACCGCTCGTCTGAGTAGCTGAATTCACGCCTCGCACCCCCGGCTGATCGGCAAGGTAAAATGAAAGGTCGCGCCGCTTCCCGGCGGCACCCGTTGTTCCGCCCACAGGTGGCCGGCATGCGCCTCGATGATCGAGCGGCTGATCGGCAAGCCCATACCCATGCCATCGCTCTTGGTGGTGTAGAAGGGATCGAAAATACGCTTCATGGTCTCGTCATCCAGCCCCGCGCCGCAGTCCCGTACCGAGATCCGCACCATGCGCCCGTCCAGCACGCGCGAGAATACCACCAGTTCGCGCTTCTGTGCGTTGCAGTCGACCATGGCCTCCGTGCCGTTGCGCAACAAGTTTAAGATCACCTGCTCGAGCTGGATACGATCGCCGATGACCCGCGGCAGACGCTCGGACAATTTCAGCCGTATCGAGCACCGCTTTTTGCGGATATCCGCTTCGGTCAACCGCACCGCTTCGCGAACGATGTCGTTGAGTTCGACGTACGCCCTGCGGCGCGTGTCCTTGCGCACGAAATCGCGGATATGGTGAATGATATCGCCGGCGCGCTGCGCCTGAGTGGAGGCCTTTTCCAGCGCCTCGGCGATGCGTTCCCGTTCGCCGCCGCCGCGCAATAGCCGCAGGCCGGCTTTGCAGTAATTGGTCACGGCACCCAGCGGCTGGTTCAGTTCGTGCGCGAGGCTGGAGGCCATCTCTCCCACCGAACTCAAGCGCGCCATATGCGCCAGCTCATCCTGATGTTCGCGGGTCTGCTGCGTGGCCAGCTTGTCTTCGGTCACGTCCTCGGCGATACCCGCCACGCGGTACACCTCGCCGGCTTCGTTGCGAATGGCGAACGCGCGGTCACGAATCCAGCGGATCGAGCCATCGGGCAGCACCACACGATACTCCTGTTCGGAATCGCCCTGCGGCACCTTGGTGAAAAAATTGTGGCCGATGCGTTTGCGGTCATCCGGATGAATCGCCTCTATCCAGCTATCGGGATCGTCATACAGGCTCTGCAGGGATCGCCCCCACACGCGGGCATAGGCAGGACTGATGTAGCGCCAGGTGCCGTCCGCATCCGTCATCCAGAACACGTCGCGAATGTGTTCGGCCAACTGCCGGAAACGCTCCTCGCTCTGTCTGAGCGCCTCTTCCTTGCGCCGCTGTTCGATGGCCACGGCGGCGACCCGCACGGTGGCCGCCATGAACAGCAGATCCGACTGCTCCGGCCGCCGGGGTTCGCGATGATACATGGTAAAGGCGCCCAGGATTTCGCCGCGCGACGAGATGATGGGCTCGCTCCAGCACGAGCGCACGCCAGCGCGGCGCGCCAGTCCCCGGTACGCGTACCAGTACGGATGCGTTAGCACGTCTTCGACGATCACGCGCATGCCCGTACAGACGGCGGCGGCGGCCGCCCCGTGGCCGCTGCCCACCTCGACGCCATGCAAGGCGTCGACATAATAACCCGGCAGGCTTGGCGCGGCGCCTATCCGCAGTCTGCCGTCTTCCACGATCATCACCGAGCAACGCATATCGGGACGCGCATCCTCGGCCGTTTCCGCCAGGGTGGTCAGCACCTCCGCCAGTGGCGCGCCGGTCGCGAGCCGCTCCAGCACCTCGCGCCGGCCGCTTAACGTGGTCTCGATGCGCTTGCGCTGGGTGATGTCCGTATACACCGCGAAACTGCCGGCCGGTTCGCCGTCTTCATCAAAGATCAGCTGCGGTGAAACCTGCAGATAAATGCGGCGGCCGTCCTTGCGTCTGACTTCGAGTTCGTAGGGCTCGGTCTTGCCGAAACGCCGGGCGCTCACCAGTTCCAGCCACAAGGCCTGATTGATCTCGCCGATATGCGCCGTCACGGGCTTGCCGACGATCTCCTCGCGCCCATAGCCCACGATCTCGCAGAAACGGTCGTTGACGTAAGTCACCACACCGTTCTTGTCCTGCACGCCCAGCCCCTCGTTCATCGTGCCCACCAGGGTGCGATACTGCTCGCGGCTGGCGAACAGCGCCTTCTCCGTATGCCAGCGCTCGGCGAACAACGCCGCCACGCACAGCGCGGTAAAGGCGGTCATCGCGATGTAAAAGATGCTGAGCAACAGCCGGTCGAGGCCGCTGTACGGCTCGAACGCGCCGTAGCCGTGCTGCGTGCCCCATAACATCACCACGCACACCAGCATCGCCACCAGGGTGGCGCCGTGCTGTCTGAAACGCGCGGCGGTCAGAATGGCGAACGGCAGCATCAGGTAGAACACCAACGGGATGTTGAGCTGATGCTCGGCGATCAGATAGAAGTTGAGCCACGCTGTGACGGCCACCGCGCTGAGCAGTAAGGCGAGTTCGGTGAGCTGGCGCGCGTTCGGCCTGACCTGACGCCAGCGCCGCCACACCAGCAGCAGCGGCGTAATCACGATGATGCCAACGGCATCCCCCAGCCACCAGGTGAACCAGATTACCCGCACGTCGGCCCATGACGCCAGATCCAGCAGCGCCATCGTGAACGCGCCGAACATGGAACCCATGGTGGCCGCGCCGATCGCGGCGCAACCTGTCAGCAACAGCACGTCTTTGACGCGCTGCATGCCAAACTTGAAATCCGTGCGTGGCTGACGCAGGAGATAGACAGCCAGCATGGCCTCGACCATACTTGCGGCGGCGATGACCAAACTCATGCCCCAGCCGGTGCCGCCCGTGTACGCGAGCAACACAGCGCCGAGCACGACGCCGGGCCACAGCCGGCGTCCGACCACCAGAAACGCAAACAGCGCAATTCCCGCCGGAGGCCACAGCGGGGAGACACCGTCGTAGCCGCTGCCGACCAGCAGGCCCAGTTCGCCGCCAAGCCAGTAGCCCACCGCGAGCGCCAGCAGCTGTTTCCAGTACGTCAGGCTCAGCGCACGGACGATCCCCAGCCGAATCCGCCGGCGCGCGTTGGACACTGCGTGTTCACCGCCCACGCCAGTCCTTGCGAAGTGGCCATGGGGCCTTATGCCGGATTGATGAGCGCTATTCATCGCAAAACGTTACGCAAATTCCCCGACCGACGTTCCTGTTGCTGATTCAATAAACGACATACTAAAACAAGACGCGTGTGCACGCTTGAACATTAACAAAAAGCAATGCGCCGGGCGCATGCGGGCGGTACGCGTATCTACGGCAATCCCGAACCGGCGTTGGGTCTGCGGACAGGAATCGGTATACTGACGGGCCGCCAGCCGATCCGCCGGAAGAATGGCGTGCTTGCCAGCCGCCTCACGAACCTAATATCTCTTTACATGTCGCCTCAATCCGAACAAGTGCAAAGCCTGGTGATGCGCGCGGGCGAAGAAGAATTGCTGCCCCGCTTCGAGCAGGTGGATCACCACATCAAGGCGGACGGCAGCATTCTTACCGAGGCCGATCTCGCCATACAAAAGCGGCTGCGGACGGAGCTGAAGAAGAACTGGCCGGACGTGGCATTTCTGAGCGAAGAGATGCCGCCGGCGCAGCAGGCCGCCTTGCTGCGCGAACTCGACCGCCCGCTGTGGTGCCTGGACCCGCTGGACGGAACCAGCAATTTCGCGGCCGGGCTGCCCTGCTTTGGCATCTCGCTGGCGTTACTGGCGCGCGGCGAACCCGTGTTGGGCATCATCTACGATCCGACGCGCAGGGAGTGTTTTCGCGCCGACAAGGGCGCGGGCGCGTGGCTCAACGGACGTCGCCTGCATTCGCCGCCAGCGCGCGAATCGCTGGAGCTCACCGTTGGCATGGTTGATTTCAAACGGCTGCCACCGCGCCTTGCGCGCAAGCTCGTGGACGATCCGCCCTATGCCTCGCAACGCAACTTCGGCTCGTCGGCGCTGGAGTGGGCATGGGTCGCGGCCGGACGTGGGCACGTCTATCTGCATGGCGGCCAGAAGGTATGGGATTTCGCCGCCGGCAGCCTCATCCTCAGCGAGGCAGGCGGCTTTAGCTGCACGCTGGACAACGAACCGGTCTTCAAACCGACTCTGGCGCCGCGTTCCGTCGTGGCGGCCAGCGGCGACCATATCTTTCGCAGCTGGCGCGAGTGGCTCACGGCGCCACCCTCTTGATGCAGATTGCATACTTGCTGCGCAACCCGGCGTGAGCATCTGGCTGCGCATATCTGGCGGGCGCTGTGGTTCCAATAATGTTATGCAGCCTATTAAATACCCATGGAGAAATAGTGATTGAACGGTTAACGGGCGCCAGCACGGGCAGGATCGAAACGTGCCTGCACGTACATCACGTACATTCGGCAATGCTGGTGTGTGTGCTCGTGTTGGCCACCGTCTGGCCGCAACCGGCGCGCGCCGCTGCAGACCGCGAGCAAGTCAGGCTGAGCAGCGATACCCGGGTCGCGACCGCCGGTTTTTTCACCTTGAGCTGGCAGGGCGCGCGCAGCGCGCGCTTCGAACTGCAGGAATCGGCAAGCAGAAGTTTCCGCCAGCCGACCACGATCTATCGCGGGCCAGATACCGCGCGCGTCATGAGCGGTCAGGAAGAAGGCCGGTACCATTACCGGGTGCGCGATATCAGCCAGCCCGGCGGCTGGAGCCAGCCGGTAACGGTCGAAATCAGTCATCATCCCCTGCCGCGCGCACTCGGGTTTTTCACTGCCGGCCTGCTGGTCTTCGCCGCCACCGCGTCGGTGATCATGATCGGCGCGGCCAGAACGCGGGACGCCTGATGCAGGCGCGCATCGACTTCGAACGCCTGCGACAAGACGTGGAGACGCTCGCTGCGATCGGCCGCCATGCCGACCTCGGGCTTTACCGCATGGCGTTCAGCGACGGCGACTGGGCGGCGCGGGAATGGCTTGCAGCGCGCATACAGGCAGCAGAACTGGATCTGCACGTGGACGGCGCGGCCAATATTCATGCGCGCCTTGGATGGGACGGTGAGCATCCCAGCGTGATGACCGGCTCGCACCTGGACACGGTACCCGGCGGCGGTCACTTGGACGGCGCGCTGGGCGTGCTCGCGGGCCTCGAATGCCTGCGCTCGATCAAGGAACAGCAGCTTGCGGTCCGTTTTCCGCTGGAAGCCGTGGCGTTCACCGATGAGGAAGGGCGTTTCGGCGGCATGCTCGGATCGCAGGCGCTGTGCGGACGCCTAACCCCGGAGAGCATCCACGCGGCCAAGGATCTCGACGGCATCACCCTGGTGGCGGCCATGCGCGGACGCGGCCTGGACGCCTCGCAGATGCTGCGCGCCAACCGCCCGCCCGGCAGCGTCCACGCCTTCGTGGAACTGCACATCGAACAGGGCCCGATTCTGGATCGGCGCGGCATCAGCGTTGGCGTGGTCGAGGCCATCACCGGCTTGTTCCGGTGGAACGTAGCTTTAAGCGGGCGTGCCGATCACGCCGGCACGACACCCATGGATATGCGCCGCGACGCCCTGCAGGGGCTGGCCGAATTTTCCGGCGAGATCCCGCGCATCCTGGAGGAGAACGGCGGGCAGCGCAGCACCGCCACGATCGGCCGGGTCGAGTGTTTTCCCGGCGCGGCCAACGTGGTGCCTGGCAGAGTCGAATTTTCGTTCGAATGCCGCGATACCGACGAGGCCACGCTGGGTGATTTGACCCAGGCGTTCCGGCGCACCTTGTCCAGCATCGCGCGGCGGCGCGACCTGATGTTCGAGTTCGAAGTCGTCAGCGAGATCGCGCCGGTCAAGTGTGACACGGGCGTGGTGCAAACCATCGCCGAGAGCGCGCGCGCCGCAGACGTCAAAATCCTGCGCATGCCAAGCGGCGCCGCGCACGACACGCAGATCATGGCCGGGCTGACGCGCGCCGGCATGATCTTCGTGCCCAGCAAGGAAGGCCGCAGTCATTCGGCGGCGGAATGGACGGCCTGGGAGGACATCGAGATCGGCGCGAACGTGCTGTTGAACGCGCTTTGCAGGCTCGCGAACTGAGGTCTTGAGGACTATGTCGCATCATCGACGAAAAGATGACTTCGAGAACGTCGATCCGCTGCGGGAAAGCTATCGCGAATCGATCACCGAGCCGGCGGCGGTCGTCAAATCGCTGCGTGAACGCCACACGGCGCTGCTGGTGATCGACCTGCAATACCTGGATGCCGCGCCCGGCTTCGGCGTTTTCGCCGAAGGGCAGCCACCCAGCATCACGCCGGAGGCGCAGGAGTACTATTTCAGCCGCTTAAAGCGGCTCGTACTGCCCAATGTGCGGCGCCTGCAGGCGGCGTTTCGCAGCCACGGACTGGAGGTCATTCATACCCGCATCCAGTCGCTCACCCGCGACGGGCGCGACCGCGGACCGGGCCACAAGCGTCTGGGGCTGCACGCCCCGCCGGGCTCCAAGGAGGCGCAGTTTCTGCCCGAGGTGGCGCCGCAGGGCGACGAGATCGTCATCAACAAGACCGCCAGCGGCGTGTTCAATTCCACCAATCTGGACTATGTGTTGCGCAATCTGAATATCACCAGCCTGTTCGTGACCGGCGTCTACACCAACGAATGCGTGTCCACGGCCATCCGCGACGCCTGCGATCTGGGCTTTTACACCACCTTGGTGGAGGATTGTTGCGCCACGGTGACCCCCGAGCTGCAGCAGGCCACGATCACCACCATGAAGGATCGGTTCGCCCGCGTGTTGAGCACGGAGGAGGCCATCAAGGAGATCGACCGCGTGGTGACAGCGTGAACACGGCGCAAGGCGCCATCCTGAACCCCGTCGTCGGGTGGACCATTCTCGCCCTGTTCAGCGTGTTGTGGATTTGTCTCGGCTGGTACTGGGGACGCAAGGCGGGCGAACTGGATGAATACGTACTGGCCGGGCGCAAGGTGGGTCTCGCGCTGGGCGTGGCCACCGCCATGGCCACCTGGGTCACCAGTAACACCACCATGCTGGCGCCGCAGCTCGCGTATCAAATGGGCATCTGGGGCATGCTCGGCTATTCGCTGGGCGCGGTGGGGCTGATCCTGTTCGCGCCCATGGCGCGCCGTATTCGCAAATTGATGCCGGCGGGTTATACCAGCGGCGATTTCATTCGCCTGCGTTACGGCAACACCGCCTGGCGCGTGTTTCTGTTGATTTCGCTGTTTTATTGCCTCGGCTGGCTGGTGAGCATGGGCATGGCCGGCGGCATCCTGATCAATGCGCTGACCGGCATTTCTTACATTTACGGCATGTCGGTGGTGCTGCTCATCTGCGTGGGCTATACCTTGATGGGCGGCTTTCGCGCGGTGATCGGCACCGACTTCATCCAGGCCGTGCTGATCCTGTGCGGGCTGGTGATCATCGCTTTCCTGGCGATCAACAGTTTCGGCTTCGACGAAATTCATGCCGCCGTGGTCGAGCGTCGGCCGCGTTTGCTGGATCTAATGATGCCGGCGGCGATCATGTTTCTGTTCAACAATCTGCTGTTCGGCATGGGCGAGATCTTCCATTCCAACGTGTGGTGGAGTCGCGCGTTCGCGCTGCGCGAAGGCGTGGGGTTCAAGGCGTATCTGTTCGCAGGGCTTTTGTGGGCGCCGATTCCGGTCGTGGCCGGCTTCATCGCGCTGGCGGCACCCGCGCTGGACGTCAACGTGCCGGCCGCCGATATGGTGGGCCCGCTGGTGTCCGCCGAGATACTGGGTGTCACGGGTGCGGTGCTGGTGCTGATCATGGTGTTTGCGGCGCTGGCCTCCAGTCTGGATTCGCTGCTCGCCGCCACCAGCGTTCTGGTGACCGAGGACATTTATCGGCGCCATCTGCGGCCAAACGCTTCGCGCCGGCACCTGCGGCGCGCGGCCAGCGTTATCATCTTGAGCCTGGGCGTGCTCACCTGGATGCTGTGCGCGCCGCGCATCAGTCATCTGGCCGCAGTGCTGAACTTCACCGGCGCGTTCGTAGCCAGCACCATCTGGCCGATCGCCGCGGGTTTGTATTGGCGCAACACCAATCCTTCGGGCGCGACCGCCGCGATGGTGCTGGGCAGCGCGGCTGGCCTAACCGGCTACTTCGTCATCGGCTGGTATGTGGCGGCGCTGCTCGGCGCGGCGGTGTCCATGCTTGTGGTGCTGATATCGACCTGGGCCCGGCCGCGGGAATTTGACTGGCACAAGCTCGGCGAGCCGGGCACCGGGCAAGGAGACGCGGCATGATTGCCTCCACAACGTTTCTGTCGGTAATGGTCACGGTATCTCTGGCGATCAGCGTCGCCGCGCCGATCCTGCTGCTCTATCTGCTGTACAGAGACTGGAAGAACGGAGAACTATGGTGAAGCCACCGCATCCGTTGCTGCGGGAACCGGTGCAGCCGCACGACTGGCGCGCCGGACTCGAGCATCCGCAAAATCTACTGGACCGGATCGCCGAAGATCCCGCGCCGCTGGTGGATCTGGCCAACCGATGCATCGTCTCCGCTCGCCAGTTCGACAGGTCCAAGGTGTTGCAGCTTTGCCGGCTGGCCGCTTTTTTTGAACTCACGCCGCAATTCATGCAGTTGCCGCTGACCGGCAAGATCATGATCAACGCGTTTTACGAGCCCAGCACCCGCACGCGGCTCTCGTTCGAGAGCGCCTGGCACCGGCTGGGCGGCGACGTGATGTCCATTTTGAGCGCCGGCAGCACCGGCATCGCCAAGGGCGAATCGCTCGCGGACGTGGCCGAGATGTTCAACCACTACGGCGACGTGGTGGTGTTGCGCGATTCCAGCGAACAGGCCATCTACGAGATGCTGCCGGCCCTGCGCATTCCCATCATCAACGGCGGCAACGGCATCGACGAACACCCCACGCAGGCGCTGTCGGACCTCTTTACGCTGTTCAAATGGCGCCCGGAACTCACGGATGAAAACGTCGCTGCGGCGCGCCGCGCGCGCATCGGCATCATTGGCGTACCGGCCCGCATGCGCACCGTGCGCAGTCTCGTGCTGCTTTTGAGCCTGTTTCCCGGCGCCTTCGAGGAAGTCGTTATCGTCAGCGATACCGAGGACGCCTTCGATAACGGTCAGCGCGAGGAACTGGCCGCCGCGGGTCTCACGATTCGCATGGCGTCCGACCTGAATCGCGAGCTGCCGGAACTCGATGTGGTCTACATCAATTCCATCGCCTGGGTCGGCGACAGCTTCGAGCGGCTGGGCAAGGATCTGCGCCTGTCCCCGGCCTCGCCGCTCAAGTCCGATGCGATTATTCTGCATCCGCTCGCGCGCGGCGACGAGCTCTCCACAGAGCTGGACGACACGCCGCACAACTGGTATTTCGCGCAGGCGCGCGGCGCGGTGTTTGTGCGCATGGCGCTGTTGACCAGCGTCGTCCAGCGGATTCATCAGATCATCGACACGCCGACACACCCGGTTCAAAAAACGTAGGGCCGACACCAGGCGTATGTAATCGATCTAGTTCAGAGAGACGACGAAATGTGCGGAATTGCAGGCTATATACACGCCGACGCCTCGAAGCCGGTGGATCCCGACACGCTGGTGGCGATGGCCGCCATCATCCATCATCGCGGCCCCGACGGGTTCGGCTACAGGACCATGGACGGGCGGGGCGTAGGCTTCAGTCATGCGCGGCTGTCCATCATCGACCTGGACCAGAACCGCGGCCGCCAGCCGTTCCTGTCGACCGATGGCGACGTGCTGATGACGCACAACGGCGAGTTCTACGACTACAAGCGCATCCGCGCCGATCTGACCGCGCGCGGCGCGCGCTTTCTAACCAAGAGCGACTCCGAGCTGGCGCTGCACCTGTACCGCGCGCACGGGCTGGAGGGCATGCTCAAGCATTTGCGCGGCGAGTTCGCGTTCGGCTTGTACGACCGCAGTCGCGACCGGCTGATGCTGGTGCGCGACCGCTTCGGCGTCAAACCGCTGTACTGGTGCGAAGCGGGCGGCATGCTCGCGTTCGGCTCCGAGTTAAAGGCGCTGTTCACGCATCCCGAAGTGCCCCGGCGTTTCAGCGCCGCGGGGCTTTATCACCAGCTCATGCAGACCATCGTGCCCGGCACCACCGCATTCGACGGGATTCATCAGGTGCAACCCGGGCACGCCCTGATCGTGGAGCGCCGCGACGGGCGTTTCCACATCACCGATCACCGCTACTGGGACATGAGTTTCCCTCAGGCCCAAGAACACGACCGCGACCGCGGGGAGGCGTACTATGTCGAGGGCGTACGCGAGCAGCTGGTCGCGGCCGTGCAGCACCGGCTGGAAGCCGACGTGCCGGTCGCGTGTTATCTTTCCGGGGGCATCGATTCCTGTTCCATCCTGGGTTTGTCGGCGGCCTGTCAACAGTCGCCGGTCAAGGCGTTTACCATCGGTTTCGACGACGAGGATTATGACGAGACCGCGATCGCCCGCGAGATGGCCGCATCGGTGGGCGCCGACCAGGACGTGATGATGCTCAACGCGGGCCATCTTTACGACAACTTCGTCGAGACCTTGTGGCACACCGAGCGCACCATCTACAACACCTTGGGCGTAGCCAAGCTGCTGATGAGCCGGCATGTGAACCGCGCGGGCTACCGCGTGGTGGTCACCGGCGAGGGTTCCGACGAGCTGTTCGCGGGCTATCCCGCGTTCCGGCGCGACATGTTCCTGCACGGGTTGGACGGCCTGCACGAAGCGGAGCGCAAGGTCTGGGGCGAGATGCTCTCGGATAGCAATGCCCTGGTGACCGGCGCGATGCTGGCTGCCGACACGCTGCAGGATCCAGCGCTGGACAGGCTGGTCGGTTTCACCCCCAGTTGTTTGCAGCCGTGGCTGGCGTCCGCGCGCCACGTCCCGGGCCTGATGAATCCATCGTTGCGCAATCAAATAAGGGGCTACGAACCCGGCCGCGCGATCGCCGAAACCTTCGACCCCGACATGATCGACGGGCGCCATCCCTTGGACAAGGCGCAGTACGTGTGGATTAAGACCATGCTGGAAGGCCAGATTCTGACCTGGGGCGGCGATCGCGTGGACATGGCCAATTCCATGGAGGCCAGACCCGCGTTTCTAGATCATCACCTGGCGGAATTCGCCGCCACCGTGCCGCCGCGCCTGCGCATCAAGGGCAGCACCGAGAAATACGTGCTGCGCGAGGCCATGCGCGGGCTGTTGCCGAAAGTCCTGTACGAGCGCGAGAAGTTCGCGTTCATGGCGCCGCCCGCGCACACCGATCCCCGAAAATGGGCGGCGGTGCAGCGACTTGCGGCGGATTATCTGTCGGACAAGGCCATCGCGGACGCGGGCCTGCTGGATGCCGCCGGTGTCCGGGCTCTGTTCGATCTGCACGAGAGACCGGATACTGATGCGGCCACCAAGGTGCAACTGGACGCCGTCATCAATCATCTGCTGGGCGTGCAGATCCTGCACCGCAGTTTCGTGGCCGAAGACGTGCCGGCGCAGGCGCGGCGGCGTGCCGCCGAGTTAAACTGGGCAGTGTGAGCGGCAGTTGGCCGGGCACAGGAGCGAATTTCGGTGCCAATGAACGGGTGACGCGGAAAAACTTGGTAAAGCCGTAGCCTTGGAAACGTTATCGAAAGCTTGAACACACTGAACTGGCAAATGCTGCTGGCCGCGACCGGCCGCATCGTGCTGGTGCTGGTGCTCGCGTTCGTGGTCATGGCTATCGTGCGCGCGGCGCTTAATCGTGTGGAGAAGCGCCTGCAGCACAAGGCCGAGCTGGGTGGCGAAGATCACGCCGAGGCCGCGCGGCGCGCGAATACCTTGATGGCGCTGGTGCGCCAGGCGCTGTTCATCGTGTTGTGGGTGGTCGTGATCCTCATGCTGCTGAAGCAGGTGGGCGTCGAGGTCACGCCCATTCTCGCCAGCGCCGGTATCGTCGGTCTGGCGATCGGCTTCGGCGCGCAGAATCTAGTGCGGGATGTGATCTCGGGATTCTTCATCATCCTCGAGAACCAGATCCGCGTGGGCGACGTTGGCCTAATCAACGGTACGGCCGGCACGGTGGAGCGCATCAACTTCCGCACCACGGTGCTGCGCGACCTGGCTGGCACCGTGCACGTGTTCCCCAACGGCACCATTACCACGTTGTCCAACATGACCCGCGATTGGTCCGGTTACGTGCTGGACGTGGGCATCGCCTACAAGGAAGACACGGACCGGGTGATCGAGATCATGCGCCAGGTCGGTAGCGAGCTGCGCGACGACACTCATTTCGGGCGGCTGATGATCACCGATCTCGAAATCTTCGGCGTGGACAAGCTGGCCGATTCAGCGGTGGTCATCAAGGGTCGCATCAAAACCCGGCCGATCAAGCAATGGGAGGTCGGGCGCGAGTACCTGCGACGGCTGAAACATGCCTTCGATCGCGAGGGCATCGAGATACCGTTCCCGCAACGCACGTTCAACTTCGGCGACGCAGTTCCGCCCGCGCTCGCGACGCTGTTCGACCAGACTGGCGAAGATCGATCGCGCGAGACGCAGGCGAACCGTTAGTCGTAAATCTGTTTCTCCACGGCGTTACGCGCCGATCAATGCGCGGCGCCGGAAGTCAATTTGAGGCCGACGATGCCCGCGACGATCAGCGCAATGGACAACAGACGCCCCGCGTTCGTCGATTCTGCCAACAAGATAATGCCCAATGCCGCCGTGCCCACCGCGCCGATGCCGGTCCACACGGCGTAGCCGGTGCCGACCGGAATGGTCCTTAGCGCCTGCGCGAGAACGAACAGACTGGCGATCATCGCCAGCGCGGTCCAGACGCTGGGCCACAGTCGCGTGAATCCGTCAGTGTATTTCAGACCGATCGCCCAGCCGATTTCCAGCAGTCCGGCGATGACGAGATAAAACCAGGCCACAGCTCAGGCTTCGACTTACGTATGACGCAGCACGCGCGGGCGCTGGCGATCAAACGATGCTGCGCACCACGCCGCCATCGACCCGCAGCGCCGCGCCATTGGTGGCCGAGGAGGCGGGAGAACAGACGTAACAAATCATGTTGGCGACCTCCTCGGTCGTGGCGAAGCGCTTGAGCAATGAGCTCGGACGCGCGGTTTCGAAGAACTCGCGCTCTACGGTTTCGATGTCTTTGCCTTGATCCCGCGCCATTTGCGCGACAAAGTCACCAACGCCCTCCGACTGAGTCGGCCCCGGCAGCACCGCGTTGCAGGTGACCCCGGTGCCGACGGTGGTTTCGGCCACGCCCCGCGAGATGGCGAGCTGCGCCGTCTTGGTAAAACCATAATGCGGCATTTCGACCGGGATGTTGATGCCGGATTCACTGGAAACGAATACCACGCGGCCCCAGTCGCGTTCGAGCATGCCCGGCAGATAATGCCGCGTCAGACGCACGCCGCTCATTACATTCGTATCGAAAAATCGTTGCCATTCGGCGTCTTCGATCTCGGCGAAAGGCTGCGTGCTGAAGATGCCCAGATTGTTGACCAGGATATCCACGCGCGGCAGGGCCCTGGTCAGTTGCGCCACACCTTGCGCTGTGGCCAGATCGGCGGCGACCCCGGCGACGCGCGTGCCATCGAGCGCGTTTTCGATGTTGCTGACCGCCCGGTCCACGCGCTCGCGGGTGCGGCCGTTTATGGTGACGGCCGCGCCCATGCGCGCGAGCCCCAGGGCGGCGGCGTAACCGATGCCGGCGGTGGAACCGGTTACTAGCGCGTGTTTGCCGGAGATGTCGATATCCATACATACCTCCTTAAGTCAACTACGTGAGAAAACGCGGGACAGGCGCTCGTGGCGGGGCGGCTGGCTTGTCCGCGTGAGTATCCGTAGCACGAGGCGCGCCATTGCAAGCGCGGTACCGCGCGATGAAAATCATGACAACGGACGAGACCGGGGCGATCCGCATCGCCGCGGACAAGCGGACGACGGCTTAGGCAGCGTTCTCTTCGATCACGGTCACCGAGGAATGCAGATTGCGGCGAATCAGTTTCGCCAGCAGGATAAGGGCGTCCTCGCGCGGATACCGGTGCCGCCACAGCAGCGCGATGGTGCGGCTCGGCGCGGGATCCGCGAACGGCCGCATTTCGATCAGGTCCTCCTGTATCGATCCGACGCACGGCGCCGTGGCCAGCGCGGGCAACAGCGTACAACCCACGCCTACCGCCACCATCTGGCGCAGGGTTTCAAGGCTGGTTGCCGTGACCTCATCGGATTCTATGCAGCGCATCGAGCCACAGATCTTCAACGCCTGATCTCGCAGGCAATGGCCTTCCTCCAGCAGCAATATGCAGTGGCCGGACAAGTCCTCTTCCCGCACCTCCTGTTTGGCGGTCAGCGGATGCCCGGCGGGCAACGCGAGCACAAAGGGCTCGTTGAACAATGCCTGTGCCTCGAGACCTTCGCTGTGTACCGGCAGCGCCATCAGCGCCGCGTCGACTCTTCCGATACGCAATTGTTCGAGCAGATGCGCCGTCAAGTCCTCGCGCAGTAACAGGCGCAACTGCGGATAGCTGGTGTGGATGGCCGCGAGCAGTAGCGGGAGCAAATAAGGTCCGACCGTCGGGATCACGCCCAATCGCAAAACACCGTTCATCAAGTCTCGCCCGTTGGCCACCAGTTCGCGAATCTTGTCGATTTCCTGCAGCGCAACCCGCGCCCGACTGATAATCTGTTCGCCGATGGCGGTGGGAGCAACGCGGCGCTGGCTGCGGTCGAACAAGATCACCCCCAGGAGGTCTTCCAGTTTTTTGATCTGAGTGCTAAGCGTGGGTTGCCCGACGTGACATGCCTCGGCGGCATGCGAAAAGTGCCCTTCGTCCGCCAGGGCGACGATGTAACGCAATTCTTGCAGGGTCATGGTGCGCCCCCCTGTATCGAGGCATGCTTGACGCTTCATACAAGTATAGGCGTTACGCTGAAGACTACCTTCCCTGGAGGAGCGGCATTGTGTCGGCGGCATGCTGTGCAGGCGCATGGCCCGCGCGCAGGGAACGGGTTACCACCAACAGGCTGGAGCCGGCCATCAGCCCCGCCGCGACGGCGGGTTGCAACAGACCCGCGACCGCCAGCGACAATGCCGCCAGGTTATACCCCAGCGCCCAGGCGATGTTCGTCAGTATCGTTTTGCGCACCCGCCGCGCCAACCCGATCAGCCACGGCAGGCGTTCCAGCGCCCCCGCCGGCAGGATGATGTCCGCGCTCTCGCGCGCCAGGTCGGTGGCGCCGCCCACCGCGATGCCGACCGTGGCCGCCGCCAGCACGGGCGCGTCGTTCATGCCATCGCCCACCATGGCGACCGCGCCATGCCGCCGCGCCCACGCATGCAGCGCGGCGACTTTGTCCGCCGGTAACAGCCCGGCCTGTGTATGGCGGATACCCAGCCGCTGTGCGGCGCGCGTCGCCGCGGCCGGCGTATCGCCGCTCAACAGGCAGGTAGCCAGCCCTTCGGCCGCCAGCGTCGCAATCACCGCGCGCGCTTCGGCCAAAGGCGTGTCGGCCAGGCACAGCAACCCGCGTACCTGGCCATCCCAACCGACGTACACCTGCGAGTACCCGTGCATGTTCGGGGGTTCGAAAAGTGATGTGGGAACAGGCCAGCCCCGGTTTGCCATGAAAGCGGCTGAACCCATGGCGATCCCGCCGCCATCCGTCCCGGTCATACCGCCGGACACGCCCTCGCCAGGATGGGCCTGCACACCACTGCAAGGCGGCCATGTCAGCCCTCGTTGACGCGCGGCCATCGTAATGGCGCGCGCGATGGGATGTTCCGAACCCTGCGCCAGGGCGGCCGCCCGACGCAACAATTCGGTGTGCGGTACGCCGTCGGTCAGCAGCGCCACAAGATGCGGCGCGCCGGTGGTGAGCGTGCCGGTTTTGTCGAACGCCACGGCCTTGATCCCCGCCAGACGCTCCAGCACGCCGCCACCGCGCACGACGATGCCCAGTTGCGCGGCCTGACCCAGGCCCAAAGCGGTCGCGAGCGGCGCGGCCAGGCCCAGCGCGCAGGGACAGGCCACCACCAATACCGCCAGTCCTGTCATCAACGCCTGTCCGAAGGGACCATGCCCGCCCCAGTACCAGACCGTAATGATCGCCAGCAGCAGCACGGCTGGTACAAACAGTGCCGCCGCCCGGTCCATGGTTTCTCCCAGCGGGCTCTTGCGGTCCAAGGCCTCACGTACCAGACGGCTCATCCGCACCCAATAGGTATTGGTGCCGGCGGTGGTGGCGCGAATCAACAATTGTCCGGCGCCGTTGACGCTGCCCGCGAAGGCCTCCGCACCCGGCTGTTTGACCTTGGGCTCCCGTTGGCCGGTGAGCACCGCTTCATCGCAGGCGGAACGGCCTTCGATCACCACGCCGTCTACCGCCAGCCGCTCGCCGGGGCGCACGCGCACCACGGATCCCAGCATGATCGCTTGCACCGGCTGTTCGAGGTCGTGACCCTCCAGCACCACGGTGGCTATCGCGTGTTCCGCGGCCAGCATGGGGGCAAGGCTGCGCGCGGTGCGCACGCGACCTATCGCTTCCAGGTAACGGCCCAGGGTGAACAGCATGAGCACCATGGCGGCGGTGTCGAAGTAGACATGGGCGCCGCCGGTCATCACCTGGAGGGCGGAATAGCCGTACGCCGCGAGGATGCCGATGCTGACCAGCATATCGGTGGTGATGCGACCGTGACGCACCTCCTGCCAGGCGCCGCGTATAAAAGGCCCGCCCAGGATCACGATCAACGGCGTCGCCAGCACCCAGAGCAAGGTGTGCACCGCTCGCAGCAGGCCCGTATCCTCGGGCCCGATGGTCCCCGCGTACAGCAACAGGCTGAACAGCATGATATTCATGGCCAGGAAACCGCCGACCCCGAGCCGGATCAGCAGCCACGCGGCCGCGGGTTCCTCGCGCTCGCCGTGACCGACCTGAAACGCGAGACAACAGCCGTAGCAGCAGAACTGATGGATTTCACCACCGACTTCGCGCCGCTGGCCCAGGCGTCCCACCGGCAGCAGGCAATGGCTGCAGGCGCGACTACTTGTAATGGCTGATGGGCTCACAGGTGATGCCCGTGCGCGGCCAACGGCAAGACACCGCGCGCGACGGTGATTAACCCGAGCAACACGATGAACGCTCCGGCCATACGTACACCCTGCACGCGCCAGTCGGAGCGCAGCCATACACCGGCGCGGCTGCCTTTGAGAAAGGCAACAGGATATGTCTGCACGCCGCCCGATTGCGGCGGTGAGCGAAACAGCGTGCCGACGCCGCCCATCATCAGCATCGCGGGAAAGGTGCCGAGACCGAACGCGGCCATCACCAGCAGGCCGGGCAGCGGACCGCCGCTGGCGGCCGCCTGGGCGGCAAAGGCGTAGACCAGCGGACAGGGCAGAAAACCATTGAGCACCCCGAATGCCAGCGGTGCGGCCGGATGAGGATCTTTGAGCAGGTCACGCAGCGCCTGGGTGAAAAGCTGGCCGCCGAGGCCTGTTAGCCGGCGGTTGACGCCCTGAAAAAAGCCGAAGAATTGCAGACCGATCAGCATCATCAGCGCACCGGATACGCCCGCCAGCAGGCGCTGGGCGATGCCTAGCGCGGAGCCTTCCCATAAGAGAATAAAGTGCGCGCCGAGGTAGCCCGCCAACGCGCCGAGGAAGCAATAAGTCGTCACCCGCCCGGTGTTGTAGATCAGGTGGCGCACCGCGGTTGCGGTACGCCCGCGCGGATCCGGGCCGATGGCGCAGGCAAACCCGCCGCACATGCCGACGCAATGCAGGCTGCCGGCAAGTCCGGCGAGAAAGATGAGCACGTAGGGTGTCATACCGACGCCGGCCGGAACCGCCCGTTGGCTACATCACGCCGGGGCCTTATTTCTTGATGCCCAGGTACAATGTCCAGACGGCGAATCCGACGGTCATGACGACGAATATCGTGAATCCGATGCCTTCAGCCAGACTCATGTCCATACCTTGCTTCCTCTAGAAGTGTATCGCCGGGATCATTGCGCCCAAAACGTTGAGCGACAGTTCGCTCAACAGGAACAGCAGATTCAAACCGGCGATGACCAGCAACAGTCTCTCCGCGAACACGATGCTCACCTCCTCTTACTAGCGGAATGTAACAGGCATTTAAGGAATCGCTCTGCAGGTCGGGGAATGCTTACGGATGCGCTGTCGCCAAATAACTGGCGACCTACAAACACCATAGCTTTCCGCTTTGCAGTCCACTAATAGTCCAGTCCCGGCCCCAAACCGCCCCAGTATGTGTAGCCGTAATACAGCGCCCATACGAACAACACCGCATAGACCACCCCCAGCCACAGGTGGATGCGTCCGTGGTATGCCTTGATATGACCGCCGGCGTAGCCCTCCGTCCGTTTGTGGTGAGGTACGTGTTCACTGTCACCGGCCGGTGCGTGTTGCTGCGTATTTTCAGGATTGTTCGATTCAGTCGTTGGGTTCATCGTTTTGCACCTCACGCCTGTAAGCACGGTACGCGATGTCTTCCACATCGTTGAACATCCCCGACAGCACGGCCCAGATAAAGAGACACACAGCGCCCAGGCTCATGCTCAAAGCCACCAGAAACTGTAAGAATGTGAGTTCGGCCATCTCTATGGAGACTCCTCTGGTTAATCAGGTGTGAGACCCGGTTTGAGCGCCGCCGCCGGCCCGGGCACTTCGATACCATGTTTCTCGGCCCAGGCCTCACCGGCGTAATAGGGCCGCGGCACAGCCTCTGAATCCGCCGGTTTGTAGGCATAGTGTGACTCGGTGGCCTTCAGGGCCGGATCGTTGAGGGTCTGGCGGTCTGCAGGCGCAATGTCCAGCGGTTCGCCGGTGAGTGGGTCGGTATAGGCCGAAAGTGCCAGCACGTAATACGACAGCGCCCAGCGATCTTCTTCCGAGAGCGTCTGCTCATAGGACGGCATCGGCGTGCCGGACAGACCGGTGGTCATGGTCCTGAAGATATCCTCGACCGAGGGCCCGGACTTGAACTGGCCGGTGGTCAGGTCCGCGGGCCTGATGGGAAAGCCCCAGTCGGTATCCAGACCCGCCGCCTTCTCGCCGTCGCCCTCGCCGCCGTCGCCATGGCATTCCCAGCATTTGGCCTGTTTCCATGCCCGCGCGCCCTTGGCGACAATCTCCTTGGACGGCTCGGGCGGTTCGCCCGCATGGATAGGCGCTTCGACCGTCTCCTCTAGGAAATACGGGTACGGATAGTCCGGATCGGTGATGCGATCCACCGCCAGCTCGTACTTGATGTACTGGATAACGCCCAGGCGATCCTTCTCGCTCAAGCTGTGCCACATCGGCATCCCCGTGCCCCGGACTCCGCGCGTGATCGTCTGGTACAGGTCGCCATCGGTCGGCAAGGAGCCCGACGGTGTGCGCCTGAACTTGAACACGCCGAAGGTGAAGTCGCGTGGGCGAAACTCGGTCAAAAACGTCGCCGCGGGTCCATTGCCGTCTCCCTTCTCGCCATGACAGCCTTGGCAGTGGCGTTCGTACACCTCCCTGCCGTGCGCGATATACGTCTCCGAGCGCTCCATGGACAGCACCGCGGCTTCCATGCGCTGCGGTTCGAATAGGTCAAGCCACTTGCCGCGGTTGGTGCCGAGCTTCTGCATATAGGCGATGATGCCCTTGAGCTCCCTGGTGTCGGCCACCAAGGTCACCGTGTCGCCGGTATATTCCTGGTTGGGCGTGAAGATGACGGGATACTTGCCGCGCTCGGGAACGAAGGTCAGACCTTGCGGATTTGGCGTCAGCAGAACACGTTTTTTGCTTGCAAAGTCGAACAATTTCTTGGTGTCATCAGTCTGCGCCACGGTCTTGGTGCCGGACTCGTCGGCGACGATTTTTACCGGCCCATAAGGGCCCTCGAACAACGCGGCAAAGCGCGGCATGGTCGAATCGGGCGACAGCATGCGCGGATCCCAGAAATGGGCGCGGTGCCATTCATCGCCGAACTTGAGTCCGACGCGCGTCAGGTCCGGTCCGATACGACGGGTGGAGAACAGGTGGGGTTGATCGAAGGCGTATTCGCCGGCCTCGCTGACCGGGCCCCAGCGGCGGGTCTCACCGGTTACCGGCCGCACGTATTGCGAATGGCAATACCAGCAGCCGTTGGAGATGTAGACCCGGCGGCCCAGGGCCTCGAGCTCCGTATAGTCGGTCGCCTGGGTCTCCATCCACTTGAGCTCGCCGAAGTCGGTGCGCACCACCGAGGTGACCTCGCTGGTGCGGGACTGGGGCTCCAAAAACGGCAGCAGCCCTTGCGTGAACACAGCCAGGAATAAGAACCCCACACCGGCGATCAGGGCGACGTTGCGCGCCGTCATCCTCATGGCGCCACCCCCTCGACCGCCGTACCGTCCGCGGGATGCGCGACCCCTTCAGGAACGGGCTCCCTCGCGAGCACCGTCATCATAAGATTCACGACCAATAGCGACATGCCCATATCCATGGAGATCCCCGCCAGGGTGCGCACCAGCCAGTAGGGGCTGACGTGGATCAACGAATCCAGCCATTCCGCACCGCTCATCCATTCGAAGCCTTGCTGCAAGCCCCCGGCGGTCAACGTCAGACCCATGAGCGAGATGCCGAAGGTGATCAACCAGAACGACCAGTTACCCATCGTGAACGACCACAGCGGTCTTCCCACGATCCTGGGCAGGGTGTAGATCGTGCCGGCCATGGCCCATACCACGAAGGTGCCAAACACCGTCAGATGCGAGTGCGAGATGACGAAGTCGGTGAAGTGGGTGGGTTGCTGGAGCGAGCGCAGCGCCTCGGTGGAGCCCTGGAAACACCCGATCAGATACATGATCGAGCCCATGATCAGGAACTTGGCGGTCAGATTCTGCCCAAAGGTCTGCCACCGGCCCCGCATGGTGCCGAAGAAGTTTACCAGTACCGTCCATACCGGGATGATCAGCAGCATCGAGGTGATGATCGCCAGGGTCTCCGCCCAGTCGGCGATCGGGCTGTAGAGATAATGATGAATGCCCACGAACGGATAGAACAGCGCCAGCGACCAGAAGCCGACCAGCGATAGTTTATGACTGTAAATGGGGTTTCTGGCGCTGGCCGGGAGAAAGTAATAGATCAAGACATAGCCGGCCGGGGTGATCCACAGACCCACGATGTAATGGAGGAACAATCCATGAAAGGCCGCGCTGTTGATGCCCGTGATGCTGTAGGGCAGGATATAGCTCCCCAGGATCAGGTTCAGCACCGTCCACACGAACGCCCCGATCAGATACCACAGCGCGACGTAGAGCTGGGGCTCGAGGCGATTGGCGATCGTGACCAGGAATTGCCAGGTCAAAATCGAGATCACGGCAAAAATAATGATATCGACGGGCAATGGGAACTCGCCCGCCTCCAGCGCTTGGTAGTAACCCAGATTTATCGTCACCATCCCCAATGCTAGGCCTAAATTCCAGATCCACACCAGATAGTGCCCCAGCCATTCGTAATGCACCCGGACGCCGCAAAGGCGCGGCACCAGGTAGTAGCAAAGCCCTATAAAAAGCGTAGAAAAAGCGCCGAATATGACGCCGTTGACGTGCATCGGCCGCAGCCGGCCGAAGGTCAAATTCAGCGAGGTCCCCAGGTAATCGGGGTAGTTAAACAGGCTCGATATGGTGACCCCGATCGAGGGTGTGAACATCAGCCAGAACAGGCCCCACAACAACCATTTCCGGATCAGCGGCTTGTCTATGAGCTCATCGAGGTCCGGGAATGCGTCTTGCGCCGGTCTTGCGATCGCGTCGGCCATCGGTTACCCCTTCAATTCCTCCGGGCACACGGGCGCAGTGCGCCCCCGCGTTCGTGCCTTGTTCTGCGCGTTGGTGCCGCCCGTGCCACCATCGGTGCTTGAGTCTTCTAAAACCCTTGCCAGCTTCCCTGCCTTTAAGCGTGGTCGCGCGCGATCAGTGCACGCCCGGATTAAGCGGCGAACCCCGATTGGAGTAATAGATGTAGGCCTCGAGGGCCTTCATCGCTTCCGAATCCGAGTCGATCTTCTCGCCCTGGTTCGGCTTCTCGATACACCAGTTGATCATGTCCCGCAGGGTGGCGAACTTGGCCATCTGTTCCTGGTACTTCGGGAACTCATGGGGATGGACGTCGGTCGTGTCGGGATGACACATGGCGCAGGCCATGCCGGTGCGCGAGAGGGTGACGCCCAACTCGTCTTCGGTGATCGGGTCGCCATGGAACAGCAAGTCGCCGATGCGGACCTGTTCCATAAAGACCTCATGGAAGGCCTGCAGCGTCGCCTGATCGTGCGGTTTCTTGTGCGCCAGGGCCCATGGAGCAGTGGCCACCGTCACCAGCAGCAGGGCAGCGCCCAGCGGCTTGTATATCATCTTGAGGTACATCGCTATTCCTCCTCACCGTGAGGGTCCGCTTTCGCCCGTGCTTGACAGGCGCCGCGCCCGTTTTTTCCGGACGCCGCCCATCCCGCTAGTACGGCCACATGCGGTCGGCGACGCGGCTGTGCGTTTGCTGCGTCGCATTGTCGCCGGTCCCCGAGTCGTAGGCGTGCTCGGCAAACACCACGCCATCGCGTTCGTTCCACATCATGTACTCGTGCTCCAACTCCGCACCCGCGACCAAGGCCGCCTTGTCCCAACCGAGACCGTCGAAGTGATCGCCGATGTCCGCGCGGATCATGGGCTTGGTCAACTGGGGCACGCCTTCCGGCGCATAGGGCCACGGCCACGCGGTCGCCAGCATGCCGATCGAGCGCATCTTGCCGATCTCGTTGTACAGCACCTGGTGAGTATGGCCATGCAGGTTGGTGATCTTGCTGTAGGGCGCCACGATCTCGTGCACCTGACGCCAGTCGCGCACCCAGAAGTTCCACGGCGGGTAGTACTCGTACAGCGGGTTGTGGCTGAAGATCACCACGGACTGGTCCTTGGGCCAATCGGCCAAGGCGTCCTGCAACCATTTGAGTTGCTCATCGCCGAGGCCGGCCCAGGCGCCCGCCACGGTGCCGTCCAACGTCGCCATATGGCCCATGCGCTCCTTGGGCGTCATCTTCGTGGCGCTCCAGTAATCTTGCACTTGCCCAACGGTATTGAGGCCGATAAAACGCACGCCCTTGTGATCGAATGTCCACGGGCTCGTGCCGAACTTTTTCTCCCACAGCGCGCCCAGGTCCAGATACCAGTCGTGCTCGCCGGGGATGAACACCTGCTTGATGTCGAGTTCCTTCAAGATTTCAGCCCCTAGGGCGATTTCCACCGGATCGCCCAGTTGCGCCAGGTCGCCGCCGTAGATCAGGAAATCCGCGGGCGGATCCATGGCCTTGACCTCGCTGACCGCGCGTTTGGTCTTTTTGACAAAACGGGTGTTCACGTCCTTGGGGTAGAGATGGCTGTCGGAGATCCACGCGAATCTTATTGTTTCGCCTTGCGCGCCTTCGGGGGTAGCGGCGAAAGTCATGTCTATCGTGTTGATCAGCGGAAACCAGCCGTACGACGCGGCGCCGACCGCGGCGCCGGTCAACAGCGACCGGTGCAAAAAGATGCGCCGAGCGACGCTGACCGACGGGTCCGGTCGGTCGCCGGGCTTGCGCAGTGAGTTAGCGATCTCAAGCCGTATCTTTCTTTCATCTTCGTTCATTCTTGCAATCCTCCTAAGATTGGCGAGTGTGCGTACGCGCCCGACTATTCCTTCATTTCGATATCGAGGGTCGCCGTCTCACCCCCCTTGACCGTCACCTTCTGCTCGAAGTCGCCGACGAGGCTTTGCGTGGCGACCAGGGTGTATTCGCCGGGCGGTACATCGTCGATGGTGAAGGAGCCGTCGTCGCCGGTAAGTTCGTAATAGGGGGTTTCAGCGACATAGACCCATCCCAGCATCCAGCCATGGGCGTCGCACTCGATTCTCACCTGCCCGGGCCGCTTGAGCTGCTCGTGGATGGTCTGGCCCTTTTTCGGCAGCGCCAGGTTGAAAGCCGTGCGCCGGCCGTAGAAGCCGTGGGTGTTGTGCAGGATCGGATCGGAGTTGTGAATATTGAAATCCCCAGGCTGAATGACCTGGATATACGGCTTAAACGTGCAGTCCTTGTTATCGATCTGGGGCGTCTCGGTCTGCTTTTCCCACGCCTTGCCTTGGTCGATGTCCTCCAGGTACACGACGGCATCCTGTACGCCGCCGCCCGCGCCTACCCGGATCTCCGGTTCCTCTCGCATGCCGCCACAGATATCCTGGTTCTTGGTCGGAATTATCGTGCGCATTGGTACGCGCCCGTGGTACGTCACCTTGCCTTTGATGGCGCCGCCGTTGCTGATCTCGACCTCCTCATACATACCATCGCCGGCCTGCTCGACCGCCTGATCGACTTGCTCGCCTGCGCGCTCGGCCCCGCCTTCCTGCTCGCAACCGGCGATGCCGAAGAACAATGCAAGCCCCGGCGCGGCTATCAACGATTTACGCATTAGCTGCTTCTCCAGTTGGCGGCTCTACTGCGGTATCCACGCAGTCCCAAGCCGACTTCCCGCACGTACGTGCACACCGGCCGGTCGTCGGTGCTGGTTCCTCCGTTGCCGCACACGGCGCGGTCGGCACAGTCTCAGCCGTAGATTAATTAAAGACGCGGTTGCGGGATTTATCCAATTGAAATTGAAGATGCCGCCTATTCGCGCCAGCAATACTTCTGGCAATTCCTATTTGCGGCAGCGACGGTAGACGCCGGCTGCGGGCGCTGAAGTGCTTGTTGACTGACCTGCGAGGTTCCAGCGTGCGCGATGCGGTTTTAATTCACCCGGATTTCGAGCGCCGTGAGCAGCGTGTCGCGAGCAGCGGGCGAAAAGGTGCGAGTGTGCTGTCCCCTTAACAACTGCCATAAGTTCGCCGTCATTCCGGCGAAAGCCGGAATCCAGAAGGCCATCCATGGCACTGGATTCCGGCCAATCCCTGGCCGGAATGACGAGTCTGGATATGTGTCGATTATTCACGGGAACCACACCAGTCGCTCGTCAGCCATTCCCGCATCGCGCGGGTAACCTGTTCCGGCTGCTCGATGGCCGAGAGGTGCCCGCACTGTTCGACGATCACCAGCCGGCTGTTGTGAATGCCGTCCGCCATCTCGCTGGCGATTTCCGGCGGCGTCAGCGCGTCTTGACGGCCGCACAGCACCAGGGTGGGACACGCGATCCGCGGCAGTAGCGGCCGGCTGTCCGCGCGGTGCATGATCGCGGTTTGCTGGCGAGCGAAGCCCTCGACGCCGACCTTTGCCGCCATGCGCGCCAGCCGCGTCACGATCGCGGGATCGCTGGCATGCCCGGGATGCAGCAGATTCGGCTGCATCGCCTCCCGCACCCGCTTCAGGCCATGCTCGCGCGCGGTGATTATCGTTTGCTGCCGTTGCCTGACCTTGTCCGGTGTATCCGGTCGCGCGGAAGTGTCCAGCAACGCCAGCCTGGCGATGCGTTGTGGCGCCTGACGCCACATCTCGAACGCCACGTAACCGCCCATGGAAAGCCCCGCCAGCGCGAAGCGATCCGGCGCGTGTGCAAATATCGCGGCGGCGATCGCCGCCATGTTGTCGAAATTGCGGTGTTCGTTGGCGACCGAGATTTCACCGAGATCACGCAACGCTTCGACCTGATGGCGCCACAAATCCTCGGTGTTGAGCAGGCCCGGAACCAGAATGACCGGCAAGCGACTGTCGGTTGAGGTCATGCGCGGATTGTCCCGAAGTGCCCGTACGAATCCACGGCAATATTACACAAATTTTGTGGTAATCGCTAAAGTGGCGTAGGCTACGCCTGCTTGAGAAGCGGGCCCTTGGCGACTTCGGGGCCCCTCTCAGGCGAATCCAATACAACGATCGCCCTGGGGAGGGATATCATGAAACGCTCTGTTTCGTTTGCGCTGGTGAGCGCTCTGGTCACCGGCTTTGCGACATCGGCCGCGCAGGCAGATATTTTATTCAACGACAAATTCGACGACCGCTCTTTTTCCGGCTGGGTGCCGTCGGGCAACAACACGGCAAAGATCGTGAATTCGCCGGTGCGCGGCGGTAACTATGCCGCCGAACTCAAGCTCGACCGCCTGGAGGACAAGGTGCCGACGCGCACCGAGTTGTCCCTGTCAAAAACAAAACTGGAGATCGGCAAGGAATACTGGATCGGACTCAGCGAGTATTTGCACGAGTCCTGGCGGTTCGGTGCGCGGGAAGGCGCATTCGTGATGCAGATTCACAAACGCCCGGACGCGGGCGATGCATCGGGAAAACAGCCGTTGACCGTGGGCACGAAACTGGGCGTCTGGCGGCTCTCGATTCATTTTGACGCCCGTTCGAAATCCACAAAAAGCTCCGTCGGCGTCAAAAATTTTTCGCTGGGAACGGTCAACAAGGGGCAATGGATCGACTGGGTGTTCCACATCAAGTTCTCGTACCAGACCAACGGCCTGCTCGAAGTCTGGCAAAACGGCAAAAAGGTCTTGACCTACAACGGGCCGAATTGCTTCAACGACAAACTCGGCCCCTATCTGAAAGTGGGCATCTACAATCCCCTGTGGAGCAATCGTTCGCAAGGCTCGCCGGAGGACAAGCTGCAACTCTATGTCGATGAGGTCAAGGTCGGCGATCAAAGCGCCGGTTACGGGAATGTCGCGCCCTGATGCGCGAGTCTAGGTAAGGCTTTGGTTTTGGCGTCGCCAGGGGAACCGGCGACCCGTTCATCTAACACCTGCGCCGTTGGCGCAAACGGGGGCATGAAACTCAGGCTAAACTTAAACGACATGCGCTACTGAAAATGCGGCCCGCATTCCCGAACCGATCGACATGGTCAAGCGGAAAGGTGTTATCTCGTTCACGCTCGCGCTAGTCGGGCTGCAAGTCCTGGGACTGATTTGGCTCGCGGGCGGTGAGGCAGCGCCGGATGATTCGAACGAGATCGGCTTCTCGTCCTGGCTGTTTCGTGCGGGCGATAACCCGCAGTGGCGCGAGCCCGGGATCGATGAAAGCGGCTGGCACCCCATCGAGGTGCCGGGCAACTGGCAGGCGCAGGGGCTAGGCAGCGCTTCGGGGATGGGCTGGTATCGCGCTCACGTACGCCTCGACGGGCAGGCTCACGGCGGCGACCTCGGCGTTTCGTTGGGGCGCATTTTCGATGCCGATCAGGCCTTCTTCAATGGTGTGCCGATCGGGTCGGAAGGTAAGATCGGCGCGCAGATCATCGCCGCTCAGGACAAGACGCGCACCTATCGCATCCCGCCCGGGGCCATCCGTCCAGGCGATGGCAACGTACTGGCGGTGCGCGTCAAGAATATTCACCCCGCCGCCGGAATCGTTAGCGGCCCGATCGGCCTGGGCAGTTACAGCATGCTCAGCATGGAGGCCGACGGCATCGATTCCAGTGTCAAGGTGTTCCAGGGCATGATCATCGGCCTGTTTCTGGTGCTCATACTGTTTTCGATATTCTTGTATCTCAACGGGCTGCGCGACAAGACCAACATCTACTTCGGTCTGTTCCTGATCGTCATCACGGCGGCCACGTTCCTGGATTCGCTCTATCTGTACGACCTCGGCCTCAAGACCGCGCTGGTGCAACGCATGGTGTACGCGTTGCAGTGCGCGGCGCCCATCGTGCTGCTGCTGTTCGTCGCGACCGTGATCGGCGGCCGCGTGACCGCCTGGGAAAAAGCCGGCATGCTGATCATGGCGCTACTCGCCTGTCTCTCGCTAGTCCCTCCAATGCGCTTCGAACTGCTGGCGCGCCCGCTAGCGCTCGAACAGGTGCATCTCGTCCGGGCGAACGCATGGGGCACGCTCGCAATAGGCGTGATGATCGCGGGCCGCGGCTTACTAAGCGCCTCGCGCGGCTTCAAGGGTGGACTGACCATCGCGATCGCCGCGTCGCTGCCGCTGCTCGGTGGTCTGTTGAGTCAATATTCCCGGCTGCTGGCGGGCGGCGTCGATCCGATTCTGATCGGTATCGTCCTGATGATTCTGCTGTTCCTGTTCGCGGTAGCCGGCCGGTTCTTCGATTTGACGCAACGGCTGCAAGGACTGACCCGGCATCTGACCAACGTGCAGGCGATGGAACGTGAGCGTCTCTCGCGGGAACTGCACGACAGTCTGGGGCAAACCCTCGTGTCTTTCCAACTCAATCTCAAACTCGCCGGCGAACAGGTCAAACACCCGCTGCTGACGAACATGCTGGCCGAAGTCTCCGCGTCGATCAGACGCCTGGACGACACCTTACAGGGCCTGAGACCAACCGAACTCAAGCGCGCCGACTTGTGCGCGGTGATCGAGCGGCAGTGCAGGCGCATACAGGAGGCCGCCGGAATCAAGATCGATGTCCACGCGCGCTGCGCACACCCCATGTCGGAGGATCTCAAGGAAAACCTGTTCAGAATATTTCAGGAGGCGCTCAACAATTGCATAAAGCACGCGCACGCGCACCATGTCACCGTAAGCGTCTCGCAAACCAGAGACCAAGTGGAGTTGCGGATAGTCGACGACGGCAGAGGCCTCGATCCGAAATCCGTCCAAAGTGACGGGCTGGGTATGCTGACCATGCGCGAGCGCGCCAATCTGCTTGGGGCGAAGCTCGCGGTCGAGAGCCAGCCGGGCGCGGGGACGACGGTGCGTGTCGAGGCGCCGCTCAATGATTAAAGTGCTGGTGGTCGACGATCACACCTTGTTCCGGCAAGGCATCATCCATCTGTTCGAGCAGATGGAGGATATCGATGTGATCGGCCAGGCCGGTTCAGGCGCGGAGGCCGTCCGGCTCGCGGAGCGGCTGGCGCCAGACGTGGTCGTGATGGACATCATGATGAAAGGCACGGATGGCATCGCGGCTGCGAAGATGATGCGCGAACGCAGGGTGCGGGCCGCGATCGTGCTGGTCACGATGTATCGGGAATGGCATTTCATCGAGCGCGCCCGTAAAGAGGCGCGCGTTGACGGTTACGTGCTCAAGCAGGACGCGTTCGAAGACCTGGTTTACGCGGTGCGCACGGTGCACCGGGGCGGAAGCTTTTACAGCCCCACGCTCGCGAGCGAACTTGGGCTCACCGACGAAAGCGGCGCGACCCAGCCGGCGCTGACCGAACGCGAGCGCCAGATCCTGACCCTGATCGCCACTGGATACAGCAGTCACGCCATCGCGGAAAAGTTGTTTCTCAGCATCAAGACCATCGAGACGCACCGCCGTCATATCTCCCAGAAGCTGGAGCTGCACGGCCCCGCCGATTTCACGCGTTACGCCATCAAGATCGGGCTGGTGCAGCCTTGACAACTACGCCAGCGGCGCTTTGCTTGCCGGAAAATAGGGGTTCCCATGTCGAATCTTTATCCAGGATCAGTATCCAGGTCTTGCACGTCCTCGCACCGTCAACATCTGCGGAGGGCATAGGGGCTGCAAGTAGAATCCCGTCGCGCGCCGCCAAGGATCAGATGGCCCGGCAAAATCGGTGTTTTCCCGGATTACCTTAGCTATCGGCTCGGTATACATTCAAATGCGTGTATTACTTATACGATTCGAATGACTGAACGCCGGGTTTAGATAACGGCTTGCCCCGGACTCATCATAACCAATCCGCTTTTTAGGAGATTTCCAATGATCGCCAATAGACGAATTACCGGTCTCGCGTTGGCCGCTGCTGCCGCCACCTTATTCGCCACGGCGCCGATGACCGCTTCCGCGACGGAGAGCAGCGAGGGCGCTTGCATGGGTGTTAACGCGTGCAAAGGCAAGAGTGACTGTAAGACCGCCAAGAACGCCTGCAAAGGGAAAAACGCCTGCGAGGGTAAAGGCGCGGTAATGATGGACGAGGAGACCTGTGAGCAATTGGGCGGGGATTTCGTGATGACTGGATTCCTGAAGAGGGGCAGAAGCTGAGGCAAGCAACCCTCAGCCGCCAGCCAACACGTGCAGGAACGTCCCGGAAAAGGGCGTTCCTGCACGGTACCGTGCGGATGTATGCTTGCGTCTGGAGGCAAGCCCATTACGTACGATACTCGGTTACCCATCGTTAAAGGGGAGCCAAACCAATGAGAGCAACCAACAAACTGTCAAAGATCGAGCTGGCCATGTCCGCCGCCGCACTGTGCGCGACCGCGTCGCTATCCGGCTGTACGACATCGGGCGGAAAAGAGCAGGTCGCGGGCACGGCGCAAGGGCATTGCATGGGCGTCGTTCTTTTGCCGTAATAATCCACCCAAATCTCGCATGCCAGACAGCCAATCCCATAACGAGCGCCCCTACCTCGGCTTCGGCCTGGGGTTGCGCACCGAGCATTACGAGACCATCGTCAACGAGTGGCCCGAGGTCGACTGGTTCGAGGCCTTGTCGGAGAATTACATGGTCGGCGGAGGTAAGCCGCTGCACTATCTCGACCGTATCCGCGAACGCTATCCCATGGTCATGCACGGCGTATCGTTATCCATCGGCGGCAGCGATCCCTTCGATCGGAATTATTTAACGCAACTCAAGGCGCTGGCAGAGCGCGTCCAGCCCGCGTGGATCTCGGATCATCTGTGCTGGACCGGGCTGCATGGGAAAAATACGCACGATCTGCTGCCCTTACCTTACACCGAAGAAGCGATCGCGCATGTGGTCGCGCGCATCGGGCAGGTTCAGGACTTTCTCGGCCGGCGAATCCTGTTGGAAAACGTCTCCAGTTACGTGACGTATACGCAATCGTCGATCAGCGAGTGGGAGTTTCTGAGCGAAATCGTCGAGCGCGCCGACTGCCTGCTGCTGCTCGATATCAATAACATTTACGTCAGCGCCCGCAACCACGAATTCGATCCCCTGGATTATCTGCGTGGGGTGCCCGCGGCGCGCGTTTGTCAGTTTCATCTGGCCGGTCATACGGACGATAGCGGTATCGTCATAGACACTCACGACCATCCGGTCATCGAGCCGGTATGGAACCTGTACGCACAAGCCGTGCGCCGCTTCGGGTTTGTCTCCACCATGATCGAGCGCGACGACAACATCCCGCCGCTGCCCGAACTGCTCGCGGAGCTCGATTGCGCGCGCCGGATCGCGGAACCGATCCTGGCCGAGCTCGCGGCATGACCGAGCTGGTGCGCCTGCAGGAGGATTTCCACGCCTATTTGTTGTACGGCGAGCCGCGCGTGACGGCGTGGGTGACCGGCACGGCCAGGGCCAGCGCGGAGGAACGACTGGCGGTGTACGGGCACGCTTACCGTCTGCGCCTGCTGGAGGCGCTGGAAGGCGATTTTCTAGGGCTTAAAACCCTGCTTGGCGATCCCGAGTTCGAGCGGCTGGGCCGCGCGTATATCGACGCTCACCCGTCTGGCCACCCATCGCTGCGCTGGTTCGGAAAATACTTGAGCGCGTTCCTTGAACGCACGCCGCCATATGCCGCGCAACCGGTGTTGGCCGAAATGGCGGCCTTCGAGTGGGCCCAGGGCGAAGTCTTCGATGCCGAAGATGACGCCGCACTCGGCGTTGAAGATATCGCGGCGCTACCCCCGGACGCGTGGCCGGCGATGCGCCTGGAATTCCATCCCTCGGTAAGGCGCCTGAATCTCGACTGGAACGCGCCGTCGATATGGCAGGCCGTAAACAAGAAGGAGACGCCACCGGCACCCACGCAGAGTGAGAGCGTGATCCCCTGGCTGCTGTGGCGGAGCCAACTCGAGATCCGCTGGCGTTCGCTGGCAGCCGACGAGGCCTGGGCGATCGATGCCTGCGCGCAGGGCCACGATTTCAGCGAAGTCTGCGCGGGGCTTTGCGAGTGGCTCGAAGCATCCGACGCCGCCCTGCATGCGGCCGTTATGCTCAAGCGCTGGGCGATCGACGGCCTGGTCGTGCGCGTCACATCCGATTGAGCGTATTACACTGCAAGCCTCGTCATCGGTGATCGGATCTGGGATGGCGCGGGCCACCCTAATGTCGGTGGGCTTTCCAACCACGCGCTGGTCGTGTATTACCGCGAGTTTGCAGGCGCATGCCGGCCACGCTCGGCGTAGCTGGCCGAACGGGCACAGACCGGGGTGATCATTGCTTGCGGAAGTGGAAGATGCCCCAGGCCAGATAACCCTTGCGACCGCCTTCCACCCAGTGCGTCAAACCCTTCTTCATCCGATCGATATACTCCGCGCTGACCATCCGTCCGCGCACCAGGCGATCTTCCTGCGACTCCAGCTCCTGAAGCACGCGCGCGTAATGCGTGACCAGCTGTTGCCTGTGATCCTGGTAACCTAGATCGTGCAGGCCAAGCGCGGTCATCGTGTCGCGATAAAAACCGGGTGACCCCAGCGTTTCCAGGTGAATACGATCCAGGATGGGCTGCAGCACGTTCGGCGGGCAGTCATCGGCCTGCATGGGATCGGTCATGACGAATTCGCCGCCGGGTTTCAATACCCGCGCGACCTCTTCGAGCACACGCCCACGGCGGCCACTGTGCAGGATGGCGTCCTGACACCACACCACGTCGAAACTCGCATCGGGATAATCGATGTCTTCGAAACTGCCGTCGACCACCTCGATCTGGCTTGCCAGCCCCTGCTCCGCGTTCATCTCGCGGTTGCGCGCATTCTCGGCCTCGCTCAGGTTCAGCGCCACGCCGTGGCAGCCAAAGGTGCGCGCCAGATAACGCATGGAGCCGCCGAAGCCGGCGCCGATGTCGAGCACGCCGGATTGGGCGTTTAGCCTGGAGAGTCTGGCGGCCATGCGCTCGACCGTGCGTCGGCTGGCGTCGGCGATCGGTTCCTGCTCCGATTCGTACACGCCAACGTGAATGTCCTCACCGCCCCATACGAAATAGTAGAAATTATCGGCATCCCTGCTGTTGTAGTAGTCGCGCGCGGTGTTGGTTGAAGCGTCTGCGTAGGAAACGGCCATGACTACGACTCCGGCCTATCAAGCTCGTAAAGCTTCTCGGCGACGTGCACAAAAAAATCGGGCTCGTGCTCGCGGTAGGTCTCCTTGAAGTCGCCGTACGTGTCGATGCGCTGGAAGCCGACCTCGTGCAGCAGCTGACGCGTATAGCGCTTGCGCAGCGGGAACATGTTGAGATGGAACACCGAGCCATCCGGAAACGAATACTGGAAGCGCGCCAGGCCGTCGTCGACATGCTCGGGCTCGGCCGAGACGTTTTCGCCGCAGTAATAATATTTGTGCTTGGTGGAAAACCCCTTGTCCAGGATCGTGTCATAGTTGCGCTGATCCAGAATCAGCACGCCGTCGTGGCGCAGCGCCGCGTAGAATTCGGCCAGGCACTTGCGGCGATCGCGTTCCGAAAACAGATGCGTGAAAGAGTTGCCCAGACAGATCACGGCGTCGAATTTGCCGTGTATGTCGCGCGCCAGCCAGCGCCAGTCGGCCTGCACGGTGGTGAGGATCTGCCCGCGCCGGCGCGCGTTCTCGAACGCCTTGGCGAGCATCTCCGGGCTGCCGTCGGCGCTCAGCACCTCGAAGCCTTCCTGCAGCAGGCGCACCGAGTGAAAGCCGGTGCCCGTCGCCACATCCAGGATCTTCGTCGCGCCGCGCTCTTTGAGCTGATCGATAAAAAACCGGCCCTCGCTTTCGGCGCGACTGTCCCAGTCGATCAGCTCATCCCATTTATCGACGAAGCTGTGAACGTACTCCCGCTGATAATTTTCGGAATGTCGAATGTTAACAGGATCGGTGTCGCAAGATCGTTCTTGCACGGCACTCATGAGCAGTCTCCTTCAATTTCTTTGAACGTATATCGATGCCGTTAGACGCAAGCTGCGCTACGAATACGTCGGCATCCATACGAAGCATTTGGACGCAGCCTTTTTTGGGCCGCTTGAAACGGAGAGGAATTTAACCCTGCCCGCAGGAATGGGCGCGCTGACGCGGCTCGTGTGCAAAACAATGCGGCCGCAACGCGCGACAACATGTTAACCGATCCCGCGGGATATATCGAACCGGACTGCCCCAGCCGCGCACGCGCTGACAGGGCCGTATTCAACGGGGTATCCTTGCACCTTTAATGCTACTTCGGAATCATAATGAGCCGCTGGATTGAAGGCCGCGTCATCGATAACCGGCGCTGGACCAGCCAACTGTATTCGCTCCAGATCGACGCGCCGGTGGCGCCTTTCAAGGCGGGCCAGTTCACGCGCCTGGGACTGGATATCGACGGTGAGCGCGTCGGGCGCCCGTACTCGTTCGTCAACGCCCCGCACGAGCGCTACATCGAGATTTATTCCATCATCGTGCCCGGCGGGCCGCTGTCCAACCGGCTGTTTCACTTGCAGGCGGGCGACCGGGTGTGGCTTGCGCCGAAGGGCGCCGGGTTCTTTACGCTTTCGGAGGTGCCGGACAGCGATTATCTATGGATGCTGTCCACCGGCACTGCGCTGGGCCCGTTCCTGGCCATTCTGAAAACCGACGAACCCTGGGCGCGATTCCGCAAGATCGTGCTCGCGCACGCCGTGCGCATCGCCGAGGAACTGACTTATCAGAATACGATTCAAGGGCTGATGGCGGCACATCCGGAACGATTGACTTACATCCCGTTCGTCAGCCGCGAGGATACGGATTTCGCCATCAAGGGCCGCATTCCGCAGGCCATCGAAGACGGCCGTCTGGAACACGGAGCGGGCCTTAAGCTGACCGCGGACAACTCCCAGGTCATGCTGTGCGGCAATCCGGCCATGGTCAGCGACACCAGCGACGTGCTGGAAGCACGCGGGCTGAAGAAAAACAAGCGCAAGGAGAAAGGGCACATCACCACCGAAAATTATTGGTGACCACGCATCGGCTTGACGCCGGTTCGCGCGCGAGCAGTCACACACAGGGCATGTTCGATTTTTCGGTGGTGACGCGCGGGGCCTTACTGCTCGTCGTTTGCGCGCCGTTTCTGGCCATGGCTGGTCATGAACGCCAGGCGTCGCCCTCCGGTTTACCCACCGCGCTCGCTTATCATCCCGATGCCTTGTTACATGATGCGGGCGAACACCATCCGGAAAACCCGCAGCGTGTACGGGCCGTGTTATCTCGTCTGCGGGCAGCCAGGCTCTGGGACAAACTCCTGCAACTTGAGCCGCACCCGGCGCCGGAAGCTGTGCTGCGCCTGGTGCACACGCCGGATTATCTCGCGGAACTGCGTGCAGCCACGCGCGACGCGCCGGTGCAGATCGATCCCGATACCCGGGCTTCCATGGGAAGTTACCGCGCGGTCAAAGCGGCGCTGGGCGCGGTGTTGGGCGCGGCCAATGCGGTTGCGCGCGGGCGCGCGCGCAATGCGTTTGCGCTGGTGCGCCCGCCGGGCCATCATGCCTTTGCGGATCAAGGCGGCGGATTTTGCCTGATCAACTATGTCGCGGTGGCTGCCCGCCATCTCCAGCGCGAGCACAGTATCGAACGCATTCTCATCGTCGACTGGGACGCGCACCATGGCAACGGCACGCAGGCGATCTTCTACGACGATCCGTCGGTGCTGTACTTCAGCATTCATCAATACCCTTATTATCCCGGCACCGGCGCCGCGACTGAAACCGGCCGCGGACAAGGCCGCGGCACGACGATCAACGTGCCGCTCGCAGCCGGCGCCGGGGACGACGAGGCCATCGCGGCGTTTCGCAGGCGGCTTGTCCCGGCGGCGCGATCGTTCCGCCCGCAGTGGGTGCTGATCTCGGCGGGTTTCGACGGGCACCGCGCCGACCCGCTTGCGCACTTGCAACTGACCGCGGCAGGTTACGCGAAGCTCACGCGCATCGTTATGAACATTGCCGATAAATACGCCGACGGCGCCCTGGTGTCGGTGCTGGAGGGCGGTTATCAGCCCGTGGCGCTGGCGCGTTCGGTCGCCGCGCATATCGACATGCTCTCGCGGCGCTGATCGACGCAATGGAAACGCTGTTCAGCACCTTTGTCGTGCTGCTGATCGTGATCGATCCGATCGGCAACGCGCCGATCTTCATGGCGCTCACGCACAACATGAGCAGCGCGTACCGGCGCAAGATGGCCATACGGGGCATCGCGCTGGCCACCGTGATTCTGCTGGTATTCCTGTTCATCGGCGATGTCATGCTGAAGACGCTGGGCATCGGCATCTCCGCGTTTCGCGTCGCCGGCGGCATCTTGCTGTTCCTGCTGGCGATCGACATGGTTTTCGCGCGCCAGTCGGGCCTGCGGTCTACCACGGTGCGGGAACAGCAGGAAGCCGAGCACAAGCGCGATGTATCCGTGTTTCCGCTGGCCTTCCCGCTGATCGCCGGGCCCGGCGCCTTGACCACCGTGCTGCTCATGACCGCTCCGCGGCCCGAGCTGTGGTTTTTTGTCGGCATGCTGGTGGCGCTACTGCTGGTGCTGGGTCTGGCGCTGGTGTCGCTGCTGTTCGCGGACCGGATCATGCGGCTGCTGGGCGAGACCGGCGCGAACGTCATCACGCGGCTGCTGGGGCTGTTGCTGGCGGCGCTCGCGACGCAATACGTGCTGGACGGTGTGAACAACGCGTTTTTTGTTTAACAGCATGGTTGCGCGTACGATAGTTGGACTGAAACTTGCCACGCACCGCCGTGTCACAATGCCCATGCAAAACCTGATGATGACCTTCCCGAAACGGAAGCTGCTGATTGCGATCCTGCCGCTGGCCTTGCTGGCCGCCGGCCTGCGAGCCGGCATCTCCGCTCCTTCGGCACCCGACTCGCCGCTGGCGCCAACCATTGGACAACGGCTGGAAACCGAACTCATTACCGGCTTTATCACGAATGATCACTTAAAAAAGCCGAAAATCGATGATGCACTGTCAGCCAAGATACTGAAACGCTACGTCGAGAGCCTGGATCCCGGCCGCAGCTATTTCCTGCAATCCGATATCGACAAGTTTTCGACTTACGAAACGCGGCTGGACGACTATCTGCGCGCCTCCAACCCGGAACCGGCGTTCGCCATTTTTCGGGTCTTCAAGCAGCGCTTGAACGAACGCATCGAGCACGCAGTGAGTCTGTTGGATCAGGAGTTCGATTTCAGCATCGACGAGACGTATGCGCTTGATCGCAGCGAGGCGCCCTGGGCGACCAGCCGCGAGCAGTTGGACGAAATCTGGCGCAAAAGAGTCAAGAACGATGTGCTGAGTCTGCAGCTGGCCGGCCAGGAGCAAGACCAGCACGTCGAGATCTTGCGCGGGCGCTATCGGAGCCTGGGCAAGCAGGCCGCGCAATATCGCGCCGAGGACGTCTACCAGCTGTTTATCAACGCCTTCACGCAGTCGGTAGAACCGCACACGGCCTACCTGCTGCCCCGCGCATCCGAGGACTTCGAGATCAGAATGAGCCTTTCGCTGGAGGGGATAGGCGCGGTTCTGCAATCGGAAAATGAGTACACCGTTATCCGCGAGATCGTTACCGGCGGTCCCGCCGATCTCAGCGATCAATTGAGTGTCGAGGATCGCATTACCGGCGTCGGCCAAGGGGAGAACGGCAAGATTATCGACGTCGTGGGCTGGCGCCTGGACGATGTGGTCGACAAGATCCGCGGGCCCAAGGGCACCACGGTACGGCTGCAGGTGCTGCCCCAGGGCGCGAGCCTGGAAGCACCCCCAAGAATTGTGACCATGACCCGCAACGAGATCAAGCTCGAAGACCAGGCCGCGCAGAAATCGATGATAGAAGTGCCGACCGAAGACGGTCCGGCGCGCATCGGCGTGATCGAGGTGCCGACCTTCTACCTGGATTACGAAGCCTATGCGCGCAACGATCCCAGCTATCGCAGCACCACCCGTGACGTCCGCCGGCTGCTGCGCGAGCTGGAAAACGAGAATGTAGAAGGCATTGTGATGGACTTGCGCGGCAACGGCGGCGGCTCGCTGACGGAGGCGACGCAACTGACGGGCTTGTTCATCGAGTCGGGGCCCATCGTGCAGGTCAAGGACACCACCAACCGCGTCCAGGTGCTGCAAGATCCGGATCCGGGCATCGCCTATAGCGGGCCTCTGGCGGTGCTGGTGGATGGTTCCAGCGCGTCAGCGTCCGAAATTTTTGCCGGCGCGATCCAGGATTACCGCCGCGGCGTAGTGCTGGGTGAACCGACCTTCGGTAAGGGAACGGTGCAGCAAATGGTCGATTTGAATCAACAAATTGGCGACAAGGACGGCGGACTGGGCCAGATCACGATGACGGTCGCGCAGTTTTACCGCGTAAACGGCGCGAGCACTCAGCATCGGGGCGTGGTGCCGGATATCGTGTTTCCCACCGTGACTGACAATCAAGATCAGGGTGAGCGCGCTCTGGATAATGCCTTGCCGTGGGATCACATCCACGCTGCCGATTTTTCGCCGCGCGCGTCGCACATGAACGCCGTAGACGCGGTGCGTGCACGGCATGCGCAGCGCGTTCAGCACGATCCGGCCTTCGCTTACCTGCTGGCGGAAATACGGGCGAGTGAAAAAGCGCTAAGCGAGACTGAGGTCAGCCTGCTTGAAACACAGCGGCGTAAAGAAATGGACGCGTTGAAGGAGGCCAGTCAGAACCGCGAAACCATTTATCGCAAAGCGAGCGGACTGCCGCAGCGCGACGAGGCAAAGCAGGATGGCAACGACGAGTTCGACCCCGATCAGGTGCTGCTGAAAGAAGCCGCGCACATCTTGCATGATTTGATCGAGAATCCGGCGGTAGAGATGCCCGACGGCTTAAGAACGGCGAAGGAACAGGGATAGCTGGACGCACGGACCTAGCAATGGCGCCCGTCGACGCCGAATGGATGGAATTACTGTTTATTCTTCTGCTGGCGCTTCTTTGGCGGCGCCTGCCGGTTGCTGATCAGTCGGTTCGGATGGCGGCGCTCCCGTCAGCGCGCCGACCCTGTCGTGCACCATCGCCGCGATGTCGATGCCGAACTGATCCCTGATCAGCGGGCTCGCCGCGTAAATGCTGGTCGCCAGCAAAGCCAGCGCCAACAGCAAGGTCAACCAGGATCGCCCAGAACCGGGGCGCTCATAGCGGTCATTGGGGTCTTCCTCATAAGGTTGTTGACGCACAGTCGGTCCTGGGGCGCGCCGCTCGTCACGGGGATCGGCAAACAGGGAAGGCCGGTCTCGCGCGGACTTGACGGCGTCGGCTGGTTCTTCGCGATGCGCGACACCATGCGACGTGGCGCGGGGCCGCGCCGAGGGCGGTGGCGTACGCTCTTCTTCCAAAGACCGTAACGCTTCGTTGACGGCGGACTTTTTCGCAACCGGCTGCAGGTGGGGTGTCGCGCCGCCACCGCGTTCCGGCGCCCCGCGTTCATGGCGCGCACGCGGCGGGTCGGCTATTGGCGATCGGTTGAAACGCTCGGACGAGGTATTCGATGGGCGGGCTGCCTCGCTCTTGCCGCCTTCGATCGGCCGCACCGGCGTCGGCACCACCCGCGGCTGATAGGCGCCGCTCTTGCGGGCGCGCACGTAATTGCGCGAGAACTCTTCTATATGGTGCTGCTCGTCGGCCGGCACCAGAAGCTCCTTGCGGAAGTCCTCCAGCACCGCCTGCACCTCCGCCACGTCCAGCACATGTTTTTCGTCGACGCTTCCATACAGGAACAACCGGCTGCAGAGCTGGTTGATACGCCGCGGGATACCGCTACTGTATTTGTGAATCAGGGTGAAGGCATCATCGGTGATTGTCGGATCGCCCTGCCAGCCGGCATGCAACAGGCGTTGCTCAATATAGTCGTGGGCTTCGTCGGGTTCCAGCGGATCCAAGTGACAGGCGGCGATTACCCGCTGGAGCAGTTGTTTCAGCGCCGGGCTCTGCACCTTGTCACGCAGACTTTCCTGACCGAGCAGAAAGATCTGCAGTAACGGTCGATTGCCCATTTGCAAATTGGTCAGCAGGCGCAGGTCCTCGAGTCCATCCAGGGAAAGATTCTGGGCCTCGTCGACCACTAGCAGCGCGCGTTTGTTGGCTTGCGCCTGCTCCATGAGGAACAACTCCAAGGTGCGCAGCACGCTGGCCCTGTCCATGCCCTCGACCGATAGATTGAAGGCGAATGCGACCGCGCGGAACAGATCGTCAGTTTCCAGCCGTGTGACGACCAGCGTACCGGTCAACAATTTGGAGGAGGGAAATTCACTCAGCAGGTCGCTGACCAGCGTGCTTTTGCCGGTGCCCGTCACGCCGGTGACCATGACGATCCCCTCGGCGCGCTGCACGCCGTACCGCAAATAACCTTCGGCCTGGACGTAGCTTCTGTGCTTGAAACTATAGTAAGGATCCGGGCTTAGCCGAAAAGGTTCGTCGCGGAGCTTATAAAAAGATTCGTACATTCCAAGTACCTGTCGGTGAGGCAGCCGTGCTGCACCTGTATTCAGCTTGCTTGACTGCTCGATGAATCGCCGGATTCAAGCATTGCCGACATCTCGCCTGAGCTAAGCGATATTACCGCGTAGCATTTTCCTGAATTCTTCTGTTGACGCTCAGCCGACCGCGTACGCAAATCGCGCTTGTATTTGGCATAGTACCAGAGACAATAGGCGCGAAAAAAGATTCATGGTGCCGGACTTGACTCTGGCTGGCGATAAATTACGGCAGTATGGTCACCGGCGTGCCGACGTCTACCAGGCTATACAGCTGCCGCATGTCGGCATCTTCCAGCGCGATGCAACCGCGCGTCCAGTCGCCGGCGGCGCCACGCCCATGAATAAAAATCGCGCCCCCCAGACGCGTGTTCCAGGGCGGCACTTTACGTTCATTGTAGGCGTCTTCGATCGCCTGGTATTCTTCTAACGAGATACGGCCCTGCTCGTAAGCTATCGAAGCGTCGCTGGGCGCCGGATAGTTCAAGCCGAGGGAGAGAAAATAGCGGCTTTGCGGATTTTTTACCGCCACCGAATAACGACCCTCTGGGGTGCGGCCGTCACCCTCCCAGCGCTTGCGACCCGAGGGTTGAAAGCCTAACCCAATGCGATAGCGATGCACGACTTCAGCATCGGAGTATACGGTCATCAGCCGGTTGGACTTGGAGACGACGATGAACAGGCCATGTTCCGGAATAGCGACGGGTTCCACTTCGACTCCCGCTGGCGCTGGCGGTGTCGCTGGTCGAGCAGTCTCGGGCTCAGGCACGGGAAGCTCAACCGGCTCCGTTAACGGCGGACTGTGAACGCAGGCGCTGGTTAAAATAGTGACCAGCGCCAACAGCAAAACCATTGAGCCGCGGTGCGCGCAATTTGCCGGCTCGCGCGACCGCGCCTGTTTTTCCAGCTTCGTTTCCATACGTTATGTTTGAGATGAACGATATTTCTTTTATCAATTCCGCTGGCGCCTCCAGCCTGCGGATACAGGCAGTGCAAGCACCGATCATACCGGCCGTGGCGGCGTTAATCCGCGAACGTCCCGGCACCATCTCGCTGGGACAGGGCGTTGTGCGCTACGCACCCCCGCCCCAGGCGATCGCAAGAATCCGAGATAGCCTTGCGCAATCCGACAGCCACGGTTACGGCCAGGCGCAGGGTATTCCCGAACTCAGGCAGGCGCTGATCAACAAGCTCGATACCGAAAACGCCATTCACGTTCGCGATCGCAGCCGCATCATGATTACTGCCGGCTCCAACATGGGGTTCTTTTACGCCGTGCTGGCCATCACCGAGCCGGACGATGAAATCATCCTGCCCGCACCTTTTTACTTTAACCACGAGATGGCCATAACCATGGCCGGGTGTCGCGCAGTGCCCGTCGCCACCGATGCCGACTATCATTTGCGCCCGGACTGTATCGCGGCGGCCATTACCACGCGCACCCGAGCGATCGTTACCGTTTCGCCCAACAACCCCACCGGCGCCGTATATTCGCAAGCAGCGCTGCGCGAGGTCAATGATCTTTGCCGGAAGCGCCGGCTGTACCACATCAGCGATGAGGCTTACGAATCCTTTACCTGGGATGGTGCGCGGCATTTTTCTCCCGGCTCGCTGCCGGGGGCGCACGCGCATACCATCTCGTTATTCTCGTTTTCCAAGGGCTTCGCGCTGGCGGGCTGGCGCGTTGGTTATATGGTGTTGCCGGAACACCTGGTTTCGCCGGTGGGCAAAGTGCAGGACACCGTCCTGATCTGCCCGCCTACCGTCTCGCAACACGCCGCACTGGGCGCGCTGGAATCAGATCCGGCGTACACCCGCGAAAATATCCGCACCATCGGCGACGTGCGTCAAGCGGTGATCCGACAACTGGATGAACTTAAAGGACGAATCGATCCGCCACGCGCCGAAGGCGCGTTCTACGTACTGTTGCGCGTGCACACCGACATGGCGGATATGACACTGGTGGAACGTCTGATCCGCGAATATGGCGTGGCCGTTATCCCGGGCTCTGCATTCGGCATAGAAGCCGGGTGTTACTTGCGTATCGCCTATGGGGCGCTGCAGAAGGAAACCGTAGCAGAGGGCATCGGGAGACTTGTTAGGGGCCTGCAGGCACTGCCTTAGCGGTTAACGCGGCTTTGACGAGAGGTCAGGCGCTCGGCAACCTGCTCGGGCGCGCCCATACACCGACCATAAATACAATGCCGAAACCAACCCGCAAAGCAGACCGAACCACGTGATCGTGGCGGTCGCCCCCATATGTTCGGCCGCCCAGCCGCCCAGCAGGCTTCCGATCGGCATCAGCCCGAGAAAGATCATTGAAAAGATCGACATCACGCGCCCGCGCAGGGCATCGTCGGTGTGCAGTTGAATCATGGCGTTGGCCGAGGCCGCGGCGCTGGTGTGCCCGTAACCGATGAGTACCAGCACCGTCAGGGCGAGCCACAGCACGTGCAGCGTCGAAAACACCACGGCGCCAACCGCAAGGCCAAGCGCCGCCCGGCCGATGACGCGCTCCAGTCCCTTGCCGGAAGCGCGGGCGGCCAGACGCAATGCGCCCAGCAGCGCGCCGGCGCCCATTGCGCTCATCATGACCCCCATCATTCGCGAACCGCCCCCATGCGCCTCCGCCGCGAATATCGGCATCAAAGCCGTGATCGCGCTGCTCATCAGGCTCACCATTCCCAGCATCAGCAGCGCGCCCCTGATACGCGCATGGCCAGCGGCAAACCGCAGTCCTTCCATCAGATGCGAACGGATGCGTGCGCCAGCGGCGTGATTTGGCCGCCGCTCCAGCCGCATGCCGATCAGCGCGAACAGGATGGCTGAAAAAGACAGCGCATTGACCAGAAAAACCGGCCCTTCGCCCCACCATGCGACCAGTGCGCCCGCAATGGCCGGGCCCAAGAAGCGCGCCGCGTTGAACGTACTGGAGCTCAGACCGATCGCGTTCGACAGTTGTTCGCGCGGAATCATCTCCCCGATCAGCGCGTGACGCGCCGGCACCTCGAACGCCCGCACCGCGCCGAGCGCGGTCGCAAGCACCACGATATGCCACGGCTGAACCACATTGGAAATGGTGAGCGCTGCCAGTAGCAGGGCCTGCAGCATGGCGGCTCCGTGTACCGCGATTAAGATCTTGCGGCGATTGAATCGGTCGGCCGCGACACCAGCGATCAGGCTCAGGAACAAAACCGGGGCAAGATTGCAAAAGGTCACCAACCCCAGCATGAAGCTCGAACCCGTCAGCCGGTAAACCAGCCACGCTTGCGCGATTGAGTGCATCCAGGTGCCGTTGAGCGATATCAGCTGACCAAAGTAATAACGCCGGAAGTTCGGCACCGTGAGCGAGCGGAACATGCCGATCCCGGCCCGCGTGCGCGGCGCCGGGGAATCATCCGTGACGGCAGATTCGTTCATCAAAATTGAGCTTAACTTCAGTAAATGTCATCGCCGATGGCAGGTAGCCGACGACGTGGAAGAGGCGATGCGACTGATCGGTGAAGTCGCGCGCGATGCTGCGCGGCGACAGGAAGCGCCAGCCAGCGCTCCGCTTAAACAGAAATTAGAATGCGTTATAGGTCAAGGGCGCGCAAGTGCCGCTGCCAATCATGATCACCCGCACAAGTCCGGGTTGCAGCATCCACGCCACGGACTTGCCCCTTCTCAAGCCGTAAGCCCGCGGCGCGGCAAGGCGGCCTGCTCGCACCGAACCGGTGCAGCGCATGATGGCTGTCACACGACCGCCAACCAAATTGGAATCGAAAAAAAAGCCATTTAGACCTATATATAGAAGACGAGACATCAATTCTGGCACAAAAATCGCTGTCCCTTAGCAGAGCCTTTTCCAAGGAGCTTAAGGAATGAGACGGAGCGAACACATGTTCGGGCATTCTTTATGGCACGAAGATCGCTCGGGATTGCATGACCGGGGCACGGGGCGCGCACGCCTGCTGTCGTTAGTCTCCGCGTGGTCGATGATCGGGATAGCGTTCTTGTCGTCCGCGAGCGCTGCTGACTCGGGTGCGTTCACAGCAAATCATCCGCCTGGCCGGTTGATCGACATCGGCACGCATCGTCTGCACATCTATTGCGTGGGCCATGGATCGCAGACCGTGATTATGGACGCCGGGCTGGGCGGGTCGGCGCTCGAATGGCTGATGGTACAACGGCGTCTCGCACCTCAGACCCGCGCTTGCGCATACGATCGCGCAGGTTATGGCTGGAGCGATCCGGGTTCGGCTCCCAGAACCAGTCGGCAAAATGCGCTGGAATTGCGCGCGTTGCTCGCGCACGCTGACGTCGAGCCCCCTTATGTAATGGTCGGACATTCCTATGGCGGTTATGATATGCAGCTTTTCGCCAGCATCTTTCCCAGGCTCGTAGCAGCCTTGGTGCTGGTGGACTCCTCGCATCCTGACCAAGTCGAGCGCTTCGAGGCGCAGCCTATCGGCGTCAGCACCGCGCCGCAAGACGGCGCCTCGGTGCTGGTATCGCAACCATCCGTGCCGGCCAACATCCCGGTAAGGCTGGCGCAGACGGTCACCGAATTGATGTCCTCCCGCAAGAGCCTGGAGGCGGTCATGGGTGAGCTGCGGTATTTTCGTTTGAGCGCTACACAAGTGCGCAATGCGCCGCACTGGCCGGATATTCCGACGGTGGTGCTGACGCGCGGCAACCGCGTGTGGCCGCAAGACCGCAAGGGTGATCTTATGGAGGCGCTATGGATGCAGTTGCAGACCGAACTGGCCACCCGTAACCCGCATTCGTTGCATATCCTGATACGCAACAGCGGTCATCATATTCATCTGGATCAACCAGGGCTGGTGGCGCGTGCGGTGTTGCTGGCGACCAACGAATATCGCGATTCGCCTTCGCTGCAAAGAACACCGCTGCCACGGCCCGCGCAGTCCTATCAAGTTCAAGTGGCTTATACACTCGCCGACGATACGCTGCTTTCCGATCTGCACGGCGCGCAGTAACCGAGCGCGAAATGCGCGCGCCAGCGACGCGGATCAGCGGCGTGTGCCAACGAGTCTGTTTTTTGCGACTGGGCACCGGTGATCTGTTGTGCCGTTCACACCTTGCGTTTCGACCACTGGCCCGGTCGATTCCCCAGGCCGGTAGGCAAAATGCACTTACTGGCGGATAATGCGCGGCTTTCTGCTCCGCAAAAACTCTTCCATGTTAGAGAATCTGCGCAATATTGCGATCATCGCTCATGTCGACCACGGCAAGACCACCTTGGTCGATTGTCTGTTGCGCCAGTCCGGTACGCTGGATGCGCGCGATGATCTGTCCGAGCGGGTCATGGACAGCAACGTTCTGGAGCGCGAACGCGGTATCACGATTCTGTCCAAGAATACCGCTATTAAATGGCACAGCGGGAAGCAAACGTACCGCATCAACATCGTCGACACGCCTGGCCACGCGGATTTTGGCGGCGAAGTGGAACGCGTGCTGTCCATGGTGGATTCGGTACTGCTGCTGGTGGACGCGGTGGACGGCCCCATGCCGCAGACGCGCTTCGTCACCGCCAAGGCGTTCGCGCTGGGGCTGAAACCTATCGTCGTCATCAACAAGATTGACCGCCCGGGCGCACGGCCGGACTGGGTGCTGACGCAGACCTTCGATCTGTTTGACAGCTTGCACGCGACCGACGAGCAACTGGATTTTCCGGTTGTGTACACGTCAGCACTGCACGGTTATGCAAGCTCACGAGACACCGTGCGTACAGGCGATATGACCCCGCTGTTCCAGACCATCGTGGAGCGGGTGCCACTGCCGCCCGTGGACCTTGAAGGCCCATTTCGCATGCAGGTCACGACCCTGGACTACAACAGTTACGTCGGTCAGATCGGCATCGGCCGCATCCAGCGCGGGCGTCTGCGCTCGGGTAGCAACGTGACCATTATCGATCGCGAGGGCGCGCGGCGCGCCGGCCGTGTGCTGACCATTCTCGGCTTTCTGGGACTCGATCGCATCGAGGTCGACCAAGCCGAGGCCGGCGATATCGTGGCGCTCACCGGCATGGACGGGCTCGATATCTCGGACACCATCTGCGACCCGCACGCGCCCGAGGCGCTGCCGCCGTTGACGGTGGACGAACCGACCATGAACATGACGTTCGAGGTCAATAAGTCACCATTCGCTGGCAAGGAAGGTCAGTTTCTGACGAGCCGCCACCTGCGCGAACGGCTGGAACGCGAACTGAAATCGAATGTGGCGCTCAAGGTCATGTATTCGGACGACCCGGACCGCTTCGAGGTCTCTGGCCGCGGTTTGCTACATCTGTCCGTGCTGCTGGAAAACATGCGCCGCGAAGGTTATGAAATGGCGGTCTCGCGGCCCAGGGTTATTACCCGCGAGGTAGATGGTCGCCTGCACGAGCCTTACGAACTACTCATAGCCGACGTCGAAAATGTTCATCAGGGCGCGGTGATCGACAATCTCAACCGGCGCCGCGGGCAGTTGCGGCATATCGAACCGGATGGCCAGGGGCGCACGCGGCTGGAATACCTGGTGCCGGCGCGCGGCTTGATCGGTTTTCACACGGAGTTCATGAGCGTGACCTCCGGCACCGGCATCGTCACGCATGTATTCGATCACTACGGCCCCGCCAGCAACATGGCCATTGGTCAGCGGCGCAACGGCGTGCTGATCGCGAACGCCGCCGGCAAGACGCTGGCCTATTCGTTATTCAATCTGCAGGAACGCGGCCGGCTGATGATCGGGCCGGGCGAACAGATTTATGAAGGCATGGTGATCGGCATCCACTCGCGCGATAACGATCTGACGGTCAATCCACTGAAAGGCAAACAGCTCACCAACATCCGCGCCGCTGGCAGTGACGAGAACATCATCCTTACTCCGCCGGTGCGCATGAGCCTGGAGCAGGCGCTGGAATTCATCAACGATGATGAGCTGGTCGAGATCACGCCGAAATCCATCCGCGTGCGCAAGCGCTACTTGAAGGAACATGAGCGCAAACGCGCCAGCCGCGCAATTGCGTAATCGCAAGTCGCGATGACGCACCTGATCGAACCCTTATTTCGCCAGCCAGACCAAGCGCGTTCTCAATCCTCGGTAAGCAGCCCGCACCCGGCCTACAGCGCCGAATGGGCGATGGGAATAACTGCAACCCGACGCGACCGGGGGCTATCGGTTCTCAAGCCTAATCGCCCCGTCGGTGCCGACGTAGCCGGGCATCCGCCGTCTTAGCAGCGCCGAGCGCGCCTGCCACTCGGCTTCGTCACTCATGGATTCGAGCCACTGCGTCTGCCGGGCGACTACGGTTGCGATCGGTGCCCCATCGCGATACAGAACGCGGTTTGCAGTGAGCGAAGGTACGCGCGCGCCGGGCACGATCGAGCCCACCATATTAAGCGGATCGGCGGCGCTGACGGCGATCAATTCCCCTTCCGGGGGCCGGCGATTGACTTCGCGGAGCAGGCCAACTGCATCCGGCAGCGCGAACTGCTCGCCTGAAAAGCCTTCCGCAAAACGCCCGCCGCGCACCTCGCCGCGCGCCTCCATGCGCCGGTAGACGTACAACAGCTCGCGCCACGGCGGGATGCCGCTTTCGCGCAGCAACAGCGCGCGGAACACGATACCGTAACGGCGCAGCAGACAGGCCGCGATGTATTCTACGGTCGCTGCGTTGGCACTGTAATCGGCCTTACCGTTCGATGATGGCGGCGCGCTGAGCCGTGACCAGCGTCCCGCGTCTTCAACGCCGTATAGCGCGCCTCGGCGCCGACGTCTCGTGTCGATAGGCTTGCGGCGATGAGCCGGCAACAGCAGCGATCTCAAGCCCGCAAATGAATCGGAGCTGACCAGCCCCGCCGCCGCCAGCTCCGCGAGCGCCTGTTCAAGTTGGGTGCGCAGCAGACCGGTCGCATCCTTAAGTTCGTCGAAGAACAGCGCACCGGATGACGTCAGCCGATCGAGCACTGCGCGCGCGCTGCCGGAAAGTTTGAACGCCGTGAAATCTTCTCGATACACGCGCCAGTGACCGAGCCCCTGACGGCTCACCAGCGCGACCGGTGTCGCACGCACCGGCCCGGCGCCGGATGCACGGCTGGGTTTGCCATGACTCGGCGGCGGGCTGAGGCGCGCCCAGCGGATGCGGCCGGCGGCGCAGAGATTGTCAAGCCACGCAGGTTCGTAAGATCGCAAGCGCGCGGGCAAAACGTCCGCCTCCCACGCGCCGGCCGCAAGTTCGAAGCCTTCGAGCTGCGCCAGCACGTTCGCCAGCGCCGCTTCGCCCTCGGGGAGTTGCGCGGGCGCCGCGCCACGTGCCGGCTTGATGCCTTGCCATTCGAACAGAAAGCGCATCAGGCAGGCCGGCGCAACGGGCTTAATCTCCTGGCGCAGGCGCTTGAGCGTGTAGCGGTGAATGCGCGCCAAAAGGCCCCGCTCGCACCATTGGGTGCCCGGCGCGCCGGGCGTGAAGTGTCCGCGCATGGCGAAACCCTCGGCTTCGAGTGCGGCGAGTGCGGCTTCGACGTCGCTGACCTGCACACCCAGAGGGGCCGCCAGCGTATTTGCCTGAACGGGCCCCAGGCCTTGCAGGCGGGCGCGGACCAGCACCGTCAACGCGCCTTCGTGATCGCCTACGCTGTTCACACTGCCCGACACCGCGTCGATCGGTGGTTCCAGAACCGCTGCTGGAAACAATTCACGCAACAGCGCAAGTCGCTCGGCGCAAACCCACAGTTCCACATCGCGCGCCTTCAGTGTCGTTGCGCGCCGCGCCGCGGTTAGCTCATCGAGCCAGCGACGCGAAACATCGACGGCTTCTTCAGCCGTTATGAATCCCAGCAGCATGAGGGCGTCATGCAGCTCATCGGCGCTGGTAATCTCCGGCCAAGCCTGCGCGCACACCTGCGCAATCGCATCAGGATCCAGTGCCCCCAGCCGCGCCGTATCCTCCGGATTGATGAAGCTGCGCGCCTGCACCATCTGCGTGCGGCGCTCCTCGGCCGGCGCGTCATCGAGAAAGGCGTAGGGCCGCGCGCTTAAGATCTCTTGAGCCAGCGGAGAAGGCGCGGCCAGATCGCGCGTCAGCACCTTGATTTCACCTTTTTCCACACGCGCGAGCGCCGTCTCCAGGCCCTCGATGTCCATCGCCTCGTGCAGGCAATCGTTGATGGTCTGTCCGACCAGCGGATGCTCCGGCACCTCGCGCTTGCCGCTGAGGTTTTCCGCGCAGGCAAGCTGATCCGGGAACACCACGGCGATCAAATCTTCGGCGTCCATGCGTTGCAGTTGAGGTGGCACGCGCCCGGTCGCGCGATTGCGCCGCACCGCAAGCGCGGTGCTGGCGACCCAGCGCCAGCGCGTGGCGAACAGCGGCACATCCAGCAGCGCCTGGATCAGCACCTCGCGCGCCGATCGGGCGTTCAGATAATGCGCGACCTCTTCCAGCGGGAAACTGTGCGTCGGCCCCAGGGACAGCACAATGCTGTCTTCCAGCGCCGCGGCCTGCAGTTCGAAGTTGAATTTTCGGCAGAAGCGCTTGCGCAAACTCAAGCCCCAGGCGCGATTTACGGCCGAGCCGAAAGGCGCGTGTATAACGAGATGCTGATCCCCCGCCTCGTCGAAGAAACGCTCGAAAACGATGTTGTCCTGTGTCGGGATCACGCTCAGCGCCGCGCGCGCACTCGCCAGATAATGAACCAGCTGCGACGCGACCGACTCGGCCAATCTGTGTTCGGTCACCAGCCAGTCAACGGCGTGTTCTATTCCGTGTTCAAGCCGGATATCCAATTCCGCGCGCAGCTGCGACACCGCCAGGCTGAGCTCGCGACTCCGCCCCGGCGCCTCACCGAACCAGAACGGAATGTTCGGCGGCTGGCCCTTGGCGTCTTCCACATAGACCTTGCCCATCTCGGTCTTGAGGATGCGATACGCCGTGTTGCCGAGCTGGAAGATATCGCCGGGCAGACTCTCGAAGGCGAAGTCTTCGTTCAAGGTGCCGATGGGATGGCCGTCGGGCTGCAGGACGACGGTGTAGTCGAACTGATCAGGGATGGCGCCGCCGTTCATGATCGCGCTGAGGCGCGCGCCGCGGCGCGCGCGCAGGCGCTTGTTGACGGCGTCGCGATGTATCCACGCCGCGCGGCGGCCCCGACGGGTGGAAAAACCGTCGGCCAGCATGGCCACCACGGCGTCGAACTGCTTGCGCGCTAGATCGTGATAAGGCCACGCGCGACGCACCTGATTGAACAGATCGTCTTCCGGCCATTCGCGGCAACTCACCTCGGCAACGATCTGCTGGGCGAGCACGTCCAGCGGCCGTTTCGACACCTCGAGCGCATCCAGCTGGCCGCGCGCCACCACCATGAGCAGCGCAGCGCACTCGACCAGATCGTCGCGCGAAAGCGGGAACAGACGGCCTCTTGGCGTGCCCAGCACCGCGTGTCCGGAACGGCCCACCCGCTGCAACAGCGTGCCGATGGCGCGCGGCGAGCCGATCTGGCAGACCAGATCGACATCGCCGATGTCGATGCCCAGTTCCAGTGAGGCGGTCGCGACCAGCGCCCGCAGCTTGCCGGCTTTCAGCCGCTGCTCCGCGTCCAGCCGGTGTTCGCGCGCGAGGCTTCCGTGATGCGCCGTGACGGCTTCGCCGCCGACGCGCTCGCTTAAGTGGCGCGCCACGCGCTCGGCCAGGCGGCGCGTGTTGACGAAGATCAACGTCGTGCGGTGTTGGTCGATCAGCGCGGCCAGGCGGTCGTAAATCTCGGCCCAGACTTCTCCCGCCATCACCGCTTCCAAAGGCGAGCCGGGCACCTCTATCGCAAGATCGCGACTGCGTGTATGGCCGATGTTCACGATGGTGCAGTCGTTCCCGCCGCCGGTTATGAAACTGGCCAGGCTCTCGACAGGCTTTTGGGTAGCGGACAGACCGATGCGGATTAGCGGGCGGGCACACAACGACTGCAAGCGCTCCATGGACAGCGCCAGATGGGCGCCGCGCTTGTTGCCGGCGAGCGCGTGGATTTCATCCAGGATAACGGTGCGCACCGTGGCGAGCATACGGCGGCCGGATTCGGACGTAAGCAGGATGTAAAGCGATTCCGGCGTGGTCACCAGAATATGCGGCGGGCGACGGCGCATGCGTTCGCGTTCGGCCTGGGACGTATCGCCCGTCCGCACTTCGGCTCGAATGTCGACATCGGCAAGACCGCTCATCATGAGCTCATCGCGAATGCCAAAGAGCGGCGCCTCGAGATTCTTGCGGATGTCGCTGGAAAGCGCCTTCAACGGCGACACATAGAGCACTTGCGTCCGGTCTTCGAGCGGTCTCGCCAATGCCTGGCGGGTCAGGTCATCAATGGCCGCCAGAAACGCGGCCAAGGTTTTGCCCGATCCGGTGGGCGAAGCGATCAGCGTGTGCCGCCCCGCCTTGATGGCCGGCCACGCCTCAAGTTGCGCGCCCGTGGGCGCCGGAAAGCTGTTTTCGAACCAGGCTTTGACGACCGGGTGCAGCAAATTCAAAGACATGGCGGTTACGACGTTCGTGAGCCGGGCGCCGAGAGCGCTTGCGCTAACTGGCGGACGTTGGGCGCGCGATGGCCGCCAGTTCACTGATCAGATTATAACTTTCTGATAAGTTATTGCGAACGAATGCTTTCAGCGAGCGTGCGCCTTGCAGTATTATTGCGCGGGCAGTAGCGGGAGGATTAAGGCGAGGGATAGCCCTGGTATTTCTTCAATCTCGAAGGGCAACATTCACAAGGGGAAACCAATGAAGCAAAGTTATTCACGGGCATTGAGTATTGCCATGTTGGCAGCGGTGGTTGCAACGGGCGCCGGCTGCGCAACCACCGGCAGTCTCGAAGAGGTGCGCAAGATGGCGGAAGAGGCTAGATCCGCCGCCGAGTCCGCACAACAAAGTGCCGATCAGGCCCAGAGCACCGCGGATTCCGCGCAACAGGCTGCCGACAGCGCCATGAGTACGGCGGAGGCGGCGTCTCAGACCGCGGACGAGGCGCAATCATGTTGCGATGCCAATACCGAGCGACTGGATCGCATGTTCCAACGCGCGCAACAGAAGTAAGCACCGATTCTCGACCTGCTACAGCTGGGTACGCCGATAATACGTCGTCGCTGTTAGCAGCCCGTTCGGTAGTTTTTATTGCGCCTGGCCACCGCCAGGCGCTTCTGTTTGCGCGACGAAAGTCTGTGGCGCGTGGATCTTCCCGCTACTGCGCCCCGCCGGAACAGGCATACCGGCTTGCTCGTTGACGATGTCACGTACCTTGTCCCAATCGACTTCATAACCTTCCCGACCCTCGGTCGCGGCAATCACCCGTGCGACCACTGGCGTTAGATTCTGAGTCGGGACAGCATCGGAGCCATCGGAAAGCGGCGCGTGCACCTCCAGATACAACTCACCGTCATGCCAACCGGCCTTGTACGATTGATTGACGATGCGCACGGGCGTGCCCACCGACACCGCGTTGTACAAGGCCTCGATCTCTTCAGGATAAAGCCGGATACAACCGTGAGTGACTTGCATCCCGATACCATATGGCTTGTTGGTACCGTGGATCAAATAACTGGGTATCCCTAACCGCATCGCATAGCCGCCCAGCGGATTTTTCGGCCCCGGCGGCACAGCCTTGGGCAGTGGATCGCCGTCTGCGGCATGTTCTTTACGCACCGACTCGGGCGGATACCAGGTGGGATCTTTCACTTTCGAAGTGATCTCGGTCGTCATCAGCGGCGTCTGCCACTCGCCGCGGCCGATACTCACCGGATAAGTCACGACTTGCGGCGGTTCGCCCGACCGTGCTTTAGGGTAGTAATAAAGTCGCATTTCGGCGACATTGATCACGATACCGTCGCGCGGCGCGTCCGGAAGTATATGACGCATCGGCAATATTACTTTGGTTCCGGCGCCTGGCAGCCAGGCATCCACCTTCGGATTGGCGTGACGGATTTCGTTGAATCCCAGGCCATGAAGCCGCGCGATGTCGATTAGCGTGTCCTCGTAACGCGCGGTGGTGATTTGTGACTCCCCCACCAGCGCATCGTCTGCGGTCGGCAAATCGAGCGTCGCGGCGTTCAGGGTCGCCCCCGCCGGAAACGTCGCTAACACTGCAATTAACAGGGAATTAAGGTTCGCGTTCATGCGGCTCATTATACTGTACCGATCTGGCCGAGCAGCGGACATGCGCTCCGTCTGACGACGCTATGCTCGCGTTCGTCGGCGCTGCGCTACACTTAGACTCGCGCCGTGATCGGTGATCGAACCTCAGGTTACCCCAGGTTCTCAGCCACCGTTACTCGCTGATATCGCGCGAAAGCCCTTATTATGACGTTGATTCATGGCGCGATGTGTGCATAAATCACTATGAGCGTTTTATGGCTTACCGTCATGGACGTGGCTTTGGTTAAACAAGAATGGCCATCCGAAAACGGATGCTAGATGAGGAGTTTGTGATGTCTGATCAATCCATTGCGCATGGCCGCCGTCGCGCCATGAAACTGGCGCTTGGCGGGGTCGTTGCGATTCCACTGGCCAACGTACTGCTGCGCGCGCCGGTACAGGCCGCGGAGACCATATCGCCTAGTGATCCGGTCGCCAAGCAGCTGAAATACGTAGAGAAGTCCACCACCAAAGGAGAAACTTGCGCGAACTGCAAGTATTACGGCGGCGGCGCCGAGTCGGGTGCGTGCCAACTCTTTCAAGGCCAGCTGGTGTTGGCCGAGGGTTGGTGCACTGCCTGGGCAACAGCGTAGCCTTGAACTTTGGCTAACAGCATTTTATCACTAGTGTTAGCCTCATGACGCAGTCGTTCCGGCCATGGATCGGCCGGACCATTTTATTCGACGCAGGCGTGGCGGGTGAGTTACCGCGGTGAGCATGTCACACCCTAGTTTTGTAGGCCGGCGCCCGCCCGCTAAGCGCACCAAACCCTGGCACGGCAGTAGCTCGCGCATAGTGCATGCGCTTACGAATGCCCTGTTATGCGGGCTGCTCGCGTACAGCATGGCTGTTAAGAGCGACGACAATCACTACGCCGGCAAGCGCGCGGCGATGATCGATCATATTGAGGACTACGCTCAGGCGCGCGAACTCGGTGAAGGGCAGATCGATCCCGCGGTAATGGCGGCCATGAATCGCGTGCCTCGCCACCGCTTTGTCCCCGCACACTTGCGCGACCGCGCTTACGAAAATGAGCCGCTTCCTATAGGGCACGGGCAAACCATTTCTCAGCCCTATATCGTCGCGCTGATGACCGATCTGCTCGATGTGGAAGCCGATGACAACGTGCTGGAGATAGGTACCGGCTCGGGTTATCAAGCCGCGGTGCTGGCCGAACTGGCCGGACACGTTTACACGGTGGAAATCATCGAACCCTTGGCCGAGCAGGCGGCCGAGCGATTAGCGCAACTCGGCTACGATAACCTGACCAGTCGCGTCGGCGATGGCTATCACGGCTGGCCAGAACACGCTCCGTTCGATGCCATCATGGTCACCGCGGGCGCGGACCACCTCCCGCCACCGCTGGTGCGCCAGCTGAAACCCGGCGGCACGATGATCATTCCGGTCAGCAGCGGAGCTTTTACCCAACACCTGATGCTGGTGCAAAAAACGCCGGAAGGCGCGGTTGAAAAGCGGCAATTGCTGCCGGTGCTGTTCGTGCCGCTTACGGGCGATCGCTAAGGAGCAACCTCGCTTAGATTGGCCTGCTAGTGGCCGCGATTCTTATCGAACTTGCATCCATTACATCGGGTGGTGCGCTATCTTGGGCACGGTGTGCTGAACGGGCAAACCCTTTTCGCCGAGCTTTCATCTCAGCCTCAAGCGGATCGAATTTGAAATCCATCTGCCCACAAGTGTAATAATCCGCACAACGCTACCGCCTCTCAACATGGGCTGTTATCTTCACCAGCCCCAGCAATCATCATCCTAAGGCCGCCGAGGTTGTCTTGAAAAAAGTAAAGGAGTTGTTAGCCGAGTGGGAGTCGGCACCTGGCACACAGTTAACTGCGCGCGAATACGCGATACGCTTGCCGGTCCGAGATGCCGCTCGGTTGGAAGCATTGGCGGAAATGTATCCAGGGATCGGCATTTCAATCATTATGACAGACCTGCTTTCCGCAAGTCTCGACGAGCTGGAGTCCGCGATGCCTTACGTGCAGGGCGATCGGATCATTGAAGAAGACGAATTTGGTGATCCGGTATACGAGGACAAGGGGCCCTCACCGCGTTTTCACCAGCTCACCCGCGCCCGCGCCCGCGAACTGCGCGCCGAATCCACCGGCGGAGCGAAAAACGGTCGCAAATAAAGCATTATCACCTACCAATGCATGGCACAGCGCTCAATCGTTAATAACAGTCCCATGGAAATATTCGCGGCGGACGTTGGGCCTCAGTTAGAGGTGTTGGTGCAGGTCGCCATCGCGATGCTGCTGGGTGGAGCGGTCGGAATCGAGCGCGAATTATCCAACAAACCAGCCGGGTTTCGCACGCACATGCTGGTGGCCGGCGCCGCGGCACTGTTTATCGGACTCGCCGATGCATTGGCTGCCAAGTTCGCCCACGAAGCCTACGCGAATGTCTTACGCATCGAGCCCATCCGGATCGTGGGGGCGATCATCACCGGCATCAGTTTTCTTGGCGCCGGCACCATTTTCCGCGCCAAGGGCGGCCCGATCGAAGGGCTGACCACGGCCGCTTCGATCCTGCTCGTCAGCGCGATTGGAATTGCGGTCGCGCTGAACCAGCTTGTGCTCGCGCTGAGCGTAACGGTGCTTGTTTTGTTTGTATTGACCGCCATGAGGTTTGTAGAAAATTTCTTTGCGCGGATGCGCAAATGACGAATTCACTTACGGTATGACCGATCCGGAACCGACGCCGGCTCAACATAAACTCGCGCGTGCGCTGCAAAGGCTGGTCGACCTGCGGCCGCACGAGACGGCGGCGGCGCTGTGGTCGTTCGCGTATTTTTTCTGTCTGCTCTCGTCTTATTACATCCTTCGTCCGCTGCGCGACGAGATGGGCATCGCGGGTGGTATCGAAAGTTTGCACTGGGTATTTACCGGGACGTTTGTCGTGATGCTGCTGGCGGTGCCGCTGTTCGGCTGGGCGGCCGCCCGTTTTGCGCGCGCTAAACTCTTGCCGTTGGTGTACCTGTTTTTCGTCGCCAACATCCTGATCTTCTACGTCCTGTTTGAGCTCGACGTCGGCACCGTCGTTGTCGCGCGCGTGTTTTTCATCTGGACGAGCGTCTTCAATCTATTTGTGGTCTCGGTGTTCTGGAGCTTCATGGCCGACCTGTTCAGCAACGCCCAGGCACGCCGGCTGTTTGGATTTATCGCTGCGGGCGGCAGCGCCGGCGCGGTGGTCGGACCCGCCGTCACCGGCATCCTGGCGGGGTCGCTGGGGCCGATCAATCTATTACCGATATCGACGGCGATACTCGTGGGCGCTGTGCTTTGCATCCGTAAGCTGAATCGGTGCGCGCCACAAGAGGCCGGTGAAACACATGAACCGCGGGATAGAACCCCATTGGGCGGCGGCATACTCGCCGGCGTTAAACTGGTGTTGACGTCACCCTATCTGCTGGGCATCTGCCTCTTCATATGGTTGTACACAACGCTGGCAACGTTTGTTTATCTCGGTCAGGCGCGCATCGTGGCGAACGCTTTCGACGATCCCGCCACGCGCACTGCTGTGTTCGCCGGCATGGACTTCGCCGTCAACTGCCTTACGATCGTCATTCAGGCGGCGCTGACCGGACGCATTATCAAATGGCTGGGCATGCCGCTGACCTTGGCGCTGATCCCGATTCTTACCGCCGGCGGTTTCGCAGGTCTTGGGATGGCGCCGGTGCTGCCGGTGCTCGTCGCGTTTCAAATCATGCGCCGCGCCGGCAGCTATTCGATCTCGAGCCCGGCGCGCGAGATTTTGTTTACTGTGGTCGACCGCGAAACCAAATACAAGGCGAAAAATTTCATCGATACTGTGGTCTATCGTGGCGGAGACGCGATCGGCAGCTGGATCTTCGCGGGGCTTACGGTTCTGGGCCTCGGGCTCTCCGGCATCGCAGTAATTGCGGTTCCGGTCGCGCTCGTTTGGGCGGCCAACGCCTTGTATCTTGGGCGCCGGCAGGAAACGCTCAAACAAGCCGCGGAGATCGACCATCGCGCGAAACTTAGCGCGACATCTTCCGCACAGGTGAAACATGCAACGGCGAAACCCCACAGCCACGGCGTTCACCCGCCGAGATGTGCTTAAACTGCTGGCCGGCGCGGGGGCATGGCTGGCGTGCGGTCACTTACCGGCGAGAGACGCGCACACGGCGATCAGGCGGGTCATTCCCGGAACTAGCGAGTCGCTGCCGGTCATCGGGCTGGGCACGGCGCGCACCTTCGATATCGCCTCCGCCGCCGATATCCCCAAGCCGCTGCGCGAGGTCATGAGGCTGTTCTTACAGCACGGCGGCCGCGTGATCGATTCCTCGCCCATGTATGGCACAGCCGAGACGGTAGTAGGAAAGCTCCTCCAGCAAGTGAGCGGGAATAGCCGGCCGTTTCTGGCCACCAAGGTGTGGACCAGCGGGCGCGAAGCGGGCATCCGGCAAATGGAGCAGTCCATGCAACGGCTGCGTGCCGACCAAATCGACCTGATGCAGGTGCACAACCTCATCGATACGGAAACTCACCTGGACACCCTCAGGGAGTGGAAGCGCCAGCTGCGGGTGCGCTATATCGGCGTTACGCATTACCTGGTCGACGCCTACGACGAACTGATGCGAGCTATCGAAGCGCATGATATCGACTTCGTGCAGTTCAACTACAACATCGTCACCCGCGACGCGGAACGGCGACTGCTGCCGTTGTGCGCGGAGCGCGGCGTCGCCGTACTGATCAACGAACCGTTCGAAAACGCCAGCCTGTTCAGCGTCGTGGACGGGCATACGCTCCCCGCCTGGGCGGCCAATTTCGATTGCCGTTCCTGGGCGCAGTTTTTTCTCAAGTTCATCGTCTCGCACCCGGCCGTCACCTGCACTATTCCCGCGACCAGCGACCCCACGCATCTTGTCGATAACATGCGGGCCGGGGCCGGCCGTCTGCCCGATGCGGCCACGCGCGAGAAGATGGCGGCGTACGTACGGCAGCTTTAGCGGCTTGAGCGGTCGAACGCCCGATGTGCGAACGTTTTATAGTTACGACCGGACATAAGCCATCAAGCCGCCTCAAAAGCAAACATCAAGCCCAGCTATGGGAGCCCCGGTTATCAAGGACGACGCTGGCACGACCGAAGGCATCGCGCGCCGCGCTGCTTACCGGCGCCATGCTGGTGATGTCACTGGCATTGAGTCTGTGGTCATGGCAGATCATCGACAAGCAGCGCCAGGGGGAGGCAAGCGCGCGTTTCGACCTGCAGCGGCAGCGGGTCGTCGGGGCGATTGAAAACCGCATGCAAGCCTATCAGGACATTCTGGAGGGGCGTGCAAGGTCTGTTCGCCGCCTCGAAAATGGTCAGCCGGCATGAGTTTCACGCGTACGTACAGAAGCTGGACATTCAGGATCACCATCCGGGCATACAAGGCATCGGCTATAGTGAATTCACCGAATCCGCGCAACGGGTTGCACATGTAAAACGTGTCCGCGACGAGGGTTTCCCAGGCTACGCAATAAAGCCCGAAGGCGAGCGCACCGAATACACGGCGATTGTTTATCTGGAGCCGTTTGACTGGCGTAACCGTCGCGCCTTTGGCTATGACATGTTCTCCGAATCTGTGCGGCGGGCCGCGATGGAAAGGGCGCGCGATATTGGCAAACATGCCGTATCGAGCAAGGTGACCCTGGTGCAGGAGACGGATGAAGACGTGCAGACCGGTTTCCTCATGTACCTGCCCGTTTATCGCAACGGAGCGGCCACGGCTACGGTCGGTCAACGCCGCCAGGCGCTACGGACGTGGAAGCTCGCGCGCGCTCGGCAGCCGTTTATTTCGATTAGCGTAAATCTCAAGGCCATGGACATCCGCTTATCGATGGACGATTTTGGCGCCGATAACGCGCTCTTAAGCCACCTTCGCCGCCTGCCGATCGACGCGGTCAAGAGCGACGGCGCCTTCATCAAGCAAATTGACGCAAGCGGCAAACCCAATCGTAGATCATGGGAAATCGTGCGGGGAATTATCGAGATGGCGCACCGGCTCGACATGCTGGTGTTCGCCGAAGGCGTGGAAACGGCGTCTCAGGCCGAACTGCTCACCACGCTTCGTTGTGACTTCGGCCAAGGCTATTATTTCTCGCCGCCCGTGGAAGCGGAGCAGGCCACTGTCATGCTGGCCGTCGAGCACGATAACCAGCAGTCGTTGCGAGCCGGCATGCAGGGCGCCGGGGATTGCCCAATCTTGATTGCATAAGCGAAAGCGACAGGAGCAAACGACGATGCGCGAATTAGCCATAGCTTTGTTAGCGGTTTTGATGCTGAGCGGCCTGCCGGCGCAGGCGGCGAATGACACGCCGGTCGGTCGCTGGAAAACTATCGACGACGATACTGGCAAGGCCACGTCGATCATCAGGATCCGCAATATCGATGGCGAGCTGCGGGGATGGATAGCCCGAGTGCTGAAAACCCGCGAGGAAGGCGCGCTGCCCACCTGCACCTTGTGCGAGGGGGAACTCAAGGATGCACCGGTACAAGGTCTGCGCTTTATGTGGGGGTTGAAGAGAGAAGGTGATGCGTGGACCGGCGGACAGATCGTCGACCCCGAGACCGGCAAGATCTACAACGCAAAGATAGAATTACAGGATCATGGCCGTGAACTCCTCGTGCGGGGCTACATCGGCATTCCGCTCTTCGGCCGTACGCAGACCTGGGAACGGATCGAATGAATGAGCCGCGGCGCTGAGCGTGCGGGTTTGGTGATTAAATGAAAAACGACAATGCCGGCAATCGGCCGGCGGAAATCCTCGTCATCGAGGACAACGAAGACGACGTGATGCTGACTCGCCTGGCGTTCAAGCAGGCTAGCGTCGCCGTGCGCTTGCATCACGTGGGGGACGGCGAAGAAGGGATGGCCTTTCTGCGCAAGCAGCGTGAATATGCCGCTATGCCAACCCCCGATTTGATCCTGCTGGACCTGAATATGCCGCGCAAGGACGGCCGGGAGGTGTTGACCGAAATCGCAGCCGACGAACGTCTCCGGCATCTGCCGGTCATCATCCTCACAACCTCCGCCGCGCAGCGGGACATCATCGGTTTATACCGGCTTCGCGCCAACTCTTACATCGTGAAGCCGATCGATTTCGCGCGTTTTCAGCATACCATCCGGTCGCTGCACGAATACTGGTTTGGTGTGGTCGCGTTGCCCGGCGACGAGCCCGAAGCGAGCCCGGGCTGAGCGTCCAGTTCGTCGCCGGCGGCACGCAGCTCTTTTACGCCATGCGCTGCCCCCGAGGCGCCGATCGTGACGAGGATCAGCAAAAACGGACGGCATGACGGCGGCATCGTCATAGATGACCGCGAGCTCGAGTGGCGTTTTATCCGCGCCTCCGGGCCCGGCGGCCAGAATGTCAACAAGGTCTCGACGGCGGTGCAACTGCGCTTCGACGCCACTCACTCTCCGTCGCTGTCCGAGGACCTGCGCGCGCGTCTGATCCGACTGGCCGGGCGGCGCGCAACCAGCGAAGGGGTGCTGGTGATCGACGCGCGCCGACACCGCACGCAGGCGCGCAATCGAGAAGACGCGCTGGGCCGGCTGGCAGCATTGATCGAGAAGGCAGCGGACACGCGCCCGCCGCGCAAAAAGACGCGGCCCACGGCCGCATCGAAACGGCGCAGGCTGGCGTCGAAACGCCGCCAGGGCGCCGCCAAGCGGCTGCGCGGCAAACCAGACAACGACACTGACCGGGGAAGCTCTGAATAAATCCATCCTGGATTCTTGAGAGGACGGAAGGCGAAACGTGCCTGCGAAATAGACTTGGCACTTTCCCCATTCTCAACGGTGCGGCCGTCGTAAATGGCGGCACTTCCCTGTACCGCAGAAACCTCTGAATTAATCAGAGGTCCCCTGGCAGCGTCGGAGCGCGAGTGCGCGTTGCCTGAGACGCGGAAAAACAAGACCTGGCACTACGCAAATGCTGGGAGGGGCGCCTGGACATACCACGTTTTGCGCCGGCGTGTGCGCCGACCGAGGATAAGCATGGCGCCACCGAGCAGCGCCACGCCGGATCGGGCATGGCCCGGGCGGCCGGAGCGCTGATCGCGCTGCTCGGAATGGCGGTGCTCGCCGGCTGGGCGCTGGACGTAGATACACTGAAGGGCGTCCTGCCCGGTTTTGCGACCATGAAGGCGAACGCCGCGCTTTGCTTTCTGCTAATCGGCGCCGCTCTCGTTTTGCAAGCTTCGCCTGGCTCCGCCGCTGCCCGCGCGGCGAACGGGGTGGCGCTGGCGGTGCTGGCCCTGGCGCTGTCCACGCTGATCCAGTACGTTGCGGGGCTGGACTTCAACATTGATCAGGTATTGGTTCGCGATCCGGACACGCCTGCGGCGCTGAATCCCGGGCGCATGGCGCCCGTCACGGCGCTGGGATTTCTGCTGGCCGCCGTTTCGCTTATGGTGGCGCGGCTGCCGGATCAGGCTCGTCGCCGCGCGCTGGGCCAGGCGCTGTCGGTCGGCGTACTCGCACTGGGCGGTGTCGGATCTCTGGCCTATCTCTTGGGCCTGGACTTCCTCATCTCCGCGCTGCCCTTCCAGACGGCCGCGCTGCACACCGCCGTCGGCTTCGTCGTATTGGGCGGTGGTTTGCTGGCGGTCAGCCGGCCTCGCACACCGCCCGGCGACGACAGACGCATCGCCGCGCTGGCCGCCTGGCTGCTGGCTGGCGCCGCGGGCGCGGCGGCTCTCGCCAGCTTCGCCATCATCGGCGGTCAGGTGCACCAAACGCTGGCTCAAGGTCTGAGCTTCGCGCTTGAATCCAGGATAAAGGCGATTACGATCATTGTCGCGCAGCGCACCACCCGCGCCGAGATCATTACCAGCCGGCCGGATTTGCGCCGGCAGTTACGCGCGCTCGCGGCCAATCCGGGGACTTCAGCATCACGCGCGGCACTTCAAGAACTCATAGCGAGCTTCCTGCCACATGGCTTCTCCGCCATCGCCGTCTCGCTGCCCGGTGGCCCCGAGGTCGCGCGCGCCGGCCAGTTTTTGAATACAACGGCCGCGGAATTCCCGCTTGAGGGCGACGGCGCCAGGAGTTTGCTGTGGCGGAATGGCGCATACCTTAGAAATCGCCTGCCTTTCAGCGACGCGGAAGGTTCGCTTGGAATCCTGCGGGTTGAACAGGCGCTGCCCGGACTCACGGAAACGCTGCAAGTCGTCGACCCACCCTGGCCCAGCGCGGAGTTCCAATTGTGCAAAGCCATGGGCAGGGATTTTCGCTGTTTCCCGACCCGCCTTACACCTCACGTGTTCACGCAACGCCCCGCGCCCGCCGGGGCGCCGGCGCGGCTGATCTATCGGGCGCAGCAACAAGGCGCGGGGTTTGCCACCGCCATGGACGATCGCATGGTCAGTGAACTGGGCGCCTTCAGCCGCGTCGGTGATCTGGGGCTGGTGGCGGCGCTCAAGGTGGACGCGGCCGAAATCTATGCGCCGGCAGCGCGCAGTTTTTCGCTGGCGGCGGTGCTCGTCGTATGCCTCGCGTTACTGGGCACGCTACTCGTGCGGTTGCGCGTGCAGCCGCTGGCGACCATGCTGGATACGCGCGCGCGAACGTACCGCCGATCTGCGTCGCGCGAACGAGGAGCTGCGGCGCGCCGTAGCGGCATCGCACGAAAGTGAGACGCGCTTCCGCGCACTGGTGACTGCCGCGGCCCAGACCGTGTGGACGACGAACGCCGAAGGACTCGTCGTAGAAGACTCGCCCTCATGGCGCGCCTTTACCGGGCAAACCTACGCGCAATGGAAGGGCGCGGGCGCGTGCCGCGCACTCCATCCCGAGGATCGCGCGCGCATCGAAGACGTCTGGCGTCAGTGTGTGACCTGTGGCAATGACCTTCAAGCCGAATTCCGTCTGCGTCATATCAGCGGCGCCTGGCGCTGGGTCGCCGCACGCGCCGTACCCTTGCGCGATGCCGAAGGCGCGATCACCGGCTGGATTGGCAGCAATACTGATATCACCGAACGCAAGACGGCCGAGAAGAAGCTGCGTGACGCACATGAACAACTCGAGCAACGGGTCGCCGAACGCACCGCGCAGCTGGCGGAATCCAACGAGTTCATGCGCGCGCTGCTCGACAACATCCAGGACGGGATCGTCGCCTGCAACGCACAAGGCGTTCTCACCCTGTTCAACGCCGCAACGCGCAGGTTCCATGGTCGACCGCAGGAGCATATCCCGGCCGACCAATGGGCGACGCATTACGATTTGTACCTGGCGGACGGCCGCACACCCATGTCCCTGCATGACATACCGCTCTACCGGGCGCTTAAAGGCGAACGCGTGCGAAACGCCGAAATGGTTATCGCGCCTAAACGGAGGGAGCCGCGCACGCTTCTGGCTAGCGGACGCGCGTTTCGAAGCGCCGACGGTCGTGTACTGGGCGCAGTGATATCCATGCACGACATTACCGAACGCAAACGGGCCGAGACGCAATTGCGCGCGCTGGCAGCCGAGCTCGCCCGCAGCAACCGCGAGCTGGAAGACTTCGCGCACGTGGCCTCGCACGACCTGCAGGAACCGCTGCGCAAGGTGCAGGCTTTCGGCGACCTGCTGGTAATGAATCACGGCGCCGGGCTGGACGAGCAGGCCCGCGATTATCTGGCGCGCATGCAGGGCGCGGCCAAACGCATGGCCACCTTGATCGCCGATCTGCTCGCCTTCTCGCGGGTCTCCTCGCGCGCCCAGCCGTTCAGCAAGGTGGATTTAAATGAAACAGCGCGCGAGGTGGTGTCCGATCTGGAGGTGCGCATACAAACCAGCGGCGCGCGCGTGGAGCTGGGCGAACTGCCCGTGATCGATGCCGATCGCCTGCAGATGCGCCAGTTACTGCAAAACCTCATCGGCAACGCGCTGACATACCGGCGCGCCGACGTCGCGCCCGTGGTGCGGGTATACAGCCAAACCGACGATGCAGACGACGCGGTGCGATTGTGCGTAGCCGACAATGGCATCGGCTTCGACATGAAGTATCTGGAGCGCATCTTCGTGGTGTTCCAGCGTCTGCACGGGCGTGAATACGAGGGCGCGGGTGTGGGGCTTGCCATCTGCAAGAAGATCGTCGAGCGGCACGGCGGGCATGTCACCGCCGAGAGCGCACCGGGTGCAGGCGCGACTTTCATCGTCACCCTGCCGGTGCGGCAGCAACAAGCGGAATTCATGAAAGATGAAGCGCAGTCCATCGTGATGACTCCCAGCAGCTCGGACGGCGCCTAGCACCAATGATTGGATCAGACGCGGACGTCCCGCCTTCGCCCATCGGAACTCCGCACGCCTTGGCAGGTTTCTCACAGCCGGATGTTAAGCAAGCGGGCAGCCCGTTTACATGGCGACATTAGCCTCGGCTTGCGCCGACCGGCGCGGTCGCCCACAATCCAGATGATTGCCACTGGATTCGCGCGCTGCGATAAGGATCATGACCCTGGAACCCGTCAAGCTGGCCAGCGTTTCACGCGCGGCGTTCAACGACTGCATCCAGCAGAATCCGGCGCTGGCCCCGTTGAACGCGGGCGTCAAAACCCATTCCCGCGGCGTGAGCGCCGGCCGGCATGCGCAGGCTTAAACTGCTGCAGGACATGCCGGTATTCGGCGGCGTGCGTAACGATATATTGACTTTTCTGCTGCAGCTGGCGCCCGTTATTCGCGTCTGCATAGGCGACTTCTTTTTTCACGAGGGCGACGATGCGCGCTCCATGTTCGTGCTGGAAGAAGGCACAGTCGCTATCTTTAAAACCTGGAAGGGCCGTAGCGTCGCCCTGGGGCATTTGCGACAAGGCGACTGCTTTGGCGAGATGGCGCTGATCGATCTCTTTCCCCGCAGCGCCTCCGTGCAAGCGGATGAAGACTGTCTCGCGATCGAGCTGTCATCGGCCACGCTCTTCGAGGTCTACAACAGGGATCTGGAACAGTTCACCTTGATTCAGATGAATGTTGCCAGGGAACTCAGCCGTCGGCTTCGCAGCGCCGACGAACGCTTGTTCCGGGCGCTCGCGCAGACCGAGGTGATGGAACAAAGTCTGTCGATTTCGACCTAGACTTCCGTCCTCTCCGGGCGGGCTCTGGCGGGGCGAAGAGCGCTTTAATTCACGCTAGGGATCGTACGCCAACACCGGCGCGAGCCAGCGTTCGGCGTCTTCGACCTTCATGCCTTTGCGCTTGGCGTAATCCTCGACCTGATCTTTCTGGAGCTTGCCGGTACCGAAGTAGCGCGCCTCGGGGTGCGAAAAATACCAGCCGGAGACCGCCGCGGTGGGTGTCATCGCGTAGCTCTCGGTAAGCGTGAGGCCGATATTCTCTTCAGGCTTGAGCAATGCCCATAGCGTGGCCTTCTCGGTGTGCTCAGGGCACGCGGGGTATCCCGGCGCGGGCCGTATGCCTTGATACTGCTCCTTAATCAACTCGTCGTTGCTCAAACTTTCATCGGCTGCGTAGCCCCAGAACTCCTTGCGCACGCGCTCATGCATGCGTTCGGCCAGCGCCTCGGCCAGCCGATCGGCCAGCGCCTTGAGCAGAATCGACGAGTAATCGTCGTGATCTTTTTCAAAGCGCTTGAGGTGCTGGTCGATGCCGTGTCCCGACGTGACCGCGAACGCGCCCAGATAGTCCTTGACGCCTGAGTCCGCCGGCGCAATGAAGTCCGCCAGACATGAGCTGGGCTTGCCGCTGGTCTTCTCCATCTGCTGACGAAGGTGATGCAAGGTCGCGAGCTTTCTCTCACGCCCGTCGTCGGTATACAGTTCGATGTCGTCGTCGTTGACGGTGTTCGCCGGGAAAAACCCGATCACGGCTTTCGCGGTCAGCCATTTTTCGTCGACGATCTTTTTCAGCATCGCCTGCGCATCGTCAAACAGCTTGCGCGCCTCCTTGCCCACCACCTCGTCGTCGAGGATCTTGGGATATCGACCCGCCATCTCCCAGGCCGTAAAAAACGGCGTCCAGTCGATGCGCGCCACCAGTTCTTCGAGCGGATAATCGTCGAATACCTCGATGCCCAGGAACGCCGGCGTGACCGGCTTGCGCTTCGCCCAGTCGGTCTGGAGCTTGTTGGCGCGCGCTCTGTCCAGGCTGAGATATTTGCGGTTGGCGCTCTGACCCGCGCGCTGCTCGCGAATCTTGGCGTACTCCGCGCGGATGCCGGCCGCGTATTGTTCTTTATTGGCGGCACTGATGAGCTTGCCGACCACGCCCACCGCGCGCGAGGCGTCGGCGACGTGCACGACCGGATGTTCATAATTCGGCTCGATCTTGACGGCGGTGTGCAATCTGGAAGTGGTCGCGCCGCCGATCAGCAGCGGCAATTCCATCTTCAGGCGCTGCATTTCCTTGGCCACATGCACCATCTCGTCCAGCGAGGGCGTGATCAGGCCCGACAGACCGACGATGTTGCAGTTTTCGTTCCTGGCGGTCTCGAGAATCCTGTCGCAGGGTGTCATCACGCCCAGATCGATAACCTCAAAACCGTTACACTGCAACACCACGCCGACGATGTTCTTGCCGATGTCGTGCACGTCGCCCTTGACGGTGGCCATCACGATCTTGCCTTTGGCCCGGGTTTTCGCGTCTTTCTCCGCTTCCATGAACGGCAGCAGATACGCCACCGCCTTTTTCATCACCCGTGCGCTTTTCACCACTTGTGGCAGGAACATCTTGCCGGCGCCGAACAGATCGCCCACCACGTTCATGCCATCCATCAGCGGGCCTTCGATGACGTGCAGGGGCCTTTCGGCTTGACTCCGCGCCTCTTCCGTGTCGTCCTCGACATAGTCGGCGATGCCCTTGACCAGCGCGTGCTCCAGGCGCTTGTTCACCGGCCACTCGCGCCATTCGAGATTGGCCTTCTGTTTCTCGCCGCCGCCTTCCTTGTACTTCTCGGCGATGTCCAGCAGCCTTTCGGTCGCGTCGTCACTGCGGTTCAGCACCACGTCCTCGACGATGTCGCGCAATTCCCTGGGGATATCCTCATAGATCGCGAGCTGACCGGCATTGACGATGCCCATGGTCATGCCGGCCTTGATGGCGTGATACAGAAACACCGCGTGAATCGCCTCGCGCACCGGGTTGTTGCCGCGAAACGAGAACGACACGTTCGACACGCCGCCCGAGATCATCGCGTGCGGCAGGGTCTCCCTTATCCTGCGCGTGGCCTCGATGAAGGCCACACCGTATGGGTTGTGCTCCTCGATGCCGGTGGCGATGGCGAAGATGTTGGGATCGAAGATGATGTCCTCGGGTGGAAAGCCGACCTGCTCGGTGAGCAGCTTGTAAGCGCGGGTGCAGATCGCCACCTTGCGTTCCACCGTGTCGGCCTGACCTTCCTCGTCGAAGGCCATGACGATCACCGCCGCACCGTAGCGGCGCACCAGCCGCGCCTGTTCGATGAACTTGTCCTCGCCTTCCTTCATCGAGATCGAGTTCACCACGCCCTTGCCCTGGGTGCATTTCAGACCTGCCTCGATAACTTCCCATTTGGACGAATCGATCATCACCGGCACGCGCGAGATGTCGGGTTCCGAGGCCACCAGGTTCAGAAATTTGACCATCACCTCGGCCGATTCCAGCAGACCCTCGTCCATGTTGACGTCGATGATCTGCGCGCCGCTTTCCACCTGTTGCAGCGCGACCTCCAGCGCGGTCTCGTAGTTTTCTTCTTTGATCAATTTAAGGAAACGCTTGGAGCCGGTTACGTTGGTGCGCTCGCCGACGTTGACGAACCCCCACCCCGCCCCTCCCCCGTCCGCGGGGGCGGGGGATATGTTGCAAGGCTCCAGCCCCGACAAGCGGCATTTGCGCTCGATGCGGGGGAGCTTGCGCGGCGCATGCCTGCTCACAGCCTCGGCGATAGCGGCGATATGCTCGGGCGTGGTGCCACAGCAGCCACCGACGATATTGATGAACCCGCTCTGGGCCCACTCGCCCAGATGCCCGGCCATGTCCTGCGGCGTCTCCTCGTATTCGCCCATCTCATTGGGCAGCCCGGCGTTGGGATGCGCGGAGACAAAGCAGTCGGCGATGCCCGACAGTTCCTCGATGTACTGACGCAGGTCCTTGGCCCCCAGCGCACAGTTCAGCCCGATGGAAATGGGCTCCGCGTGCCGCACAGAGTTCCAAAAAGCCTCAGTCACCTGCCCGGTCAGGGTACGGCCCGAGGCGTCGGTGATGGTGCCCGAGATCATCACCGGCAGTTTGGTATTCTGATCGTCGAAATACTTCAGAACCGCGAAGATCGCGGCCTTGGCGTTCAAGGTGTCGAAGATGGTCTCGATCAGGATAATATCCGCGCCGCCCTCCACCAGGCCGGAGGTGGATTCGTAATATGCTTCCACCAGCTGATCGAAGCTGACGTTGCGGAAACCCGGATCGTTGACGTCCGGCGAGATCGACGCGGTGCGGTTGGTCGGGCCCAGCACGCCCGCGACGAAGCGCGGCTTGTCCGGGTTCTGCTCGGTGTATTCGTCGGCCGCGACGCGCGCGAGGCGGGCGGACGCCACGTTGATCTCGCGCGACAGATCCTCCATGTGATAATCCGCCATCGCGATGCGCGTGGAATTGAAGGTGTTGGTCTCGATGATGTCCGCGCCGGCCTCGAAATTTCTCGCGTGAATTTCGCGGATGATGTCGGGCTGCGTCAACGACAGCAGGTCGTTGTTGCCCTTGAGATCCGACTGCCAGTCGGCGAAGCGTTCGCCGCGATAGTCGTCTTCGCTCAAGCGGTGGCTCTGGATCATGGTGCCCATGGCGCTGTCCAGAATCAGAATCCGTTTGCTCAAAAGTTCGCGTAGCAATGTGTGATTATCCATGCCTGACATCTGTGATTCCCGTAAACTGAAACCCGCCGGGGTCGGGTGGTGAATGCGGCGCCGGCAAGTATGTTACCGCAGCCGTTCGCGCGATTGAGGGGGTCCGGAAAACCGCGTATGTTATCACAAACGGGCGGACGCCCTGGAAGCATCGAGCCGGATCACATGTGAGCCTGCACGCCATGACGCAATCGCTGCCGCTGCTGTTCTACGTCACACCGCCGGAGCCGTGCGCCTATCTGCCGGCGCGCGAGGCGGTGAACGTATTTGCCGATCCGCGCGCCCGCATGAATACGACGCTCTACGGCCGGCTGGTTGACAAGGGCTTCCGGCGCAGCGGCTCGCATCTGTACCGGCCACAGTGTCCGGGCTGTAGCGCATGCGTGCCGACCCGCATTCCGGTCGCCCACTTCGAGCCCGATCGCAGCCAGCGCCGCAACCGGCGCATCAATCAGGACTTGACCGCAGCGATCCTGCCGCAGGCGTATCGGTCGGAGCATTTCGCGCTGTATCGCCGTTATCAGCGGATGCGTCATACCGGCGGCGAGATGGATAACCCCACGCCGCAGTCTTATTTCGATTTTCTCAGCTGCGCCTGGGCCGACACCTTGTTCGTGGAGTTCCGGTTCAACGGCGCGCTGCTGAGCGTGGCGGTATGCGACCGGCTGAAAGAGGGCTTGTCCGCGGTTTATACATTCTTCGATCCGCAGCAGGCCAGACGAGGGCTGGGAACGCACGCGATACTCTGGCAGATCGAGGAGACGCGCAGACGCGGCCTGGACTACGTGTACCTCGGCTACTGGATCGCCGGCAACCGCAAGATGAGCTACAAGACCCGCTTCCGCCCCATCGAGGGTTTAATCAATGGCCGATGGCGGCGGCTGGACGCGCAACAGGCGTGTGGCGGCACCATTCCAGCGACGCGATCCAGATGATCGCAATCTGTGTAAACGGGCCTACCCCAGCATCAGCCTGACCTGCTCGTGCAGCGCCGGCGTGCTCGCCGCCAACACCGTGCGGGTCGCTAACCCGGGTGGTTTGCCGGCAATATCGGTGAACCGGCCGCCCGCCTCTTCCACAATGACTGACAACGCCGCGATGTCCAGGATATTGACATCCGACTCGACCACCGCGTCGAGCTGTCCCGCTGCCAGCATGTGATAGTGCAGAAAATCACCGTAGCCGCGCGTACGGTTGACCCGCTGGATGAGCTCCGCCAGCCGCGGCCAGTGCGTACCGGCGGCCAGTGTCTTGATGTTGCCGAAGCTTAAGGTCGCCTGTTCGAGCGATGCCACGTCACTGACGCCCACCGGCCGATCATTGAGAAAAGCCCCCGCGCCGCGCTCGGCATAGGCCAGCTCGCCCATGATGGGTGCGCTGGAAACCCCCAGAACCAGACGCTCGCCCTGCATCAGCGCGATCTGTGTGGAAAAGAACGGATAACCGCGCACGAAGCTCTTGGTACCGTCGATGGGATCGATCAGCCACACGTATTCCGCGTCCGGGCGCAGGCGTCCGGTTTCTTCGCCGTAGAAACCGTGCTCGGGAAACGCCTCCGTAATCAGGCCCTTGATGATCTGTTCCGCCTCGATATCGGCGATCGTCACCGGGCTTTGATCGTCCTTGAACTTAACCTCGAACGCGCCGCGGTAGTATTTTTCGATCACGGCCTGCGCGGCCTTGGCGGCCATGATGGCCGTGCGCGCGAACGGGCTCATGGGAACCCCGGGCCGCGCGTCGCCCCGGCGCTCAACCTAGACGCGCTCTTGGTCGATGCAGGCAGGGTCATGCGTCAACTGCCGGCCATATGGCTGGATGAAGCGCGCGGTGCGCCCAGCAGCCGGCGCAGCCGCGGCCAGTCGAATGCGGCGCCGGGATCGGTCTTGCGCCCCGGCGAGATATCTGCGTGCCCCACCACGCGCGCGGGCGACAGCGTGGGATACGCGCCGCCCAGGGTGCGAATCAAGGTCGCCAGCTGCGTGTATTGCGCAGCTTCGTAGCGCACATCGTCGGCCCCTTCCAGCTCAATGCCGACGGAAAAATCGTTGCAGCGGGCGCGTCCGCAATAAACCGACGCGCCCGCGTGCCAGGCGCGGCGATGAAAAGGCACGTATTGCACGACCTCGCCGTCGCGGCGGATCAGGACATGCGCGGATACTTTGAGGTGGCGGACCACCGCGAAGTAGGGATGGACATCGGCCACCAGCTGGTTCGTAAACAGCGCGTCTATCCACGGGCCGCCGAACTCGCCCGGCGGCAGGCTGATGCCGTGCACGACGATCAGTTCCGGCACGGCGCCCGCCGGCCGGTCATCGGCGTTGGGCGAGGGCACCAGGCGCGCCTGCTCCAGCAGTCCGGTATGAGAATTTATGCGCATCGTCGAATACACAAAGACAGACGGTGCGTGACGCATTACCCGTGCAGCTTATGCGCCCTGCACCAGCCTTTCCCGCCAAATGCCCAGCGGCTGCGGTCGGGAAATCGCGTAGCCTTGCGCGAAATCGACCGCCAGGCGTTTGAGCTCACGCAGGATGGCGTTGCTCTCGGCATATTCGGCGATGGTCTCGATCCCCATTGCCTGACCCACCTCGTTGATCGCCGAGACCATCGTGCAGTCGACCGGATCCTCGACCATATTGCGCACGAAGCGGCCATCGATCTTGAGATAATCGACGGGTAACGACTTCAGATAGGCGAACGAACTCAGACCGCTGCCGAAATCGTCCAGCGAAAACTGGCAGCCCATGCTCTTCAGCTCGCCGATAAAGTGCGACGCAGTGGCGAGATTCGATACCGCGGCGGTCTCGGTGAGCTCGAAACACACCATGGACGGCGGGATCTTGCTGCTCTTGAATTCCGAATGGATAAAGCCGAGAAAGCCGGGGTCGCTCAAAGTCGTGCCGGAAAGATTGATGACCGCCTGCAAGCGCTTGCCCGCTGCGTGCTCGGTATACCAGGCAAAGGTATTGCGCACCACCCAGCGATCCAGCGTCGGCATGAGATTATAGCGCTCCGCCGCCGGCAGAAACTCGTCCGGCATGATCAGGTCGCCGTTCTCATCGAGCATGCGCACCAGAATCTCGATGTGCGTATTCTGGCCGTTGCGGGGCTCCAGCGGCACGATGTCCTGGTAGTAAAGCACCAGGCGATTATCCTCCAGCGCGCGGGTGATCTGCGACACCCATTGCATCTCCCCCTGGCGGCGTGACGATTCCTCATCGCCTTTCGCGTAGACATGGATGCGATTTCGCCCCAGATCCTTGGCCACGTAACACGCGACATCGGCGTCGCTCAGGATGCTGGCGGCGTCGCTGCTCTCGCGGGTGATGGGGACGATGCCGATGCTGACGCCGACCTCGAAGATCTTGTCTTCCCAGGTAAAATGAAACGCCCGCACCGCCGCGCGCAGAGCTTCGGCGATCTCCACGCCCCGCTGTATCGAACAACACCACAGCAGGACGCCGAATTCATCCCCGCCCAGCCGCGCGACCGAGTCGGACTGGCGTAGTTCATGCTTGAGGATCCCCGCCAGCTGGCGAAGCAATTGATCGCCCGCCGCATGCCCGCAGGTGTCGTTAATAAGCCTGAACTGATCGAGGTCCATATAAAGGCATACGTGCGTCTGGTTATCGTCGACCGCGACCCGCAGCGCCTGGATCAGGAGATTCTGAAACTCCCGGCGGTTGATGAGATCCGTCAGTGAATCATAAATCGCGTGGTACTCGATCTCGCGCGCGAGCGAGCGGGATTCGCTCATGCCGTGCAGCACCACCGCGGCGCCGATCGCTTCGCCCCCCCGGTCGCGAATCGCCGCGACCGACTGGCGCACGGGAAACGTCCAGCCGTCGCGACGTTGCAGTATCGCGTAGCGGGTCTGCGCCTCGGTGGCATCGGCCTGCAGACAGGCGTCCACCGGGTCCTCCAGCGGCTCGTCGGTGGTCTCGTCGCGCACCTGGAACGCCTGCGCCAGCGGCATACCCGTGGATTCCGCAACGGTCAGGCCCGTGAGCTGTTCGCCGGCGGGATTCATGGAGGCGACGCGTCCCTTGGTATCGGTGGTGATGACCGCGTCGCCGATCGAGTTCAACACCGCCTGCGCGCGCTCTCCGGCGGTCGCGCGCTCGGTGAGTTCAAGGTTGGTGATATCCAGCAGGTATCCATCATAGTGCGCCACCTCGCCATCGCCGTTGCTGACGGCCAGTATGTAGGCGTAAACCCGCCGCGTGCGTTGATCCGGCAGGACGATACGATAGTCGATTTCGAGATACGGCATGCCGTACATGCCCTGCTCGTTCATGCGCGCGGACTGCACACGCGGCAGATCATCCGGATGGATAATGGCTTGGAGCGGCGTGCGTTCCTCCATCAGCGTATGAAAATCGAAGCCGAATTGAATCGCGTTGGGGGAAATATACTCGATCGGCCAGCCGTCCGTGGCGGCGCATCGAAACAGTACGATGGGACCATCGACAAACAGCTCGCGCTCGCGCTTGAGCCGGTCTTGAATCTCATGGCGCGCGCGCCGTTCCTGCTGCAGCCTGCGTTCCCCATCGAGCAGGCGCTCGCTCAGCGACTGATTTTCGGAACGCAATTCGGAAGTCCGGCTGACGGTACGGGCGTGAGCGTAGAGCGCCATCAGGAACACCGCAAACACAACCGGCGCCGCTGTTAACGCCATGCCCCAAGATCTGCCGACTGTTGCCCACAGCACGCATAGCAATCCGGCAGCGGCGGCGCATCCCGCCACGAATCGGTAGGGCTCTTGCCGATACGCGGATTTGACGGATTGAACAATAGCTGCCGGACGTCTCATCGCCTCGTGCTCTTGCGGCCGTTTTCGATGTTAACTGACATATCCCCGGCGACCACTACATTTGCCGCCCGCGCTGTGGCCGGCTCGTGGCTGCGCATCCCGCTGCCAGCATGCTGGCGCGGCTACCGGCTCGCAACAAAACTCTAACCCGCTACCGGGCCAGCAACTGCCCTAAAAGCATCACTCGTACAGGTATACAAAGTTGTAAAAACGCGAAACCGCAACAAGTTGATTGCATATGTTATTGTTGCTGCACTGCGGGCATTTTTTAGCACTGTACACGATCGTCAGGACAAACCCAAGCACAATCGACGGGCGAAAAAAAAGCCCCGCGATAAGCGGGGCTTTAGTTTGAAAGACTTGCGGGGTCGGCCGGATTACATCATGCCGCCCATGCCCCCCATACCGCCCATGTCGCCCATGCCGGGGTGACCGCCGGCAGCGGGCTCATCTTCCTTCGGCATTTCCGCCACCATGGCCTCGGTGGTGACCATGAGCCCGGCGATCGAGGCGGCATTCTGCAAGGCCGTGCGCGCCACCTTGGCCGGATCCAGGATACCCATCTTGATCATATCGCCAAACTCACCGGTGGCGACATTGTAACCGTAGTTCCCTTCGCCGGCCTCCACCTTGGCGAGAATGACCGATGCCTCTTCACCGGAATTCTGCACGATCTGGCGCAGTGGCTCCTCCATCGCCCGCATGGCAATGCGGATGCCGACGGCCTGGTCCTCGTTGGCGCCCTGAAGATTCTTCAGCGCGAGGCGCGCGCGCAGCAGCGCCACGCCGCCGCCCGGCACCACGCCTTCCTCGACCGCCGCGCGGGTGGCGTGCAATGCGTCTTCGACTCTGGCCTTCTTCTCCTTCATCTCGACCTCGGTCGCGGCGCCCACGCGGATGACTGCCACGCCGCCGGCCAGTTTGGCCATGCGCTCCTGCAGCTTCTCCTTGTCGTAGTCCGAACTGGTCTCTTCGATCTGCGCCTTGATCTGTTCGATGCGCGCCTTGATGTCGTTGGTCGTACCGGCGCCATCGACAATGGTCGTGGCCTCCTTGGCGACCGACACCTTCTTGGCGGAGCCCAGATCGTCCAGGCTGGCCTTCTCCAGCGACAGACCGACTTCCTCGGAGATCACCGTAGCGCCGGTGAGGATCGCGATGTCCTGCAGCATCGCCTTGCGGCGATCGCCAAAGCCGGGCGCCTTGACCGCGGCGACCTTCACGATGCCGCGAATGGTGTTGACCACCAGCGTGGCCAGCGCCTCGCCTTCAACGTCTTCGGCCACGATCAGCAGCGGTTTGCCGGCCTTGGCCACGCCTTCCAGCACCGGCAGCAGGTCGCGGATGTTCGAGATCTTCTTGTCGTACAACAGAATGTAAGGATCTTCCAGCTCGGCGGTCTGGCTCTGCTGCGTGTTGATGAAGTACGGCGACAGATAGCCGCGATCGAACTCCATGCCTTCGACCACTTCCAGCTCGTTTTCCAGGCCCGAGCCGTCTTCCACCGTGATCACGCCTTCCTTGCCAACCTTGTCCATCGCATCCGCGATGATCTTGCCGATCGCCTCGTCGGCGTTCGCTGAAATCGCGCCCACCTGGCTGATCGCCTTGCTGTTCTCGCAGGGCTTGGAGAGTTTCTTTAACTCATCGACCGCGGCGATCACCGCCTTGTCTATGCCACGCTTCAGATCCATCGGATTCATGCCGGCGGAGACCGATTTCATGCCCTCGCGGAAGATCGCCTGGGCCAGCACGGTCGCCGTGGTGGTGCCGTCGCCGGCCACATCGGAGGTCTTGGAGGCGACCTCCTTGACCATCTGCGCACCCATGTTCTCGAACTTGTCCTGCAGCTCGATTTCCTTGGCGACCGATACGCCGTCCTTCGTGACGGTGGGCGCGCCGAAGGACTTGTCCAGCACCACGTTGCGGCCTTTCGGACCCAGCGTGGCCTTTACCGCGTTGGCCAGAACATTGATGCCGGTCATCATGCGATGCCGGGCCTCGTCACTAAAACGTACTTCTTTCGCTGCCATGAAAAGTTCCTTTATGTTCTTGAATCGGAGAGCAGTCAATCAGGGAATGCCGCACCGGCGCCGGTCAGCCTTCGATGACCGCCATGATGTCGTCTTCGCGCATCACCAGCAGATCTTCGCCGTTGACTTTGACCTCGGTGCCGGAATACTTGCCGAACAGCACCTTGTCGCCGGCCTTCACGTCCAGGGCGCGGACATCGCCGCTGTCGAGAATCTTGCCGTTGCCGACAGCCTTGACCTCGCCTTTGATGGGCTTCTCCGCGGCGCTGTCGGGAATCACGATCCCGCCAGGACTGGTCCGTTCTTCTTCCATACGCTTGATCACAACCCGGTCATGCAGGGGACGGATATTCATAGGCACAGCTCCTTAAACCAAAGCTTGTTGGATGGTTGTTTGAGCGAGCGCACGGGGTTCGTTGGCACTCGCACACGATGAGTGCCAATCATAATGGCGGGCGGTCGCTTGTCAAGCAGATCGGACTATTCGTCGGGTTTGCGGGTATATTCACCTTCGATAACGCGGCTCGTCTCGGTTATGCCCGCTGGCCGGCTGCTCAGGGCGATAATCCGCATACGCGGCAGCAGGCGGCCGAGCAGGGCCTTGCGGCAGGCCGGCAACAGCAACATCAAACCCATCGCATCGGTAAAAAACCCCGGAATCAGCAACAACAGGCCGCCCACCAGCAGCGCGGCGGCTTCCAGTAATTCAAGCGCCGGCAGCTCGTCGCGCCGTAAACTCGCCTGCGCGCGCCGCAAGGTCGCAAGGCCCTGGGCGCGCACCAGCAAGGCGCCGGTGACCGCGGTCAATACCGTCAGCGCGATAGTGGGCAATGCGCCGATGGCGCCGCCCACCTTGATGAAAAGGTAGATCTCCAGCAGCGGTATGCCTATCAGCGCCGCCGCTATCACCGGGAAAGGTCGCATGGGGATTCGGCCAAATGAAATACTTGAACATTCCCACATGGGGTCCGTACGCGCTAATTCAATACAGGGCATCCTCATTTCTCTTAATGAGGCGATTGAAAAGCACTCCAGAGGGCGCCGCGGCGTTGCCTCGCCGCCGGATAGTGCGCACTGGCGGAGCAGGACAGCCGCGTGACGCGTAGCACGCTGGACGGCCTTTTTTCAACATCCTGCTGGAACGATTTTGCGCGCCCGGCCGCTGACTCTTATCATGTTCAGAGCCCGCGCTTACCCGCAGAGACATAACCATGCCTGACGCACTGATCGTTTTCGTTACTTATCCCGATGCCGAATCCGCGCTGCGCGCGGCCAAGCTCATCGTGCAGCAGAAGCTGGCCGCCTGCGTCAATGTTTTGCCGCAGATGACATCCGTCTATGAGTGGCGGGGCGAGGCCCGCACCGATACCGAGCATCTGCTGCTGGTCAAGACCGAGGCTGCGCGCTATTCGGCGCTGGAGGCCGCGATTGCGGGCGCGCACCCGTATGAACTTCCGGAAATTATTGCCACTCCAATCGCGCGGGGGCTTGGGGAATATCTCGAATGGATAGCCGCGCAGACAACCGCTTGACCCACATGCGACGACACTGGAGATGGCTGCCCGCGGTGGGCGTGGTGGCGCTTGGACTGGCCACGGCCGCGGCCTGGGGCGAGACGGCGCGCCCGGAACGCTATGCGGCCGTGGCCGACGCCAGTCCGCTGGAAGCGCTCGGCAAGCTGTTCGGAGACGCGGACGGGCCCGAAATCCTGCCGCCGGACGAGGCGTTCAAATTCAGCTTGTCGGCGCAGGACGCATCCCGCCTGATTGCATCCTGGCGGATCACCGACGGCTATTACCTTTACCGCGACAAAATGCGGTTCACGCTGCGGGACAGCGACGGCGTCAGCATGGGCAAGATAAGGTTGCCCAGGAGCGAGGTCAAGGTAGACCAGTTCTTCGGCAGGGTCCAGATCTACACGCAGGATTTGTTGCAAATCACGCTGCCGCTGCGGCGCGAATCTGCCGCCGCGCAGACCGTCGCCATGAACGTCCAGTATCAGGGCTGCGCGGAGGCCGGCGTCTGTTACCCGCCGATCACCCGCCAAGTGAGCCTGCAACTCCCGGTTGACGGCGCGACGGGCAGCTCAATGGAGGCCGATGACGCGGCGGACGCGCGCCGCGCTGCGGTAGCCAGCGCCGTAGCGCCACAAAGATCGGAACACAATCGCGTCGCCGACCGGCTCGCAGCCGGCGGCGTGTGGCTCAATATCGCCGCCTTCTTCGGCGCCGGGCTGCTGCTCGCCTTCACGCCCTGCGTGCTGCCCATGATCCCGATTTTATCCGGCATCATTACCGGACAAGGTAAGAAGACGAACACGCGCGCAGCGTTCGCGTTGTCGCTGACGTTCGTGCTGGCGATGGCGGCCACTTATGCGATCGCAGGGGTGGCCGTGGGGTTATCGGGCGAAAATGTCCAGGCCTGGTTTCAGAACCCATGGGTGATTTCTCTGTTCGCCGGTGTATTCGTTGCGCTGGCGTTGTCGATGTTCGGCTTTTACCGGCTGCAGATGCCGGCCATCGTCCAGAGCCGGCTGGCCACATCGAGCCGCAGCCAGCGAAGCGGCACGCTGGTCGGCGCGGGCATCATGGGATCGCTCTCCGCGCTGATCGTCGGGCCGTGCGTCACGGCGCCGCTGATCGGTGCGCTGTTATACATCGCCCATACCGGCGACGCGGTGCTGGGCGGCATGGCGCTGTTCGCGCTCGCGCTGGGCATGGGCGCGCCGCTGCTGGTGATCGGCACGTCGGCGGGCCGGCTGATTCCAAAAGCCGGGCCGTGGATGCGAGTAATCAATCCGATCTTCGGCGTGCTGATGCTGGGCGTCGCCGTGTTCCTGCTGGAACGCATTTTGCTAGCCGCGGTCACCATGAGCTTGTGGGCGCTGCTGCTCATCGTCGCCGCCATCTACATGGGCGCGTTCGATGCCATCCGTCCCGGCGCCTCCGGCTGGTACCGCTTATGGAAAGGGCTGGGGCTGGCGATGTCGATCTACGGCGCGCTGATCCTGGTCGGCGCCGCCGGCGGCGGGAACAATGTGTTTCAGCCGCTCGAGGGCATGCTTGGGGCCGGTGGCGAGCGGCTCCAGTTTCAGCAGGTGGAAGGGCCGCACGAGCTGCGCGCGGCGGTCGCCCGCGCACAGGCGGCTGGCAGGCCGGTGATGCTGGATTTCTACGCCGACTGGTGCGTAGCCTGCAAGGAGATGGAGCGCTACACGTTCACCGACACGGCCGTGCAAACCGCACTGCGCGACACGGTGCTGCTGCAAGCCGACGTCACCGCCAACGACGCGCGCGACCGCGCGCTGCTCAAATCTCTGGGCCTGTTCGGGCCGCCCGCGATCCTGTTTTTTACCGAAGATGGCCGGGAGCGCCGCCATTGGCGGGTGATGGGCTACATGCCCGCGACACAATTCAGCCGACACGCCGAACAGGCGTTACACGGTGCGCCCGCCTCATGAACGCGGGCGGCTACGCGCCGTATCTGCTGGTGGGCGTGGTCGCTGCGGTGGCGGGTTTTTCCATCTATCAGATGTCGCAGCCGCCACAACCGTCACCGGCGCCGGAAGTCGCGGTGACCGCGCCGCAAGACCTGCTGGGCGCGCCGCGGCCGGCGTTCACCCTGCCCGATCTTACCGGCCAGCCGGTATCGATCAGCGCATGGGATGGCCAGGTGATATTGCTGAATTTCTGGGCGACCTGGTGCCCGCCCTGCCGCGAAGAGATGCCCGATCTCGCGGATGTACAAGGGGAGTTCGGTGGACGCGGGTTCCAGGTGGTCGGCGTGGCCATCGACCGGCCGCGGGCGGTCGCCCGCTTCATCGAGGCCGTGGACGTGGATTACCCGCAGCTCGTCGGTCGCGAGAACGCCATGGCGGTCGCGGATCGTTACGGCAACGCCTACGGCGCGCTACCGCACAGCGTGCTGATCGACCGGGATGGTGTGATCCGCTTCATCAAGGCGGGGCAATTGAGCAAGCAGGAACTCACCGACGAGCTGCTGAAACTGCTCTGAGCGACCGCTCGCCGCGCTTTCGAGCACGCGTAAGGCTCGCGCCGTCCGGCATCGCCGTCGTCGCATTACCCCTGATCCTTCGCGCACTTTGACGCGAAATTGCGTCCAACGGCGGCAATCTGGACATGTCCAAGAGCCTCGTGCACAATCCCCGTGGATGTTATAACTCTAACGGCCCTCCCCGCGGCTCGCGACCTTTCGACACGATGGCGAAGATACTGCTGCTCAACGGCCCGAACCTTAACTTGCTGGGCACCCGCGAACCTGAGCGTTACGGTACGGCCACACTGGAAACGATCTGCGCCACCTTAAACCGCCAGGCGCAGTCCAGTGGGCATTCGCTGACGGCGCTGCAAAGCAACGCGGAACACGAACTGATCGCGCGCATTCACGCGGCGCGAGGGGATGGCACGGCCTTTATCATCTTCAATCCCGGCGCTTTCACCCACACCAGCATCGCATTGCGCGATGCACTGCTGGCCGCGGAAGTACCGTTCATCGAGTTACACATCACCAACATCCACGCGCGGGAAGCCTTCCGCCGCCACTCCTATCTGTCCGATATCGCCGTGGGCGTGATCGCCGGCCTTGGCGCCAAGGGATATGAACTGGCGCTGGCGGCGGTCATCGACGCATTGAACCCTTGAACCGAGCTAGCGGACGACGCCATCCACCATGCACCCTGACCACGTCTGACACAGGAACATCATGGATATCCGAAAAATCAGAAAGCTGATCGAACTGCTCAACGAATCGGGTGTCGCCGAAATCGAGATCAAGGAAGGCGAAGAGTCGCTGCGCATCAGCCGCGAACGGCCATCGGCCGCCGGTACGCCGATCGTCATTTCGGGGGGCGCGCCGGCTTATCCACAGGGCGACGCACCAGCGCGCGCCGCAGCGGCGCCCGCGCAGGCCGAGGCGATCGAGCCGACAATCACCGGGCATCAGGTGACTTCGCCCATGGTCGGCACGTTTTATCGCGCGCCCTCGCCGGGCGCCAAACCGTTTGTCGATATCGGCCAGCAGGTCGAGGTGGGCGACACGCTGTGCATCATCGAAGCGATGAAGATGCTGAATCAGATCGAGGCGGACAAGGCCGGCGCGATCACCGCCGTGCTGGCGGAAAACGGGCAGCCGGTGGAATTTGGCCAGGTTTTATTTGTCATCGACTAGGGCGTCTCCCACCGATGTCCGCTCACATTCCGCCCTTCAGACTCACGTTACATGCTGGATAAGATCGTCATCGCCAACCGCGGCGAAATCGCGCTGCGCATCCTGCGCGCCTGCCGCGAACTGGGCATCAAGACGGTGGCCGTGCATTCGGATGTCGATCGCGCGCTGATGCACGTCAGGCTGGCCGATGAATCCGTGTGCATCGGGCCGGCGCACTCCAGCGAGAGTTATCTGAACATTCCCGCCATCATCAGCGCGGCCGAGGTGACCGACGCGGTCGCCATTCATCCGGGCTACGGCTTTCTGGCGGAGAATGCGGACTTCGCCGAACGGGTGGAATCCAGCGGTTTCACCTTCATCGGCCCACGTCCGGAAACCATCCGCCTGATGGGTGACAAGATCTCCGCGCGCGACGCCATGCGCAAGGCCGGCGTGCCGTGCGTGCCGGGCTCGGATGGCCCGCTCGACGACGGTCAGGACACCAATCTGCGGCTGGCCAAGCAGATCGGCTATCCGGTCATAATCAAGGCGGCGGGCGGCGGCGGCGGGCGCGGCATGCGCGTGGTGCACGCCGAGGGCGCGCTGCTCAACGCCATCACGCTGACCCGCACCGAGGCGATGTCGGCGTTCGGCAGCGACGTGGTGTACATGGAAAAGTATCTGGAGCGGCCGCGGCACGTCGAATTTCAGGTGCTGGCCGACCACCACGGCAACACCATTCACCTGGGCGAACGCGACTGCTCCATGCAACGCCGCCACCAGAAGATCATCGAGGAAGCGCCCGCGCTTGAGCTTACGGATCGGCAGCGCAGCAAGCTGGGCAGCCTGGTGGTCGATGCCTGCAAGCGTATCGGTTATCGCAGCGCGGGTACCTTCGAGTTTCTGTTCGAAGACGGGGAGTTCTATTTCATCGAGATGAACACGCGCGTGCAGGTCGAACATCCGGTGACCGAAATGATCACCGGCATCGACATCGTCAAGCAGCAACTGCTGATCGCCGCGGGCGAAAGACTCAAACTCCGGCAGAAAGACATAGTGATCCGCGGCCACGCCATCGAGTGCCGCATCAACGCCGAGGACCCGCGCAGCTTCATGCCTTCGCCGGGCACGATTTCACAGTTCCACTCGCCGGGCGGGCCGGGCATCCGCGTCGACTCGCATGTCTACAACGGTTACACGGTGCCGCCGTTTTACGATTCCCTGATCGGCAAACTGATCGCGTTCGGAGACTCGCGCGCGGCCGCCATCAGCCGCATGAAAGGCGCGCTCAGCGAAGCGGTGATCGAAGGCATCAAGACCAACATTCCGCTGCATCGCGACATCATGAACGATGCGAACTTCCAGAAGGGCGGCACGGATATCCATTATCTCGAAAAGAAGCTGGGGCTCTGACTTAGGTGCGGCGGGTGCGATAAGCTTCGCAACGTGACTCGGGGCTGCTACATTCACCATACCCGGCCACCGCTTGCACCCGCATGATCCAGATCTCCGTCACCACCGACCGCGCGCACCTGGACCCGGTCGAGCAGGCGCTGCTGGCTCACGGCGCCGCATCTGTTACCTTGCGCGACGCCGCCGACGATCCGCTGCTGGAACCACTGCCGGGCGCGACGCCCGTGTGGCCCAGCGTGATCGTCACCGGCTTGTTTCGCGTCGACGCCGACGCCGAATCATTGCGACGGATTTTGAGTACGGTGCTGGGCGGCGAGCCCGAACTGGAAATAGCCACGCTGGCCGAGCAGGACTGGTCGCAAGTCTGGAAACACGAGTGCACCAGCCTGCGGTTCGGGCGTCGGCTGAGAATCCGTCGCGGCGACGGCTCGCAAAGCGATGGCCCTGAAGGCGACGACCAACCGGCGCGCTCGACGATCGATATTTTTCTCGACCCCGGGCTGGCGTTCGGCACCGGCGATCATCCGACCACGGCGTTGTGTCTTGAATGGCTGGACGCGAATCCGCCGCACGGGCGCGACATGATCGACTATGGCTGCGGCTCGGGCATTCTCGCGCTGGCGGCGATAAAACTCGGGGCGCGGCGCGTTTACGCAGTGGATATCGATCCGCAGGCGCTGCTTGCCACACGCGACAACGCGGCGCGCAATGGCATTTCCGCACAAGCGCTCCTGACGTTTCCACCAGCCGCGCTGCCATCGAAGCCGGCCGACCTGCTGGTCGCCAACATCGTGGCGCGCCCGCTGGCGGACCTGGCGCAAACTTTCGCGACGCGGCTCAAACCGGGCGGGCGCATCGTGTTGTCGGGGCTGCTGCCCGAGCAGCTCGACGCCGTGACCGCCGTTTATTTACCCTGGTTCACCTTCGTCCCGGCCCGCGAGAAGAACGGCTGGGGTCTGCTGGCGGGTGTCAGGCGTCCGCACGGGAGTTAAGCAGGATGCGCACGCAGTGTCCCGCCTGCAAGTCGGTGTTCCGGGTCACGCATCAGCAGCTGTCGACCGCGGGCGGGCGCGTGCGGTGCGGTCGGTGCAACACCGTATTCGACGGCAATGAAAACATCAAATATACGAAGCCGCCGGTTGTCACCGTCACACCCGCGCAGCCCGTCCGAGCCCGCCAGGACGCCGCGGCCGATGGCGGCCACCGGCGCAGCGTCGTCGCGCCACGCGACACGCCGCCCGCGCAACTGGATCCCAAAGCGACCACGCGCGCGCCGCCGGACCGGTCAGCGGATATGGCGTCCGGCGAACCTCCGGCGGTTCCCGCGTCGTTTTTCCCGGGCTCGCGCGCGTACGGCAAGCGGCGCGCGAGACGTTACACAATGATCGGCGTGATCGTTTCCCTGTTGCTGCTCGCCGGCTACGCCTATCACGAGCGCGAACGCCTGGCGGCATCACCGCTGGTGACGGACTGGATGGCGCGCGCATGTCGGTACATCGGCTGCGAAGTGCCGTCGCGCCGGGCGCCCGATCAGATCAAAATCGTGGACCGCGAGGTGACCTCGAGTCCCGCGCGCCGCGACACCTTGCGGGTGACCGCGACCCTGGTCAACAAGGCGCCGCGCGCGCAACCTTATCCGCGCATGCGGGTCGCGCTTACCAATCTGCAGGGTACCGTGGTGGCCGTGAACCGCTTCGAGCCCGCGGACTATCTGCCGCCGGACATCAGGCCCGACGCGCTGATGACGCCAGACGAGCGCATCGATATCCGCGTGGAGGTTCCCGATCCGGGTGTGAACGCGGTCGCCTTCGAGTTTTCATTTTACTAAGACTTATTTTTTAAGGCGTGCCCACATACCTGTTGGCCGATGATCTTCACCGGCATTAACCGCGTCGGCAGGTCAATTGCGATTATCGATTACAAAGGGTTTTTCCTGCTGCAAAAAAAATGTTCAAAGGGGCTTGGCAGCATCCGGCGCGAGTGCCATGATAACTCGCTCGTAAGTCACCTCGCACTTACATCGACAAAAACTGAAAAGAGCCGCCACGGGCAAGCCGGGCGCGCCGGTATGCCGTTTTACTTAACGGTTGAGTTCGTTTCGAGTGCCCGCACTTGAGCGGGCGCCGGGGCCGCCAAGTGCTTTCGCCTGCAGGCTGGCCGGAGAATATAAAGGTATGGGAATGATCCAGCAGTCGGCATCGGTATTGCCCAACCAAGAGCGACGCAAACAGCCGTTATGCACGGCCGTAAAAATTGCCATGTCACTCTATTTCGATCAGCTCAACGGCCATCAACCGGATGGACTTTATCGCCTGGTCATCGAGGAGGTCGAGCGGCCGCTGCTCGAAACCCTGATGAATCATTGCGACGGCAACCAGACCCGGGCGGCGCAGTGTCTGGGCCTCAATCGCGGCACCTTGCGCAAGAAACTCAAGCATTATGGGCTCGAGTAAGCGGTAAACTGCCGCGAGCCATTTGCGGCACGTTAATCTTCCCGCGATGCGCCGCGGGCGGCTCGTCATCTATCGCAAGATGTTCAAGATGTTCAGCAATCATTCATGAACCCGGTACCCGTCCGCCCTGCCCGCGCGCTGATCAGCGTCTCCGACAAGCATGGCATTGTGGATCTCGCGCGGCGCCTGCATGAACTGCGGATCGAGATCCTGTCCACCGGCGGCACCGCGCGCCTGTTGGCCGAAAAAGGCATTCCGGTCATCGAAGTCTCGGACTATACGGGGTTTGCGGAAATCATGGACGGGCGGGTCAAGACCCTGCATCCAAGAATTCACGGCGGCATTCTCGGCCGGCGAGGTATGGATGACGCCGTGATGGCAAAAATGGACATCCCGCCCATCGATCTGGTGGTGGTGAATCTTTATCCTTTCGAGCAGACCGTGGCGCGTGAAGCGCACACTCTGGCCGAAGCGATAGAGAACATCGACATAGGCGGCCCGGCGATGCTGCGCGCGGCGGCCAAAAACTACGCGCACGTCGCGGTGCTCACCCACCCGGCGCAATACGGGCAGGCGCTCTCGGAACTGCAAACAGACGGCGCAATCTCGGACACGACGCGCTTCCGCTTTGCCGTGGAGGCCTTCAATCACGTTTCGAATTACGACGGCGCAATCAGCGATTACCTGTCCGCGCTGGGCAGCGACGGCGCGCGCCAGCCGTTCCCCGCGCAGGCGAATAGCCGCTTTGTAAAAATCATGGATTTGCGCTACGGCGAGAATCCGCATCAACAGGCGGCGTTTTACCGCGATCTCCACCCCGCCGCCGGCACGCTCGCGACCTTCAGGCAATTACAGGGCAAGGCGCTCTCCTACAACAACATCGCCGACGCCGATGCCGCCTGGGAGTGCGCGCGCCAGTTCGAGCCGCCGGCCTGCGTGATCGTCAAGCACGCCAACCCGTGTGGCGCCGCGACGGCTGCCGATATCTGCGCGGCTTACGAACGTGCCTATCGCACCGACCCGACGTCCGCGTTCGGCGGCATTATCGCGTTGAACCGCGCGCTCGATCGCGGCACCGCGGAGACAGTCCTCGACCGGCAGTTCGTGGAAGTGTTACTGGCGCCGGGCTTCGAGGCCGGCGCGCTTGAGATCGCGCGGCGCAAGGCCAACGTGCGCGTGCTGGAGATTCCGCCGGGCGATGGCCACAACACACACGACCTCAAGCGGGTCGGCTCCGGACTGCTGATGCAGACCGCCGACAACTGCGCGATCAGCGCGGCCGACCTCGAGGTGGTCACCCGGCGCGCGCCCAGCCGGCGGGAACGGGACGATCTGCTGTTCGCATGGCGGGTGGCGAAGTTCGTCAAGTCCAATGCGATCGTGTACGCGCGCGAGGAACAAACCTTAGGCATAGGCGCCGGGCAGATGAGCCGCGTCTATTCCGCGCGCCTCGCGGCCATCAAGGCGGCCGACGAGGGCCTGCCGCTGGCCGGCGCAGTGATGGCTTCCGATGCGTTTTTTCCATTTCGCGACGGCATCGACGCGGCGTTCGAAGCCGGTATCGCTGCCGTCATCCAGCCCGGCGGGTCGCAGCGCGATCAGGAGGTCATCGCCGCCGCGGACGAACACGGCATGGCCATGGTGTTCACGGGCGTGCGGCACTTCAGGCATTAGCCTGCTCACCGGCAAGCCTACCTCGCGCCAAGCGCGCCGGGCTTATGCTTACGTGAGCCTTGCGCTTGTGCGTCCTTGCGCGCGGACTGCCACTTTCCTGCGGGCGTGACACCCGCGCGCCGCCCGTAACATGCTCATTGCCCGCATCCTCGAAATCATCCTGCCCATCTTCGCGATCGTGGCGGTGGGGGTGACGTACGGCCATTACCGAAGACCGGCGATGGAGGTTGCCAACCGCATCAACCTGGACGTGTTCGTGCCGGCGCTGGTGTTCTCCGCGCTGTCCACGCAGTCTTTCAATCTGGCGCACGCGCAGCTGGCGCTGGGCGGTACGGCGGTGATTCTGGGCTCCGGCCTGCTCGCGTGGCCACTGACACGGTTTACATCGATTCAGTTCAAGACCTTCATCCCGCCCATGATGTTTCGCAACGCCGGCAACATGGGTCTGCCGCTGCTGGTGCTGGCGTTCGGTGACGCCGGACTGCCGGCTGCGCTGATCCTGTTTCTGCTCGGTAATCTGGCGCACTTCGGGCTGGGCACGTATATTCTCGACCAGCATGCCAGAATCTTGAGCGTGTTCCGGCAGCCGGTGATCATTACGGCCTTCGTCGCCCTGGGCGTCAGTCTGAGCGGCATCTCGGTGCCTGAAGCAATCGCGTTACCGATCGGCATGATGGGCCAGATCGCCGTGCCGCTGATGTTATTCGCGCTGGGCGTGCGGCTTACCGACGGCGACTTCGGCGAGTGGCGGATCGGGCTTTTGGGCGCGGTGTTCGCGCCGGCCAGCGGTCTGCTCATCGCCACGCTGATGCTTTCATTTCTGGATTTGCCGAAGACGCAGGCGGGGGTATTGTTCCTGTTCGGCGCCCTGCCGCCGGCGGTGCTGAATTTTCTGTTCGCCGAGCGTTACAGCCAGGAACCGGCCAAGGTCGCGTCCATCGTCGTGCTCAGCCATCTGGCGACGGTGGTGACCCTGCCCCTGGCGCTGGCCTGGGCGCTGCAGGCGTATGGATAGACCGTGAATCAACGAAGACGCACAACGCATTCTGCATGAACGGACACCGCGATCCGCGACATCGGCAGCGTGCCGGCGACGCAATGATGAACATTCTGATCGTCGGCGGCGGCGGGCGCGAACACGCGCTCGCCTGGAAAGTGGCGCAGTCACCGCGCGTCCAGCGCGTGTTCGTGGCGCCCGGTAACGCCGGCACGGCGCGCGAACCGAGCACCCGGAACATCGCGATCGGCGCCGAGGACATTTCAGGCTTGCTGGCATTCGCGCGCGCCAACGGCGTTGACTTGACCATCGTCGGGCCCGAGGCGCCGCTGGTCGCCGGCATCGTCGACCGCTTCAGGGCGGCCGGACTGCGCATCTTCGGACCGATCAGAAATGCGGCGCGGCTGGAAGGTTCCAAGCGCTTCAGCAAGGAGTTTCTCGCGCGGCACCGGATTCCCACCGCGGCCTTCGCCACGGTCACCGACGTGGACGAAGCGATCGCCCACATCCGCCGGCAGGGCGCGCCTATCGTGGTCAAGGCCGACGGGCTCGCGGCGGGCAAGGGCGTGATCCTGGCGCAAAGCGAAGCCGAAGCCATCGGCGCGGCCCGGGACATGCTGTGTGGCCAGAGGTACGGCGCCGCAGGCCGGCAAGTCGTGATAGAAGAGTTTTTGCGCGGCGAGGAAGCGAGCTTCATCTGCATGGTCGACGGCGAGCAGGTGCTGCCGCTGGCGACTTCGCAGGACCATAAGGCGCGCGACGACGGTGACACCGGCCCCAACACCGGCGGCATGGGCGCATATTCGCCGGCGCCGGTGGTCACACCCGCGATACACCGGCGCATCATGCGCGAGATCATCGAGCCGACCGTGCGCGGCATGGCCGCCGAAGGCAATCCGTACACCGGCTTTTTGTACGCCGGCCTGATGATCGACGCGGCGGGCGCGCCGAAGGTGCTGGAATTCAACTGCCGTCTCGGCGATCCGGAAACGCAGCCGATTCTAATGCGCCTGCGAAGCGACCTGGTCGAGCTGTGCCTGGCCGCGCTCAACGGCCGGCTCGCGGCGGTGACGGCCGCATGGGATCCGCGCGTGGCGCTGGGTGTGGTCATGGCCGCGGGTGGCTACCCGGGCGCTTACAAGTCCGGCGACGTAATTCGTGGTCTGCACAACAATGAGGCAGGCGACGTAAAGGTCTTCCACGCCGGCACGGCGGAACGCGATGGCTCCATCGTGACCCGCGGCGGGCGCGTGCTGTGCGCTACCGCACTTGGCGCGACGGCCAAAGAAGCCCAGGAGATGGCTTATCGGCGTGTGCGCGACATCGGCTGGGAGGGCGCCTATTACCGCACGGATATCGGCCATCGCGCGGTTCAACGGCGCGCAGGCGACCTTTAAGGAATGCGGGTTCCAGCTTGCGGCCCGGCGTTTGCCATAACCCGCTGCCGGACGCCCAAGTGACGAACCGCATGCCAGTACCCGCACAGTGTGTGCGGCACCGCGCGACCATGATCAGAAGCCCACTTCCAGACCGACCCCGAACTCTCGCGGATCGCCAAGCTGCGCGGTGCCGGGAACACCCGTGCTGGCAGGATTGATCAGCAGTTCGTAGTCTTTGTCCAGGAGGTTGGTGACAAACGCGAACGCTCGATAGTGCTCGTTGAATTCGTAGGACGCCTTGGCATTGAGCACCACGAAGGAGTCGACTCGGCCGGCCGGATCGTTCTCGTCGTCGGAGAAATAACTGCCGACGTATTGGCCATCGACGCCGAGAGAAACGCCGCCTGCGTGCGTGTAGGTCGCGCCCACGGACGTGGTGACGTTCGGTGCGCGCGCGAACTCGTTGCCCGTCAGATCCTCGGCCGATGCGGTGAATTCCTCGATCTCCGTTTCGAGCAGACCGAGCGTGCCGAACACTTCCAGGTCGGTTCGCGGCAGCCAGGTGGTGGTGACCTCTGCGCCATAGCTCTTGGTGGCTTCGGCGTTGCGGATGACCGAGGCAAAGGGATCGCCCGGCGCGAAGAAGGCGGATCGCTGTTGGTCTTCGAAATCGGCGTAAAAGACGTTGCCGTTGACCGTGAGGCGATTGTTGAGCCAGCGTGAGCGGAAGAATGCCTCGTAGTTCCACACAAATTCTTCGTCAAAGGTGAAGGAAGGGAAGGGAGGCACGAAGGCGATGCCGGCGCCGCCACCGTTGAAACCGCGCTGCACCGTGGCGCCGTAGGTGAATCGCTCGCTTAAGCGATACGCGATACCCAGCTTGGGCAGAAATGCGTCGAAGGTCTCATCGAGGTCGATGACGAAATCCCCGAGGCTACCGACCCGTTCGCGCTTTTCGTGCTCGTAGCGGGCCCCCAAGGTAAGGTCGAGCCTGTCGAAGAAAGTGATCGTGCCCTCCCCGAAGATCGCGGCGGTCTGCGTTTCATCATCGAAGTTGCCGCCGCTGATATCGATCTCCTCATCGGTTTCGGCGTAAAAATAATAAGTGCCGAGGATGCCGCGCAGGCCGCGCTCGGGCGCTGCATATTCGAGGATGGTTTCGTTCGAGAACTCGTCGGCCAGTATCTCGGCGATGCCGCTGCCCGGATCGGTAAGCCGGTTGATCTTCACGTCCGAGTAGGTGGCCGTGTTGCGCAGCTCGACGTCCGGCGTGACAAAATAGTTGAGATCGAGGATGCCGCTGTTCGCTTCGGTTTCAAACAACGGGAACTGGCCAGGCTCGTCGTTGGTCAGCCTTCTCTCATCGAACGGTTCGTTGACACCCTCCGCCTGCGGTTGCCGCGTGTCGGCGTGGTTGTATGTGAGTTTGGCGCTGAAGTCCGGCAGCGCTTTGGGCAGGAACAGCAGTTTCGCCCGCAGATTGGTTGACTCCTCCTCTTCGATGTCGTCGACGCCGATGGGCTGCCTTACGACATCCACATACGACTCGTGATCGCGCCGGTCTGCGGACACGCGAAAGGCGAGCTGATCTTCCACGATCGGGCCGGAGACTACACCGGAGAATTGGCGGGTGTCGTAATTGCCCAGGATGGCCCGGCCGCCCGCCTCGAAATCGAAGGTCGGGTCCTTCGTGTCAATGACGATCGCGCCGGCTATCGAGTTGCGACCCTGCAGGGTCGTCTGCGGCCCGCGGAAGACTTCCACGCGTTCCACGTCCCACAGACCCGTCTGACCAAAGACGAATTCATTGTAAGTCAGGGGCCGGCCGTCGAGCTGCACCGTGGTGCGGGGTCGGGTGCCGGCGATGAAGGCCGTTACGCCCTCCGCCGGCCCCGTGGTGTCGCTGCCGCGGATCGTGGGCGCGAAGTTACCGGTGCCGGTGGCAAGCACATTCGGCAGCTGGCTCAATGCTTCGTCGAGCGTCGCGACACCGGGACGCGCCTTGAGATCTTCATCGGCAAGCACGCTGACGCTGGTGGCCGTGTCCTCATACAATCGCAGGGTCTTTTCGCCGGTCACGGTGATCGGTTTAAGCACGATCGCGCCATCGCTTTCCTGGCCGAAAGCGCCACCACTAGTGATGAGTATGGCTAGCGGGAGATAGCGCCAGACGGATCGCGGCTTGAATCCTCCCGCGCGCGTCACGTCGCGTGCGAGCCACGCGCTGCGTGATCTGTTTGCCATGCCTGACCATACCCCCAAGTTCCCAAGTCAAAACGGCGCCCTGCCGCCAGTCGCGGCAGCATGCGGATCGTAACGGGGGCTGGCTGGTGGCTGGCGTGCGCCGCAGCGGCCGATGATCGTGGCGGCGCTGTGGCTATCCCGATGGTTCGCAAACGCGAAGCGTTCTTGTTTGGATCATGACGAGGGCCTGGGGATATGTCAAGAACCGGGCATGCGGCAACGCAAGGGAAACAACGGGGGGAGCGCCCCGAGTACTTTCCGGGGGGTCGGCCGTTACGTCAGGCGCGACGAATCCGCGCCCGTTAGCGCTTCATCGCATCGAAGAAGTCGTTATTGGTCTTGGTTGACTGCAGGCGGCCCAGCATGAAATCCATGGCCTCGACTTCGTCCATCTGATTGAGGAATTTGCGCAGCACCCACATCTTCTGCAACTCGTCCGGGTCGGTGAGCAATTCTTCGCGGCGGGTGCCGGAGCGGTTGATGTTGATGGCCGGGAAGATGCGGCGCTCATAGATGCGGCGATCCAGGTGGATCTCCATGTTGCCGGTGCCCTTGAATTCCTCGAAGATCACGTCGTCCATCTTGGAGCCGGTGTCGATCAGCGCGGTGGCGATGATGGTGAGCGAACCGCCCTCCTCGATGTTGCGCGCCGCGCCGAAAAAACGCTTGGGCTTCTGTAGCGCGTTGGCGTCCACGCCGCCGGTCAACACCTTGCCCGAAGCCGGCACCACCGTGTTGTAGGCGCGCGCCAGGCGCGTGATGGAATCCAGCAGGATCACCACATCCAGCTTGTGCTCGACTAAGCGCTTGGCCTTCTCGATCACCATCTCGGCGACCTGCACGTGGCGGGTGGCGGGCTCGTCGAAAGTGCTGGATACGACCTCGCCCTTGACCATGCGCTCCATCTCGGTGACCTCTTCCGGACGCTCGTCGATCAGGAGCACGATGAGGTAGCAATCGGAATGATTCGCGGCGATGCTCTGCGCGATGTTCTGCAGCATGATGGTCTTGCCGGCCTTGGGCGGGGAGACGATGAGACCGCGCTGACCCTTGCCGATGGGCGCGACGATGTCGATGACCCGCGCCGTGATGTCTTCGGTGCTGCCATTGCCGCGCTCCAGCTTGAGGCGCTTCTCGGCGTGCAGCGGCGTGAGGTTCTCGAACAGTACCTTGTATTTCGCGTTTTCTGGCGCCTCGAAATTGATCTGATCGACCTTCAGCAGCGCGAAATAACGCTCGCCGTCCTTCGGCGGCCGGATCTTGCCCGACACGGTGTCGCCGGTGCGCAGACTGAAGCGGCGTATCTGGCTGGGAGAGACATAAATGTCGTCGGGCCCGGCCAGGTAGGAGCTGTCGGCCGAGCGCAAAAAACCGAAGCCGTCCTGCAGAATTTCCAGCACGCCGTCGCCGAAGATATCCTCTCCGCTCTTGGCGTGCGCCTTAAGGATGGAGAAGATGATGTCCTGTTTGCGCGACCGGGCCATGCCGTCGACACCCACGCTCTGGGCGACGTCCACCAGTTCGGCGGCGGGTTTCTGCTTGAGTTCGGTGAGATTCATAAGTTTGCTGATACCGTCAATGGATAGAACGCGCAAGCCAGCGCGCACGTTTGCGCCGACAGCGCTGGGACAGATTCCGGCAATGTGGCCTTATGCAGGCGCCAAGGTTTTATTTATTGGTGAACAACTTGAACTTCAACGATGCAATTGCAACGCTTCACGCCCATGGGGCGCCGTCTCCGCAGTGAATCGTTTGCTTAAAAGAGGAAATGCCTGAACGGCAGGAATAAACTAAAACTGGCCGGATGCTAACACCAAAGTAACAACGCGTCCAGCTTTTCTTCGGCGCGTGTCAACTCGGCAACATCCCCTAAATACTATCGTCTATAAATGCCGTCAGCTGCGATTTCGACACGGCGCCCACCTTGGTGGCCTGCACGCCGCCATCTTTGAATATCATGAGCGTGGGGATGCCGCGTATGCCGTACCTGCGCGGCGCCGCCGGATTGTCGTCGATGTTGAGCTTGGCGACCTTCAATTTGCCGTCATAATCATTGGCGATCTGATCCAGAATGGGCGCGATCATCTTGCAGGGGCCGCACCATTCCGCCCAGTAATCCACCAGCACCGGCGTGTCGGCATTCAGCACCTCGGCGTCAAAATTATCGTCGGTGATATGGGCAATCTTTTCGCTCACATTTATGACTCTTCGCGGTAGCGTGGCGCGCAGTAGACAGGATTCTGGAAAGATTACCGCATAGGGGCGACCAAGTCCATGTCCGCTTGCGGTTGGCCCGCACGACGTAAATTGGGCTATGCTAGACCGATGACTGCACAACTACTGTCCGATACCCGCTTCGCGCAGTTCGAGCTTCCATCACTGGTCCAGCAAGGGCTGGACGACGCGGGTTTCTCACGCTGCACCCTCATCCAGGCCCGCGCCTTGCCGACCCTGCTTGCCGGTCGCGATGTCGCCGGCCAGGCGCAGACCGGTACCGGCAAGACGGCCGCGTTTCTCGTGGCGTTGTACACGCACCTTCTAAGCGAGCCGGCGCCGGCCACCCGCACCGTAACGCAACCGCGCGCACTGATCCTCGCGCCAACGCGCGAGCTCGCCATCCAGATTCATCGAGACGCGCTGCTCCTGGGCGGTCATACGGGGTTCCAGCTCGGTTTGATATATGGAGGCACCGATTACGTAAAACAACGGGACAGCCTGACCGCTGGCGTCGATATACTCATCGGCACGCCGGGGCGCATCATCGATTATTTCAAGCAGAAGGTGTTCGACCTGCGCGCCATTGAGATCGTGGTGCTGGACGAGGCCGACCGCATGTTCGATCTGGGCTTCATCAAGGACATCCGCTTTCTGCTGCGGCGCATGCCCAAACCGGAACAGCGCCTCTCCATGCTGTTTTCCGCGACGCTTTCGTATCGCGTGATGGAGCTGGCCTACGAGCACATGAACAACCCGGAGTTGATCAAGATCGAGTCCGACAGCGTGACCGCAGACAAGGTGCGGCAACTCGTCTATTACCCGTCCAATGCCGACAAGATTCCATTGCTGCTGGGGCTTTTGCGACGGCTCCAGCCAGAACGCAGCATGATCTTCGTCAACACCAAGCATGTGGCGGAGCGGGTCGCGGCCTACCTCATCGGCAACGATTATCAGGTCGCCCTGTTGTCCGGCGACGTCCCGCAACGCAAGCGTCAGCGGCTGCTGCAGGGATTTCTGTCGGGCGAGTATCCGTTGCTGGTCGCGACCGACGTGGCCTCGCGCGGCCTGCACATTCCGGCCGTCAGCCACATTTTCAATTACGACCTGCCCGAATCCCCCGAAGATTACGTCCACCGCATCGGGCGCACCGCGCGCGCCGGCGCCGAGGGCGACGCCATCAGCTTCGCCTGCGAGGACTACGCCGTTCACCTGCCGGACATCGAGGAATTTCTCGACTGCAAGATTCCGGCCGCGGACGTCGATCCGGAATTACTGCTAGTACCGCGACCGCCGGCCCGGATCGAGCGCAAGCCGCGTACGGCCGCGGGCAAGCCGGGCATTGGCAAGTCTCGGCGGCGCAGACGCCCGGCCCGCGGCACGGCCTGACGCGCCCGACTTACGGTTCGAGATGAGCGAGCAAACGATCTGCGTGCTGGGCGGCACGGGCTTCGTCGGGCGCCACCTGGTAAGCCGTCTGGCGGAACGGCGGTTGCAGGTGAAGGTATTGACGCGCCGGCGCGAGCGTCATCGCGCGTTGCTGGTGTTGCCCACGGTCAAGCTGATCGAGGCCGACGTGCACGACCAGGCCGCACTGAACCAGCATTTTCAGGGCTGCGATACCGTCATCAATCTGGTCGGAATCTTGAACGAGCGCGGGCACGACGGCGCGGGTTTTCGGCGCGCGCACGTCGAACTGGCGCGCGCGGTGTTCGCGGCCTGCCAGCAAAGCGGCGTGCGGCGGCTATTGCAGATGAGCGCGCTGGGCGCCGATGCGGCCGCCGGCCCGAGTTTTTATCTGCGCAGCAAGGGCGAAGCGGAGGACTACGTCCACGCGCACGCCGGCGAGCATCTCAAGGTCACCAGCTTCCGGCCTTCGGTCATCTTCGGGCCCGACGACAGCTTCATCAACCGCTTCGCGGGTCTGCTCAGGTTCTCACCGGTGCTGCCGCTCGCCTGCCCGCACGCGCGCTTCGCGCCCGTTTACGTCGGCGACGTCGCGGACGCCTTCATGGCCGCCTTGTCCGATAAGACGACTTACGGCAAACGCATCGAGCTGTGCGGCCCGCACGACTACACACTCGAGGAACTGGTGCGATACATCGCCAGAGTCATGGGCATCAGGCGGTTAGTTGTCGGCCTGCCGGCGCGGCTTTCCAGGGCGCAGGCGGCGCTGCTGGAATACGTGCCGGGCAAGCCGTTCTCGCTGGACAACTACCGGTCGCTCACCCGCGACAGCATTTGCCTGGGCGAGGCACGCTGCCCGACCTCGCTGGAATCCGTCGTGCCCGGTTATCTCGCTCGCCGTTAGCGCGTTTTTCGGCCAAGCACACGCCGCAGGCGCGATGTCCTGGTGATGATAGCGGTGGCTTCAGACGCCATGATTTTTCGCGTGGCGGTGATCCATTACGCGCAAGTTTCTATCGTGCGCAACCGCGTGCGCCGCGCTTTTCGTTTCAGCCCGGTCAGCGTCGCCGCCACGCGATAGAAGCGCGCAAAGTCGTGATCGCAGCGCGCCAGCAGGCGCTTGAAAGCAGGCACGAGATCACGATAAACCGCCACTGACGCGAGCTTGGCGTTGTTAATGGGCGCCTCGAACCAGTAATCGTAGCCGTCATAGCCATCCCAGCGCCCCTTCAGGCGCCGGTAATCCATTCGCATCCGCGCGATGATGCGGCGTTTCGCTCGACGCTTCAGCGTGGCGTCCGCATCGCTTCCGTAAAGCGCCGACAGCCGCGCGCGGGTTGCTTCGACCAGATCGAAAAAAGCCTGTTTGCGCCGCCACGCCGTTTGATACGCCTGCAGATCCGCCGGCGTTGCGTGCGTCGCCAGCCAGCGGCGCACGCCAATCTCTTGTACGGCGGTCGCAAGGCCCTCGTTGAACGGCGCGTCGCCCGGCGCATAAACTTGGCTGTGCGTTAATTCATGAAAGATAATCCCGGCGGTCTCCGCCTCGCCGCGATAAAGCATGCTGCTCAGCAATGGGTCGTCGAACCAGCCCAGCGTGGAATACGCCGCGACGCCGCCGACGTAGATATCCATGCCTTCAGCCCGCAGGAAGCGCGCAAAGGTTTGCGCATCCCGCTCGATGAAATAACCGCGATACGGCACGCAGCCGGCGATCGGAAAACACCACTGCCGGGGTCGCAGCGAGAATTCCGGTGTGGCGAACAGCGACCAGACGACAAACGGATGATCCAGCTGCACGTAGCTGCGGTAACTGTCGTTGTCGGGTAGGCCCAGTTCGGCGCTTGCGAACGCGCGCATCTCCTGGGCCCGCGCCAGGCGTTTTTTCAGCGCCGCGTCCGTGTTCGCGTCTTGCAGTAAGGCCGCTATGGGTTCCCGGCTGGACATCAGCCGCAGTTGCCCGCCGATGGACTGCGCGTAATACGACAGGGTGCTGCATGCGGGCAGGAGTAGCGCCAGCAGTCCTGCACACAGATGGCGACTGCGCATCGGCGAAAACATAGCACGCGCGGCTGACGATCCGCCAGTCAGCTGCACGCGGGTCGCATTCGTCGTCATTTATGCGCTAGGCTCTTGCCATGAAAATCTTTCTGGTCGGCGGCGCGGTGCGCGACAAACTGTTGGGGCTTCCGGTCAAGGAGCGCGACTGGGTGGTGGTGGGCGCGCGTCCGCAAGACCTGGAGGCGCAAGGTTACAAACCCGTAGGCAAAGACTTTCCGGTATTTCTGCATCCGCGCACGAAAGAGGAATACGCGCTCGCCCGCACCGAGCGCAAGACCGCAGCCGGCTATCGCGGCTTCGAGGTGCATGCCGCGCCGCAGGTCACGCTGGAAGAAGACTTAAGGCGCCGCGACCTGACCATCAACGCGCTGGCCGAGGACCAGGCGGGCAACGTCATGGACTTTTACGGCGGCCGCCGCGATCTGGAGCAGCGCCTGCTGCGCCACGTATCGCCCGCCTTCGCGGAAGACCCCGTGCGCATATTGAGAACGGCGCGGTTCGCCGCGCGTTTCAAACATCTCGGCTTTCGCGTCGCCGACGAGACCATGACGATCATGCGCAGCATGGTCCAGAGCGGCGAAGTCGACGCGCTGGTGCCCGAGCGCGTGTGGCAGGAGCTGGCCCGTTCTTTAAGCGAGCGCACGCCGGCCGAATTCTTCGAGGTGCTGCGCGGATGCGGGGCGCTGGCCCGGATATTTCCCGAGATCGAGCGCCTGTTCGGCGTACCGCAACCCGCACGTTATCACCCGGAAATCGACACCGGCGTCCACACGCTGCTGGTTTTGACCGAAGCGGCGCGATTGTCGGCGGACACTTGTGTGCGATTCGCCGCGCTGACCCACGATCTCGGCAAGGGCGCGACCCCGCGCAAACAATGGCCGCATCACTACGGCCACGAAAAACGCGGGGTCGAACTGGTCGACGGACTGTGCGACCGGCTCAAGGCGCCGAATCCGTTTCGTGCACTGGCCGCGCACGTCGCGCGCTATCATCTGCACTGTCACCGCGCTCAGGAGCTTCGCGCGGCGACCACGCTTAAGTTGCTGGAGCGTATCGACGCCTTGCGCCGCCCACGACGCTTCGAGCAATTCCTGCTGGCCTGCGAGGCCGATGCGCGCGGACGAAAGGGAATGCAGGATCGCGACTATCCGCAAGCCGGAATCTTGCGCGCGGCGCGGCGGGCGGCCGCAGACGTGGATGCGGGCGCGCTGGCACGCGCCGGTCTCAACGGCGAGGCGCTAAAAACAGCATTGCGCGAGAAGCGAATCGCGGCGATCCGGGCGTCAGGAGCTAGTCCTGCCAGCGCGCCAGACAATCAAGTAAACATCGCCAGCAGGCCCAGCGCCCCACGGTAGCCACGGCGAGGCAGCGCGCAGCCCAGGCGAGTCTCGACATCCGGCACGCTGGCGCCGTCTGTTTACAGGCGCGCGCGGAAATCGCGCAACGCGAACGGCGCTGATGGCAAATAGTTTTTCCCCAGCGCCATCACCTGGAAACGATCGCCCATCTCAGCGGGCAACGTCAGGCGTTTGATCTGCTGTGCCATCCGCATGCGCTCCGTGTCATCCACGGCATTCCCCAGCGTCTCCAGCACCCCGCCGGCGAGCAGAAACTGTGCCTGGCTCGTATATGAGAGCAGATCGAGACCCGCCGTCGCGGCGGCTGCCGCCACCGCGGTGAAATCCACGCTCGCGCTGATGTCCTGCAGGCCCGGATGGAAGAACGGATCGTCATGCGCGCGGTGCCGGTAATGACACAACAAGGTCCCCTGGCGCCGCTGGGGATGGTAATACTCGCCGCGCGGATAACCGTAGTCGCAGATCAGGATCAGCCCGCGCTCGAACCGTTCGCCCAGCGCGCGGATCCACGCATCCAGCGCGGGATTGAACTCGCTGCGGTAACCATCGGGTAGCGGCTGCGCTAACGATGCGGTGATACCATCAACCCACGCGCGCACTGGCTGATCGGCGGTACAGTCCCGCCAGGTCAAACTGCGGGCCGGGTCGCAGCCCACGCGCCGCTCGAAAAGCGCGTCCCCGCGCAGCGCGAAGCAGGTGACCGGCATCGCGTCCAGCACTTCATTGGCCAGCGCCACGCCGACGAAGCCCGCGTCCGGCAGGGCCTGCAACCACTCGATCCGCTCAAGCAGTCGCGGCGCTCTTTCGCGCAGAAGTTCCTGCTGGCGCCGGCGTAACTCGCCGCTCAACTCGAGGATCAGATAACGCTGCGGCAGCGCGTTCAGTCTATCCAGCTCCGCCAGCAGGCCCAAAGCGAGCGCGCCCGAGCCGGCCCCGAACTCCAGGATCTCGCCGCTTCCGAGGGTTCGCAGCACCCGCGCGCAGTGGCGCGCGATCACTCGGGCGAACAGGGGGGAGAGTTCAGGCGCGGTGACAAAATCACCGCCGGCGCCGAATTTCCGCGAGCCATTGTGATAATAGCCAAGCTCCGGATCGTACAGCGCCATCGCCATGTATTGTGCAAAGCCGATGCTGCCGCCGGCGTCGTCGATGGCGCACCGGATCTTACCGGTGAGCGCCGCGCTCAACGCCTTCGCGTCGGGATCCGGATCCGGCAATGGGTAGGGTGGTGCTTGCACGGTAAAAGACTCACGATCACCAGCACGACCGGCGCAGCGCCGCCCGGTCACCCTATCGCCAGCAAGCGGCTGGCATCATCGCGATCTGATGACGGGCGCAGTTCGAGCCGTTACTGCACGGCTTCCGCGCCGGGTTCGCGTCCGGGCGTCTGGTAGTAGTAATCGTAACTACTCAGAATTTCGTTGGTAAAGTCCCACGCTTCGTTATACGACAGGCCGCTGCTGTCCGGAATGATGATGCGCACGTACAAATCGTTGTTGTAGCGCGCCTTGAGCGCGTCGAGCCGGCGCGTTAGCTGCGCGCGGCTCACCTCGCTGAAGGCCCCCTCATCGGCGTCTTTCACGCCGATCTTGTGGCCCTCGGGACCCTTGTCGTAACGCACCTCTACGACATGTTTGCCTGCAGCGCTGCGCGCAGGCTGTATCAATCGATTGTACTTGACCTTGAGGGTGTCGAAGTCGCCGCGCAACGCCGCCAGCTGCTGTTCGCTTTGCTGGCTTTGCTGTTGCGCCTGGCTGCGCGCCTGACGCAGATCGCGCAGTTCCAGCGTCTGGGCATCAAGCGCAGTGTCAAGTTCCGCAGCCCGCTGTTGCGCGGCGCTCAAACGCGCCTGCTGACGCTCGTAGGCCGCCTGCAGTTCGGAACTCTCGCCGCGCGCCCGCTCAATCCGGCTCTGCATGGCGCGCTCTGTCTCGGCCGCGGCCTGCAGTGCCTGGGTCAGCTCAGCTATGCGGTCCTCGGCCGTCGCCAGATCCGTCTGCCCCCCCTCAAGCGATGCCCGCAGCTGGGCGCGCTCGGTACGCACCTGTTCGATCTGCTGCTCCAGGGCGCTCACCCTCTCGCCGGAGGCATCCAGCGATTGTGTCAGCTGCGCGATTTTTTGCTGCGCCGCCTGCAACTCGTTCTGGCGCGCCGCGTATTCCGCCTGCAGTTGTCCGCCGCGCAGCCGCGCCTGCTCGACCTGCTCTTCCAGCGTTCCCACCCGCTGGCGGGAAGACTCCAGTTGTTCCTGTAGTTGCGTAGCGTCGGCGCGCGCCATCTCCAGATCGCCGCGTTGCGCGTCGAAGGCGGCCTGCAATTCCGAACGTTGCGTGGCGGCCTGCTGCGCCTCGCGCTCCAGCACGCTCACCCGCTCGCGCGAAGAATCCAGATCTTGTGACAAGGTTTCGATAGAGGCTTGCGCGGATTCGAGATCGGCCTGTTTTTGCGCCACTGAGCTTTGCAGCTCCGCACGGGCGGCGCGCGCGCGCTCCATGCGCGCCTCCAGCGCATCGACCTCGTCATACGATGACTGCAGGTTCGCAGACAATTGCTTGATCGCGGACTTGGCTGACGACAAGCTGCTGTCGCGCTCGGCCAGCAACTGCGCGTTGCGCTGCGCGTCAGTGGCGGCGCGATCCAGTTCGCTTCGCAGCGTAGCGATCTCCTGCTGCGCGCGCGCCAGCTGCTGTTCGGCCGTTTCCCGGGCCTGCGCGGTGTTGCGCATCGCCTCGGCGACCTGCTGCTCGGCCTGGATGCTGGCGCGCAGGTTTTCGACCAGCTCCCAGTTGCGCAGGATTACCACCATGCTGGTCAGCAGAAAGATCATGACCACCACGGTCATGATATCGGTAAACGAGGGCCACACGGCGTTGTGTTCGGTCAGCGCGTCGCCGCGGGATGCGCGCAGATCGACGAAACCGCCGTTCATTAGCTGGAATTCCCCGCGGGCAGGCGAAACCCGTCGCGCAGCATGCTCTTCATCGCGCGCACGTCGTCGGTCATGCCGCTCATGCGCGAATCGAGTTCCGCCAGCATCATGCTCATGCGATGGCCGACCTGCGCATAGTCGTTGACCGTCTCACGCAGCCGGATGCCGGCCTCCGCATATTCCGACTGACTGCCGCGCATGCTCTCTGCCGTCTGCCGCAGCTGGTCGACCAGATTCGCGATCTCGTGCACGACCGAATCGGCATTGCGCGAAAACCGTGGCAGCAGATAAAGCGACGTCACCTGCTCGACACCGCTGATGACGTGCGTCTGAGCGTCCGCCAGGCGGATGTAGAAATAACCCACGAACACGTAACAGATGATCGCGATGATGGTGGTGGCCGGCGCCACGGACATGCCGTGTATCAGCAAATCCATGCTGCCCAGATCCTGCTGCGTTTCCAGCAGATTGGCGGCACCCAGCAGCGCGATCGCCAGGCCGACGATGGTCCCGAACACGCCCATCAGGATCAGGATATTGCTGACGAAGCGCGGAAACGACAGGCGTTTGCTCTCATCGGCCAGCAGCAGGGAGGCCAGCGCGCCCTGATCGACCGGGGCGTTTTGTTTGCTGATCCGCAAGATCGTGGCGTAGCGCCGGTGGATGATACTGCGCGGATCCACGCCTACCATGAGATCGAGCTGTTCGTCGTCCAGCGAGCGCATGAACCGCGCCAGCGCGGCCTCCTCGCGCGCGTAGTGGCGCAGCCCCGCGACGATGGCGATCAATGCCGCCAGGAACAGCACCACGGTCGTGCCGCTGATGATGTAGACGGCCGACGTTATCTGGCCCGTTAGGTAAAAATCAAAGATAAATTGGCGGCTTATGAATATGACGACAAGCAGTGTGACCGAAGCCACCGCAAGCCGCACCATGATTTGCCGACTGTAATTCGCATCAAAATCTAACATTGACCTGCCTTTGGTTTTCTATCGGCCGCGGCGATGCCGGCCGTCTCCGGGGAAATAAGTTCGTGTCGCGCGCTAAGCCTTTACTGCGATCCCGCTGTCATCTCTTGCGCGCCATTGTGACGAATGGCGCACTATCCTACATTCTTCCGACCGTCGCCAGTCCGCCACTCGCCATTGGCGGCCGCCTGCGCCCGGCTTTACGGTTACCGTCAAGGCTGGTTAGACTAATAACGCTAAATATCGCGCGTTGCTTATCGTGAAGGCATACGCGCAGTAATTTCAACAATAGCGGAACCCGTCGTCGCCTGCCGTACTCCGGGATGACTGGCTTTAAGGGAATTCCACTATTATTCTGCATATTTATTGAGGCACTGGCTAGCGAGCCGGGCTGTTTACGTCGCGCAACCGGCGATCTTTATGAGCAAGACAAAGCCCCGGCCGAATCCGGCCGCGCGCAGCTCGACGCGTTTGCGGTCCGCGGCCAGTCCGGCCGCGACCGCGCGCGGGCGGCTGATCTTCGCGCTAGACGCGACCGCCAGCCGTCAGCCGGCCTGGAACACCGCCCGGCGCATCCAGAGCCGCATGTTCGAGGAGACCGCCGCCATCGGCGGGCTGGAAGTTCGGCTGTGCTATTTTCGCGGGCAGCGCGAGTTTATTGCCGGTCCGTGGCTGGCGGATTCCGCGCAACTGTTGAGCAGCATGGACGCGGTGTTCGCCATCGGCGGGCGCCAGGCGCTGGAGGCGTATGGTCAACGTCACGGCAGGTCCGTCCAGCAGCTCACGCAGCAACTCAGTCTAGCCCATGATAAAGGATGAAGATGGAATTTATGCTCACGGAAGTTCTTGGATTTCGCATCCTGGTCGGCGTGCTGATCCTGCTGTCCATCTTTTTGCTGGTCAGCCGGATTGGGCGTCAGGCGCCAGGGAAGCTCAAGCTTTTCCTCTTGCAGGCGGGTATCGTCATCGCCATCGTGGCGCTGATCGCGCTGGTGTTTTCCGGCTATCTGCACTGGATCTTCGCCGTGGCAGGCGGGCTGCTGCCCATCGTCGTCCGTCTGTTGCCGCTGTTGTGGCGCGCGCCGGGGGCAAAACCGGAAGCGCCGCGGGCTTCGAACGGCCGATCCGGTCGATCGTCGAGTCGCCGGTCATCGCGCAGCCGCTCATCGTCGGCGGAGTCCTCTGGCGAAAATGGCCGGACCAAGGTCGAGACCCGTTACCTGCGCATGTCTCTAAGCCAGCAAACCGGCGAGATGCGCGGCAAGATCTTAAAAGGCGCGCACGCGGGTGCGCACTTAAGCGAATTGACCTTAAAAAAATTGCAGGCGTTGCATGCGGAGTACATCCGTCGCGATGCGGAATCGGCGGCGCTGCTGGCAGCCTACATGGAGCAGGTGCACGGCGCCAGGCAGGAATCGGGCGAAACGCAGTCGGAACAGACCGATGACAAGCAGTCTGAACAACACAAAACGAATGGCAAAGGCATGTCCCGCGAGGAAGCTTACGAGATTCTGGGCCTCAAGGCCGGCGCCGATTCCAAAGCCGTCACCGAGGCGCATCGGCGTCTGATGCAAAAAATGCATCCCGACCGTGGCGGCACCAACTATCTGGCCGCCAAGATCAATCAGGCCAAAGACCTGCTCGCCGGGTGAGCCCCGCGATGGGCCCGCGCTGCGACCTCTCTCAAACGCCGAGCGGCGTAGCGTCGAAGGACCTCCGGAACTAGGTTTTAGCTTGCTGGGCGCCCAGCAAGGCCTCCACTTCCCGCTCGGCGTCTAGCCAATCATCCAGCGCGCCGCCCGCCGTAAAGCCCCGCTTTTCCGCCTTGTGATAGGCCGCGACCGCCACCATCCGCCAGCGTTCTTCGGGCGATACCGCCAGCGAAGGCGCCCGCCTGGCGCGCGTGGCGGCCTTTTTGACGCGCGGCGCCTTGGCCTTGGTTACACGTTTTTTAGGGGCCGCGGGTGGTTTGGATGTGCTCATTCATTAACCCTCTATGACTGTACCGGACAGTGCCGCAGTTGCCTTTTGTAGTTGGTGCGGCGAACCCGATCGCCGAAACGATCTTGTCGTATATCGTACCGCTGGCGCATGGCATGCGAAAGACGCGAACCCGCGCGTGCTCAATTGAGGGTTTCGAACATGCTCGCGTACGCGTGCGCATCGAAAAACACCTCGATCGAGACGATCTTGCCGTTTTTGACTTTCATCCATTGCGCGATGCGCGTGTTGGACAGCGCGTCCATGGTCGTGATCAGATTGAAAATCGCGCACGCCTGGTCACCATCGACAAACAGCTTTCTGCGATCAATCCGCTTGAGTATCGTGCCCACGCGGCTGACGTCCGCGATGAAATCCGCCGCGTTGTCGAACGTCTCAATGGGGCTTAAATAAAAGAATTCGTCCGCCGATAGACAGCGTTGCGCCTGTTCGAAATCGCGCGCCCCGATCGCATCGAGAAAAGCGTCAACCATATCCCGTACGGATGGTTCGTTCACCGATCCCCCTTGTCCGGTGAGTGACTGGAACTGCGCATATGCCCCCACCTCCGGCAGGACGCGCCCGCGGTCCGCCGGCGCGCGTCAGTTTCGAAACTCAGCAGCAATAATATCCCAGTCCTGGGCATAGCCGCCGATAATGCGCGTGCAGCCCAGATCGACCGGCTCGCCGCCCGGCGGCGCGGTTTCGACCACGCGTCCCGGTTGCACCGTCTGGCCCATGCGGCGCTCAAGCGATACCTCTATGGCGCGCCCGGCGTGGGTGTTGATGACTTGACGCATGCGCCCCTGCAACATCACGCAGTCCGCATCGTTGGCGGCGATGAGCTTGATATAATCCCGCGCCGCATCGTCTGCCGCCGCCTGCGCGAACCATGATAACAGCACCAGCGCTGTGGCGTTGCGCAAGCTAAACCTCCCGGTACAGCTTGGCGCCGTCGCGCCTGAACTCGTCCGCCTTCTCGCGCAGGCCCGCTTCCACGGCGCTGGTAACATCGTCGATATTATGGCGTTTGGCGTAATCGCGCACGTCCTGGGTGATCTTCATCGAGCAGAAATGCGGGCCGCACATGGAACAGAAATGCGCGACCTTGGCGGAATCCTTTGGCAGAGTCTCGTCGTGATATTCGCGCGCGCGCTCCGGATCCAGCCCCAAGCTGAACTGATCTTCCCAGCGGAATTCGAAGCGCGCCTTCGATAGCGCATTGTCGCGCACCTGCGCGCCCGGCAAACCTTTCGCGAGGTCGGCGGCATGCGCCGCGATTTTGTAGGCGATGATGCCATCACGCACGTCGCTCTTGTTGGGCAGGCCCAAATGCTCCTTGGGCGTGACGTAGCACAGCATGGCGGTGCCGTACCAGCCGATCTGCGCCGCACCGATGGCGCTGGTGATGTGATCATAGCCGGGGGCGATGTCGGTGGTCAGCGGCCCCAGGGTATAAAACGGCGCCTCGAAGCAGTCCTTGAGTTCGCGATCCATGTTCTCCTTGATGAGCTGCATGGGGATGTGGCCCGGGCCTTCGATCATGGTCTGCACGTCGTGCGCCCACGCGATCTTGGTCAGCTCACCCAGGGTTTCGAGTTCCGCGAACTGCGCTTCGTCGTTGGCGTCCGCGATCGAGCCTGGACGCAGGCCGTCACCGAGTGAGAAGCTCACGTCGTAGGCGCGCATGATCTCGCAGATGTCTTCGAAATGCGTGTAGAGGAACGATTCGCGATGGTGCGCCAGACACCACTTGGCCATGATGGAGCCGCCGCGCGAAACGATGCCGGTCACGCGGTTCGCGGTGAGCGGCACGAACGGCAGCCGCACGCCGGCGTGGATGGTGAAGTAATCCACGCCCTGCTCGGCCTGCTCGATCAAAGTGTCGCGGAACATCTCCCAGGTCAGTTCCTCGGGCTTGCCGTCGACCTTTTCCAGCGCCTGATAGATGGGCACCGTGCCGATCGGCACCGGCGCGTTGCGCAGGATCCACTCGCGCGTCTCGTGGATGTGCTTGCCGGTGGACAAATCCATCACCGTGTCCGCGCCCCAGCGGATTCCCCACACCAGTTTTTCGACCTCTTCGGCGATGCTGGAGGTCACGGCCGAATTGCCCAGGTTGCAGTTGATCTTCACGCGGAAATTGCGGCCGATGATCATCGGTTCGGATTCCGGATGATTGATGTTGGCGGGAATGATCGCGCGCCCGCGCGCGACCTCGTCGCGCACGAATTCCGGCGTGATCTCGCGCGCAATAGCCGCGCCAAACCGCCGGCCGCGATGCTGCTTCAGATAACCGGCCCGTTCATAAGCCTCGCGCATCTCCCGTAAACGGCAGTTTTCGCGCACGGCGATGAATTCCATCTCCGGCGTGACGTGGCCAGCGCACGCGTAATGCATCTGTGTGACGTTCATGCCGGACTTGCCGCGCCGCGGCTTGCGGATATGCCCGAAGCGCAGGCGCGCGAGTCCGGGATCGGTCTGCCGTGTGCGGCCGTACGCGGAGCTCGGCCCGTGCAGCTCCTGCGTATCGTCACGCTCAATGATCCAGGGTGCGCGCAACGGGGCCAGGCCTTTAAGCAGATCGATGTCGGCGTCAGGGTCGGTGTAAGGACCCGAGGTGTCGTAAACCGTAATCGCCGGATTGCGCTGCGCCCCGAAGCTGGCTGGCGTATCGGCCTGCCGGATCTCGCGCATGGGCACGCGCAGCTCAGCCCGTGATCCCTGGACATAGACCTTGTGTGATCCGGCAATGGGCCGCGTGACCTCTTGCGAAAGACGGGTCGTGGCGTGAAGAAATTCTTCGGGAATAGCGCTCATCATCTCTCCTGCAAAGGACGGGGAGCAGGCGGTGGAAGCGCGACGGGTTCTTCACGAGCCTTCCCTCCGCCGGTACGAACCGGTTCAGGTTCCAAGGGTATCTCTCAGCCTTTCAAAGGCACCCCCAGCCTCGATGCGCCTGAACTTATAGAAAAGGCTGCTTCATTGCAACCGCCCGCCGCGTTGAACCCACGCCCAGTCGGCCGGTCTACACGCTGCGCGGCCCGACTGCGGGTTGGGTGCGCCGCCGTCAGACTTGTCTGGGATAGCGGGTGCCCGTAATCTTACGGCCCTTGAGTGCAATAACGCCAACAACACGCATGAATCTAGAGCAGGCCCGCGGCAACATGATCGAACAGCAACTCCGCGCCTGGGAAGTGCTGAACGAGGATGTGCTGCAAGTGCTGACCTCGGTGCCGCGCGAATGCTTCGTGCCAGCGCGCTATCACAACCTCGCTTTCGCCGATTTCGGCATACCGCTGGGGCATGGGCAAACCATGATGGCCCCGAAAGTGGAAGGCCGCATGCTGCAGGCCCTGGACATCCAGCCCGGCGACCGCGCGCTGGAAATAGGCACCGGCAGCGGCTTTGTCACAGCGTGCCTGGCCAGGCTGGCGGGCCGGGTCGAAAGCGTGGACATCTTCGATGACTTTGTCCGCGACGCCGCGTCATGCTTAGCCGCGCTGGATATTCACAATATCAACTTAAGCGTCGGCGACGCGGCCAACGGCTGGCGCCGGGACGAACGTTTCGACACGATCGCGGTGACGGGCTCGATCCCGGAGTATCGGTCCAGCTTCGAACAGCAACTCGCCGTCGGCGGGCGCCTGTTTGTCATCGTTGGCGAACGGCCGGTGATGTCGGCGATGCGGGTTCTGCGCGCGGGCGAGCAGGAGTTTTCCAGAGTCAGGCTGTTCGAGACCGATCTGCCGCCACTGCTGAACACGTCCAGGAAACCCGTTTTCACGCTCTGACATACGAGCCCAGGTTATTGACGACCGCGCTTGAAGCGCACAAACCAGAGAAGTCATGCGTCCAGGTAATCCGTTGTTGGTTGGTTTGATCGGCGCGTCGATGCTCACGGCGTTGCCCGCGCAGGCTGAAGATCTGCTGGACATTTATCAGCTGGCCGCGCGGGAGGATGCACAATTGCAGGCCGCGCAGGCGGATTTCGCGGCGACCGGGGAGTTCCGTCCACAGGCGCTGTCGGCGCTGCTGCCGCAAGTCAATTTGAGCGGCCAATATGCCCGCCAGGAGCTCGACTCCACCCGCACCCTGGACGGCGAGGTCGACACCCGATCCGGCTCGTTCACCACCGAAGGTTATACCCTGCGGCTGGATCAGGCCATCTACGACCACTCGCTGGTGGTACAGTTGCGGCAGGCGGATTCCAGCATCGCGCAGGCGCGGGCTGAACTCGACGTCATCGCGCAGGCGCTCGTCCTGCGAGTCAGCGAGGCGTACTTTGACGTGCTGGCCGCGCAGGATAACCTTGATTTTGCGATCGCCGAGAAAGAAGCGATCGGCCGTCAGCTGGAACAGGCGCGAGAACGTTTTGAAGTCGGCATGATCGCCATCACCGACGTCAAAGAGGCGCAGGCCGCGTACGATCTCGCGCTCGCGCAGCAGGTTGGCGCAGAAAACCAGCTGGCCGTCAGCCGCGAAGCGCTGCAGGTCATCACCGGCCAGCTGCCCGGGAGGCTGCGCAAGCTTCGGGACCGCATCCCGCTGCTGACCCCGGATCCGGCGGATGTCGACCGGTGGGTGGCGACCGCCGTCAAACGGAACCTGCGCCTGATCGCCGCGCAGTTCGCCACCGAGACGGCGTCACTGGAAGTGGACCGGCGCCGGGCGGGACATTACCCGACTCTGGGCCTGTTCGCGGAAAAGGCCGAGAATGATTCCGGCGGCGGCGTGTTCGGCGCCACAAAGACCGATGACGAGATCATCGGCCTGCAACTCAATATTCCGATCTTCTCCGGCGGATTCGTCACCTCCAGCACGCGCGAGGCCAGTTATCTGTTCGAGCAGGCCCAGGACCTGCAGGAGCAGCAACGCCGTGAAGCGGTACGCCAGACGCGTGCTTCGTATCTGAACGTGATCGCGGGCATCAGCCGCGTGCGGGCGTTGCGGCAGGCGCTGGAATCCAACCGCGCGGCCGCGGCCGCGGCGCAAGCCGGATTCGAGGTGGGCACGCGCACCTCGGTGGACGTGCTGCTGGCGCTGCGCGAGACCTTTCGCACGCAACGCGATCTGTCCCGCGCCCGTTACAATTATTTGCTGAACACCTTGCGGCTCAAGCAGGCGGCGGGCACCCTGACCGGGGACGACCTCGTCAAGCTCAACGGCTGGCTGGGCTGATTAAAGCAGTCGTGATCATCCCCTCGTGAGCAACGAGTTGCTGCCCTACCGCGTCGCGCTGTGCGTCAGCTCGCCGCTGCTGATCGGCTACACGCTATGGCGCGCGGCGCGCGATGGCGGCACGGATTATCTGTGGCAGCGACTGGGCGGCAACACACCCGCCGTGGCCGCGCCGGTGTGGATGCATTGCGCGTCGGTGGGTGAAGTGAACGCCGCGCTGCCGGTGTTGAAAGCGCTGCGCGCGCGTCATCCCCAGGCGCCGTTGCTGGTCACCACCAACACGCCCACCGGACGCGCCGTCGCGCTCAAGGAGATGGGCGCGGACATCACGCACGCCTACCTGCCGCTGGATTTCAATTTCAGCATGGCGCGGTTTCTCTCGCGGCTGCGTCCGCGCTGTCTGGTGGTGATGGAAACCGAGCTGTGGCCCAATCTCTATCAGCTGTGTGCGACCCTCGACATTCCCCTGATTCTGATCAACGCAAGACTTTCGCAGCGCACCCTAAAGGCGCCGTCCGCGCTGCGCCGGGCTTATCGGCACGCACTTGGCCAGGTCAGAGCGATTCTCGCCAGGAGCGACTGGGACGCGGGCAAGTTCCAGGAACTGGGCGCGCCTGCGGGGCGGGTGACAACCGTCGGCAACATAAAATTTGCCGCACCCGGGCAAACGGATGCGCTGCGCCTGGACGATCTGGTCGGTCGGCCATACTGGCTGGCCGCATCCACGCATCATCAGGAAGAGCTGCATCTCGCGCGCATCTGGCGGCGCCTGCCGGCCACGCCCGAACTGCTGGTGATCGCACCGCGTCATCCAGAGCGCCGACACGCGATCTTGAAGCAGCTCGCGCCGCTGGGCTTCGAGATAGCGGTGCGCAGCCGCGGCGATGCCGTGACCTCGACGACCCGTATCTATCTCGCCGACACCCTGGGCGAAATGCCCGCCCTGATGACGCACGCCGCCTTTGTGTTCATCGGCGGTTCGCTGATCCCGCATGGCGGCCACAACATCCTGGAGCCGGCGCGCCTGGCCAAGGCCGTGCTGGTCGGCCGGCACATGGACAATTTTGCCGAAGAGACGCAAAGCCTGCTTTCGGCGGAGGCGTTGCTGATGGCGCAGGACGACCGGGAGCTGGGTTTTGCGCTCGAACGCCTGCTGGTCGACGCGGAACTGCGCGCGGCCTTGGGTGAGCGCGCGGCCGCGTTCATGCGCCGGCACGAACACGTGCTACCGGCGTACCTCGAGCGACTGGAGCCGTTGTGCGGGCTGCGATGACCGCGTTGTGCCGCGCCTTTCGAGTCAATCGAGCGACCCATAGCCGGCTCGCAAGGCTTCAAAATCAGACGCGCTGAAATTCAGCGCTGGATTAAGGCGTTTGAGCTTGCGCAGCGAACGATGCAGGCGGACGAGATTGGCCCGTCGCCAGCGCGCAGCTGAACGCCTGAACCTGGCGCGGTCAAAATCGATGAGCGCAACCTCGCCGCGCGCGTCCAGCATCACATTGTGCGCGTTGAGGTCCGCGTGGCACACGTGTGCGTCGTGAAACCGGGCGATGACACGCCCCACCTCGCGCCAGGCGGCCTGCGGCAGCGGCGCATGCTTCAGGATCTCTGACAGCGGCCTGGTATCCATCAATCGATACGTAATCAGATCGGCGCGGTAGAACAGTCCAGCGATGACAACGCGAGCCGCCAACGGGCGTGGTGCGGGCAATCCAAGCGCCGTCACCCTGGCCAGGAGCCCCCATTCGCGCCAAGCGCGGGTCCGATGCAGGCCGGTGTAGAAGTAGCGGTCGCCCAGCACGGCCGCGACCGCGCCGCCGCGGCGGTAATGCCGCAGCACATACTCGGTTTCTCTATGACGAAAAAACAGCGCCTGGCCGCGCCCTTGCGCATTGCCGGTGAGCCATCCGCGCGCCGCCGGATTGAACCAGCTGCGGTCCACACGCTCGGCGGCATCCGCGTCGTACAAGATGCGTTCGCCGGGTGAATTGGCCTGGATCTCTTGCATAGGCGAATGACGCTCCCCTTCACCGAACCGCCCGCATCGATCTGTCTGCTGCGTTTATCCGCGCTGGGCGATGTCACCCACATCGTGCCTGTCGTGCAGACTCTGCGGGCCCACTGGCCCGGCACGCGCCTCACGTGGATTATCGGTGACCGTGAAGCGCAACTGGTGGGCGATCTGCCGGGCGTGGAGTTTATCATCTTCAGAAAAGGTGCCGGCTGGCGCGGCTATCGCGACTTGCGCCGGCGTTTGCGCGGCCGATATTTCGACGCATTGCTCAACATGCAGGTTTCGCTGCGCGCCAATCTCGCGAGCCGCTGTGTGAGCGCCCCGGTGCGGCTGGGCTTCGATCGCGCCCGCGCCAAAGATCTGCACGGGCTGTTTATTAATCATCGCATTCCCGCCGCGCACGGCCAGCACGTCGTGGATGGATTTTTCAGCTTTCTGCAAACCCTGGGCCTGAATCAACGCGAGTTACGCTGGGATGTGCCCGTGCCCGCAGAGGCGCGCGCCTTTGCCGAACAGCAGATTCCGGCCCGGCACGAGGCGCTGATCGTCAGCCCCTGCTCCAGCCATGGCTTGCGTAACTGGCGCGCCGAACGCTACGCGCGCGTGGCCGATCACGCCGCCGAGCGCTGGGGTCTGCGGGTGCTGCTGTGCGGCGGGCCCAGCGCGCAGGAGCGCAGATATGGCGAGGCCATCGTGCGCAATATGCATCATGCGCCAGTCAATCTGATCGGCCGGGACACCGTCAAGCGCCTGCTGGCGCTGCTCGCGCGCGCGGCCGTCTTGCTCACGCCCGATTCGGGACCGGCGCACATGGCCACCTGCGTGGGACTGCTCGTGATCGGTCTTTACGCCGCCACCAACCCCGAGCGCAGCGGGCCTTACTTGAGCCGCCGCTGGTGCGTCAATCAATACGACGCGGCGGCGCGCCGTTACCGCGGCGTGGCGGCGGCCGAACTGCCCTGGGGCACCAGGCTGGAATATCCCGGCGCCATGGACTTGATCGAGGTAGACGAGGTTATCGCAAGGCTGGACGAGCTGATGCGCTACCGTCAGGCACACGCCGATGGCCGCGGGTAAACGGCGGGGAACTACGGCGCGCCGCTGACCCCCGGCGTCTCGCGCGCATACTCAGGATACGATTTCTCCTCGACGATCTCCGAGCCCAGCAGCTGATTGATCTCGCGCTTGAGCGCGGCGCGCCGGTCGTTGTTGATATAGATCGCGCGCGCCAGCTCGATGAAGCTGTCATCGAACTCGCCGCTGGCCTCCTTGAGCCGGATTTGATCCTCGATATCCCAGAGCGTCTCGTTGACTGTCTTCAGCGCCTCGCGCTGGACGCCTATCCCCGCGCTGGCCTGACCGGAGGTGAGCCAGGTGTTGGTGAGCAGGTCCAGCTCGCGCGTGATGTGCTCGAGCTTAGCCGGCTCCCGGATACGCGCCGCCTTGATCTCAAGAATGGTGATTTTGTCGATGAGTTCACCGATCGACACCGGTACGCTGACCAGGCTCATATCAAGACCAATGCCCCCTTGACGTTGTGAACGAACGTGCCGGCCATCAGGGCGGCAGGCGCGAGTCCAGGCATGCCGCGCGGCGGCTTGAACCGGTCCTTGAGCTTGAATCCGCCGCGCGACCAGAAGTGCAGCACCCACCACCAGATTCGGCTGTCTTGGCCGAGGTAAGCGCGCAGAAACCGCTTGCGCCCGTAATCCCGGAAATCGATACCGCGCAGACAACGCAGATCGACAAAGCGCTTGATCACCGGGAGCCTCACCCTGACCGTGCGCACGTGATCGGTGTCGATGAGATACACCCGCAGCCTGGCCAGAATCGCCTGCCTGTCTGGCGGGCAGCGCCCGGCGTCGAACTCGACCAGCACGTTGCGGCTGTGGATATCGGCGTGACGCAGGCCGCGCGCGTGTAAACGCTTCGTCATCTCCACGACTTTCTCGACCATGCATGTGGACACCAAGCGCTGGTAAGGCGACGCGGCATGCCGGGTGCGCTCGATGTAGCGGTCTATCGATTCACCCTCGACGCGTTCGTAGAGAAAATAGCTCTCCCGGTTCCACCAGGATGTGCCGTAGGACCAGCAGGCGACCGGCCTGGCGGTATTTATGCCCGCGGCTTGCAGCCGCAGCGCACCGTTGAACGCCTCGCGGCCATAATCCTTCCTCAAACGCCTCAAATACCAGTCCAGCTTGCGGCCCAGGCGCTCGCCCGGATGCAGGCGCGACACCTTCATCACCAGCGTGCCGCCGGCCGGCCCGAAGTAGAAGCTGTACAAGCTGTTGCGCCGGCGTGTGGCGGTACGGTAGCAACGGTTCCGGCTGCACTGCAACTGGCGAAATCGCAGGCTCGTGATCAGAACGCCAATGGCGCCGGCGTAACGTACGTCGTCGCAGATGATGTACCTGCCGTGCGCGTAGCGCCTTGCGGTCAAGGTCTTGCTCATCGCCAATTTGCTCGTGGCCGCGCGTTTGGCGGCAGCGTCTGCGCGCGATGCTATCATTTATCACCGTCCTGCACGCGCTTCAATGACCCGGCGCCTGGCGTGTCCAGCCGCTCGAACGGGCGCGCGGTGGCGTCAGCGGCGTCATCCCCGCGCAAGCTTTGCAGATAAGCGCCGACCTCGGCGGGAGCGATACGGCGCATGCACGCGCAATCGCTGGCGTTCGGGCAACTGACGCACTTCTCGGCCAGTTGGAACACGCGTGCGCGCGGCCCGATCGGTCCCCAGCGGCCGGCGTGCTTGGAGCGATACGGCGCAAAGATGCCGAGCGCGTGCTTACCCAAAACCGCCGCGATGTGCAATGGTCCGGTGCTGGCCGCAAGCAGGCCGTCCGCGGCGTTGATGAGCGCGATGAGTTCATCGAGCGAGATCTTACCCGTCAGATCTCTGACGTGCGGCAGCTGCATGGGCAGCGCGCCTCGGACGGACTCGCCTTCCTTCTCGCTGCCGGTGACCAGGATATTGAACCGCTCCGGCGGCAGGCTCTCGATCAGTCGCGCGAAATGCCCAACGGGCCACTCCCGTGCGCTGCCGGCCGATTTGGGATGCACAATCAGATTGAAGCGGCCGGGGTCCACAAATGCAGCGAGGCGCGAGGGCAATGCACCGATTCGCGTCAGGCCGAAGTATTCCCGCAGCGCATCCAGATCGTAATCGCGATCTAGACCCAGCCCGCGCAGCAGCTGGATGTTCAATTGCGCCTCGTGCAGCGCAACGCCCCGTCGGCGCAAGCGCACCAGCCGGTTGCAGTCGAGCCAGTGATAGGCGCGCCGGCCGGTGCCGATCCGCAGCGGTATCCTCGCCTGCCTGGCAACCCGTGCGATCGCGGCCTGGGGGTAGATATGAATGATCACATCGGCGGCGAACGCCTGGAACCGCCGGATCCGCTCCGCGCTGGGCGCCGCCTTCATCTCGTCCCATGCGTAAGCGTCATCGAGGTGCTCGCAACACCGCGCCAGGGGCAGCGTATAGCGCTGGCCCAGCAGCGACACCTTGCAGCCGGGAAACGCGCTTTTAAGAATGCCGGCAACCGGCAGCGCCAGCACCACGTCGCCGATCTTGTCGGCCCGGTTCAGAACGAAGTGTCGCCTCTGCATGGCTTGGGGGTCGTCGATAAAAGTTGCCAAAGCTCCTTCAACACCGCTGCCACTGAGATCTCCCGCAGGCACCGGTAATGACCGTAGCGACAGGTGCGATCGAAGCAGGGACTGCATTCGATTCCGGTATACATGACCGACGCCCGATCGCTCATCGGTGGCGTGTAGGCCGGTGTCGAGGAGCCGAAAATCGCCACCAGCGGCACGCCGACCGCGGCGGCCACGTGCATCAGGCCGGAGTCGTTGGTCACCGCGCCGTTGACCTGCGCGAGCAGATCGATCGCGTCTTGCAGCCGCGTTTTCCCGCACAGGTTCACGCCGCGACCGGACAGCGCGACGATGCGCTCGCCGAGCTCGAAATCCTTGTGCGAACCGAACACCAAGGTCTGCACGCCCTCGGCGGCCAGCCGTTGCGCCAGAGCGGCATAATACTCCGGCGGCCACTGCTTGGCGGGCCCGTATTCCGCGCCCGGCATCAGGCCGATCCTGCGTGCATCGAGCGAGAGTCCCAGTTGGGTGATCAGCCGCAGGCCGTTGCCCGCATCCACGGTCAAGGCCGGGCTTGGCACCTGGTCCGGCGGCATATGAGCGCCCGGCGGCAAGCCCAGCGCCACGTAGCGCTGCACCATCAGCGGCATGGCCTTTCTATCCAGCGCGCGCCGGTCGTTGATCAGCCCAAAGCGCGCCTCGCCAAGATACCCGGTGCGTCGCGGGATACGCGCGAACCATGGAATCAGCGCGGCTTTGAATGAGCGCGGCAGAATGAGCGCCTGGCCGTAGCCGCGCGGCGCCAGTTCGCGGCCCAGGCGGTAACGGGTGCGAAAGCTCAGACGACCGTGGGTTAGCGGCACCTGCAGCGCCTCGCCCACTTCGGGCATGCGCGCGAGCAACGGCGCCGACCACCCCGGCGCCAGTACGTCGATTTCGACATCGTGGCGCGTGCGGCGCAAGGTCTTGAACAGCGCCTGCGCCATGATCATATCGCCCACCCATGCCGGACCCATGACCAGCACGCGCGCCGGGACGGTCGCGGCATCGCCATGCGCGCCCGCATGGCGCGTCATGACACGGTCCGCGGCTCCTTGCTGAGCGCATTCAGATACAGCGGGACACCCTCTTCCACCGGCCTGAACCGGTGCGCAAGCCCCGCCTCGCGCAGGCGGGTCATGTCGGCTTCGGTAAAGCTCTGGTAACGGCCTTTAAGCGCATTCGGAAACGGAATGTACTCGATCTCGCCGCGCCGGTGATAGCCGATCACCGCCCGCGCCACCTCGTTGAACGTCTGGGTGCGGCCAGTGCCGAGGTTGAAAATGCCCGCGACCTCGGGGTTGTCCAGCAGCCACAGGTTAACTGCGGCCACGTCACCGACATAGATGAAATCCCGGCGCTGCTCGCCATCGGCGTATCCGTCCGAACCGCTGAACAGTTTGATCTTGCCGCTGTCAAGCACCTGCCGGTTAAAGTGAAAGGCGACGCTGGCCATCGCACCCTTGTGCTGCTCACGCGGGCCATACACGTTGAAATAGCGCAACCCGACGACCTGGCTGCGCGCCGAGGCCAGCGCGCGGCGCACGTACTGATCGAACAGAAACTTGGAATAGCCGTACACGTTCAGCGGTCGCTCATGGCGGCGATCTTCCTTGAATACCGGGCCCATGCCGTACACCGAGGCCGACGAGGCATACATAAACGGCGCGCTGTGCGCCAGACAATAATGCAGCAGCGCCTTGGAGTATTCGTAGTTGTTGTCCAGCATGTAGCGGCCGTCCCACTCGGTGGTGGTCGCGCACGCGCCCTGATGAAACACGGCTTCCAGCGAGCCGCCGAAATCCTCGCCGTTGAGCACGCGCCTCAGAAAATGCTCCCTGTCCAGATAGTCCCGGATTTCGCAGTCGGCGAGATTCACGAATTTGGCGCCGTTGCGAAGGTTGTCGACCACCAGGATCTCGGTGTGGCCGCGCGCGTTCAGCGCCTTGACGATGTTGCTGCCGATGAAGCCGGCGCCGCCGGTTACGATAATCATGACTGTCAGATACCTTTTCGAATCGCGGCGATGATCGCGCTGGTGGAGCAGCCATCGATGTAGTCCAGCACCACCACCTCGCCGCCACGGCCGCGCACCCAGTCTCCGCCGGCCACGTCTTGCGGCTGGTAATCGCCGCCTTTCACGAGCACGTCGGGGCTCAAGGCCTCGACCAGCCGTCGCGGCGTGTCTTCGGCAAAAGAGACCACCCAGTCCACGCTCTCCAGCCCCGCCAGCACCGCCATGCGCTGCATGAGCGGGTTGACGGGACGCTGCGCGCCCTTCAGCCGCCGCACGGATTCGTCGTCGTTGACCGCCACTACAAGACGATCACCCCGCTGCGCGGCTTGCGACAGATAGGCCACATGTCCGGCGTGCAGGATATCGAAACAGCCGTTGGTCATCACCACGCGCTCGCCGCTGGCGCGCGCCTTGTCCAGCAGGGTGATCAACTCCGCTTCGGTCACCAGACCGCGTTGCAGGGGTTCGTGCTCCAGCATCGCGGTCTGGAGTTCGCGCAGGGAGGCGGTCGCGGTGCCGAGCTTGCGCACGACCACGCCCGCCGCGAGGTTGGCCAGCGCGACCGCCTCCGGCAAAGGCGTTCCGGCCGCCAGCGCGGCGCCCAGCACGCCAATAACGGTGTCGCCGGCGCCGGTTACATCGAATACATCGCGGGCATGGGTGGGAAAACCCAGCGGCGCTGCGTCGGCGCGTAGCAGCAGCATGCCTTTCTCGCTGCGGGTGACCAGCAGCGCATCCAGCGCCAGTTCGGCGAGCAGGCGCTGCCCTTTGGCGATCATCTCCGCGTCGTCCGCGCATGCGCCAACCACCGCCTCGAATTCGGTCTGATTGGGCGTGATCACCGTGGCGCCGTGGTAACGCTTGAAATCCGTACCCTTGGGATCGATCAAGACCGGCTTGCCGGCGCGCCGCGCCTGCGCGATCAGTGCCGCCGCGTCGCGCAAGGTGCCCTTGCCGTAGTCGGACAGGATCACCACCTCGGCCGCCGCCATGGCTGTGCGGCAATGCGCCGTCAGCGTGTCGCCATCCACGTCACCGAAACCGTCCTCGAAGTCCAGGCGGATCAACTGCTGATGACGGCTGATGACGCGCAGTTTGGTAATCGTGGCGTGGCCGGACACGGGGATGAACCCACACTGCACGCCGCGGCGTGACAGCAATGTCTCCAGGGTCGCGGACGCCTCGTCGTCGCCGGTGTAGCCGGCGACGTGCACGTGACCATCCAGCGCGGCGACGTTGAGCGCCACGTTGCCGGCGCCGCCGGCGCGCTCCTCGACCTCACCCACCCGCACCACCGGCACCGGCGCCTCCGGCGAGATTCTCGAGGCAGCGCCATACCAGTATCGATCTAGCATCAGGTCGCCGATCACGAGTATTCTGGCGGCGGAAAAATCTGGAACTGAAAATCGCATCCAGCCGATGTCCCCGGACACACACGCATCGCATAAAATTGCTCCCAAGGCGACGCCGGATATAGCATGAAGTCGGCTGGTTTAGTGTCTGGCCGGCTCACTGACCGGGACGCCGCGGAAAGCGCTGGCAACGCAAGCCGCGCTAGCTTATACGATCGATAGGTTCCAGACCACTTTGCGCTTTTGCCCCAACACCCGCTCATGATCAGGATCCTGGAAAATTTTGCGCTGAAAAACTGGCAATTGCGCGCCATAGAGGGGCCCTTGCGGCTCGATACTCGCGTGTTCGACGCTTTTTTGGCCGCGCCTTATGATCTTTTGCCTGATTTTCAGGGCCCCGCCAACAGGAACATAAAAGGCGGCCGCGGCAAGGATCACCCACGCTATGGACGGTTTATCTATGCGTTTGCGAAAACCTACGCGCCGGAACTGACAGTTGAAGTCGGCACGTATTGCGGCGGAACGGCAATCGGCTGGGCGAAGGCCATCGTCGAGACCGGGAGTGGCAAACTCGTCTGCGTCGACAACGATACCTACAGCCACGGCTCTTTCCCTGAGATTGCGAGAAAGAACTTGTCGGGCATTGGCATCGGCACCGACCGTTACGAGCTGCTGACCGGCAGCTCCAAACAGCTTATCCCCGAACTCGCGGGGCGCTTAAAAGGGCAGGTCGATATGTACATGGTGGACGGTGATCATACGTACGAAGGGGCGTTGGCCGACATCGAAAACGGCCTACCAATGTTGCGGCCTGGCGCGTTCGTGCTGGTTCACGATCTCGATCGCGGCAGACAGATGGACGAACAGACTTCAGCACATCCTTTTCCGGTTTATGAAGCCTTCATGAAAGTGATTGATGATCGTAAACTGGAATGGATCATTTTGAAGTTTATCCGCAAGCACTTGGGAATCATTCGCGTATAAATTAAGGTGCTCCTTATCAGGCGGGCGAGGCCGAGTTTTGTCTCGTCGGCGCGCTGTCACCGTCGCGATGCAGGCGCATTAACGGACTGTGCAGGAGGGCGCACAGCAGCAGCATATAATACCATCCGAACTGAAAGTCGATGTACGTGTCGGTGAAGTTCACGACAAAAAATATCAGGCATATCGAGATGCCGAACCCGCCCAGGCTGGCGGGCATCTTTCCGGCGCGCAGACCGACCACGAAGCGTGTAATCAGCACACCCCAGAAGGCGCCGAACAGTATCATGCCGACGACGCCGAAACGCATGAGCATGTCCAGATAGTTGTTGTGAAAGTCGGAGAAGCCGCGAAACCCGGCCGGAATATCCGCGTGGGCAATGTAGTAGCGACCGCTGCCCGGGCCCCAGCCGAACAGCGGCTTTCGCAGCCATCCATGCCAACCGGCTTGGGCGAGATAAATACGCGTGGCGACCGATAGATCCTCGACATGGGTGACCTCCCCGTCTATGGAAATCGCGAACTCACCGTGATCCTCCAGCAGACGGTGCCCGATGGTATTGGCGAAGGCCGCCAGCATGATGCCCGTGCCCGCGAGCAGCACGCACGCGAGGGCGAATTCGAACCTGGGGCGGCGCCCGCCGCGGGATCGGAGCGTGTTCCAGACGAACCAGCCGAAGAACAACAGCCCGGTGAGCGCCGTCGCGATCCAGGCCGCCCGGGCCTGAACGGCAATCAATGCCCATACCATCAACAGATAAAGCGCCAGCCAGAGCATGACGCGCGCGAAAAAAGCCAGCCTGCTCGCAGGATGGCCCCACCAGCTGCGCGCGAACGCAATCATCCCGGCGAGAATGCTGGCGTGCAGCAACCCTTCCATGCGCGGATCGCCGCCGAACCAGAGCCGTTGCGTGAGCGCGAGCGAATCGACGCGGGCCCAGTTACCGTAGTACACGATGTTGATCACCGCGCCGGCCAGCACCAGGATGCAGACCGACTTGACCGACCTCAAGCTGCCGCCCAGCCACCAGCAGGCCAGCGGAAACGCCAGCACCCGCGAAATCACCCGCGCGCGATCCCAGTGCTCGGCCGCGAGCCCAGGCATTTCCAAAGCCGCCCAAAGCGTTCGGAGCAACACAAGGCAGAAACCGGCCACTACCGCGCGGGCCACCCAGTCTTCTTTCAGCCCTGACCAAAGGTGCCGCCACGCGCACAGGCTCGCGATAAACAGCAGGCCCATGCCGATGCTTTGCCCGGTGTTGCCCAGCCCCAGTGACAGCGCCATCAACGCGAGGCCCAGCAGACCCAGGCTCTCGACCGCCGGTCTTGCGCCGCCGACGCGATCCCAGCGCGCGGGAAACCCCGCTTGAGCCAGGAATGCGTGTAGTTTATGCAGGACGCTCAGCACGGAAGCGCGCGCTCACGGTGGCGCGGCTCTAAAACGAAGAGTCGCATGAGGAATGCCGGCCGCCGGTGCGTACTATTCAGGCTCGAGCACGTATTCGGTGCTGCAATAAGGGCAGCGCATGCGGCCGTCCTTGCTGTCTTCGATGGGAATGTAAACCCTGGGATGAGAATTCCACAGGCTCATGCCCGGCAGCGGGCACCGCAACGGCAGCTCACTGCGCGCGATGGTATAGCAGCGCCGGTCGTTCGGCGTTGTGAATTTGTCCTGGGCGTGCGAGCTGCGTGGGTTGGGCATCGTGTCGCTATGGTTTACGCGATCAAGGTCAGCCAGTCCTGGTGGTCGTCGCGCCGCCCGCCCACGAGGTCGAAGAACATGGTCTGCAACCGCTGGGTGATGGGGCCGCGCGCGCCCGAACCGATGGCGCGATGGTCCAGCTCGCGGATCGGCGTCACCTCGGCGGCGGTGCCGGTGAAAAAAGCCTCGTCGGCGATGTACACTTCATCGCGCGAGATGCGCTTCTCGCGCACCGGCACGCCCAGTTCCTCCGCCAGGGTGATGATCGTGCGGCGCGTAATGCCGTCCAGCGCGGAGGTGAGATCCGGCGTGTAAAGCACGCCGTCCCTGACGATAAAGATATTCTCGCCGCTGCCCTCGGCGACGTAGCCGTCGATATCCAGCAGCAGCGCTTCGTCGTAGCCGTCGCGCGTGGCCTCGTGCAGGGCGAGCATGGAGTTCATGTAATTGCCGTTTGCCTTGGCCTTGCACATGGTGATGTTGACATGATGCCGGGTGAACGACGAGGTCTTGATGCGCAGTCCCTTCTCCAGATTATCCTTGCCGAGATACGGGCCCCATTCCCAGGCCGCGATCATGCAGTGTACGCGCAGACCTTCCGCGTGCAGGCCCATGCCTTCAGCGCCGTAGAAACACATGGGGCGGATATAGGCCGATTTGAGCTGGTTCTTGCGCACCACGGCCCGTTGCGCGGCGTTAATGGTCTCTTTGTCGAACGGCATGGCCATGCCGAGTATGTGCGCCGAGTTGAACAGCCGGTCGGTATGATCGGCCAGCCGGAAGATGGCCGTGCCGCGACGGGTCTCGTACGCCCGCACGCCCTCGAACACGCCCATGCTGTAATGCAAAGTGTGCGTCAGCACGTGCACCCTGGCCTCGCGCCAGGGCACCATCTCGCCGTCTAGCCAGATCAGGCCATCGCGGTCGGCCATGGACATCTTGTGTACTCCTGTAATTTACCGTACGTAATTCGCTAGCAAATGAACTTAACGCAAAGGCCGCAGAGGCGCAAAGGACGCGAAACCCCTAAAGGTTAAACATAAAGCGTAAAAAACACGATGGCGGATGGTCCTTGCCTGCCTCCTGACGCCTGCAGGCCATACCCAACTTTGCGAGCTTCGCGCCTTAGCGTACCTTGCGTTTAATGCCTTATGTACTTGCTTTATTGTACTTGCTTTTAGGGAACTTCCATCAGTTCCCGCCACAAACGCTGGACGCCGGCGCGCTGTTGGCTGAATTCGTCTGCATCCACTACCGCTGCCGACTCGCCCTGCAGGCTCAGTGCGTGGACGCGGTCCCGGCAATCACGATAAGCGTCCTGCAGAAAGCGTGCGTCCCCGCCGGATAACAACCCGCTGGCCGCGAGCGCGTCCAGAATGCGGATATTGTCCGTGAACTCAGTTAGACCGCGGTGCTGGTGTGCGTGCGCCAGCACATTGTATTGCACCATAAACTCGATGTCGGCGATACCGCCGGGGTCCCTTTTCAGATCGAAGCGTCGCGCATCGCCGCCGCCCAGTTCACGCCACATGCGGCTGCGCATCTCTTTGACCTCGCGGCGCAGCTGCGGAATGTCGCGCGCGCCGGCCAGCGTCCGGGCGCGAATGCGCCGGAACCCAGCGGAGATTTTCGCGCCGCCTGCCACCGGCCGCGCCCGCACCAGCGCCTGGTGTTCCCAGGTCCAGGCCTTGTCGCGCTGATAGTGCTCGAACGCCTGCAAGCCGCTGACCAGAATACCGGCCGCCCCGCTGGGGCGCAGCCGCATGTCCACCTCGTAAAGCTGACCGGCGGGGGTAAACGCCGTCAGTGCATGCACGATTCGCTGCCCAAGGCGCACGAAAAACGTGGTGTTATCGATCGGTTTCTTGCCGTCGGTGCGCTGCTGCTCGCCGGCGCTGTCGTGCAGAAACACCAGGTCCAGATCCGAACCGTAGCCGAGCTCGATGCCGCCGAGCTTCCCGTAGGCGATGATCGCGAACCCGGGTGCGTATCGCTCACCATCGATCACGCAGCGGGGCTGACCGTAGCGCGCCACCATATGTCGCCACGTGATTTCCAGCACGTGATTCAGGATCACTTCCGCGATCCAGGTCAGCTGATCGCTGATCCGCATCAGCGGCAACGCATCCATGACGTCGGCCGCCGCCACGCGCAAGATGTTGACCTGCTTGAACTGCCGCAGCCGCTCCATCTGCGTCTCCGTATCGAACGGGTCGATACGCGCGAACTCCTCGTCGAGCTGTGCGGCGAGCCCGGCCCGGTCCGGCGGCGCGTAAAGCTCGCTCGGGGTCAGCAACTCATCCAGCAGAATCGGGTGATGACGCAGATATTCGGCGATCCAGGGGCTTGCGGCGCTCAGTTTCACCAGCTGCGATAGCGCGACCGGATGCTCGACCAGCAGCGCGAGATAAACCGAACGCCGCGCGATCGCCTCGATCAGCGGCAGAATGCGCGACAAGGTGCGGCCCGCCTCGGGCTGCTTGGCGACCTCCGCCAGCAGCGAGGGCATCAGACGGTTGAGGCGCTCGCGGCCGGTCGCGCTTTGCGCCTGGTACGCGCGCCCGGTGTACAGCGCCTTGATCGTCGGCAGTACGGCCGAGGGGTCATCGAATCCCGCCTGCCGCAACGAAGCGATCGCCTGTTCATCACCCGTTCCACTTTGAAACAACTCCACCAGCGCGCGATGGCCGCGCGTATCGCCGGCTTCCGGATCACGGGCCTCGGGTGCGGCGAACGTGCGCTCGAACAGCCCGTGCACGCGGCGGCGGTGCGCATCCAGCGCGCGCGCAAGCGACTCCCAGTCGTCGAAATTCATGGCGAACGCCAGCCGCGCGCGCTCGGTGTCGTCGGCGGGCAGGTCATGCGTCTGTTGATCGCCCACCATCTGCAGGCGGTTTTCAACCCGCCGCAAAAACGCGTAGGCCGCGAGCAGTGACTCCGTTTCGGCTGGCGAGAGCTGCCCGTTCCTGGCCAGGGCTGGCAACACGGCGCGCAATTCCCGCTGTTGCAGTTCGGGATCGCGGCCGCCGCGCACCAATTGGAAGGTCTGCGCGATGAACTCGATCTCGCGGATGCCGCCGGCGCCCAGCTTGATGTTGGTGTGCAGTGCGCGGCGTTTGACCTCCTCGTCGATCCGCGCCTTCATGTCGCGCAGGCTGCCGAAGGCGCCATAGTCGAGATAGCGGCGATAGACGAACGGCCGCAGACGCCGCAGCAGTCCGTCCCCCGCCGCGCGATCGCCGGCGACGACGCGCGCCTTGATCATGGCGTAGCGCTCCCATTCGCGGCCGTGCGTCTGATAGTAATCTTCCATGGCGTCGAAGCTGACCGCCAGCGGCCCGTCGCCAAACGGCCGCAGTCGCATATCGACGCGGAACACGAAGCCGTCGGCCGTGTATTCACTCAACACCTTGATGAGTCTTTGCCCGAGCCGCGTGAAGAACACGCGGTTCTCCAGGGCCCGGCGGCCATCGGTCTGGCCATCATCCGGATAGGCGAAGATCAGGTCGATGTCGGACGAAAAATTCAGCTCGCGACCGCCGAGCTTGCCCATGCCCAGCACCACCAGGCGCTGTGCCTCGCCTTGCGCGTTGCGCGGCACACCATCGGCTTCGCAGGCGCGAAGATAGCAATTCTCCAGCGCATGTTCTGTGAGGTGTCCGGCCAGCGCGGAGAGCTCTGTTAAAGTTTCGTCGAGCTCGGCGGCGCCGGTCAGATCGCGCCAGGCGATGCGCAGCCATTCGCGCCGGCGCAACACGCGCAATGCGCGCATCAGCGCGGCTTCGGAATCGGCGGTGTCTACCGCCTGGGCGACGCGCGCGGACAACACCTCTGGCGTGTACGCTTGATCCAGATGACCGGATTCCAGCAACTCCAGCAGCAGCTGCGGGTTCTGCACGCAGGTCTTGGCGGCAAAGGGGCTCGCCGCCCATACGCGCAGGATTTCACCCGCGCGCTTGCGCAGCGCATCGCGCGCGGAAAACGCCCGCCAATGACGCTGCACCTCGGCGCGCAGACCGGTTGGCAAGTGCTCGAGTTCGGTTGAAAGCGTAGACGAAGTCACGTTGTGAAAGATAAGCCGTCCGCGCGCGGCATCTTCGCGAGCGTAGCAGAACCCGGCATGATTTTCCGCGGCTGGCACCGCTGACCCTTAATGATAACGCTTCTCATCAATGCTATTCTGGCCGCAATTGAATCTTTTGGAGGATTTAGATGAAAACTGCGCTCATGCTCGCCACGTGTACCAGCCTGATTTTGACTGGCTGTGACGCGCCAGGCGAAGAGGTCAGCGTCTACTCGGCGCGCGAAGAGCAACTCATCAAGCCGCTGCTGGACAATTTCAGCGAACAGACCGGCATCCAGGTCAACCTGGTGACCGGCGACGCGGATGAACTGCTGCAGCGCCTGGCAAGCGAGGGCCGCAACACGCCCGCGGACGTGCTGATCACCACCGACGCCGGCCGTCTGCATCGCGCGCGGACCAAGGACCTGTTGCAGCCGGTGCAGTCCCGGATTCTCGATAACGCCATTCCGGCCAATTACCGCGATCCCGACGATTACTGGTTCGGCCTGTCGATGCGCGCGCGGCCCATCATGTACGCCAGGGGAAGGGTCGATCGGGCGCAGTTGTCGACCTACGAGGCGCTGGCCGACAAGCGCTGGCACAAGGAGATCTGCATCCGCACGTCCAGCAACATCTACAATCAGTCGCTGGTCGCCTCGATGATCGCGAGCCTGGGCGAAAAACGCACTGGACGCTGGGCCAGGAGGTTCGTGAACAATTTCGCGCGCAAGCCCACCGACGGCGATCGCGATCAGATCGAGGCGGTGGCGGCGGGCGTGTGCGACATCGCCATCGCCAACACCTATTATCTCGGCCAGATGCTCAACGATGCGAATCCCGGCCAGCGCGAGGCGGCAGCCAAGGTCGCGATCTTCTGGCCTAACCAGGACGGACGCGGCACGCATGTCAACATCAGCGGCGCGGGTGTGACCAAAGCCGCCCAGCACCAAGAGAATGCGGTGAAGCTGCTGGAGTTCCTGGTCGGCGACCAGGCGCAGCGCTGGTACGCGCAGGCCAACCAGGAATATCCCGTCAAGCCGGGCATCGCCGCCAGCGAAACCTTGCGCTCGTGGGGCGACTTCAAGGCCGATGACCTGAACCTGTCGCGGCTGGGCGAGCTGAATGCGAAGGCCGTGAAGCTGATGGATCGAGTCGGCTGGCCATAACGTGCGAGCCGCACGTAGCGCAAACGCATGAGCAGCGTCTCGATCGGCCCGTTGCTGACCCGCGCGTCCCGCGGGCATGCGCTCTGGCGGCCCGGCGTCTGGGATGCCGGCGTGTTGGGCATCGCGCTGATTCTGGCGCTGCCGGTGCTCACGGTGACCGGTTTCGTGTTTTACCCGGCCGGAGAGGTGTGGGCGCATCTGGCCGACACCGTGCTCAAGGGCTACATCGTCAACTCATTGGCGCTGATGCTGGGGGTCGCGGCCGGTACGCTGCTTTTGGGTGTCTCCACCGCCTGGGTTTGCAGCACCTGCCGGTTCCCCGGCCGGCCGGTGTTCGAATGGGCGTTGCTGCTGCCGCTCGCGATGCCGGCGTACATCATCGCGTATACCTACACCGGCATGCTGGACTTCGCCGGGCCGCTGCAGACCCGGCTGCGCGCGTGGACGGGCTGGCAATATGGCGACTACTGGTTTCCCGAGATCCGTTCGCTGGGCGGCGCCATCGCGATGCTGTCGCTGGTGCTGTACCCGTATGTTTATTTGCTGGCGCGCGCGGCGTTTCTGGACCAATCGGTGTGCGCGCTGGAGACCGCGCGCAGTCTCGGGCTTAGCGCCGCGGCCGCGTTCCGGCGCGTGGTACTGCCGATGGCGCGGCCGGCCATTGTGGCCGGCGTGTCGCTGGCCCTGATGGAGACCCTGGCCGACTACGGTGCGGTGCAGTATTTCGGCGTCAGCACCTTCACCACGGGCATCTTTCGCACCTGGTTCGGGCTGGGCGACAGCGCTGCGGCGGCGCAGCTGGCGGCGATACTGATGGTGTTCGTGTTCGTGCTCATCGCGCTCGAACGCCGTTCGCGAAAGCAAGCGCGCTTCCATCACACCAGCCAGCGCTACCGGCCCCTGCCGCGCTTCAAGCTCACGGGCATCCGCGCGGCCGGGGCGTGGGCCGTGTGCGTCACGCCGCTGTTGTTCGGGTTTCTGGTACCCGCGGGTCAATTGACGTTCTGGTCGATACAAACCGCCGACCGCATGGTGGACGCCGAATTCCTCGAACTGGCCGCTAACAGCATCGGGCTGGCCGCGACCGCCGCGGTGTGCGTGTTGCTGCTGGCGCTGGTGATGGCGTACGGCAAGCGCATGCGCGGCACGCGCCCCGTGCGCTTCGCCGTCACCCTGGCGGGCATGGGCTACGCCATTCCCGGCGTCGTGGTCGCGATCGGGGTGATTATTCCGTTCGCCTGGCTGGATAACGCGATTGACGCCGGGATGCGCGCCACGTTCGGGGTCTCCACCGGCCTGCTGTTGAGCGGCACCTTGTTCGCCCTGATCTTCGCCTATTCGGTGCGCTTTCTGGCCGTGTCCCTGCACGCCGTGGAGGCGGGTCTGGGCAAGATAAATCCGGCCATGGACGATGCCGCGCGCTCGCTGGGGCGCCCCCCCGGCGCGGTGCTGCGCGAAATTCACGTGCCGATCATGCGCGGCACCTTGCTGACCGCGCTGTTGCTGGTGTTCGTCGACGTCATGAAGGAGTTGCCGGCCACGCTCATCATGCGCCCGTTCGACTTCAACACCCTGGCGGTGCGCGCCTTCGAGCTGGCTTCCGATGAGCGGCTGGCCGATTCCGCCAGCGCGGCTGTGACCATCGTGCTGACGGGTATCGTGCCGGTGATCCTGTTAAGCCGCTCCATTACCCGCTCCCGACCGGGCTATGCGTGACGACTCGATACGAACCGTGGCGAGTACAGCCGGTTCGCAACAGGCGGCCAGGCGGCTGGAAGTCGCCAATATCGACGTCATCGTGCAGAGCAATCTCATTATCAACGGCGTCAGCTTTGACCTGCCGGAAGGCCACATCGGTTGTCTGCTGGGACCGAGCGGCTGCGGCAAGACCACCTTGTTGCGCGCCATCGCCGGCTTCGAGCCGGTTACCCGCGGGCACATTCGGCTGCACGGCGCGCGGGTGAGCGGGCCGGACTTGCATGTGCCGCCGGAGCAGCGACGGGTGGGCATGCTGTTTCAGGATCTGGCCCTGTTCCCGCATTTGAACGTGTACGACAACGTGCGGTTCGGAATTCGAAAGCTATCGTTGCGCGCGCAGCGCGCGCGAGTCGAGTGGTTACTGGCGCTGGTGGAGCTCGCGGATCAGGCGAGAAAATTCCCGCATCAGATCTCCGGCGGCCAGCAACAACGCATCGCATTGGCCAGGGCGCTGGCGCCGCGGCCCGAAATGCTGCTGCTGGACGAACCTTTCTCGACCCTGGACGCGGAGCTGCGCGAACAACTGGCAGGGCAAGTGCGCGAGATTCTGAAACAGGAAGGCGTGACCGCGCTGCTGGTGACGCACGACCAGTTCGAGGCGTTTGCCGTGGCCGACGACATCGGCCTGATGCACGCCGGGCGCATCATGCAATGGGACAACGCCTACAATCTCTATCACCGCCCTGCCAGCCGTTTTGCGGCCGGCTTCATCGGCCTGGGTGTGATGCTGCCCGGGATGGTGCTGGACGCGAACCGGATCGAGACGGAGCTGGGTGTGCTCAGCGGCCCTGCCGACGGGCGTTTCGCATCGCGCGATACGGTCGAGGTATTGGTGCGGCCGGACGATATTCAGCATAACGATGAAAGCCCGATGCGCGCGCGGATCGAGCGCCGACAGTTTCGCGGCGCCGAATTTCTGTACACGTTGAGGCTCGCCAGCGGCACGAGGCTGCTGTGTCTGGCGCCCAGTCACCACCATCACGGGATCGGCGAAGAGATCGGCATCGATATCAATATCGAGCATCTGGTCATGTTCAAGCGGCCATAGTTGTCTTATGTCCGGCAGACCGCACTTCCGGGCGCGCCGAGCCCGGGTGATTAATCCGAACGATTAAATCCACGACAGCCTGTTGCTTTTTAAGCGGCCCTCAATGACTATTGGCGAGACAATAGTCAGCGCCCGAATCGCGGCGTCAAACCAAAAAAGTAAGGAGAAGGTTATGCACTCACGCCTCAGCAAGTTCATTGCTTACGTATTGACCCTCGGCTTGGTGGCCATGCCCGTGATGCCGGCCTGGGCGGGGATGATCGGCACGCAGACACTGGTGGACGAGGCCAGCGCCGAATGGGATCGCGATCGTCTGAGCCGTGCGCTGGCGCGTAACGAGGTGCGCACGCTGCTCGCGGAACACGGCATCTCCCAGCGCGAGGCGCAGGAACGCATCGACGCGCTGACCGATCGCGAGGTGCGCCAGCTGGCGGCGGCGGATTTCGACAGGCTGCCGGCCGGCGCCGGTGTTCTCGAAGTGCTGGTCATCGCCGGGCTGGTGGTGGTCATACTCGAACTGGTGGGCGTTACCGATATCTTCACTCAGTTCTAGGGCGCGCCGAGGCATCGCCGGGCGCATGCGCCTGAGCGCGACCCTGGCGCTGTGCCTGCTGATGCTCGGCTGCGCGACGCCGCAAACCCGGCGTTTGATGGAATCCCCGCCGGCCACCCTGCCCGCAAAAATCTTGCTCGAGGACGTCTCTTTTCTTTCGCAGCAAACCTATTATTGCGGCCCCGCAGCGCTGGCCATGACCATGAACTATCATGGCCTGGATATCTCCCAACAGGCGCTTGCGCGGGCCGTGTACGTGCCCGAACTGAAAGGCAGTCTGCAGGCGGAGATGCTGTCCGCCACCCGCAGCGAGGGCTTTCTTGCGTATGTTCTGGCACCGGAACTTCGATCCTTGCTCGCGGAGATCGCGGCCGGTCATCCGGTGGTGGTATTGCAGAATCTTGGCGTCAGCTGGTATCCGGTCTGGCATTACGCGGTCGCGATCGGCTACGATCTCGATGCTGGCGAGCTGATCCTGCATTCCGGCGACAACGCCTATTACCGGGCGGCGTTGCGCGTATTCGAGCGCACCTGGGCGCGCGGCGATTACTGGGCGCTGGCGCCACTGCCACCCAATGTCATGCCGCGCGACGATAATCCGCTACGCTTCCTGCAGGCCGCGGCGGCGCTGGAAGAGACTGGCCATACCCGTGCGGCGCGCGAAGCCTACACCGCCGCCACCCGCCGCTGGCCGGATAATCTGGTCGCGCATATGGGGGTGGGCAATACCCGTTACGCAGCCGGCGATGTGCGCGGCGCGGCGCGGGCGTTCGCGATCGCGACCGCGCTGGCGCCGGACTCGGGTGCTGCGCATAACAATCTCGCAGTCAGCCTGTCGGCGCTGGGCTGTGACGGCGCCGCGCTGGCGGCGGCCAGACGCGCGATCGCCGTGGATATCGATAGCGATCCGCGTTTTCGGGAGACGCTCGACGAAGTGCGGGTCGCTGCCACCGGCGGGCCGGCACCGGAGCGCTGCGCGCGGTTCGACGCCACCGACGCCCGACAGACTCATTTTCATTGACGAATCGATTATGGCCAAACGCGCCCCTTCAAATAGACGGCCCTTCTCCGCCCAGGTGGTCGACGGCGTCGAGCGCGCGCCCAGCCGCGCCATGCTGCGCGCAGTCGGCTTCGAGGACGAGGATTTCCGCAAGCCGCAGATCGGTGTGGCCTCCACCTGGGGCATGGTCACGCCCTGCAACATGCACATCGACAAGCTGGCGCGCGAGGCCGCCGCGGGCGCCGATGCGGCGCAAGCCAAGGCCGTGATATTCAACACCATCACCATCTCCGATGGCATCTCCATGGGGACCGAGGGCATGAAATATTCGCTTGTCTCGCGCGAGGTGATTGCCGACTCCATCGAGACCGTCACCGCCTGCGAGGGCTTCGACGGCGTCGTGGCGATCGGCGGCTGCGACAAGAACATGCCGGGTTGCCTGATCGCGCTGGCGCGGCTGAACCGGCCCGCCGTGTTCGTGTACGGCGGCACCATCATGCCCGGGCGTCTGAACGACAAGAATCTGGACATCGTGTCCGTGTTCGAGGCGGTGGGCGCACAGGCCGGCGGCAGCATGACGCGCAAGCAGTTGCACGCCGTGGAAAGCTGCGCCATCCCCGGCGCCGGCGCCTGCGGCGGCATGTTCACTGCTAACACCATGGCCTCGGCGATCGAGGCGCTGGGCATGAGCATGCCCGGCAGCTCCGCGCAGGGCGCGTTGTCGGAAGACAAGGCCCGCGACTGCTTCGAGGCCGGACGCGCGGCCGCGCGCCTGGTCAAGAAAAATATCCGGCCACGGGACATCATGACCAGGAAGGCGTTCCGCAACGCCATCGTGGTCGTCACCGCGCTGGGCGGTTCCACCAACGCGGTGCTGCACCTGCTGGCTATGGCGTCTGCTGCCGGCGTCAAGCTCTCGATCGACGAATTCGCCCGCATCGGCCGGAAAGTGCCGGTGCTGGCGGATTTGCGACCCAGCGGGCGCTACATGATGTCCGAGCTGATCGCCATCGGTGGTATTCAGCCGCTGATGAAGGATCTGCTCGTCCGCGGGCTGCTGCACGGCGACTGCCTGACCGTCACCGGCAAGACACTCGCGCAGAATCTGAAGAAGATAAAGCCTTATGCCGAGGGGCAGGACATCGTGCGGCCCTTCGACGATCCGATCAAAAAGACCGGGCATTTGGTGATCCTGTACGGCAACCTCGCCCCCGAGGGTGCGGTCGCCAAGATCTCCGGCAAGGAAGGCGTGCGCTTCACCGGCAAGGCGCGCGTGTTCGCCTCCGAGGAAGAGGCGCTCAAGCGCATTCTGGACGGCACCGTCGTCAAGGGCGATGTCATCGTGATTCGTTATGAAGGGCCAAAAGGCGGGCCGGGCATGCGCGAGATGCTGGCGCCGACCTCAGCGGTGATGGGCAAGGGCTTGGGTCAGGACGTCGCGCTGATTACCGACGGGCGTTTCTCGGGCGGCAGCCACGGCTTCGTGGTCGGCCATATCACGCCGGAGGCCGCGGAAGGCGGCCCCCTCGCGGCCGTGAAAAACGGTGACCGCATCACGATCGATGCGGAGAAACGCCAGATCAATCTGGAGTTGACCGACAAGGAAATCACCAGGCGTCTCGCCGCCTGGAAGCCGCCCAAGGCGCGCTATTCGCGCGGTGTGCTGGCCAAATATGCGCGGCTGGTGGGTTCGGCGTCACGCGGCGCGATTACCGACGGCGGGTAGGTCGCTGAACCGAACGCTGCTCGGGGCGAGTGCGTGGCCGCACGGGGGACGAGCGCGAAAGATGGTCGCCCGCATGCCCACGGGTCCGCCGAGTAACAACCCGCTCCGCCGGAGTTGTGATGGCAACTAAATCCGCGAGCGAATCGGCCCTGCCGCTGCTGCGCTTCGGCCTGGCGCTGCTGGTCATCGCCGGTCTTTATCTCGGCCAGCATGTATTGATCCCGATCGCGCTGGCGGTGCTGCTGAGCTTTGTGCTCGCGCCTGCGGCCGATCGCCTGGAGAGCTGGCGGCTGCCGCCGGTGCCGAGCGTCATCGCGGTGGTCATCCTGGCGTTTTCCATCCTGGGCGGCGTCGGCATGATCGTCTCCAATCAGGTCGTGAGCCTGGCCGAGTCGCTGCCCAAGTACCGGGACAATATTACCGAGCGCTTCCTGATTCTGCGGAGCGATGAGGGCGGCGTATTCGACCGGGCGGCCGAGACGTTTCTGCAAATTCGCAAGGACATCAAGAAAAAGCCGGAAGACGCGCAGCCGGATCCGGCGCGAACGGGCGGTGGCGCACAACTGTCCAGGCAGCCGCGGGCACCGATTCCGGTGGAGGTGCGCAGCAGCCCACCGTCGACCCTCGAATTGTTAAGAGACTACATCTCGCCCGCGCTCATCCCGCTCGCGCGCCTGGGCCTTGCCGTTGTACTGGTCATCTTTTTTCTTTTACAGCGCGAGGATCTGCGGGATCGCCTGATCCGGCTGATGAGCCGTGACCGCCTGGATGTGACCACCCGCGCCTTGAACGACGCTGGCGACCGCATCGGGCGGTACTTGCGCACGCAGCTGTTGATCAACACGTGTTACGGCGTGCCGATCGGCATCGGGCTCGCGGCTCTTGGCCTGCCGGGCGCGGTGCTGTGGGGCCTGCTGGCGATGCTGTTGCGCTTCATTCCCTACGTCGGGCCCTGGCTCGCCGCGTCCATGCCTATCCTGCTGTCGCTGGCGGTGTTCGACGGCTGGCTGTGGCCGCTGGCGGTAATCGTGCTGTTTATCGGGCTGGAATTGTTCACCAACATGGTGATGGAGCCGTGGCTCTACGGGGCCAGCACCGGGCTCTCGCCCGTGGCGGTGCTGCTGTCGGTGATCTTCTGGAGTTCGCTGTGGGGCGGCATCGGGCTGCTGCTGGCCATTCCGTTGACCACATGCCTGGTGGTAGCAGGCCGGCATCTGCCGCAGTTCGAGTTCTTTACGATTCTGCTGGGCGAGCAACCCGCTCTGTCGGCCACTGAGCGTTTTTATCAGCGCCTGCTGGCGGGCGACCGCGGGGGCGCCCTGGAGCTCGCGCGAGATCACGCCGACGACGGGCTCATCTGCGTTTATGATCAGGTCATCATCCCGGCGCTTGCGCTGGCCGAACGCGATCGTCACAGCGGGCGTCTGGAGCCTGAACTGGAACGCTCCATCATCGCGAGCGCGGGAGAGATCGTAGATGCCCTGGGCGAGCGGGCAATGCAAGAGCCCGCCGCCGCGGACGACAAGGCCATCCAGCAAGATAAAGCCGTTTTCGGGCTGATGTGCCTGCCTTCGCGCGATATGGCCGACGAGTTGACGGCGCGCATGTTCGCACAGGTGCTGAACCAGCAGGGCATTGTCGCCGAGCAATTGTCCGTAAGAAGCCTGGCCAGCGAAATGGTCGAGCGGGTTGGGCAACGCGAGCATCCCGTGGTGTGCGTCTCGGCCTTGCCGCCCAAGGCGCTGGCGCACACGCGTTATTTGTGCAAGCGCCTCAAGCAGCAATTTCCAAAGGCCAGGATCGCAGTAGGTCTGTGGAACAACTCCGGCTATGCCGCGCGCGTGACACCAAAGCTCAAAGACGCCGGTGCCGATGCGGTATTGCCCGACCTGGCAAGCGGCGTGAAATGGGCGCGGCAACGCTTGAATGAATTGGCCGCCGCCGGTAACAGGACAATGATCTGAGGGCATAGTGACTGGCACTGAGCACGCCACCCGCTGACCAGGTTTTTTGGCTGACCCGCCCCGCCGAGGAAACCCGGGAAGACTCGCAGGACGGCGATTTTCAGTCCGGATCAGGCTCGACACACAAACAAGTAACGCCGCGCCGGCGCTCGATCCGAGTACGCATCCGCGCCATCTCTTATCCGCGGCGGGCGCGGCATGTGTCATCACCGCGCCGCCACAGGTTCCCGCGCACGCGACGAACGGGAGTCTTCGCCGGCAAGGACGGTGGCCGTTTTCCCGACCGGTACGTTTACTTCGATAAACGGTTCTCACTCGCCCCGATTGCGCGTACCGGGGTTGATATAATTCCGGCACCGGCTGTGGACCGTCCGGTTGAAAAAAATCCTGGCCGGGGCGTTATCGCTGTGCGTGAGTCAGCGACGCCATGACGCACCGCACCGCTGCCAGGTTTCGCCCGCGAGACGAGCACTGCCGCCGCGACGGATAACCGTAGGGATACAAGCATGATTGCTGAACCGCTGAGAAAAACTGACGCTTACTGTTCAACCTCATCTGCCGACAGCAAACCCGTGCGCTCCGGGCCGCTGATGGAACTGCGCAGTTATCCGCAGTGGACGCAGGATATGGTTGCGTCGTGCGCCGAAGCCAAGCAAAAGCTGCTGGACCACGACATTTGGCGGCTGATGAAAGCGGCGCTCCTGGATTTCAGGACGACGCGAAATTTTCTGGTGGGCGCCTGGCCGGTGGTGGATCAGTTCCCCCATTACATGGCGTTGAATCTGCTCAAGACGCGCTTTGGCCGGTGTTATGGCGAAGACATGGCGCGTCGCTGGCTTATCCGCAACATGCGCATCGAGCAAAATCACGCCAAGTACTGGCGCGACTGGGCTGTGGCCTGTGGCATTGCGCATGAAGATCTCGTTTACGGCGCGCCGCCGCCAGGAACAATGTCACTGAGCAACTGGATCTTCCGGGTCTGCAGGAACGAATCGCTGGCCACCGCAATGGCCGTCGCGAACTACGCGATCGAGGGCGTCACCGGCGAATGGGCGTGGTCGGTAATCTCGACACAAGCATACGAAAATTCGTTCGACAAGAACATTCGTCGCAAGGCAACACGCTGGCTCAGGGTGCACGCCGAATACGATGACGTGCACCCATGGGAGGCGCTGGAGATCGTATGCGCGCTGATGGGCACGAATCCGAAGGCACGCGATGTCGCCGACGTGGGCCGCTGCATCAGAAAAACGTACGACATCTATCGCCGCTCGCTGGACCATTGTTTCGAGTAAGGTCGCTGATCGATGCGGCGCTTTTGAACGCAACCGCCGCCAGTTGCAACGAGCAACGCCCTGAAAGCGAAGGAAACAGTTACGGCCACGCGTTCTGCGTTTTTTTAAGAACGCGTGGATTGAGGCAATGTCCCGTCGATAACCGTCGGCCTCGCGGGCCGCATTCGTACTGGCGAGATGCTTACATGAACAGCGCGCGCAAGCGCCTTAAGCTATCCTTCCCGACCGGGAAGTTGATGCCGGTGATCGTCATATTCCTGTCGGTTGCCATCTCCAGTTTGTTTCTCATCTACACGGCCATGGCGATTCAATCGACCATGCGCGCGCTGGTCAACGGCGAGGCCTTGTGGTCCCGCGCCCAGAAAGACGCCGTGTTGTTTATCAATCAGTACGCCGAGAGCGGTGCTCCCGGTTATTACCATGACTTTAATCAAGCGCTGGCCGTGACAATGGGTAACCGGCGGGCGCGGCTGGAACTGGAAAAGCCCCATTACGATTACAAGGTCGTGAGGGACGGCTTTCTGGCCGGCGGCAATCATCCGGAAGATATACGCGGCGTCACGCGGCTGTTTCGCTGCTGCGCGGAGTTTGGTTATCTCGCGCGCGCCATCGACGCCTGGGAGCAGGCGGACGCTTACGTGCTCCAGCTCAAAGCCTTGGCCAACCAGTTGCACGAAGAGCTGTTGTCGCCACAGCCTCGGCGCGCGCGCATCGATGAACTCAAGCAGCAAATCCGGCGCGTGGACCAGGATCTGCGGCCGCTGGAAATTGCATTCTCGGAGACGCTGGGCGAGGCGGCGCGTTGGCTTAACGACCTGCTGCTGTGGGTGATTACCGGCATCGTCGCGGCGCTGATAACGCTGGGCATGTATGCGTCCGGCCATATCCTGAATCGTATCTGGCAATCGGAGTCCAAATATCGCGCGTTGCTGGACACGGCCAACGACGCGCTGGTGGTGATCGATCAGCAGGCCGGCGCCGTGCTGGCCTGCAACCGGCGCGCGGAACAGATGACCGGTGTGGCCAGCGACAGGATGATCGGAACGACTTATCTCGACCTTTACCCCCCTGAACAGCAGGCCCACGCGCAATCCGCTCATGCCGGACTGGACGGGAAGAACGTGACACGGCTGGATCTAAGGCATGACGACGGCCGGCTGATACCCGCCGAGGTCAGTATCAGCACCACGATCTGGGACGGCCGGCGCGTCAATCTGGCGATCATTCGCGATATCAGCGAGCGCATGCGCGCCGAGGAAGATCTGCGGGTCGCCGCCAACGCATTGGCTGACATCGCCGAAGGCGTGATGATTACCGATGGCCACAAGCACATCATGTCGGTCAACAAGGCGTTCATGGCGATTTCGGGCTATTCGCTCGACGAGGTCATCGGCAAACACCTCACCTACCTGCAGTCTGATCGCCATCAACTCGGGTTTTACCGCGCGTTATGGGAGGCCGTGGAGAGAACCGGCCACTGGCAGGGCGAGATCTGGAGCCGCCGCCGCAACGGCGAGGTGTATCCGGCGCTGCTCAGCGTCAGCGCGGTAGTCGACGACCACGGCAGGATCACGCATTACGTCGGCGTGTTCAACGACATATCCCAGTACAAGAACTACGAGGAGCGCCTGGAGTATCTGGCTCACCACGACGCGCTGACCCAGCTGCCGAACCGCATTTTCTTCGAGGCCAAATTCCGGGAAGCCATGCGCCGCGCCAGCGATCAGGGCAAGATGGTGGGACTGTTGTTTATCGATCTGGACGACTTCAAGAACGTCAACGACCGCTATGGGCACGCGGTAGGCGACGAATTGCTGGTGTCAGTGGCCAGACGTATCCGCAGCTGCGTGCGCCAGAATGACGTGATCGCCCGCGTGGGGGGCGACGAGTTCACCGTGTTGCTGGATAATCTGGGCGACCCCGGCGACGTCACCGTCGTCGCACAAAAGCTGCTGGACGCGGTGTCCATGCCCGTGGTCTGCGGCGGCCAGGAACTGTCGGCCTTCGCCAGCATCGGTGTCAGTTACTACCCGCGCGACGGCGATGACGTGCAAACCCTGCTGAGCAACGCCGATACCGCCATGTACGAGGCCAAGCAGGACAGCCGCAACGCCTACAAGCTGTTTTCGCCCGGCATCAAGGCGCGGGCGTCGGCCAAGGCGGAGTTGGCGAACGCGCTGCACCAGGCTTATCAGCACAAGGAATTCTCGCTGGCTTATCAGCCTTGCATCGACCTTGTCACGGGCAAGCTCACCAGCGTTGAGGCGCTGATCCGCTGGCGGCACCCACAGCGGGGCAATATTCCGCCTTCGAGCTTCATCCCGCTGGCCGAAGACATCGGCCTGATTCGACCGATTACGGAATGGGTGCTCAAAACCGCCTGTCAGCAGGCCGCCGACTGGCGGGATCAGGGTCTACCGCCGTTCCGCATGGCGGTCAACATTTCCGCGCGCCATTTCCGCGACCGCGATCTGGCGCGCACTGTCGACGCGATCCTCAAGAGCACGGGCTGGCAGGCCCAAGACTTAAGCCTGGAGATTACCGAACGGGTGGTGATGCGCACCGACGATGAAGTCGAAGACATCCTGACCGAACTGCACGACATGGGTATCGCGATCGCACTCGACGATTTTGGCACGGGTTACTCATCGCTGAGCTATCTCAAGCATTTTCCCATCGATTACCTTAAGATCGACCGCTCGTTCACGAGCGGCATCCCGACGAACCCGAACGACGTCACCATCGCCAAGACCATCATCGCGATGGCGAAGAATCTGAATATCCGCATCATCGCCGAAGGCATCGAGACCGAACAGCAGCACAGTTTTCTGCGCGCGGAGGGTTGCCAGGAGGGACAGGGTTATCTGTTCAGCAAACCGCTGGCGGCGGCCGACCTCGAGGAACTGATCGGCCGCAATAAATGCGTTTTTCACACGGCGCGCCCCCGCATGCGCGTCGTGGAACCATGAATCATTGGCCGGCGTAGCGCGATACTTGACCCGTCCGGTCGGTCAGTACGGCGCCGAGGTCGGGAGGCCTTTCCACAGCGCTGAGGGACGCCCCGTTTCATCCGCGGGGGCTTTTTGGGTTACCATCCGGAATCTTCATCTCATAGTCTACGCGTCCCACGAGGTTTCACGCTCCCGCATGCCGTGACGGCGGAGAATCACCATGTCAAATCGCACGCTGGCGATTACCGATCGAATTTACGATTATCTGATGTCGGTCTCGGTGCGTGAACCGCCGCTGCTCGCGCGGCTGCGCGAAGAGACCGCCGCAGACCCGGCGGGTGAAATGCAGATCGCGCCGGAGCAAGGGCAGTTCATGGCGCTGCTGGTGGAGCTGATTGGCGCGCGGCGCGCGATCGAGATCGGCACGTTTACCGGTTACAGCGCACTGTGCGTCGCCATGGCGATGCCCGAGGACGGCAGGCTGATCTGTTGCGATATCAGCGGGGACTGGACCAAAATCGCGGAGCGCTACTGGGCGGAGGCGGGTGTCACGAACAAGATCGATCTGCGGGTGCGCCCCGCGCTGGAGACACTGGACGCGCTGCTGGCGCGAGGTGAAATCGGACGCTTCGATTTCGCGTTTATCGACGCCGACAAGGAGAATTACCTGAATTATTACGAGCGCTGCCTGACGCTGCTGCGCCCCGGCGGCCTGCTCGCCGTGGACAATACGCTATGGGGCGGCTCGGTGGCTGATCCCGACCAAACCGACCCGGAGATAGACGCGATTCGGCGCTTCAACGAGGCGCTGTTTGACGATCAGCGCGTCTCGCTCAGTCTGGTGCCAATCGGCGACGGCCTGACCCTGGCGCGCAGGCGCGCGGGCTAAATGACCGCGCCGGCCCCACCCGCCACCCGCAGCGAAGTTCAGCTCAAGCGCCGTCACCACCAATACCCGTTCGCTACGTCCGCATAGGGAGCCGCATGGATGCTGTTTAACTCGCCCGAGTTCATTTTCCTTTTTTTGCCGATCGCGCTGATCGGGTTCTTCACGCTCGGCGGCCGCGGCTATTTTACGCTCGCCATTGCCTGGCTGGTGCTGGCGTCGCTGTTCTTTTACGGCTGGTGGAAACCTGTTTATCTGGCGCTGATCATCAGCTCGATAGTGGTCAATTATTTGATCGGCGTGCAGCTGGGCACGCGTTCTCGCGCGGGAAAGCCGACCCGCTGGGTGCTGGCGGTCGGCATCGCCTTCAACCTGGGCCTGCTGGGGTATTTCAAGTACGCCAATTTCTTCGTCGATACCTTAAACGACATCGAGCTCACGCAACTTCATCTGCAAACGATCGTACTGCCGCTCGCCATTTCTTTTTTTACGTTTCAGCAAATCGCCTACCTGGTGGATGCGTGGAAAGGCGAGGCGCGGGAGTACGACTTTTTGCGCTATGGCCTGTTTGTGACGTTCTTTCCGCAGCTCATCGCCGGTCCCATCGTTCATCACAAAGAGGTCCTTCCGCAGTTCATGCGGCAAGGGACCGGCCATTTCAGCCACGCGGACCTGGCCGTTGGCCTGTCGATATTCTTTATCGGTCTGTTCAAGAAAGTCGTCATCGCCGACAACCTGGCGCCGCTTGCCACGCCGATATTTCAGGCGGCCGAGAATGGTGACGCCTTGCATTTCTTCGAGTCGCTGCAAGCCATCACCGCGTACACTTTTCAACTCTATTTCGATTTCTCCGGCTATTCGGACATGGCCATCGGCCTGGCGCGCATGTTCGGCATTCGCCTGCCGCTTAACTTCAATTCACCTTACCAGGCGGTCAACATCATCGATTTCTGGCGCCGCTGGCACATGACCTTGTCGCGTTTTCTACGCGATTATCTTTACATCCCGCTGGGCGGAAGTCGCCGCGGTAAAACGAGAAGATACATAAACCTGATGGCGACCATGCTGCTGGGCGGGCTGTGGCACGGCGCTGGCTGGACGTTTGTGTTCTGGGGTTTTCTGCACGGCGCGTACCTGGTCATCAATCACATGTGGCACCGAGTCTGGCGGCGTCCGATCAATACCTGGTGGTCGATAGGACTCGCGCGGCTCGTCACCTTGATGGCGGTAATGGTCGCGTGGGTTTTCTTCCGGGCGGAATCTTTTGGCGGCGCAATGAACGTGTTCGAGGGCCTGACGCATCTGCCCGCGAACCTGCATGCGAAACTCGGCCCGCTGGCAGGCGTTCTAGACTTTATGGGATTCGAATTCAACGGCCCGTGGACTTCCGGCCGAGACCTCAAGGTACTGGCGCTGTTGTTCGGGATGACGGCCATTGTGTGGTTCGTGCCGAACACGCAGCAACTGTTCGCGCGTTACCGACCGGCGCTGGGTTATAACGGCAGCATGGCCCGACCGGCGTTCCTGCAGACATGGTCGCATCGCTGGTACTGGCGGCCGAACGTCGCGTGGTCCCTGGGCATCGCGTCGGCGGGCACGCTGTCGCTGCTGGGGCTGACGCAGGTGTCGGAGTTTATTTATTACAACTTCTAATCGGCAATTTGAAGCCTATGCGTGAACCCCTATTCAAAGGCTATACCGCCACGCTCGGCTTAAGCGTGGCGGCACTGCTGGCGGGCGCGCTGCTGTTAAATTCCGTTGTCGATCCGCTCTGGTATTTTCGCGGCAACCTGATTACCGGCGAGAATTTTTCCTTCAATGAGCGCCTGTCCAAGATGAACCGATTTCTGGACGCGCCGGTTCGATACGACTGCTTCATCTTCGGGAGTTCCAGGACCGCCCTGCTGGATGCAAAGGCAATCGAAGGCTACAACTGCTTCAACTTCGCGTTTTCGGCGGGGCTGATCGGAGAATACCTCGCGTATGCCTCGTATCTGCGGGAGCGCGGTCACCGCCCCAGGCTCGTCATCGTCGGCATCGACGACTTCAATTTTTCCACCCGGAAGCTCCGCAAGACCGTTCCGGACTTCGTGCAAAACGGCGCGCCACCGCCGAATTTTCTCGTGAATTACCTGTCCCTGGACGCCTTGAGATTCTCCTTGCAGGCGTTGCGCGGCGCATCGCCGGGCGACATCCACTACCGCCCTGACTTCTCTGCCTTCGCGCCATGCAAGGGGCCGTATCAGCCGCTAGCAAAACAGGCGCGCGGCGGTGAACTGAAGGCGGATGCATCGAGAAAAGCGTACGCGGAAAACGCTGCCTGGTACGCAAAACTGATGAATGTATTCCCCCGCGCGAGGTTCGTCTTCTACGTGCCGCCGGTCAGCGTCTGGAAGCTGGACGCACTGGAGGCGGAAGGCAGGCTGGAAGGGTATCTGCAAGGCGTTTATGCGGTCTCCCGCATGGCGCCAGTGTTGTACGATTTCGCCGCGCCCTCGGCCATCACCCGCGATGCCAGCCGCACCTGCGACGGCTCCCATTACGACGACGCGGTAAATCAACTGATCGTCGAGACCATCAATTCCGGGCATATCCGGTTCGGCGTCAATGTCAAGGACGTGAGTTATTCGGCCTACCAGGCGCGCTACCGCGGCGCGCTCACAGCGGCGTCTCCGGTTCATCCTGCGCGGCCTGTTCCCTCGCACGGATCGAGCGCCGGCGAGATCAGTCAGCTCGTCGCGAGATCCTTGAAAAAAACCTTCGAATTACGCTGATAGTTATACAGCTCGCGTCGCTTGACCGGCAGGGCCTTGATCGCACCTTCCCGAAAGCCGCGTTCCAGAAACCAGTGCGCGGTCCGGGTGGTGAGCACGAACAGTTTTTTCAAGCCCAGCGCGGCGGCTTTTTGCTCCAGAAGATCGAGCAGCATCTCGCCGCGGCCCTCGGCCCGATACCGCGGATGCACCGCCAGGCACGCGATTTCGCCCAGGGCCTCGTCGGCGAACGGATAAAGCCCGGCGCAACCGATGATCATGCCGTCGCGCTCGATCACGTCGAAGCGCTGGATTTCCAGTTCCAGTTGCTCGCGCGAACGGCGCACCAGCACGCCCGTTTGCTCCAGCGGCGCGATCAGTTCCAGAATGCCGCCGACGTCGTCGATGACCGCCTCTCGCCGGCCCTCGTAAGTCTCGGCGGTGATGAGCGTGCCGGCCCCGTCGCGGGTATAAAGCTCCTTGAGCAGGGCGCCGTCGATGCGGCGGTTGACCAGATGCACGCGGCGCACGCCGCTCAAGCAGGCGCTGACCGCGCCTTCGATATCGCGGCGCGTTTCCGCGTTCAGGCGTCGTCTGCTGTTCAATAACGCCTGCGCCTGCGCCAGATTCAGTTGCTGCACGGGCTTACGCCAGCCGTTGCGCAGGCCGGGGTCTTCGGTGAGAAATATCAGTTTATCGGCCGGCAGCGAGGCGGCGGTCATGATGGCCACGTCCGCGGCGGACAGATTGAAGACTTCGCCGGTGGGCGAAAATCCCAGCGGCGACAGTAGCACCAGGTTGTCCCGGTCGAGCTGCTGGCGGATGCCATCGGCGTCGACCTTGCGCACCTCGCCAGTGTACGCGTAATCGACGCCATCGCGCACGCCCAGCGGCCGCGCGGTGACGAAGTTGCCGGATACCACGCGCAGACGCATGCCCGACATGGGCGTGTTGGCAAGCCCGGCCGAAAGCCTTGCCTCGATCTCCACCCGGGCGCATCCCGTCGCTTCTTTCACCGCGGCCAGCGCGGCCCAATCGGTGACGCGCAGACCCTGGTGATACTGCATCTGCACGCCGCTATGCCTGAGTCTGGCCTCGATCTGCGGCCGCGCGCCGTGCACGATCACCTGCTTCACGCCAAGACTGTGGAGCAGGGCAAGATCGTGAATCAGGCTGGGAAATTCGGCATCGGCGAGCGCCTCGCCGCCGAAAGCGATGACAAAAATGCGCTCGCGGTGAGCGTTGATATAGGGCGCGGCGTTGCGGAATCCGGGAATGTCGAAATGGTCGCTGTTCAACGTTTACTCTCTAGGGTTTGTTCTGTTAGGATTTTTCTTGCCGGGGTTCTGCGGGTAACTATAACGACTAACCGGCAGCGCTGTCCCGCGCTCGCACTTTGCGAGCCGCCAATGCGTCGCCAGGCTGCCGGCGTGACACCTCCAGTTACCTGAGTCGTCGTTTAAGAATAGTCCCCAAGTCGCCGGATAATGTTGACTGTCGCACGACGTTTGATGTACTTAGACCTTGCGCTTGTTTAGCACCGCGTGGCGGCCCGGACGCGGCCGCAGGGCCAACCATCACTGGGATACAACGTGCGGCATCACGGAGGCATCAAACAGACCAGGCCCTTGCGCGTGTCTCTGCTGGGCGGGCGGGCGCGCCGCCCGGGCACCTGGCATTTGTATCAACGCTATTACCTGATGGGCCTGAGGGCTATCCCGGGGCTCAAATTCAATTATGACGATCCGTACGACCGGCGCTTCGCCTGGGCGCTTGAACACGGCTGGCCGGGCGCCTCCCGGGCCTGGGAGGCATTCGCCCGCCTGCAGGCCAAAAAGCGCGAGGACAAGGCCACCCATGTCGCCCGCTATCTGTTTTATCTGCCCACCCGCGCGGAACCGATGCGGGTCGCGGTCGATCAGCACGACGGGCGCGGCATTCGCGACCCTGAGGCGCATGACTGGGCGGAGATCTACTTCAAGGTCAATCGCTGGCCGAATCTCGAGTATAGCGACAAGGTGCGCGGGCTGGTCACGGGCAACGGCGCGCTCACGCAGGCGCGCATCGATCGCCTGGTAGCGCTGCGGGATTACCCCAAGCATCTGGATCTCGCGTTCATCGCCAAGCTGTGGCCCAGCGTGCCGGGGCCCACGTACTGGCATCCGGTCGAGCATCTGGTGCGGCTGTTCGAGACGCTGGCGCCGTTAAAAATCCGCTCGCTGTTGCGCGCGGTCGTGCCCCGGTCCCAGGAGGGTGAAATCCCGCGGCACTATCTCGACCGTCTGACCCGTTGCGGCGTGCAGGTGACGCAAACCAACGTCACGGTCGACGAACTATGGGGCGCCACCTCCGCCGCGCGCCTGGCGTTTTTGCGCCCGGGCAAGCACTTGTGCGTGTCGTGGCGCATGATCGATCATCTCGCGATGGGCGCATGCACCGTGTGCGATCGCGCGCCCTACGCGCAATGGCCGGTGCCGATGCGCGCGGGCCGTGAGTTCGTGAACTGCGAAATCGGCATCGATCAGGACGAATCGCTGCCCGACGTGGCCGACTACGAATGCATTTCCGATACTGTCATGGCGCTCGTTGACGATCCGGATCGCGCGGCGGCGGTGCGGGAAGCGTCCATGACTTACTTCGACCGGCACGTCGCCCCCAGGCGGATCGCGCGTTATCTGATCGAGACCGCCGACCGGTTCTTGCACGTACCGAGTCCCACGGCTGAAAAGCAGGTGAGGGTGCGGCGGATTCAGCGCCCGTCGCGGCGCTGACGGGACTACCAGTTCAGCTCCAGGCCCGCCAATACCGAGCGTTCCGTGGCGGGGTTGAAGAGCTCTGCATCCTCACCGCCCGCATCCGCCACAGTGCTGGTGTTGGAGATATACGCGCGGTCGCTTAAGTTCTGCCCCTCGATGAATACCGACCAGCGGTCCGCGTGCTCGTAGCCCGCGCGCGCGCCAACGATGACGAATGAATCGGCCTCCAGCGTGTTGGCGTAATCCACGAAATAATCGCTGGCCGCCTGCACATGCGGGCCGATATAGAAACCTGAGGCGTGCTCGTATAGCGCCTCCAGCCGACCGAAATGGCGCGGAATGCCCGGGATCTGGTTATCGCCGAAGGCGGGATCGCCATCGAAGCGAAAGCGGTTGTAGGTGTACGTGGCGCGCAGTCGCATATCTCCCGCGAGCGACTCGGCGAGCGGCAGCAGCGATTCGAGACCGAGTTCGACGCCCGCATGCGTCGTCTCGTCCGCGTTGCTGGTCGCGAACTCGCCCGACGGCAGCGGCGGCAGTTCGACCACGAGAATCTCGTCATCCAGCCAGGCGTGATAAACTGCCGCATCCCAGCCCAGCCGGGCGGTGCCGCCGCGCGTGCCGAGTTCGACCGTGGTCGCGGTCTGTGCATCAAGTACGCCTGCCGTGGTGTCGTTGAATTGGGCGAGGATAGGCGGCTCGAAACTGCGGCTCACGTTGCCGAACAGCTGCGCGCGGTCCGCCGCTTGCCATACCAGCCCGAGCTTAGGGCTGACACCGAAATACGTCTCTTCGATGCGGTTATCGAGCGTGGCGGAGCCGGTGAACGCAAAGTCCGTTTCGCGCTCGGAATAGCCGAGCTGGGCGCCCAAGGACAACCGAAGCCGGTCGGTTATCCGCAGCTGGTTCTCGGCGAACAGTTCCGAGGTCAGCACATCGCTGTCTTCGGTAGAACGCAGCGGGCCGCGATTTCCGCCGCCGAGCGGCTCGAAGTCGTTCGCCTCGACATCACCCAGCGCCAGCAGACCGCCCCAGATGAACCGATTTCCGGCGCTCAGCACATGGCCCAGCAAATCATGGCGCAGGCTCAGGCCATAGTTACGCTGGTCTTCGTCGCGCACGAAAAACGGCAGCGGGTGAAAGATATCCTGCGTTTCATAAAATGCGCCCAAGTCCAGCCGGTCTTTATCGCCAATCAACAACGTGTGTTGCAGGTCGGCGCGGTAGCGGTTGAAATTGTTCTGGGAATTGAACGACTCGAAAAAACCGCTGGCCTGGGTCGGATCGCTTTCCAGCTGGGCCTTCGTCAGCGCGCCCGGAATCTGCTGATCGCTGTGCTCGACGCTCGCGTGCAGACGCGTCTCGGCCTCTTCGCCGTGGCGGTAACCGAGATTGCCGTAAAAGCGCGTGCTGTCGGTCTCGGCGTGATCGCGAAAACCGTCGCCGTAGGAACCGGACAGCGACGCGTAGTAGTCCCAGTGTCCGTCGATCACCTTGCCGCTCGCGAGCTGCGGTCGCAGATAGCCGTGGCTGCCCGCCTCCACGCGCGTGGTGAGCGGCGCCGCGGTATAGCCGGTATGCGTGACGAAATTGATCGCCCCACCCAGGGTGGAGGCGCCGTATTGCAGCGCGTTGGCACCGCGATAGACCTCGATGTAGCGCGCCGTCAAGGATTCGACCAGTTGCGAATGGAAATCGCCGTCGGCCTCGGTGATGGGCAGACCGTTGCGCAACAGCCGCACCCCCCTTATGGCGAAATCCTGCGAGATTCCAGAGCCGCGAATAGACAGGCGATTCGCGTCGCCGCCGAAGCGGTTTTGCGCGTAAACGCCGGGCGCGAACGCCAGCACCTGCTCCAGATTGCCGGTGGGCCTGGTGCGGATGATCTCGGCGTCGATCAGCGTGGTGCCGCCAGGCACTCTCTTCAGTTCGGCTTCGGCCTCGTCGATCGGGCGCGAGGTCAGCGCAGCCGGTCCGCGCTCTTCGACCCTGATCTCGGGCAGTGCGATGCTCCGACCTTCTCGCGCTTGGCCGATCAGGTCAAAACCCTGCTGAGCGTGCGTGGTGGTGAACGTTGCGCAAAACACTGCGGCGACGATGGCCACACCGTGATTCCTGTTCCGCATAATCGACTTGACGAGTTGACGAAGGATCCGTGCGCGGCGGTGAGCTGGCGCCGCCGTGCGCGTCATTATCGCCATGGCAGCGATCGCGGGCGATACGACAAATTGTCGTATGCTGCATTGCTGTATGGAAAACGCGCCGGATCGGGAGACAATACGCGATCCGGAAAAACCCTACGCGGAGACCCCATGTCGCCTGTTCAACACCTGCTTGCGGCGCGCGCCACGCCGGACACGACGCTGCGGCGGCTTTATGTATTGAGAAATATCGCGATCGCGGGCCAGGCGCTGACCGTCGCCTGGGTGCATTACGGTCTGGCGATGCGCCTGCCGCTGGCGGCGATAGCCTCGGTGATCGGCGCATTGGCGCTGTTCAATGTTCTGGCGCGCTGGCGGTTGACGCGCGCTTTTCCCGTCACCGACATCGAGATCTTTCTGCAGCTCACGGTCGACGTGGCCGCGCTGACCGCGCTGCTGTACTTGAGCGGCGGCGCCAGCAATCCGTTCGTGTCGCTGTATCTGCTGCCGCTGATCATCGTCGCGATCACCTTGCCGCTGATCTACACGGGCCTGATGACCACACTCACCATTACGGCGTATACCTGGCTCATGTTCTGGGCCGTACCGCTGCCCACACACCATGGCGCGGCCAGCGATTTCGATCTGCACCTGCTGGGGATGTGGTTCAATTTCATGCTCAGCGCGGCGCTGGTGGTGGTGTTCATCACGCGCATGGCCGTGGAGTTGCGCGAACGCGATCGCCAGCTGGCCGCCGCCCGCGAGGAGCACCTGCGCAGTGAACGCATCGTCGCGCTCGGCACGCTCGCCGCCGGCGCCGCGCACGAGCTGGGCACGCCGCTGTCGACCATGGCGGTGATCAGCAAAGAATTACAGCGCGAATGCGCGCATCTGCCCAAGGTGACGGCGGAGCTTGAGTGTCTGCGCGATCAGGTGAATATCTGCAAGCAGAGCCTGACGCGCCTGGTGGAGGCTTCCGGGCACGAGCGCGCCGAGGCCGCAAAAGCGATCTCTGTGGAAGGTTTTTTGAACGAACTGCTCGAGCAGTGGCGCATCATGCGGCCGGCCGTCCCGGTCAATACCGACTGGGCAGGTCAGCGCCCGGCGCCGATGATCGCGGCCGGCCAGATGCTGGCGCAGACCCTCACCAATCTGTTCAACAACGCGGCGGATGCGTCGCCCGACGGGGTGGAGGTGAAAAGCCGCTGGAGCGATACCGAATGGTGCATCGAGATACGCGACCGCGGTCCCGGCGTCACGCCTGAAGTCGCACCGCGCGCCGGCGTCGCGTTCATCACCACCAAGGCGCCGGGCGCGGGTCTGGGCGTGGGCCTGGTGCTTGCCAACGCGACGGTGGAACGTCTGGGCGGCAGAATTCGCCTGTTCAATCGCGCCGGCGGCGGCGCGCTCACGCAGGTCAGTCTGCCGCTTGCGGCCCTGGCCTGTTAGCGTGGTGAGCCTGGATCGCAATGAATCCGCGCCGGCGCTGCTGCTGGTGGACGACGACCCGACCCTGTGCCGGGTGCTGGCCAATGCGCTGGAAAATCGTGGATTCGCGGTTACGGTGGCGCACGATGTGACTGCTGCCGCGCGCACGGCGCGTCAAACCGCGCCCGACTATGCGGTGCTGGATCTCAAGCTGCCCGGATCGTCTGGCCTGTCGCTGATCGCCGAGCTGAAATCGCTGAACGCCGGCATGCGGATCCTGGTGCTCACTGGCTACGCCAGCATCAGTACCTCGGTGCAGGCGATCAAGCTCGGCGCCACACAGTATCTCCCCAAGCCGGCGGACGCCGACGAAGTCGTCGCGGCGCTGCATAGCGGCCAAGGCGATGCGTCCGTGCCCGTGAATACTGCCCCGCTGTCGCTCAGACGGCTGGAATGGGAACACATCCAGAAGGTGCTCGCCGACAACGGCGGCAATGTGTCGGCGACCGCGCGCAGCCTGCGCATGCATTTGCGCACCTTGCAGCGCAAGCTCGCCAAGCGGCCGGTGCGGGACTAGGGCGCTTTACGTCCTGCCGTGTGGCGCGGCGCGTGCACATCGCGCGGATCGAAGACCTCGAGCGCCACGCGCCCTTTGCCGCGCGCTTTGACGTCGTACATCAGCGCGTCGGCGGCCTTGATCGCGTCGTCGGCGGATGCTGGCGGACTCAGAAAGGTGACCGCGCCCACGCTGCAGCTGGGCAGCGGCGCCTGCGCGTTCGCTACAGCCTGGGTCACTTTGGCGAGTGTGAATTCGGCGCCGGCGGCGTCGGTGTCGGGCAGCAGCAGCGCGAATTCATCGCCACCCAGGCGCGCGACCATGTCCGTGCGGCGTACCGACCCGCTCAATATCTGCGCCACGGACTGCAGGGCCCGGTCGCCCTGGCTGTGCCCGTACGTGTCGTTGATCGCCTTGAAATCATCCAGATCCACGAACGCCACCGTGAGCGGCTTGTTTACGCGGCCGGCGAGCGCTAAGTCGTACTCCAGGCGCTCCATGAACGTGCGCCGGTTGCACACGCCGGTGAGGTGATCCATGCGCGCCAGACGTTGCTCGACTTCAAGATGATTGCGCAGCGCGTCCAGCAGCTGGGCGGTGATGAGCAACACGCCGAAGCGCACCGCCGCGTTCCAGAGGGGTATCAGGGGATGGGCATAGGACAGGCCGCCGCCAAAATCCGCAGTGAGCCACACGACGATCGCGAGCACCGCGACACCGACACCAGCACGCTTGCCTGCGTACCAGGTCGCCAACGCGACCGGACCGATGTAAAGAATCGATAAAGACACTTCAAAACCGGTCAGTCCGTCGGCCACGCCGATCGCGCCGGTGGCGACGACAGCGATCGCGACGAGCTGCGCCCACGACAGCCTGTCCAGAGCGCGTTTAAGCGCGAACGACATCCGCCGAAGCCTCTCCATTATTCATTAGCCCAGCGCCTGCTCTGGGAGAACCCGATGACGACGAGTCTCGTCTTCGTCGGCGCCACTGTCAACGACGCGCTTGCCGGCGCGCGCAGACTTGAGCAGGTGCCGTCAATCGCCGTTCGCCAGGTCGTCGGTCCACCAGTGCGCCCGAGATTCCGCAGGAAGGATGCGCACGGGTTCGGCCGTCGATCCATATCGAAATCAGCTTTACCGCGTGGCATCTTGCACTTGCATTAACGTGTGACCTGGTCATGGCCTCGTAAACATAATGCGCGAAAATTCTGCGGCGATGTCAGCGCGAGCATAACAACGATAGCCACATGCGCCATGCTGGCTGAAAAGGAGGTTGCCGTGAAGCGTTTATGTTCCGCCCGTGCCGCCCGACTGCTGCGTGCGCGCGCCACGCCGTGCCTGATCGGCGCCGCGTTGATCACGCATCTGCCGGCGCTGCTGGCCGCGCAGGAAGACCGGGAAAACCGGGCGCCAGGCACGATGGCGCTGCCGGAAATTTTCGTGCTCGGCAGAGCCGAAGACTTAACCGGCATCGCGGAGTCCGCCGCGCAGGGGCGGGTCAGTCAGGCGCAGTTCAAGGACCGGCCCTTGTTACGGCCCGGCGAGGTGCTGGAGGTCATCCCGGGTCTGATAGCAACCCAGCACAGCGGCACCGGCAAGGCGAACCAGTATTTCCTGCGCGGCTTCAATCTGGATCACGGCGCCGACTTCGCCGCCTCGGTCGATGGCGTGCCGGTTAATCTGCCGACGCACGCTCACGGTCAGGGCTATCTGGACCTGAACTTCCTGATCCCGGAGCTGGTCGAGGTCGTCGAGTTCAAGAAGGGACCTTATTACCCGGAGGTCGGCGATTTTTCGTCCGCCGGGGCGGCGCAGATCAACCTGATGGACAGGCTGCCGCGCGGCACCGCCAAACTCGGCATCGGCCAGGACAACTTCTATCGCGGCGTGGTGGCGGATTCGTCGAAGGTCGGCGAGGGCGACCTGCTGTACGGACTGGAGGCGCAGTATTACGACGGGCCGTGGGACAACCCAGAGAACGGACGCAAGTTCAACGGGCTGCTCAAACACAGCACCGGCAGCGACCGGTCGGGCGCCTCGCTATCCGCGCTCGCCTATTACAGCGAGTGGGATTCGACCGATCAGATTCCCCGACGCGCCGTGGGCAGTGCGCGAATCTCGCGCTTCGGCACTATCGATTCCACCGATGGCGGCGAGGGCGAACGCTATACCCGAACGCGAACTGGTGGGACACGGGCGCCGAGGACCAGTTCACGCAGGCGAACGTGTACGCCAGCTATTCCCGGCTGAATTTGTTTTCCAATTTCACGTATTTTCTGGACGATCCGGTCAACGGCGATCAGTTCGAGCAGACCGACGAACGCGCCGTCGCCGGCGCCAACGCCTCGCGCGAATGGCTGGCCCACTGGTTCGGCCGCGATAACGTCGTCACGGTCGGCACACAGTTGCGTCGCGATCAGATTTTCCAGGTTGGCCTGTTCCGGACAGGCGACCAAAAGCGCCTCGACACCGTGCGCGACGACGAAGTCACGCAGACCAGCCTCGGTGTGTACGTCGATGCCGAGACGCGCTGGAACGACGCATTCCGCACGGTCGCGGGCCTGCGCGGTGATGTGTATCACTTCGACGTTGACAGCAGTCTGGACGCCAATTCCGGCGACGGGACCGACGCCATCGCCAGCCCCAAGTTGAACTTCATCCTGGGGCCCTGGTCCGACACCGAGTATTACCTGAATCTGGGCTACGGTTATCACAGCAACGATGCGCGCGGCACGACGATACAAGTCGATCCGGCCTCCGGGCTGGCCGTCGATCCGGTCGATCCGCTGGTGCGATCGAAAGGCGCGGAGGTGGGGGCGCGCACCACGGCGATCGAGAATCTGAATTCGACGTTGTCGCTGTGGTATCTGGAACTGGACTCGGTACTGCTGTTCGTCGGCGACGCGGGCGCCACCGAGGCGAGCCGGCCCAGCGAACGTTATGGGGTGGAATGGGCAAACTTCTATCGCGTCACCGAGTGGCTGACGCTGGACCTGGACCTGGCCTTCACCGAAGCGCAGTTCAGCGACGACAGCCCCGACGATGACGAGATTCCCGGCGCCATCGATCGCGTGCTCACCGCCGGTGCAGCGATCAATTTTCCGAATGGCGTGTTCGGGGCGCTAAGACTGCGCCATTTCGGCCCGCGGCCATTGATCGAGGACGGCAGCGTGGAATCGGACTCCACTAGCCTGGTGAACATCAAGGCGGGTTATCGGTTCACGGATCGGTTCGCAGTGGAGCTCGATGTGCTGAACGTGCTGGATTCGCAAGACGACGACATCAGTTATTTCTACGCATCGCGGCTGCCGGGCGAGCCGGCCGCGGGTGTCGAAGACATCCATTTCCATCCGGTGGAACCGCTGACGGCACGCGTGTACGCGAGCTGGCTTTTTTGACCGGCGTTACGCGCCGATACCGCGCGCCATCGCGGTCGCGGCCAACACCATCAGCACGACCAGGGCGGCCTGTGCGTAACTGACGCGCGCCAGCGCTCGAGATTTTCCGAAGTCTATGGGCTCTGCGCGCTTGTGCCGGATGCGCCAGCCGATGAGCGTGACCATCGGCCATACTTCCAGAATCAGCACCGCCGCCAGCAACGCCATCTTCGCGTGGAAGGCGCTGCTGTGCAGATAATATGCGGCGCCTTTCTCGATTCCACCGAAGGCGCGTACGAGGCCGGTCGCAATCCACAGTGCGGCCGCGACGCCCCACAGCGTATCCGCCATGAAAACTTGCTCGAGCCGATCACGGTCGAGCGCGCCGGAGAGGACACGGGCGCGCGTCCAGACCGCGCCCAGGCCGATCCCCAGCGCAAGCAGGTGTACAAAGGCGAGCAGCCAGGCGATGATCACGGGTATGAAGTTTGGATGCTCATTGATAAGTCTCGCCGCGGTGCCTGATCCAGCCGTCCGGGTGATGCCCGTCCGGGTCGCGGTGCGTCCAGTGGATCACGCCGCCCTGCGAAGTCCATTCGTATTCTCCATAGAACGCGACTTCGTCGCCCTCGCGCAGCGATTCGATTCTGGGCGCGACGTCGATGTTGTGCGCTACCAGCAGGGTTTGCCCCGAGTCCAGCTCGATGATGAAGCGCTGATGCCGGCTGCCATCGCGGTCATCGGAGAGAATTCTCGTTACGATCCCCTGCCCCTCGATCTGCAGATTACCGCTGCGGTTTTCAAAGGCGTCGGCCAGCGCCTGATCGCTGTGACTGCCGGTCGCGGTCGCTTCGTACAGCGGCAAAACGCCGCTCTGGATAAACGCCACGCTGGTCGCAATGGCAACGGCGATGCCTAGCAGCAGTTTTCTGGATTTCATTCTATGCCGCAAGGGCCAGCGCCAGGAACAGACATGATGCGACAAGACCCGCGATGCTGCGCGCGCCGTGAAGCCGGCCCCAGCGCTCCAGGAGAGACCTCGTCATGGACGATGCCTTGTCCACTTCCGTAGCGAGCAACAGCTTGTTGGTGGGCATGACGACCAGCAGCGTAAACGGGATGACCGAGAATATCAGCAGGGCGCCAACGAGCCACAGCACATGACCGCCGATCAGCCACGACAGAATGCCGGCAACCGTTGCTATCAGCGCCAGAGACACCTGCATCGGCACGGCCCTGCGATAGCTTGGGGCGAATACGCGTGCGGCGACTTCGGTACCGCAAGACATCCGCGCGGGATGCTCGACCAGATTGATGTAAATGGCCGCGCCCGTGAACAGCAAGCTGCTCAGCACGGAAATGAAGTGAAGCGATTGTTCCACGCGAAGTTTTTCACCTGACGTTGGAGTCTGACCCGCAGACCGCTGTTACCAGTTTACTGATACGCCGGCCTGGGGCAAACAAGGGTGCTACGGGCGCTGACGGTTAACCTCGTGTGGCAATAACTTCAAGATATTCCGACTCGACATGGGTCGAGTTGTCCCCTGCGCGGCTATGCGCTGACCACAACCGCTCCAGATCCAACTGCAGCGCGGCCTGTGCGTCCGCGTCAAGCGCCAGGAATGCATGCCGCACCGGACCGAAGTATGCGCGATAAAACGCCACCACCCCGGACGGCGGGAACGGGTATTTGAGCGGACACATGCGTCTTGTCATGTGCAAATCCGCGATCCCGACATGCAACCGCTCGCGAACAATGGCCTCATCTCCCCACTGAACAGGCGGTGGTATGCCGGGCGGCGGGGGAACATGCTGGCCGACAGTCTTGAACATCTGTCCGGCAAATCCGGCGGCAGTCCAGTTCGCCATGGCAATCCGTCCGCCGGGTCGGCAGACGCGCGCCATTTCCGCGGCGGCCAGATCGGGGCGCGGCGCGAACATCGCGCCGAACATGCTCATGATTACATCGAAGACCGCATCGTCATATGGCAGTTGCTCGGCGTCGCCCTCGTCGAACTGAATCGTCAACCCTTCGGACTCGGCGCGTGCCCGCGCCTGCTCCAACAGATTCGTGGCGATGTCAACGCCGGTTACGATCGCGCCGGCGCGTGCCGCCAGGATCGCCACATTGCCATTGCCGCAAGCCACGTCGAGCACGCGAACCCCGGCCTTCAGCGCAAGGCGAGCGATAAATTCTTCCGCACCGGGTTCGAGATGTTTGCGACAAGACCGTAGTCGCCAGCCATCCATGCGGCCTTGAGCTGAACTTTGAGAGATTTCATTTCAGGCGTGATCGGGGTCATGGCTACTCTCCATCCAGTGGCCGCTCGGCGCCGGGCTATGGCAAAAGACCCGGCTGTTTGCGAATTAGCTGGCACAAAGCGTCTTTGACTTCGAAGTGCCTTTAGGACAGGCGCCTGACACCTCTTCGACCGCTACATAAAGAGTATAGCGGGCAGCCGAACGCGCACGCTCGGCGGGAGCGCAGTCCGGCCAACTGTGAACTGATAGACGGCGACGTCGGGTCGGGAAAGACGGGCCGGCAACCTCAAGTTGCCGGCCCGGCGGTGCGGATTCAGATTTTTCCGTCGAGGCCCATCTGGTAATACTTGTGGGTGATCTTGCCCTGGTTCTCCAGCAGCCAGTCGATGCTCGGTTCATGGCGCATCGCCTTGCGGATCGCCTGCGCCATGGCCTTGCGGTGGATGTCGAACAACACTTTGTGATCCAGGTTTTTATCATCCACCACGGACGGATTCAGCCATACCGAGCAGATGATGCCGAGGTCGTTGACCTTGTCCTTGGGGATGTCGCCCGCGCGCACCGCGTCCAGCACGCCGTTGGCGATAGCCGCCTGCACCGTGCCCATGAGAATGCTGGTGTACTTGCTGCTGGTCACCGTCACCTTGCTCACGCACAATGTGACGGGACGTACCTGGATGTCCGTGTTAAGGATGGCGAATACGCGGCTGTGCCCTTTCACCTGATCGCCCGTGAGCGTGGCGAGCGCCGTGCCCACCGGCCCGTCCAGTTCGCCAATCACGACTTCAGGCTCCGCCGCGGTGCCCGGCGGCCCGCCGCCAACCAGTGACTCGCCGGATCTAAATACGATTCTTTCGCTCATTAGTGCTTCCCTTTGATCAAAAAAAGAGCACGAAGCCTAGCATGGGAGGCATCAAGCGCGCGACCAGACCGGCAATCAAGAGATCAATGGGCGCCTGGCAATCGAATCAATGTGCCGGGTAAAGAAAATCTAGCGCAAGACAGGCGTTTCGGAGGTCGGCAAAGATTCTTGACTTCGCGCTCGCTTCCGGCGAGTTCTTGGATTCTGGATAGCGTAAACTCACGTCACTGAGCGCTAAGGCAGCGTCGTACTCGCACCAGGAGGCATCGTGATCTGGATACTGGCGTTGTTCGCGACGCTGGCCGTAACGGTCGCGATCTCCTTTCTGGTGGAAGCGCTGCGCCCGCGACCTAAACCACCGTTGAGTCTCAGCTGGGCGCCGTCGATCCCCATTGATTACGTTGAGGTGAAGGGCGTGCGATTGCGGTATGTCGTCGCGGGCAGCGGTCCGGTGCTGGTCTTTCTGCACACACTGCGTACGCAGCTGGACATGTTTCAGAAAGTGCTGTCCGTACTCTCAGCACGATTTCGCGTGTACGCGCTGGACTATCCCGGCCACGGTTATTCGGACATTCCCGACACCACGTATTCAGCCGAATACTTCGTGACGACAGTGGCGCATGCGCTGGACTGCCTGGACATCCGGGACGCGACGCTTGTGGGCGAATCGATCGGCGGGAGCATTGCGCTGCTGCTCGCGGCGCGGCACAATCCGCGCGTCCAGCGCGTTATCGCCATCAACCCATACGACTACGACCGCGGGCGGGGCATTCGGCGAAGCTCCGCGTTGGCCAATGTCCTGTTCGGCGTGAACAACGTGCCGGTGCTCGGCGCGACCGTAAATCGGCTGCGTCTGTATCCAATCGTCAAACAGGTGTTCAAAGGCGGTCTGTTCCGCAAGGACACCCTGCCGCCGGCGCTGGCTCGGGAGATGTATCGCGCCGGCAATCGGCGTGGTCATTACAAAGCCTTCATGTCGCTGGTGCGGCACTGGGCAAGCTGGGATGAGGCCAGGGTGGAATACCCGAATATCGACCGGCCGACGCTTTTGGTCTACGGTGAGTACGACTGGTCCAGCGACGATGAGCGGTCTGCAAACGCCGCCGCGATTCCGGGCGCGAAACTGCGGGTCGTCAAACGAGCGGGCCACTTTCTATCGCTTGATGCGCCCGGAGATTTATTGGGCGCGATACGGACCTGGGTGCCGGTTCGGCCGCAAGGCGAAGCGACCAAAGTAACTGATTAACACGCTAATGCTCAAGTCACCGCGCCGGGTACGGATGTAGGTTAATGTCGGGTTCGCTCTCGTCGGTCGGCTGAAGACTCATTGCTACACCCGCGTACTCAGCAAAAGCGCCTTGAGTAAATGGCGGTGACAATATTCCTCTTCCTCATCGCAATGGCACAGCAAGCTCACGTTGCCGGACCGCGCAAGATGTTTGATGAGCCGCAGCGAGAACTTCTGACCGTGATTCTTGATGGTATCACTGAGCGCGTCAATCGGCCCATCCATGAACAGCTCATTGCGATATTCGCGCGCAAACGCCGCCCATGTGATTTCGTCGTTTTGCATCCGTTTTAGCAACTGCTCGCTTGGGCCCAGGGATGGCATCCAGACGTTATAACGCGTTGCGCGCAAACCGCGACCACGAAAGCGGGTGACCAGAATACGAAGGCCGTCGCGGTTGCGATCGATCGGAGTCCATACGGATTTCGTTCGGATCATACGGTTGTCTCTGGCGATTACCTTGCGCGGCTGGCCATATCACGTGTTCCGCTTCAATTACTTGCTCGTGGAGTCGACGGGGATCCCGGAGTCGCTGCCCCTCGCGGAGTCTCACTTGGGTCGGCGGACCGTTCTCACCTTGCCGCTGGGTCCACCTCCGCAGAAGAACTGATCGCCGCCATCGGACTCGAGCCCCGATACGCCTACTCCGGGCGGCATCTCGAGACTTTCCAAGGCCTCTCCCGTTCGAGGATCGATTCGCCTTAACTCGCTCTCGTCACCTTCCCAGGTACCGTGCCAGAGCTCGCCGTCAATCCAGGTGACCCCGGTGACGAAGCGGTTGGACTCGATGGTGCGAAGAATCGTCCCTGTTTGGGGATCGACCTGATGGATCTTCCGGTCCCGATACTGTCCCACCCAGAGCGTCCCTTCGGCCCACGCGAGCCCCGAGTCACCGCCGCCGCCGGGCGCCGGGATCGTCGCGAGCACACGGCCGGTCTTCGGATCGATCTTCTGGACGCGATTCTCGGCAATCTGAAACAGGTGCTGGCCGTCGAAGGCCGTTCCTGCATGCGCGGCGACATCAATCCAGCGCAGCGTCTTCCCGCTCGCCCCATCAGAGCAAGGCCATTTTTATCTCACCTTGACGATGACCTTGCCTTTTGCACGTCCTTTTTCGACGTAAGCCAAAGCCTCTTTGGTCGATTCGAATGGAAAGACCCGATCCACCACTGGGCGTATGATCCCAGAATCGATGAGAGAACCAATCTCGCGCAATTGGTCTCCGCTTGCTCTCATGAAAAGGAATGAATAGCTTACGTGATGGCGTTTTGCTTTTTTCCTGATTCGATAGCTCAAAAGGCGCATTACCAGTCTCAAGATCCAAGTCGATCCAATGTCTTTCGCAAAATCGGGATCAGGTGGACCGGAAATCGAGATGAGCTTTCCTCCAGGCTTTAGCACGCGTAGAGACTTTTCGAGCGTCTCTCCGCCCAGAGTATCCAAAACCACATCGTAATCACGCAGGATTGTTTCGAAATCGTCTTTCCTGTAATCGACGACAATATCTGCACCGAGGCGCTTGACCCAATCGAGGTTCGCCGTGCTCGTTGTCGTCGCTACGATCGCACCAACATGCTTGGCCAGCTGAATTGCAAATGTTCCTACACCACCGGAGCCCGCGTGGATGAGAACTTTTTGCCCGGCCTTCAGGTTCGCTCTTTCGATCAGCGCTTGCCAAGCGGTCAAGCCGACCAGAGGGATGGAAGCCGCTTCTTCCATGGTGAGTTCTTTTGGCTTAATCGCCACGGCATCTTCATTCATCGAAACGAATTCCGCGAAAGCACCGATTCGATCTTGATCTGGCCGCGCATAGACCTCGTCGCCTGGCTTGAATCGCCGCACTCGAGATCCGACTCGGACTACGACCCCAGCCAGATCATTGCCCAAAATGAGCGGTAAGCGATAAGGCAAAATGAGTTTGAGCTTGCCGTCCCTGATTTTGAGATCAAGAGGGTTGACGCTAGCAGTGTGGATCTGGACCAATACGTCATCGTCCCGCGGCTCCGGGTCTGGCATTTCGCCAAACCGTACGCCATCGTTGCTTCCATAACGATCGACGATGAAAGCCTTCATGATGTTTTCCTTCCACGTTTTTCGCGAAAAGAATTGCTGAGTGAGGTCGTGGGACCTTTGTGATGCTGGGCGAAAGCTAGGGCTGCTGGTTTGCGATGCCGATGTAATAGCCCAGACGGCGCTCCACCTCCTCGAGACCCTTTTCAGCAATGATCTTCGCAAATCGTGGCCTGCGCGCCGCGAACCCCCGCCACGTCAGCGAGTTAACGTACTCCGCATAGGCCGCCCTGAGATCGGCATCTGGCGGCAGTGTCGCCCTGTTGACTTGGGCCTTGGCAGCCGCCAGTGCCCGCTTGTCGAATGACGCAAGGCGCGATGCCACGCTATCCACAAAGCGGTCCAGTTCAGCATCGGCGATGGCTCGTGTTACCCAGCCGTAGCGCTCTGCCAGGTCGGCGTCATAGTCATCGCTGCTCAGGATGGCTTCAAGCGCTCGATCTCGCCCGATCAGTCGAGGCAGGCGTTCACTCCCTCCACCTCCTGGAAGAATGCCGGCACCGACCTCAGGTTGACCGAACAGTGCATGCTCCCGGCTGGCGTAACGCAGATCGCACGCCAGGGTCAATTCGTTCCCGCCGCCCCTTGTCCGTCCACGGATGAGTGCAATGCTGATGAACGGAGCTTTAGACAGCCGCAGGACGAGATCGACCCAAACCGGCATCGCTCCGGGCAGCATCGGAAACTTGCTGGCTTCGGCAAGATTGAAGTGGTTGAAGAAGTAGTCAGAGACGCTGCTGGTGAAGATGACAACTTGAACTTGCCCGTCCTCGCTCAGCTCCTTAACGACTTCATGTAGTCGAGAGACGGTCTCAGGGACGATCAAATTCACAGGCGGGTTCGAGAATGTGATCTTGCAGATCCTGGGTGTCGGCCGCTCTAGGCTGATCGTGCTGGTTTGCGTCATCTTGCGCTCCGCGTCTGATGTCGATGAGTTCGTCTGGGAAAAAGCTTCTTTTGGACGTGACGAAGCAAAAGCAGCTACGCCTGCGGTCACAATGAATTGACGGCGATTCAGTTTCAAGCAATGGCCTCCAAGCTTGGCGGTTCTTTCGTCGGCGCGCTGATGCCAGTCCTCGGTCCATGAAACTTGGCGACCTTGAGGTACTGCCCATTGAGTTCGCCCACATGCGCTGACTGGTGTTGTCTCACGGGCGTTGGCCTAACTGTCACGCAGAAGAAGGCGCGGTTTGCCGCATCGGCCATATTGTTCTTCTTCGCCACACTGAACCCGCGGCGTCCATCGCTGCGACGAGATGCCGCTCGGACACGGTTCAACGGCTGAGCGTTGGTGAGCGACTGAGACCCGCCCGAGACCGCGGACCCATGCGGGTCGAGATCGCGCGCTGCGCTCGGGTAGAGAAGCAAAATTCATGGCGAGCGTACCTACCTGGAGTGGCGCGATCCGGTCGAGGAGTGGACGGGGCGGGTGCCGGGGCGAGGTGGCGGGTAAAGAACTCGATCTGGTCGCGGACCAAGGCCTCGAAGGCCTCGCCAAGGTAGAACTCGAAGTGGCCGGCGTCGTAGGTCTTGATCTCCCCCCGGGGCGCGGTACGCGCGTATCGCAGGGTCTGGGCCGGAGGCGTGACGGTGTCGGTGTTGCTGACGCAGAACAGGATGGGGAAGGCGATTTTCTTCGCCGCACGCCCGGGCCGGTAGGCGGCGATGGTCGGAACGACCCGCGCCGCTGCCTCGTTGCGGAACGTGGTGCCCGCGGGAATCAGCGCCTGGTAGCCGGGCAGGGCGTCCGGGGCGTTCATCAGGGCCAGCTGACCGGGGGGTGCGGCAAGTGGAATCATCACCGGTTCGCGGCCGCGGGCCTTGGCCGCCAGGTCCCGGGCGACCACGGGCATCAGCTTGAGTGAGGCGGCCGGGCCCAGTGCGAGCGCGGAGGCGAGCCCGTCGGTGAACGGGCACTGGGCCACGGCCGCGCGCAGTTCCGGATGGCGTGAGGCCACGGTGATGGCGTGGCCCCCGCCGAAGGAGCTGCCCCAGACCGCAATCCGTGCGCCGTCGACGTCCGGACGAGTCTTCACGTAGGCGATGGCGGCATCCCAGTCGGCGAGCTGCCGCTTGATCGACAGCAGTTGGCGGGGTTGGCCGCCGCTGTCGCCGAAGTGTCGGTAGGTGAAGGCCAAGGCGGCGATGCCGGCCTGGGCGAAACGCTCGGCGAAGGCATCCAAGCGCATCTCGCGGGTGGCGCCGAGGCCGTGCCCGAGGATGACCACCGGCGGGGAGGTGACGCCCGTGGGCAGGTAGAGCCACGCGGCACAGGTGCTGTCGCCGGAGGCGAAGGAGACGTCGTGGCGGGTGAAGGGCTGCGAGGTGCTCATCGCCGGCTCACCGTCCGTTCTTCGTGCGGCGCCCGGGCACGTGGCCCGCTTCCAGCGCTCGCTTGTAGGTGTCCGGGTTGTACAGGGGCAGCTCGCCGGTGGCCTCGGTGGTCGCCAGGTAGTCAAGCATCAGCTGCTGACCGTCCTTGGACTGACCTGTCACGAGGAACTCAGTGCGCTCGACGTGCAAGCCTTCCGCCAGCGACATCGAGCCGCCGAAGTACACCGACCGCTTGACCGCCTCGACTGCGCCCTTGGGCCGGGAGCCGAAGTGCTCGGCGAGCTCGGTCGCCCTGCCGACTACCTTGTCCTGCGGAACGACCTCGTCGACGGCCCCGTTGGCCAGAGCCTGCGCGGGGGTGAACGGCTTGCCTTCGAGGATGGCGACCAAGGATCGGTGGGTGCCGATCAGGCGGGTCAGTCGCTGGGTGCCGCCGCCGCCTGGATTGATGCCGAGGAGGATTTCCGGCTGGCCGATGAAGAAGTCCCCGTCGGCCATGACACGCAGATCGCATGCCCAGGCGAATTCCGCGCCGAGGCCGAGAGCCGAACCGTTGAGGGCGGCGATGAAGATGACGCCGCTGCTGTTCATCCGCAGGAACGTCGCGTGCAGGCGGTCGAGCTGGATGGCTGGCCACAGCGGGGTCCGGCGCACCGCGGGCTCCAGGGCCCGGGCTCGGTCCGCGCTCCTGGCCACGCGTGCCACGGCGGAGGCGCTGCGTCGGCCGAGTGGGGGGGCCGCGGCGCTCTCTTCTTGCAGCCAGCGGACGTCGGCATGGCTGACGAACCGCTCGGGATGCGCCCCGGTGAAGACGACGGCATGGACGTTGGGGTCGCGGTCGACCCTGTCCACCAACTTCTCCAGCTGGTTGGCGATTTCGAGGCCGAACACGCCGTGAGGGCCGCCGTCGACCCTGACGATCAAGACGGCTCCGCGGTCCTCCACCTCGAGGTGGCCCCTGGCTTCGTGTGTCATGGGTTCTCCTTCCGCGGTCGCCACTACTATAACGAAGGGTAGGACGAGTGGCTTCCGCTTTCTAGGTCTCTTCAACGATCGCTTCGACGAATTTCGATACAAGAGGAGCAATTACCAAGATCACGATAAAAACGATAGGCCAGGCCACGAAAAACCCTTTCATCCAACGATCGACATATTGAGTATCCATGCCCGCCTGCGATGCAGTAATGACGCCCGATACGATTAGTGTCGTGACGAAGGACATGACGCCCGCAAACAAGACGTGCTGGTATCTTCTGGAGACTGGAAGTCGCATATCTATTCCGGGGTGAAAGGGCGGTTCAGCTGGCTTCCTGCCGTGCGCGGCTTTTATTCCTGGCGTACCCAGGCCTGCGAACGGCCCAGCATCGGCACGCCGATGTAGCCGCGCACGCTGAGCTTCTTGCCGCCGTCGGTCAGGTGGACTTTGCAGCGATAGACCTTGCCGTTGTCCGGGTCGAGGATTTGGCCGTCGACGTATTCGTCGCCTTCCTTTTTCAGGCCGGTTATGATGACCAAGCCGATCACCGGCGCATTCTTGAGCGCACCTTCGCATTTTTCGCACTTCGGGTTCTGGTCTTCGTTCGGGGCGCGGAACACTTTTACGATCTTGCCCTGCAGGGTGCCATTCGATTCGGTGATACGGATCAGCGCCCTCGGCTTGCCGCTGACGTCGTCGATGTTTTTCCAAAGCCCCACGGGCGCGGCATCGGCCGCCCAGGCCGTCGATGAGATGAGTGCTGCGGCCAAGGTGAGTCCGAGGACGCCTGCTTGTTTCAGAGTACGCATTGCGATGGTCTCCAGGGTTGGGAGGGCTATTGCCGTTTGGGTGTAGCAACTGCGGGCGGATTTTGGGCCCGCACCAAGCTGCCTTGAGGTACTGCCCATTGAGTTCGGCCATTGGTGACCCCGGGCAGAACGGTCGCAACCGCAGTCACGCGTTGACGTCGACGACTGTGCGGCCCCTGACTTTCCCTGCGAACATCCGGCCTATGAGAGCTGGGAGTCATCGGCGTCTCCTGGGTCGACTATTTAGCCAAGACCGGGATGCGAGGCAGCGACGCCGTCAGCGGGTCGAGCTGCAAGTTCTTTCGAATGCCAGCGTCCACAATGCCAGCGGGTGCAAATCTGCGAAGCAATTGCAGGCGGCTCGCGCGCCCACCGGCTGCGTATCGGAGTTTCGGGTGAGCCGCGCTGGCAACATTCAGCACGGTGTCGGCCACAACGCCAGGCTCGTCTCCTCCCTCAACCAGTTCCTTGAACCTTTTCTCTAAGGCCGCACGAACCTCGCGATACTCATCGAGCTTCGAGTC